>NZ_GG665866.1:794824-1374265 GCF_000160115.1 Shuttleworthella satelles DSM 14600
ATCATGAAACGTGAAATGTACTATGGGCGTAAGTTCAGAACGAAAGAAGAACTTCTTAAAGCAATTGAAAAATATATGACCTATTATACGGGCAAACGTGTACAGAGAAAACTGAAAGTCATGACCCCAATGGAATACCATGAAATAAAACTGTTGGGGACAGCATGAAAACTGCCCGGCATTAATGCCGGACAGGAAAACTTTTTTGTTTTTCAATTGTCTACTTGACGGGATGCACACCACAATCACGGGCTACAGCGGTTTTTATTAATATTTTTGTTACAGGTACTGACCCGGGCAGGAATTCACAGTATCCTCTCCCACCTTATTTCGCGGGAGAAAGAGGGTCAGGCCTTGGGGCCTGCAGCAACTAAGGCCTTGCCAGCCTCATTGTTCTCATACTTCTTGAAATTCTTCTGGAATCTTGCGGCCAGATCAGCGGCCTTTGTATTCCACTCAGAAACGTCCGCGTAGGTATCGCGGGGATCTAAGATGGCAGGATCTACTCCGGGAAGCTCCGT
Source organism: Shuttleworthella satelles DSM 14600 (assembly GCF_000160115.1). Classification (GTDB taxonomy): domain Bacteria; phylum Bacillota; class Clostridia; order Lachnospirales; family Lachnospiraceae; genus Shuttleworthia; species Shuttleworthia satelles. Next base: position 795,346 of record NZ_GG665866.1, read on the forward strand.
GGGAACCTCAAAGTCAAATACCGGAATCTTCTTGGTGGGCGCCTTGTTGACGTCGCCATTCTGGATGGCGTCAATGATGCCGCGGGTGTCCTTGATGGAAATGCGCTTGCCCGAACCATTCCAGCCGGTGTTGACCAGGTATGCCTTGGCTCCGTTCTTCTCCATCTTCTTGACCAGCTCCTCTGCGTACTTGGTGGGATGCAGCTCCAGGAAAGCCTGACCGAAGCATGCGGAGAAGGTGGGGGTGGGCTCGGTAATCCCGCGCTCTGTACCGGCAAGCTTGGCGGTGAATCCGGACAGGAAGTAATACTTGGTCTGCTCGGGAGTCAGAATGGATACCGGAGGCAGTACTCCGAAAGCGTCTGCTGACAGGAAGACGACATTCTCGGCGGCAGGGCCGTGAGAGATGGGCTTTACAATGCTCTTGATATGGTTGATGGGATAAGAGACACGCGTATTCTCCGTCACGCTCTTATCCGCGAAGTCAATCTTGCCGTTCTCATCAACCGTTACGTTCTCTAAGAGAGCGTCGCGCTTAATGGCTCCGTAGATGTCAGGCTCCGCCTCGGGGTCAAGATTGATCACCTTGGCATAGCATCCGCCCTCGAAATTGAAGACGCCATTGTCGTCCCAGCCGTGCTCATCATCGCCGATCAGAAGACGCTTGGGATCAGTCGACAGGGTAGTCTTTCCCGTGCCGGACAGGCCGAAGAAGATGGTGGTATGCTCACCATTCAGATCGGTGTTGGCGGAGCAGTGCATGGAAGCCATGCCCTTTAAGGGAAGGAAATAGTTCATCATGGAGAACATTCCCTTCTTCATCTCGCCGCCGTACCAGGTGTTGACAATGACCTGCTCGCGGGAAGTGATGTTGAAGAGGACAGCGGTCTCGGAGTTCAGACCCAGTTCTCTGTAATTCTCAACCTTTGCCTTAGAGGCGTTGTAGACAACGAAGTCAGGCTCGAAATTCTCCTGCTCCTCCGCTGTCGGCTTGATAAACATATTGCGTACGAAATGCGCCTGCCAGGCGACCTCTACGATAAAACGAACTGCCATACGGGTCTCTTTGTTGGCGCCGCAGAAACCGTCGACCACAAAGAGTCTCTTATTGGAGAGCTCCTTTTTGGCGATCTCCTTGACTGCCTGCCAGGCCTCCTCAGAGGCGGGGTGATTATCATTCGGATACTCCTCAGAAGTCCACCAGACCGTATCCCTGGAATTCTCATCCATAACAATAAACTTATCTTTGGGTGAGCGGCCGGTGTAAATGCCTGTCATGACATTAACGGCTCCAAGCTCCGTCACTGTCCCCTTCTCATAGCCCTCAAGAGACTCCTTGGTCTCCTCGGCAAAGAGCTGCTCATAGGAAGGATTGTAGACAATCTCGGTCGTACCCGTGATGCCATACTTTGTTAAATCTACATTTGCCATTTTAAACCTCTTTCTTATCTGGAATGGATAAGCAACCGCCGAAAACAGCTTCGTCTTCGGAATACATCTCAATATGGATCAGAAAGACGCATCAATTACCATTATACATAGAGTCATTTCATTTTCAATCGCCCGAAAAAAAGAGTGATGAAAGAGCTGTGAACATATATGGATGACCGATCAGTGGTGAAAGAGACGGATTCCGGTAAAGGACAAAGTCATGCCGTACTTATCGCAGCAGGCAATCACATTGTCATCGCGGATGGATCCGCCTGGCTCCGCCACATAGGACACACCGGACTTATGCGCTCTCTCAATGTTGTCTCCGAAGGGGAAGAAGGCGTCCGAGCCCAGAGCGACCCCATGGTTTTCGGCCAGCCATGCCCTCTTTTCTTCTGCCGTAAAGACAGGCGGTCTGCTCGTAAATACCTTCTGCCAGGCGCCATCCGCAAGGAGGTCCTCATACTCATCGCCGATATAGAGATCGATGGCATTGTCCCGATCCGCTCTCTTGATGCCATCGAGGAAGGAAAGCCCCATGACCCGGGGATTCTGCCTCAGCCACCAGTTATCCGCCTTCTGGCCCGCCAGTCTGGTGCAGTGAATTCTGGACTGCTGACCTGCCCCGATACCGATCGCCTGCCCATCCTTGACATAGCAGACGGAATTGGACTGGGTGTACTTGAGGGTGATCATGCTGATCGCCAGATCGCGTTTGGCCGAGGCGGGCAGATTCTTGTTTGCGGAGACCAGGTGGTCGAAGAAGGTCTCGTCAATATTCAGTTCATTTCTCCCCTGCTCAAAGCTGATGCCATAGACCTGTTTGACCTCAAGAGGCGCGGGGACATAGGAGGGGTCGATCTGAATGACATTGTAGCTGCCCTTTTTCTTCTCCCTGAGAATCGCAAGCGCCTCTTTTGAATAGGAGGGAGCGATCACCCCGTCAGAGACCTCTCTTTTGATCAGCTGGGCCGTAGAGACATCGCACTCGTCAGACAGGGCGATAAAATCTCCAAAGGAAGACATGCGGTCCGCCCCTCTGGCCCTGGCATAGGCATTTGCCAGCGGAGTCCAGTCGATATCCATGTCGTCCACCCAGTAGATTTTCCTGAGCGTATCGCTCAGGGGAAGGCCAAGAGCCGCCCCCGCCGGAGAGACATGCTTAAATGAGCTCGCTGCCGCAATCCCGGTCACCCGCTTGAGCTCGCTGACCAGCTGCCATCCGTTCAGGGCGTCCAGAAAGTTAATATAGCCCGGTCTTCCATTGAGGACGGTAACCGGCAGATCCGAGCCGTTTTCCATGAAAATGCGCGAGGGCTTCTGATTGGGGTTGCATCCGTATTTCAGTTCCAGTTCCTTCATTCCACTCTCCTTTATCCTGGCATTCTTCTACAATTCGAAATCCAAGACTCCTTCAGCTATTCTTGTTGATGATTCTGGTTTGGCTGCTCTTATCTTTCAGATTAATATAGCGGACAAAGAGAGAGACCCTGTTGTCCTCGTCAAGAGAAGACCAAATCTCCTCTGCCAGACTGTCAATATCTCCGGTCAGAGCTAAGAGGGTAGGTTCTCCCTCATAGGAGGGGAGGGGGTCTCCGTCGGATTGATAGGTGTGAATAAAGTAGCCCTCGCCCGCAAAGGGCTTGTCATAGCAATAGGTCTGACGGTCGCACTGGGTTGGATTTCCATTGTGACTCTTTAAAATCGACAGGGAGATAGCGCATCCGTCCTCTTCCAGTTCAAGCAGTCCGGAAATACGCGGGGTATAATTGGGGGCGTCCGGCTCAAAGCATCTCTTTCTCAGAGCTTCCTCAAAGCTTTTGCCAGCCCTCATCCCATCATAGATGGTATCCGTCTGGTCCCCGTTGCTGACGATCAACATGTCATCCAGCAGGCGAACCGGCGCGTAAATAATCAGGCTCGGATCTTCCAGCTTGGACGGATCATAGGCCTGTGTGCGAATTCCGCCTTCCTCCTCCACAAAAATCCGGTTTCTGCTGTTCTCGCTTCGTCCCATAATGAAATAAGCGACGACGGCGGACCTGCCGTCCTCGGACTTGCCTAAGATAATCCCTCGTCCGGGGTAGGAATTGCCCGCGAGTTCTCTCTTCAGTGAACGTATCTTCATTGAAATCCTCCTGCTTGAGACTGAGCTACTTCACTATTATAGACAATGATCCTCTCTTTCACTTATTCCGAATATTAATACTGCGCGCAGACTCCGCTTATAAGTAAAAGTTCTGCCCGTGGGCGCGTCAGCTTTCCGCCACCTCCCTAATCGCGTCATTCAAAAAATTCCGCCCGCAAATACGTCAGCTTTCCGCCCTCCCTGATCGCATCATTCAAAAAATTCCGCCCGCAGACGCGGACAGAATTTTACTCAATTTCCCTGATATCTTTTTCTTTCTTTGGGCAATTCCTCAGACATTCTCAATCTGCCAGTCGATCGGCTCAAGCCCCTGCTCTTTTAAATACTCGTTGCACTTGGAGAAATGCCCGCAGCCGAAGAACCCCCGGTAGGCGGACAGGGGACTGGGATGGGGCGCCTTTAAGATCAGGTGTCCCGGGTGATCGAGCATAGCAGCCTTGGCCTGCGCGGACGATCCCCAGAGCATGAAGACGATCGGCTGATTTCTCTCGTTTAAAACCCGGATCGCGGCGTCTGTGAACTCTTCCCAGCCGATTCCCCTGAGAGAGTTCGCCTGATGAGCCCTCACCGCAAGGACCGTGTTGAGGAGCAAAACCCCCTGCTCGGCCCATTTGACCAGGGAACCATGATTAGGGATATAGCATCCCAGATCCCTGTTCAGCTCCTGGTAGATATTGGCCAGAGAAGGAGGGATCCGAACGCCCTTTCTGACGGAAAAACAGAGTCCCTGTGCCTGTCCCGGCTCATGATAGGGATCCTGTCCCAGGATCACCACTTTAACCTTGGAAAGGGGGGTTAAGTGAAAGGCATTGAAGATCTCCTCAGAGGGGGGATAAATGACGTAGCTGTGGTACTCCTCCTTCATGCGAAGATAGAGCTTCCTGTAGTAGTCCTTGTGAAATTCCGGCTCAAGAGCCGGGAGCCAGTCGTTTTCAATTGCCGCCATACAACCTCCAGATTAAAATCCACACTAACATCGTCGGAACCCGAATTCCTCAGGAGAAATCCTTCTCCGCGTCTCTTAGGCAAAAGCATGCGTCTCTCAGAGAAATGCTACAGGCCCTACAGTCTCACAGAAATCCCCCGTCCCCGGAGATATTCCTTCAATTCCCGGATCTCCAGTTCTCCGTAGTGAAAGAGAGAGGCCGCCAAGACCGCGTCCGCCCCGCCCTTTGTCAGGGCATCATAGAAATGCTCCTTCCTCCCGGCGCCACCGGAGGCAATCACCGGAACCGAAACCTCCCCCGCGATCGCCCTGGTCAGGGAGATATCATAGCCGTCTTTCGTCCCGTCACAGTCCATCGAGGTCAGAAGGATCTCTCCGGCCCCGCGAGCGACCGCCTCTTTCGCCCAGGCCACGGCATCCATACGGGTGTTGAGACGCCCGCCCTGCTGATAGACCTCCCAGCCCGATCCGTCCTCCCTTCGCCTGGCATCAATCGCCAGAACCACGCACTGACTCCCGAATTTATCCGCCGCCTGGGTCAGAAGCTCGGGATGATCGATCGCCGCGGAATTGACGGAGATTTTGTCAGCCCCCTCCGCCAGAAGGGACTTGAAATCGTCCACACTGCGAATTCCTCCGCCTACGGTAAAGGGGATAAAGACCTCGGCGGCGACCGCTCTTACCATATCGATCACCGTTGCCCTCTGATCACTGGAGGCCGTGATGTCGAGAAAGACCAGCTCATCCGCCCCGGCCGCGTCGTAGGCCCTGGCAATGTCGACCGGATCTCCAGCGTCCCTTAAATCAACAAAGTTCACCCCCTTGACCACCCGGCCGTCCTTGACGTCCAGGCAGGGGATCACCCTCTTGGTAAACATGGTCACACCTCCAGAAAGTTACGCAGAATCCGAAGCCCTACATGAGAGCTCTTCTCAGGGTGAAACTGACAGGCGAAGAGCTTTCCTCTCTCCACGGAGCTGTCCATCCGCACCCCTCCGTATTGTGTTGTGCTTGTCACGATGGATGGATCATTGGCCCTCAGATAGTAGGAGTGGACGAAGTAGACATAATCCTCTTCCTTAAGCCCGTAAAAGAGCCTTCCCTCCCTAGGAAAAGACAGAGAATTCCAGCCGATATGGGGAATCTTAACCCCCTCCTGATTGGGGATCCGATAAATACCTCCCGGCAAAAGTCCAAGTCCACTGACTCGCGGACTCTCCTGGCTGAAGGAAAAGAGCAGCTGCAGCCCCAGGCAGATTCCCAGGAAGGGGATCTCTCTTGCGACCGCCTCCTGGATGACCGGAACCAGTCCATAGGAGTGGAGACGCTCCATCGCCTGGCCAAAGGATCCGACCCCGGGCAGGATAATATGATCCGCGGACAGGATTCGTTCAGGATCCCTCGTCAGAAGAGCCTGTGAGCCGACAGCCCGGCAGGCCTTCTCAACGCTTCTGATATTCCCGGCGTCATAGTCGATGATTGCCAGCATAATTCTCTCCTGTCAGGCATTTGTCGTATCAAAAGTAAAATAGAACTCCACGCCGTCTTTATGATTGATGACTCCGCACTCCTGCTGAAAGGACTCGGAGATCGCCTTGACGACAGATAAACCGATGCCGGATCCCCCGTAGGCGCGGCTTCTGGCCTTGTCCACCTTGTAGAATTTCTCGAAGAGGTGGTCAAGAGCGGCCTCAGGAATGGGGTCTCCTGTATTAAAGACCGAGAAGCGGACTCTTTTGGGTTCTCTTTTGGCCCGCAGGCGAATCTCCTTCCTGCCTCCGCAGTAGTGAATGGCATTGCTCAGATAATTACTGATCACCTGTTCGGTCATAGTTGGGTCCGCCCAAATATGAATCGGCTCATTCTCAGGCTCGATATCAATCCGCATTCCGCTCGCGAGAATCTTCTGCGAAGCGACGAGGGACCGGACGGAGGCCATGAGATCGAAACGCTCCATGGAAACCATATTTTTCCCATACTCCAGGGTATTGAGATTAATCATCTGCCGAACCAGGCGATTCATGCGATTCGCCTCATCTAAAATGGTCTCCGTATAAAATTGAATATCCTCCGGCGTCTGCGCGATCCCATCCTGCAGACCCTCCGCGTATCCCTGGATGACCGCGATGGGCGTCTTGAGCTCGTGAGAGGCGTTGGAGAGGAATTCCCTGCGCATCTTCTCCTGCTTGTCACGGATCTCAAGCCCCTTCTTCAGATCGTTGTTGGCCGTCTTCAGTTCACCGATGCTTGTCTGCAATTTCCCGGAGAGCTCATTTAAGCTCTCTCCCAGATCATCCAGCTCATCATAATTCGTTGTCCGCTGGTACTTGGCGTCAAAATCCAAGTCAGACATCCGCCGGGCCAGCTTCTGCATGCGGCGGATCCGCTCGGTGATCATGCGGGCGGCGAGTCCTCCCACCAGAACAGATAAGATCACGGAGATCGTTCCCGCGATGAAGAGGGTTTTGCGCAGAATGAAGGCCGCCTCCTTGAGCGACTCCACTCCGCTTCGAATCACAATGAAATTGCCGTCAGTGAATCGTCCGATCAGAACCAGGTATTCCTCGTGTGTGTGTGAATCCGCAACGCGAATCTGGCGGGAACTGGGATTCTCGTCACTTGTGGACGGAACCGGAAGATCCCTGTTCTCCGCTAAAACCTTGCGCAGGCTTCCCGGGATGGCTGAGCTCTCATCCATGGATGATAAAAGGAGGTCTCCGCTGCCGCTTGTAACCACAGCGTCGAGGTTGAAGTTGGCGCAGATCTGCTCAAACTGCAGGCGGTAGTCCGGGGAATAGATATGACCGTCCCTGGACTGATCCTCGAAGATACCGTAGACCTTCTCCAGATTTCCCACCTTATTGCGCGCGTAGTAATCCTTGAGCAAGAAAAAGTTGATCAAAAATGTCAGAACAATTAATCCGTTGATGACAACCAGAAAGATGATGACAATTTTTTGGTTGATTCCTGTCCAGATCCTCTTCTTTTTCACGACCAGATCCTCTTGCCTCACCTTACTCACTGACCTCAAACTTATATCCCATTCCCCAGATCGTGCGGATATAGCTTCCCTTCTCGCCGATCTTGGCGCGGAGCTTCTTGACATGAGTATCAATGGTTCTGGCGTCTCCGAAGTAGTCGTAGTCCCAGACCGAATTTAAGATTTTCTCTCTGGAGAGGGCGATTCCCCTGTTCTCCATAAAGTAGGCCAGAAGCTCAAACTCCTTGGCGGACAGCATAATCTCCCTGCCGTCGACGGTCACCGTATGCGCGACAAAATCCAGACGGATCCCCCCGGCCTCCAGAAGCTTGGCCTGCTCTTCGACGCCGCTTCTTCGCAGAATCGCCTGTACCCGCGCCACGAGCGTCTTGGGAGAAAAGGGCTTGGAGATGTACTCGTCAACCCCAATATCAAAGCCCTGCAGCTCATCCTGCTCATCGGACTTGGCCGTCAGGATGACGATCGGCACCTTGGACGTCTCCCGGATCTCTCTGGCCACATCAAAGCCGCTGAGCTTCGGCAGCATGACGTCTAAGATAATCAGTCCGATCTCATGATCCTGGTAAAAGAGGTCTAGGGCCTCCTCTCCGTCCTGGGCCTCTACGACGTCATAGCCGTCCCTGACCAAAAAGTCGCGGACAATCTTGCGGATACGCATCTCATCATCAACGACCATGATTTTCTGATATGCCATGGTTTCCTCCTCATAGGGCATTCAATTGCCATGAATAATATAAAGAAAAGGGGACCGGATCCAAGTCGTTACTTGAACCAGATCCCTGATGGACTAGAGGGGAATCGAACCCCTGTCCAAAAACCCGTTCCCTGTTCTTCTACGAGCGTAGTCTGTTCTTTATAAATTCCCTCCGCCGCCCGGAAGCAGACATCCTTGCGGTCTTGGTAGCTTCATTTTACGCCCATGCCCTCAAAGCTTTGGGCATGTCGTTTCCTGCTCTTTTTGAAACCCGGCCCCTGACACGCAGGTGAATCAGAAGAGGGTTACAGCCCTCAGGCTGCGATTGCTAAAGAGTTGTTCTTAGCGTTTAAATTTAATTTGGCCATTTAACGCATCGCCATGCGGCTCGCTTCACCAGCTGCAGGATCCCTGTCGAAACCTTTGCTAGCCCTGTTAGGCAACGGAACTCTACAGATGATTCCGTATACAACCGTGCTCCAGAATTATCTTACATGTATTTATTCGCAAAAACAAGAATGCCCTGCCAAATACACACTTCCTTCACCTTCGGCTTCTAGCGGAGATTTCGGATTTTAAATTCCTTTTGAGCCTGGCGCTCCTGATCTCTCCTGGCTAAGTCCGCCCTCTTGTCATAGAGCTTTTTGCCCCGGGCCAAAGCGATCTCCACCTTGGCAAGACTCTTTTTAAAGTAGACTCTTACAGGTACAATGGTATAGCCCTTGGTCTTGATCTGCTGCTCCAGTTTGCGGATCTGCGCCTTGTGTAAAAGGAGCTTCCTGGGGCGCAGGGGATCCCGGTTGAAGAGATTCCCCTTCTCATAGGGCGAAATATGCATCTGGTAGAGGAAAACCTCTCCGTTTTGAATGCGCACCCACGCCTCCTTAATGGAGCATTTGCCCATGCGAAGAGACTTGACCTCCGTGCCGGCCAGCTCAATTCCGGCCTCGTAGAATTCATCCAGAAAATATTCGTGTCTGGCCTTCTTGTTGTTGGCGATCAAATGCACATGACTCGTATCTGCCATCGCTCACCTATCCTATCAATTCAAAATCAATGGTGGAGGCCCTGGCGTCCACGGAAGACACCAGAACCCGCACAGACTGACCGAGCTTAAAATGCCGGTGAAAGCGCTCTCCGATCAACTCATAAGTGTCCTCGGAAAATTCATAGTAGTCGTCTGTCAGTGTGGAGACGGGAATCAACCCCTCGACGGAATTGGGCAGCTCCACATAGAGCCCCCAGCCCGTGACGCCCGATACACAGCCGTCATAGGTCTCTCCCACATGCCCCTCCATGTACTCCACCTTCTTCATGCGATCCACATCCCGCTCGATCTCGACAGCCCGTCGCTCCAGCCTGGAAGTCTCTACCGCCACCGTAGGCATGATATCCTCATAGTGAGCCGCCCGCTCCGGGGAGAATTTCCCGGCGAGATTCTCCTTGATAATACGGTGGATGATCAGATCCGGATAGCGTCGGATGGGGGATGTGAAATGGCAGTAGTATTTGGCGGCCAGGCCGAAATGGCCGATCGAGTCCGTGGTGTATTTGGCCTGCTGCATCGACCTTAGGACAATCGTTGAGATGGTCTTCTCCTCCGGCTTGCCGGCGATCTGAGTCATGATATTTTGAATCTCAATCGGGCGGATCCTCTGAGGATCCGAATGCATGACATAACCCAGGGCTCCCAGATAGGTCTTTAAATTGCGCAGGCGCTCCGCGTCCGGCTTATCATGGGTCCGGTAGAGAAAGGGGATCTCTCGCCTGGCAAACTCTCTGGCCACAGACTCATTGGCCGACAGCATAAAGTCCTCGATCAGCATGGTCGCCTGATTTCTGGGATGCTGCCTCAGATCAACCGCTCTCCCGTTCTCATCCAGGATAATATCTGTCTCGGGAAAGTCGAAATCAATCGCCCCTCTGGCTGTCCGAATCGCCCGGATCTTCTCGGACAGCTCCAGCATCAGACGAAAGGTGTCCGCGAAATCGGCATAGTCTCTCAGAGCCTTCGGATCCTCGTCAAGAACTGCCTGGACTTTCGTGTAGGTCATTCTTCGGTCAATATTGACAACCGACTCTAAGATCTCATAATCGACAACCTGTCCCAGAGAATTCAAATGCATCAGGCAGGAAAGGGTCAGCCGATCCTCTCCCTCGTTGAGAGAGCACATTCCATTGGAGAGAGCCGTCGGCAGCATGGGAACCACCCGGTCCACCACATAGACGGAGGTTCCCCGTTTCAGGGCCTCCTTGTCCAGAGCCGAATTCTCCCTTACATAGTGGGAGACATCCGCGATGTGAACCCCCAGCAGATAGCCGTCCCCTTCTCGCTCAAGGCTGACTGCGTCATCCAGATCCTTGGAGTCCTCCCCGTCGATGGTCACCATGGGGATTTTCCGCAAATCCCTCCTCCTTGCAATTTCCTCCTTTGGCACAGGAATCGCAAGCCGGTCCGCCTCTTCCAGGACAGGCTCAGGAAAATCCATGGGAATCTCATAGGCGCGCAGTGTGGATAAAACATCCACCCCCCTGTCTCCCCTGTGTCCGATAATCTCTGTGACAGCTCCTTCCGGTCCCTTGTCCTTAGCCCCGTAATCCGTAATGGAGACTAAAACCTTATCTCCCGTTATCGCGTTCTTAGTCTGAGAGGCAGGGATAAAGATATCCCCGGGAATTTTCCTGAGATCCGGCTCCACGAAGCCGAAGGTCCCCTGGCGACTCAATTCAAAGCTTCCGACCAAACTCGTAATGCCGCGGCTTAAAATCCTGGTCACCTTGGCCTCTGCCCGATGTCCCTGGTCATCTCCGCGCTTTACAATGGAAATCTGCACCAGGTCTCCATGGAATGCCCCGCCCACATAGTCTCTCGGCACGAAGTAATCCTCGTCCTGGCCCTCTACCGTGACAAAGCCGAATCCCTTGGCATTGGCAATAAAGGTTCCCTCCATGGGCGCTGCCGTTGATTTGCGGTATCTGCCCTGTTCATTGACCTCAATCTTTCGCATGGCGACAAGATCATCCAAAGCCCGCTCAAAGATCTCCTTCTTATCCGCCGGAACATCCAGCAGATGCTCTAATTCCCTGGCTTTCATCGGCACATAGATGTCGTCGCAGATAAAGGAAAAGAGCTTATGACGGATCCGGCTCAGCTCTTCATCCGCCTCGGTCTCTTCCCTGCGCGCCGTCCCTTTCCGCCCTGCGCCGGTTCCTCTTCCTCCATCGCGGTGAAAACCAGAGGAATTGGATCTATGATTTCTTCTTGTTCTGTGATCTGTCACCTGTCACTCCTGAAAATATACGGCTGCCCCGAATCAAAAAGCCGACCACCACCATTCGCGGCTGTACAAGCATGCACATGCGAGATAGGATGATCGGCCTGAATCTGACAGCCCTCGAAAATAACCCGTTTTCTCAGTTGAAAAGCCCCATATTCAAGGCTGCGGACACAACAAAATACACAATGACCAGAATCGTAGTCAGCTTGATCAGAACGCCCTCCCGGGAACGGCCCTTGTTCTTGCTCCAGTAGGAATCTGTGTTGGAAGCCTGGCCGCTCAGAGAACCCAGTCCCGCGTCCTTGCCCTCCTGGCTCAAGATTACAATATTCAAAACAATGCAGACAATGACAAAAATCACCGTCAGAACCGTCTTTAAAACCGCGATCATTTCCTAAACTCCTCTTCTGTCAAAAGGGATTCTATCCATCCGCACACAACAAAAAGCAATATAGCACAGCAAAGACTTCCTGTCAAAGGCCCTCAAGAGGATGGGAATATCTGTATCCTCAAGACAGGTGATTCCTGCAAGCTTGAAAAGGGGCTCGAAAACAGAATTAGTACGCGATCCCCTGAGCCAGCATGGCCTCGGCGACCTTCTCAAATCCGGCGATGTTGGCTCCGGCAACCAGATTTCCGTCCATGCCATACTTTTTGGCCGCATCGTAGGAAGCGTGGAAGATCTGGATCATAATTCCATGGAGCTTCTCATCTGTCTCCTCGAAGGTCCAGTGAAGGCGCTCGGAGTTCTGTGACATCTCCAGGGCTGAGGTGGCCACGCCGCCGGCATTCGCCGCCTTGGCCGGTCCGAAGAGGACGCCTGCCTTCTGGAAGGCCTCGACCGCCTCCGGTACAGAGGGCATATTTGCTCCCTCCGCAACTGCAGTCACGCCGTTGGCAATCAGGGTCTTGGCGGATTCCTCAGACAGCTCATTCTGCGTGGCGCAGGGAAGGGCGATATCGCAGGCAACCGTCCACACGCCGGAGCAGCCCTCATGATACTCGGCCGAGGGCACGCGCTTGGTGTACTCTTTAATCCGTCCGCGCTCGACCTCTTTGATCTGCTTGACGACGTCGACTTGAATTCCCTCAGGATCATAGACATAGCCGTTGGAGTCAGACATCGTCACTACCTTAGCTCCCAGTTCTGTCGCCTTCTGCGCCGCGTAGATCGCTACATTCCCGGACCCTGAGATCACAACCGTCTTCCCCTTGAAGGAGTCATTTTTCATGACAGAAAGCATCTCCTGGGTATAGTAGCAGAGACCATAGCCGGTCGCCTCGGTACGGACCAAAGATCCGCCATAGGCCAGGCCCTTGCCGGTCAAAACGCCTGTGAACTCGTTGCGAAGCCTCTTGTACTGACCGTAGAGATAGCCGATCTCACGAGCTCCCACGCCGATATCTCCGGCGGGAACATCGGTGTCCGGACCGATGTGTCTCTGCAGCTCCGTCATGAAGGACTGGCAGAAACGCATGACCTCGCGGTCGGACTTGCCCTTCGGGTCGAAGTCGGATCCGCCCTTGCCGCCGCCAATGGGCAGGGTGGTCAGAGAATTCTTGAAGATCTGCTCAAAGCCCAGGAATTTGATGATGGACAAATTGACAGAGGGATGCAGGCGCAGGCCCCCCTTATAAGGACCGATTGCCGAGTTAAACTGGACACGATAACCGCGGTTCACCTGTACCTTTCCCGCGTCATCCACCCAGGGAACACGGAACATGATCACCCGCTCCGGCTCAACCAGGCGCTCAATGACCCCTTCCTCTTCCAGCCTGGGGTTGGCTGCGACAACCGGCTCCAGAGAGCTTAATACCTCTCCCGCCGCCTCAAGGAACTCCGTCTGTTCCCCGTTTCTCTCGACCAGACCATCATAAATGCCCTGCAGATATGTAGACTGAAACTTCATGGCCACCTTCCTTTCTTTTTAGCAAGGCAAGCACCTGACTTGCCTGCGCACCCTATTATATCCAATTCGCCTCTTCTTCGTTTTGCGTATTTTAATGATTTGACGGGGAAAAGCGCCTGAAATCGATTGATTTATTTTAATCACGCCCTGTGCATACGGTCGGATTATTCTTCTCAGAGGACCTGAGGCTCAGACATTGATCTCCGCTGTCAGCCCCAGAAGGTCTGCATTCGCGTCAAGGATTGGCCGGACGGTATCGCGCAGATAGACCTCCACCTGACGGGGGGCTCGCCCGACATAGCGGATCCCCTCCATGTGACTCTCCAGATCTGACAGATCCATGCCGAAGGTCTTCTTGTCAGCCGCAATCAGCTCCAGGAGATTATTGTCCTTCCCCTCTACCTTGACTGTCCTTCCGGCCTCCATGGAGAGCTGGCGGATGCGCTCATGCAGCTCCTGCCGGTTGCCGCCGTTTTTGACGGCGTCCATCATGATATTCTCCGTCGCCATGAAGGGAAGCTCCGCTCTCAGATGCTTCTCGATGACCTTCGGGTAGACAACCAGGCCATCCACCACATTGATGCAGAGATCTAAAACCCCGTCACAGGCCAAAAAGCCCTCGGGAATCGACAGGCGCTTGTTGGCGGAATCGTCCAGAGTCCTCTCAAACCACTGCGTGGCCGAGGTGATCGCGGGGTTTAAGGCATCTGCAATGATATAGCGAGACAGGGAGGCGATGCGCTCGGACCGCATGGGATTTCTCTTGTAGGCCATGGCGGAGGAACCGATCTGGGTCTTCTCGAAGGGCTCCTCCACCTCCTTCATGTGCTGCAGCATCCGGATATCATTGGTCATCTTGGTCGCGGAGGCCGCGATTCCCGCCAGAATATTGATCACGCGGGTGTCCACCTTGCGGGAATAGGTCTGACCGGATACCGAATAGCAGGAAGAAAATCCCATCTTTTTGGCAATCATGGGGTCAATCTTATCGATTCTCTCCTGATCGCCGTCAAAGAGCTCCAAAAAGGAAGCCTGGGTCCCTGTGGTTCCCTTGGAGCCCAGCAGCTTGAGACTGGCCAGCACATAGTCCAGATCCTCTAAATCCATCACAAATTCGTTGATCCAGAGACTTGCCCTCTTTCCGACAGTCGTGGGCTGGGCGGGCTGAAAATGGGTAAAAGCCAGCGTGGGCAGGCTCTTATAGCGGTCGGCGAAGTCTGCCAGCTGGGAGATGACATTGAGCAGCTTCTTTCGAATCAGTCTCAGAGCGTCGCGCATAATAATAATATCAGTATTGTCGCCGACATAGCAGGAGGTCGCTCCCAGATGGATAATGCCGGCCGCCTTGGGGCACTGCTTCCCATAGGCGTAGACATGGCTCATTACATCGTGTCGGACAATTCTCTCGCGCTCTCTTGCCACGTCATAGTTGATATCCGTGACGTGACTCTTCATCTCGTCGATCATCTCCTGGCGGATAACTGGCTTGCCGTCCTGGGACAGGCCAAGCTCCATCTCTGTCTCCGCCAGAGCAATCCACAGGCGTCTCCAGGTGGAGAACTTCATATCCTGGGAGAAAATATACTGCATCTCCTTGCTGGCATAGCGCTGTGACAGGGGGCTCTCATATCGATCTGTGCTCATCGTGTCTCCTTTTTTCTATAACATCTTTCCTCAGTCATCACTATCTGTCCTCAGGCATCGAACTTGCCCCGGATGTCCTCTTCGGGGGGATCTACAGGGTAATCGCCGGTAAAACAGCCCTTGCAGATAGCCAGATCATCCACCATCTGGGACAGTCGATCCAGGCTGAGATACCCCAGGGAATCCGCCCCGAGAAGCTGACGGATATCCTCTTCTGTTCTGCGGTAGGCAATCAGCTGGTCCCTCGCCGGCACATCAATCCCAAAATAACAGGGATAGCGAAAGGCGGGGGAGGAAATGCGCACATGTACCTCTCTTGCGCCCGCCTCCTTGAGCATGGAGACGATCTGACCGGAGGTGGTTCCCCGGACAATGGAGTCGTCGATCATAATGATTCGCTTCCCCTCCACAACCGACCGGATGGGATTTAACTTGACGCGGACGGACGATTCCCTGGCATTCTGCTTGGGCTTGATGAAGGTCCGGCCCACATAGGAATTCTTATAAAAGGCGGTTCCATAGGGAATGCCGGACTCCATAGCGTAACCCATGGCGGCGGCATTGCCGGATTCCGGGACGCCGACGACCAGGTCTGCTTCTACCGGAGAATCCTGGGCAAGGTAGCGTCCCGCGCGGATTCTGGCCTCATAGACCGACTTCCCGTCAATCATGGAATCGGGACGGGAGAAATAGATGTACTCGAAGATGCACCTGCCCATCTTGTCTTCCGGCAGGCAGTGGCTGGTATCGGACTGAATGCCGGCGTCGGGACTGATGGTGACAATCTCCCCCGGCAGGACATCACGGATAAATTCCGCGCCAATGGTGTCAAGAGCGCAGGACTCGGAGGAGACCACATAGGTATTGTCTCTTCTTCCGATGCAAAGGGGCTTGAATCCAAAGGGATCTCTGGCGGCGATCAGCTTTCTGGGACTGGCGATCACAATCGAATAGGCCCCCTTGATGTCGTCGATGGTCCTGGAGACGGCCTCTTCGACAGAGGCGGAATGGATCCGGTATCTGGCGATCAGATAGGCAATGGTCTCCGTGTCGATGGTCGTCTGAAAAATAGCGCCGGTCTCAGATAATCTGGCGCGAAGCTCATTGGCGTTGACCAAATTGCCATTGTGTGCCAGGGCCAATGTGCCCTTGACATAATTCAAAACCAAAGGCTGGGAATTGGCATATATAGATTCCCCCGCAGTGGAATATCTGGCATGTCCTACGCCGATATCTCCGTGCAGGTCACTCAGCCTGTCATTGTCAAACACCTCATTGACCAGGCCCATTCCCTTATAGGAGAGCATATTCCCCTTGGGTCCTCTGGTATCAGAGACGGCGATACCGCAGGACTCCTGTCCCCTGTGCTGCAGGGCAAACAGGCCGTAATAAATAGAGCTGGCTACATCTCCGTGGTCAAAGTCATACATGCCGAAGACGCCGCACTCGTCATGGATGGGCTTGGCTTCTAAGGTCAGGTCTAATTTACATTTCTTCAAGCGTTTATCCTCAAAAAGAAAAGATGGGATCCCAGCCGAAACCCCATCTGTGCATCACAATAGAATTATACGTTAAGAGGAGCCCCCGTCAAGAGTTCATAGGCCTCAAGATACTTGTCAATGGTCTTGGAGATAACATCATCGGGAAGCAGGTAATCGCTCTTGGGATTGGCCTTGAGCCAGTCTCTGACATACTGCTTGTCAAAGGAGGGCTGACTCTGCCCCGGCTGATAACCCTCTAAGGGCCAGAAGCGGGAGGAGTCAGGGGTTAACATCTCGTCGGCGAGGACAAGCTCGCCATTCTCGTCAAGGCCGAACTCAAACTTGGTATCGGCAATGATAATCCCCCTGGTCAGAGCGTAATCCGCGCACTTTTTGTAGAGAGCAAGAGTGTAGTCCCTGATCTTTGCAGCATAAGCTTCCCCTTTGCCCGGGTAGAGTCTCTCCAGGATCTCAACAGACTTCTCATATGGAATATTCTCGTCGTGAAGACCGTACTGGGCCTTAGTGGAAGGGGTATAAATGGGCTCAGGGAGCTTATCGGACTCCTTTAAGCCCTCGGGAAGCCTGATCCCGCAAACCATGCCATTCTCCTTGTAGGAGGCCCAGCCGGAACCGGTGATATAGCCGCGGACGATGCACTCAATGGGGAGCATGGTCAGCTTCTTGCACTTCATGACACGGCCGGCGAATTCGGGTTTATGGAAAAAAGCAGGCATATCCGCTGTATCTGTGGAGAGCATATGATTTTTTACAATGTCAGAGCTGTAATCAAACCAGAACTTGGACATCTGGGTTAAGACGGCCCCCTTGCCTGTGATCTTATTCTTTAAGATCACATCGAAGGCTGAGATGCGGTCGGTAGCGTACATAATTATGCTGTCGCCGTTGTCGTATACCTCACGAACCTTGCCCTCCATCATAGGCTTTAACTCGCTCATTGCTTCCTCCTCGCGCGGATCCGCGCTCTTTGCGTCAACCGACTACGCGGATATTATAGCAGTCTTGCGCGAGTATTTATCAGTCAATGTCCCTATATTAGAAATCGTAATAGGTGTGATAAGGCAAAGACCAAAGCTTAGATCCCGGATCAATCGAGTGACTCAAAGACGACTCTCTCCCGGTCGTTCAACTGAAACACCAGCATAAACTCCATTCTGTTTTGGGTCTCTTCGAAGTCTTTAATTGACTGGATCTGTTCTTCCGATAAGCCATCTCCCTCCAGCAGATCTGACACATCTTCCTCATGGTCTTTGATCCTCTCAATTTTTAGAATATCATGGCAATGACAGATCAAGTTATAATTTTTCTCTCCGACAGATTTCCTCAGCCGATCCAGCTGGCAGCTGTCAAGCTGGGAAATGGACGAATATGTCGTTTTAATAAAGCGATCACCAAAGCGATCATCGGAAGAAAGCAACTCAATCTGGCCCAAATTCCTTTTGGCTGGGAGAAGAGACTTTACCGTATAAAACTCTATTCCTCCTCCCCTGGGGCCTCTGTCACTGATTTTGCTGACGATGACAGAGTCAAAAACCGGAAACACGGATACTTTCCAGTTTTCTCTTACACTATGATCAACATCTATATTTCTGAGGCAATTGAGTGCTGTGAGCAAGAGTAGAAAACAAACGATGATCAAAGTACATATCCTGCTTTTTTTCATCATTTTACCGCCCATCTTTCACACTCCATAACGACACAAAAAGTTCCCCGTCTAAAAAAATGATATTCTCATCACTTTGGCCTGTAAATTGTTGATCTTTACAAAAATCGCAATCACAAATTGGCTATTTTTCAAGATACAGGTCAGATATAAAATGAAATAATCAACACACAGAATGATTCGTACTCAATAAACAGACAAACACACTTTGCGAGCACACTATCATGTATAGCGAAAAGAGCGAGACGGCTGCATTCAGCTGTCTCGCTCTTCATCCATGACAGTAAAATCTATACAGAGCATACATCCGATAGAATTGCCCTGCCTTGACCCTCAGAATCTTTCTGTATTTTTTTCATCAATCTGCAATTTACTTGCGCACCAGAAGAGACTGACCTGTCATTTCAGCCGGCTTCTCCATCCCCATCAGCTCGATCAAAGTTGGGATGATATCGCAGAGCTTTCCTCCCTCCTTCAGACCGTAAGCCGGGTCCGCATTGACCAGAATAAAGGGAACCGGATTGGTCGTATGCGCCGTATGGGGCTGCTTGGTGTCATAATCGATCATCTTCTCACAGTTGCCGTGATCAGCGCAGATAAACATGGTGCCGCCAACAGACTTAAGAGCCTCGACCGCCCTGCCGACACAGGTGTCCACTGTCTCAACCGCCTTGACCGCAGCCGGAATCACGCCGGTATGACCGACCATATCCGGATTGGCGAAATTGATGACAATGACGTCATACTTGCCAGATCTGATGGCATTGCAGAGTTTGTCACAGACCTCGGGAGCGGACATCTCCGGCTGCAGATCGTAGGTTGCAACCTTGGGACTCTTGACCAGGATACGGTCCTCCCCCTCATTCGGCTCCTCGACACCCCCGTTGAAAAAGAAGGTGACGTGGGCGTACTTCTCGGTCTCGGCGATCCTGGCCTGGGTCATCTTGTGATCTGCCAGATACTGACCGAAGGTATTGGCAATCGACTCTTTCTTAAAAGCAACCAGCTTGTTGGGAATGGTCTCGTCATAGTCCGTGAAGGTGACAAAGGTGGTCTTGACACGGTCGCCGCGGTCAAACCCATCGAAGCTGTCGGCGCAGAAGGCCCTGGTCATCTCGCGGGCGCGATCGGGGCGGAAATTGAAATAAATGACAGAGTCACCATTTTTAACCGTAGCCGCCTCCTGCCCCTCCGGAATGATTGCGGTCGGAATGACAAACTCATCATTGACATCCGCGGCATAGGAAGCCTCCAGGGCTTCGGACGCGGACTTGGCGACATTACCGTCAGCCGCGGTCAGCACCTTATAGGCCTTCTCGACGCGATCCCAGCGATTGTCCCGATCCATGGCGTAATAACGGCCGGACAAAGAGGCGATGCGGCCGACGCCGATCTTTGCCATATCCGCCTCCAGATCCTTGATAAAGCCAAGGGCAGAGGTGGGAGGCGTATCTCTTCCATCCAGAAAGGCATGGACGTAGACCTTGGAAACGCCCTCTTTTTTTGCCATCTCAAGAAGGCCGGTCAGATGTCCCAGGTAGGAGTGCACTCCTCCCGTAGAGACGAGCCCGAAGAGATGAACCGATCCCTTATTTGCCTTTGCATTGTCAAATGCCTTGAGCAGCTCTTCATTCCTGAAAAAGTCGCCGTCCTCGATCGCCTTGGAAATCCTGGTCAGCTCCTGGTAGACAATCCGGCCGGCTCCCATATTCATGTGGCCAACCTCCGAATTGCCCATCTGACCGTCCGGAAGGCCCACGGCCAGCCCGGAAGCATAGCCCAGCTGATAGGGGCAATTGGCCATCAAATCATCCAGAACAGGCGTATTCGCCATCTTTACCGCATTCCCCTCGGTCTTATCTGTAATACCGAAGCCATCCATGATTAATAAAACAATTGGTTTCTTTGCCATTTCAAACCTCTTTCTGCTGCAGAGTCCAAAGAAATAACCCGGCACATTATAGCATAATTTTTCACCGGGCTGCGTTTTTGCCATCAGAAAGAGCCGCACAGAGATCAGATGAAGGACGGCTCACAAGCCCATGCCCCATCTTATCTGTACGGCCCTTTGCTTCCTGTGAAATCTACCGGCAGTTTGATTCCCCGGGCAGATTACTTATTGTAGTTGACGATGCTGGCAAACTCCTCGGTCAGAGAAGCGCCGCCGATCAAGCCGCCGTCAATGTTGGGCTTGGCCAGAAGCTCCTTGCAGTTGGCAGCCTTCATGGAGCCGCCATACTGAATCCGGATCTTGTCTGCGGTGTCCTGGTCATAGATCTCAGCGATGGTCTGACGGATCGCTGCGCAGACCTCTTCCGCCTGGTCACTGGTCGCTGTCCTTCCGGTACCGATGGCCCAGATGGGCTCATAGGCAATGACCATGGAGGCAGCCTGATCAGCGCTCACCCCCTGCAGGTCAGATTTGATCTGCAGACGGATCCAGTCAAGCGTCACTCCGGACTCTCTTTGCTCCAGGCTCTCGCCGCAACAGAGAATGGGAGTCAGACCATGCTCAAATGCCTTCAAAACCTTCTTGTTGAGGAAGGCGTCATCCTCCTTGAAGTAGTCTCTTCTCTCGGAGTGGCCGATGATGACATAGCTCACGCCGGCGTCCACAAGCATGGCGGGAGCAATCTCTCCGGTATAGGCCCCCTTCTCCTCGATGTACATGTTCTCAGCGCCGACCTTGACATTGGTCCCCTTGACCGCCTCGACGACCGGGACGATATCCACCGCCGGAACACAATAGACCACATCCACGTCCGCATCGGCGACGAGGGGTTTTAAGGTCTCAACCAGCTCCAGCGCCTGGCTTGGGGTCTGGTTCATCTTCCAGTTGCCTGCGATAATCTTACGTCTGCTCATTTGAATCACCCTTTTCTATTATTCCTTGTCATCCGCTGCCGCAACGCCGGGGAGCTCCTTGCCCTCAAGGAACTCAAGGGACGCGCCGCCGCCGGTCGAGATATGGCTCATCTTGTCTCCCAGTCCCATCTGATTGACCGCTGCCGCGGAGTCTCCGCCGCCAATGATTGTGGTCGCGTCAGATTCCGCCATGGCCTTGGCGACCGCCAGGGTACCGGCTGCCAGAGTCGGGTTCTCAAAAATACCCATGGGGCCGTTCCAGACTACCGTCTTGGCCTCACTGACCGTCCTGGCATAGAGTTCCTGGGTCTTGGGCCCGATATCTGCCCCCTCGCGATCCGCGGGCATCTGATCGGTATCCACAAGAACTGTCTCGATGGGAGCATCGATGGGATCCGGGAACGCCTTAATGGTGTTGGCATCCAGGGGAAGAAGCAGCTTCTTGCCCATCTTCTTCGCCTTCTCCATCATCTCCTTACAGTAGTCGATCTTGGACTCATCCAGCATGGAGATCCCAATCTCCTTGCCCTGAGCCTTGAGGAAGGTATAGGCCATTCCGCCGCCGATAATAAGCGTGTCACACTTGTCAAGGAGATTGCTGATGACATTGAGCTTGTCTGCAACCTTGGCTCCGCCTAAGATGGCGACAAAGGGGCGCACCGGATTCTCTACGGCATTGCCCAGGAAATTGATCTCCTTCTCCATCAGATAGCCGACAACGCAATCGCCCTTGATATACTTTGTGACGCCGACATTGGAGCAGTGAGCCCTGTGAGCGGTCCCAAAAGCGTCATTGACAAAAACATCCGCCAGAGATGCCAGGTCCTCAGAGAAAGCATCCCCGTTCTTGGTCTCCTCCGGGCGGAATCTGGTGTTCTCCAGAAGGACTACATCTCCGTCTGCCATCGACGCAACCGCCTTGCGGGCATTTTCTCCGACCACCTCGGGATCCGGGGCGAATGTGACAGGCTGACCGAGCAGCTCAGACAGCTTTTTGGCGACAGGCGCAAGGCTCTTGGTCTTCTTGTCCTCTTCCGTCTTCACCTTGCCCAGGTGAGAGCAGAGGATCACCTTCCCTCCATCGGCAACCAGCTTCTTAATGGTGGGAAGCGCCGCAACCAAGCGGTTGATATCCGTGATCTCCGTCCCCTTCATGGGAACGTTGAAATCACAGCGAACCAGAACTCTCTTCCCCTTGACCGAAATATCGTCAACGGTCTTCTTATTTAAACCCATGCTTCTTTCCTCCAAAATATGATGATTACAACGCACAAGCATCTACCGGCTCTAAAGAAAAGGGGATCCGGCCCAAAGCCGGACCCCCGTAAGGCCTAAGTCAATGCATTACTTGTTCAGGAACTTAGCGAAGTACTTGATCGTTCTGCACATGTTAGAGGTGAAGGAATTCTCGTTATCATACCAGGAGACAACCTGTACCTCAGAGTTGCCATCTTCCATCTCTACAACAGAAGTCTGTGTCGCGTCAAAGAGAGATCCATAGGTCATGCCCACAATATCGCTGGAGACGATCTGATCCTCATTGTAACCGAAGGACTCGTCAGAAGCGGCCTTCATTGCGGCATTGATCTGATCGACGGTAACCTTGCCCTTGACAACAGCAGTAAGAATGGTGGTTGAACCGGTGGGAACGGGCACACGCTGAGCAGATCCGATCAGCTTGCCGTTGAGCTCGGGAACAACCAGGCCGATTGCCTTGGCGGCGCCGGTAGAGTTGGGGACAATATTGACAGCGGCAGCGCGGGAACGACGGAAGTTGCCCTTGCGCTGAGGACCGTCGAGGATCATCTGATCGCCGGTGTAAGCATGAATGGTAACCATGATACCGGACTGGATGGCAGCCAGATCATTCAGGGCCTTGGCCATGGGAGCCAGGCAGTTGGTGGTGCAGGATGCCGCGGAGATGATATGGTCATCCGCAGTCAGGGTCTCGTGGTTGGTATTATAAACAATGGTCTTTAAGTCGTTGCCTGCCGGAGCGGAAATAACAACCTTCTTGGCGCCCGCATCGATATGAGCCTGCGCTTTATCCTTAGAGGTGTAGAATCCGGTGCACTCAAGAACAACATCGACATCGAGCTTGCCCCAGGGAAGATTGTGAGCGTCAGCTTCCTTGTAAATCTCGATCTCATGACCGTCCACCGTGATGGAATGGTCAGAGCTGCTAACGGTATCTGCCTTGGCGTAACGACCCTGTGAAGAATCGTACTTCAGAAGATATGCGAGCATCTCGGGAGAGGTCAGATCGTTGATTGCGACGATATCAAAACCCTCAGCCTGGAACATCTGTCTGAACGCAAGACGACCGATACGGCCGAATCCATTAATTGCTACTCTTACTGCCATTTTGTCTCCTCCTAATGTAGAAACTTATGTCGTACAAACATGGTTTGTAACCGATTTTTATTGTAGCGAAAGCAAGGGAGCATTGCAAGCCTGTCGGCCGACTTTGTTAATTTCTTAACAAGATTTCAGCTGGTCTCTCTCACGGGATAAATCTGATCCCGGTCAAAACAGATTTTTCCGTATGGTTATCAATCTCTCTTCCCATACGATATGATAAGGGCAGTTGCCATTCTGATTCAGGGCAATGGGATGCCCGCAAAGGATACATTCCATTGCTGCAGGGAGGATTTAAAAGATGAATGCAGAGATTCTCTACGACTGCCATATGCACACAAGCTTCTCCGGTGATTCTGAGGCCCCCATGGAAGAAATGGTCCGTACCGCCAGGAAAAAGGGACTGGCCGGCATCACATTTACCGATCATCTGGACTGGGATTATCATGAAAAACCCGGCCTCTTCGACCTGGATCTGAAATCCTACACAGAGTCCGTTCGAGCCATGCAGGCCAAATACAATGACGATGGCTTCCATATCTACTACGGAATTGAACTGGGCCTGCAGCCCCACCTGGCAGAGCGTCATGCCCGTCTGCTGGCCCGGTACCCGTTCGACTATGTGATTGGTTCCACCCATGTGGTCGATGGATATGATCCCTACTATCCCCTTTATTTTGAGAAGTTCGGTGTTCAAGAGGGCTTAAGGCGCTATTACCGGATGATCCTTGAGAACATCCGTGCCTTTCCCCTCTTCGACTCCCTGGGGCACTTGGATTACATCCTTCGCTACCTGTCCCCCCTCCCCGAAGAGCTGACATATAAGCCTGACGGCTCCCCTTACGGAAATGCGGATTTCATGGCAGAAATCGACGCCATATTACTGGAACTGATCTCAAGAGGAATTGCCCTGGAGCTCAATACGGGTTCCTACCGCAAGGGCCGACTGGATCCCAACCCCGAGCGCATGGTTCTAAAGCGCTACTATGAACTCGGCGGCAGGAAGATCACCCTGGGGGCTGATGCCCACACCCCGGAGCATATCGCTCTCGGCTTTACCGAGATCCCCGCCGGATATCCCCTGAATCAAAAAGAGCACTTTTCCTCTGCCCTGTCCCTGTTAAAAGAGACGGGCTTTGACTCCTATCTTATTTTTGACGGGAGAAAACCAAGGAAAATTCACCTGTAAAAATACAGTTTTTAAAACGCGCCGCCCCGCAAGTTTTTAGAAAAAGAGCTCCGACCGTTTCATGCATCTCGCTGGCGTTCCTATGTCTGAAGAAAATTTACAATCTCCGCACTCCCGTTAATAGTGGAATACATGTTCCGCGAGGATTCCATTGTCATGAGACAGGGGCTGTGAAGAAACGAAAACTCGTTTCCTCACAGCCCCTGTCTTCTGTCTAAACAAGATCTGTACTTACTGTGTATCCAGCGTCACCTTCGTGGACCCGTCTGCGTGCTCAAACCCTGCCAGCTCAGGGTGCTCGCGCTTCTCCTTCGTGTAGTTCTCATAGGAGGGCTTCTTATGCTTTTGGCTGGCCCATACCTGGTCCGCGGCAGCCTTCCACTCCCTGGCATAGGGATCGCACTTGGCGCAGAGCTCCTCGGCGGACTCCGGAGCCTCCGCATTGGTCTGATGAGCGCCGGTCGTAGCGACCATGGCTCTTAATTGCTGCGGATTCTCCAGCATGGGGCAGGGACGCAGATGGTTGCGGTTGAAGGGCTGTCCCTCATGATATGCGGTAAAGAGCTTGCCCTGAAGCATTTCCAGGATGCTGTTGTCATGAATATTGCTGTCAGAGAAATGGATGAAAACACAGGGCTCCGCGTCACCATTGGCATTGATGTGGAAGTAATTGCGGCCGCCCGCAATGCATCCGCCCACATATTCCCCGTCGTTCTGGAAGTCCATGGGGAAGAACTGGGCATCAGACTCAGGTCCGCGAATGGACCGGATCTTGGTGATCATGGCCTTTCTCTGTTCAACTGTTGGCAGCAGGGAGGTGACGGCATTCTGTCCCACCGGCATATAGTGGAAGTAGAAACCGAACCTGGCCCCCTTGTCGGCAATAAAGTCGATGAATTTGTCATCGGTAACCGCCTCAATATTCTGCCTGGTGTAGCAGATGGACGTCCCGTAGACGATCCCGTACTCCTTGAGCAGGTTCATGGCCTTCATGACGGCGTCATAGTGTCCCAGGCCTCTCCGGGAATCATTGGTATCGGGCGTCCCCTCAATGGAGAGCATAAAGGTGATATTGCCCAGCTCCTGCACCTTCTTGCAGACCTCCTCGTCGATCAGGGTGGAGTTGGAATAGATGCCGAAAAAGCAGTCATTGTGCTTTTCTGCCAGCTTTAAAATATCGTTCTTGCGAACCATGGGCTCACCGCCCGTCATCATATAGAGGTAGGTGCCCAGCTCCTTCCCCTGACTGACAATCTTATCCATATCCTCGAAGGACAGGTTATGCTTGTGTCCGTAGGTGCCGGACCAGCAGCCGACGCAGTGCATATTGCAGGCGTCCGTAGGATCGAAGAGGATGAGCCAGGGGATGTTGCAATGGTATTTCTCACGATTGGCACGAATGGTCTTGGTCCCGCGGAAGAAGGCCTCATAGCCCAGATTTAAGAGCATCTTCTTGGCATAGTTCGGATTGGTCTCATCGATCACCCGGTTTAAGAACTTGACCCAGCGGTTTTCCGGATTGCTCAGGTATTTTCGAATCCGGTTCATGGTCTCGGGGTTGGAGTCCTTCCAGAATTTCTCCGCCATGTCTACCAGCTTCAGATAGGTCTCGGTGCGATCTTCCTTCTTGCTCAAATTTTTCCAGAATGCATCAAGCATGACAGAGAAAGCCTGCCGCTCTGCCGCATGGGAGAGGTTGTTCATAATGGACGCCATGGATACCTCCTAAAATAGGGTCTTCTTCTCTTACTTTGCTGTTGATTATATTGAGTCAAGCCGATGATGTCTCTATACAAAGTCCGAAATTTGTCGCAATCCTCCCTGTATTCAGCTCTCCCGGCTTTTTAGTCTCTTTTTCCTCAGGCGAGGATCGAACCATACGAGGCCTTTTGAAGGCCGGACTGTTCTCCTCTTTTCCCTCAGGCGAGAATCGTTCCTCCGCCGGCAATAAATTCTCCCTGATACAAGACAAGCGCCTGCCCGGGAGTGACGGCCCTGACCTTTCGGGAAAAGGCCAGGCGGATCCGCTCCTGTCCAACTGCCTCAATACGGCACATACAGCCGGGATCCGAATAGCGGATCTTGGCGAGATACTCCTCTCCAGGCTGAAAAGCTTCAACAGCCATATGGTTGACATTCTCAAAGGTCAAATGGTCCGTAAAGACCCCCTCCTTCGATGTCAGAACAACTTCATTGCTGCCTGGGCGAATCTCCTTTACGAAGAGGGGGCTGTCCCAGGAAATTCCCAGGCCCTTGCGCTGTCCGATGGTATAGTGGCTGATTCCCTGATGTCTTCCGATGACACTTCCGTCCTCCAGGACGAAATTCCCCGGCTCCGGAATACGGTCCGGGGCCTCCCTCTCTAAAAAGGAGGCATAATCGTGATCCGGAATAAAACAGATATCTTCCGAGTCCGCCTTGTGGGCCACCGGAAGTCCGGCCGCAAGGGCGATTTCCCGTATCCTTGGCTTGTCATAGTCTCCAACCGGCATCAGGGTATGTGCCAGCTGCTCCTGGGTCAGATTATAGAGCGCATAGGTCTGATCCTTGGCCGCTGTGACCGAATTCCTGACAGCATAGCGGCCGTTTGCCAAATGCTCCACCCTGGCGTAATGGCCCGTCGCAATATAATCCGCCCCGATTGCCAGGCTTCTCTCAAGAAGAGACTCCCACTTGACATAGCGGTTGCAGGCAATGCAGGGATTCGGCGTCCGCCCCCGCAGATACTCATCGGTAAAATAATCGATCACTCTGTCCTGAAACTCCGCCTTGAAATTCATGACATAGTGGGGGATCCCGATCATCCGAGCCACTCTCCTGGCGTCTTCAACCGCGGACAGGCCGCAGCAGCCCCCGTGCTCCTCCAGACTGCAGGCCGACTCATCCTGCCAAATCTGCATGGTGACACCGATCACCCGATATCCCTCCTCCTTCAGGAGGTAAGCGGCGACGGAGGAATCCACGCCTCCGGACATACCGACAACAACTGTCTTGACTTCCGACATGGCATCTCCTATCCGGTCTTACTTCAGAATTCTTTCCAGGGCGTCCGCCGTCTTCTCGATCTCCTCCCTGCTCGTCTCTTCTCCCAGGCTAAAGCGCAGGCTGGCCCGGTTATCATCCTCAGACAGGCCGATGGCAGAGAGAACATGGGAGGGGTCTAAGCTCCCTGAAGCGCAGGCGCTTCCGGCGGAAGCCAAAATCCCCTCGGCCTCTAACATGATCAAAAGAAGCTCTGCTGACTTCCCCGGGAAACAGATGTTTACATTGCCGGGCAGACGCCAATCAGGCATCTTTCCCGGACCTTCCTCATCTCTTGTCCCCTGCTCTAGAAGAGAGCTCCTATGCGCCAGGCCGACTCCTTTTGGTCTGGGGCCGTTGAGCCTTGCGGCCGGATAAATCTCTTCTGCTCTTTTGATTAAGAGATTTCTCAGGGCGCCTTCTCTTCTCATCCGATCCGGCAGGGTCTTCTTCGCGCAGACACAGGCAGCTCCGAAGCCGACGATTCCCGGGACATTTTCCGTCCCGGCCCGGCGGTTCTTCTCCTGAGCTCCTCCCTGAATCATGGATCGAAAGGGAATCGTCTCTCTTACATAGAGCATTCCTGTCCCCTTGGGTCCATAGATCTTGTGCGCGGAGGCGGACAAAAGATCCACCCCCAGCTTCTTTACATCCAGAGGAATCTGGCCAAAGGCCTGCACCGCATCCGTGTGAAAGAGGGCTCCGGCCTCATGCGTCAAATCAGCCAATTTCGCGAGAGGCTCCATGCTTCCGATCTCATTGTTCGCAGCCATAATCGAGACCAGGATTGTGTCGGGGCGAAGAGCGTCTTTTAAGTCCGCGGGGCTGACAAGGCCCTCGCGATCGACCGGCAGCAGGGTGACCTCGGCCAGCCCTTCCTCCTCGAGCCTTTTAAGGCAGCGCAGAATTGCCTGATGTTCAATGCGGCTGCTGATGATATGCCTTTTGCTTTTCCCCTCTGCCGTCCGCATGGACGTTTCCACCAAAAGGAGAGCTCCTCTTAAGGCCCAGTTATCCGCCTCTGTGCCGCCGGATGTAAAGAAAATCTCATGCGGCTTCGCCCCGATCAGGTCTGCGGCCTGCTCTCTTGCAATGGCGATGGCATTGGCCGCCTCCGAAGCCAGCCCGTATGTCGCGGAGGGATTACCATAATGTTCCGTCAGATAGGGGAGCATGGCCTCCAGGACCTCCCCCCGCATTTTTGTTGTGGCGGCATTGTCTAAATAAATCAATCGCTTTTCCTCAACCGGATCTTACAAATTGCCTCACATTCGAGGGCGGCCCGCTTCATGACTGATTATCCTCAAGCTCTCTTCGCACCTTGCCGCGGATTCTCTGCAGGGCATTGTCGATGGACTTGGGTTCTCTGCCCATACAATCGGCAATCTGCAGGTAATCAAGTCCGTCCAGATGAAGGGAGAGGACCTGTTCCTCCATGGGAGAGAGGCTCTTTCGAATCTTCATTAGCAGGCGCTCAACCGCCTCGTCGTCCAGGAGAATCTGCAGGGGATCCTCCGGCGAAGGATTTAAGGCCTCCGGCAGATCCGCCTCCCTCACTCCCTCTCCCTCCCCGGTCAGATTCAGGGAGAGAGCCGTGTTCAGCGGCATATGCTTCTTGGTTCCGGAGGACTCAATCGCCTTTAACATCTGCCGACGGATACAGAGATTTGCGAAGGTTCGAAAAGAGGCTCCCCTGTCTTCCCTGTAGGTCAACATGGCGGAGAAGACCCCCATCATCCCCTCCTGGATCAGATCATCCTGATCCCCTCCGACAAGAAAGAGGGACTTGGCATTTCTGAGCACAAGTCCCTTGTATCTGCTTAAAAGTTCCTCTCCGCTGGCGTCATGTCCCCCGCGATAAGCCCGCAGGAGTTCCTCGTCCAAACGCTCTGTCATTGACCTATCCTCTTCTCTGACGCACCAGCTCATAGGCCAGCACACCGGCCGCAACCGAGGCATTCAGTGAGTCGATCTCTCCTGCCATCGGGATGGCGGCGAAGAGGTCGCAGTGCTTCCTGACCAGGTCTCCCACTCCACTGCCCTCATTGCCGATCACAAGGCCGATCGGCCCGGTCAGGTTCAGATCATACATGACCTGTCCATCCATGTCCGCGCAGACGAACCAGAGCCCCTCCTTTTTGAGCTCCTCCATGGTCCTAGACAGGTTCGTGACCTTGGCGACAGGCGTGTAGTTTATGGCTCCGGCGGAGGCCTTGGCCACCGTCGCTGTCAGTCCCGCCGCCCGGTTCTTGGGGATAATCACTCCATGTGCTCCGGCCAGATTGGCGGTGCGGATAATCGCCCCCAGATTGTGGGGGTCTTCAATATTATCCAAGAGGAAGAGGAAGGGGTCCTCTCCCCTCTTTCTGGCCAGGGCCAGAATGTCTTCGACCGTCGAATAGCGATAAGCCGCAATATAGGCAATTGCCCCCTGATGCTTGCCTGTCTCCGAAATCTCATCCAGTCGCTTTTTATCCACAAAGCTAAGGATACAGTCCCTCTTTTTGGCCTCTCGGACAATGGTTCGAATGGGGCCGTCGTAGGATTTAGCCAGGATGAAAACCCGGTCTACAGGCTTCCCTGAACGAAGGGCCTCTAAGACAGCGTTTCTCCCCTCAATCACCGTCGATGCGTCTCTCATATTCTCTCCTATATCTTCAGATGGCTTCCGGCAAGGCCTCGCCTGGTCAGCTCGATGA
This sequence comes from Shuttleworthella satelles DSM 14600, assembly GCF_000160115.1. GTDB lineage: Bacteria > Bacillota > Clostridia > Lachnospirales > Lachnospiraceae > Shuttleworthia > Shuttleworthia satelles. The sequence goes on from NZ_GG665866.1 coordinate 825,696, forward strand.
TCCGCTCTGTGTTCCCCTGCAGGTAGTGCCAGCCCATAAGCGCCTCAAAGCCGGTCGCAATCCGGTAATCGATCAGCGTGGCATTCTTCGCATGGGTGTAGGACTTGGCGTTGCGCCCCCTCCGGTAAATATCCGCCTCTTCTTCCGTCAGGTCGGCTTCAATTGCCTCCATCATCCTGGCCTGAGAGGCGGCCCTGACAATATGGCTTGTGTGACTGTGCAGGCGATTGGGCGGCATATTGGCGCTTCCGACCACCAGGCTTCGAATGATCAGGTCGAAGATCCCGTCTCCAATATAGGCCAGAGTCAAGGGGGAATAGGTCCTCAAATCCTTCTCCTCGACATGAAAAGCTGTAAAAATACTGTCCTTTAGGCTCTGTGCCATTTCACACCCTCTCTGGTATCCTCCAGCACAATCCCCCTGGCCAAAAGATCATCACGGATCCGGTCAGCCCTGGCAAAGTCCTTCTGGCGGCGGGCCTCCTGTCTCTCCTCAATCAGGCTGTCAATCTCCGCATCCAGATTGTCTTCCTTTTGGTCCAGAATCAGCCCGCAAACCTGCGTCAGGGTATCCAGCCGCTGGTAGAACTGATCCGCCAGCTCCCGGGAAATCTGACCGGCCGCCCTGGAGTTGATGAATTTGACCAGCTCAAAGATGGCAGCCAGGGCATCTGCCGTATTGCAGTCGTCATCCATCGCCCCGTTGAACTTGTCCATATATTGATCAGAATCTGCCAGGATCTTTCTCTCCTCCTCGCTCATCCGGTCAATCCTCGCGTTCTCAGCCAGGAAGCGAAGATTCTCTCCCGCCGTCAGGATCCTCTCTAAAGACACCTTTGCCGCCTCCATCAGGTCCGCGGAGAAATTCAGCGGGCTCCTGTAGTGGGCGGAGAGCATAAAGAAGCGGAGAACCTGACCGGAATACTTCTGGCATACCTCCCGAACCGTAAAGAAATTGCCCAGGGACTTGGACATCTTGCGATGATCAATATTGAGAAAGCCGTTGTGCATCCAGTAACGCGCGAACTCCACTCCGTTGGCCGCCTCGGACTGGGCGATTTCATTCTCATGATGGGGGAAGATCAAATCCTCTCCGCCGGCGTGAATATCAATCGTGTCGCCCAGATAGCGCTTGGACATGCAGGAGCACTCGATGTGCCAGCCGGGACGCCCCTGACACCAGGGAGAATCCCAGTAAGGCTCGCCCTCCTTCTTGGGCTTCCAGAGGACAAAATCCAGCGGGTCCCTCTTGAGCTCGCCGGTCACCTTGATATCCCTGTGACCGCCCTCCAGATCCTCAATATTCTTATGGGACAGCTTGCCATAGGAGTGAAAGGCCCTGGTCTTGTAATAGACCGTCCCGTCCTCGACCGGATAGGCATAGCCCTTATCGATGAGATCGGATACCATATGGACCATCTCGCCGATTTCCCTGGTCGCCCTGGGATGGACGCTGGCCGGCCTGACATTCAAAGCCTCCATGTCTTTCTGGCACTCAGCGATATAGCGCTCAGAGATCTCGGACGCGTCCTTTCCCTCCTCTTTGGCCTTTTTAATGATCTTGTCGTCCACATCCGTAAAATTGGAGACATAGGTCACCTGGTAGCCCCGGTACTCCATGTATCGGCGAAAGGTGTCGAATACGATCATAGGCCTGGCATTTCCGATATGAATGTAGTTATAGACGGTCGGACCGCAGACATACATCTTCACCTTTCCCGGCTCAATCGGAACGAATTCCTCCTTGCGTCTGGTCAGGGTATTAAAAATCCTCATGCTTCTCTCCTTATCGATTCGCCCTATATTTTCGCAGATTCCAGTGGGATGTCAATTTTCCCGGCAACAGTAGAATGCAAGATTGCGTTCTCATCCGGTGGCGGAAAGGAAATCGGTCTTCCTTAGGGTAAAAGATCTAAAATCTGCCGGATTGACGACATCAACATCAATGGGACAGGAAAAATCAATCTTCCTTAGGGCAAAAGGCCTCATGCAGGCTCTTTACAGCTCCTTTGTCCTCCCGGTCCCGGCTGCAGGAGGCGCATCCTCCCTCAGAATCCGCGGCGCTGATGCTCCCGTCCATATAGTCGAGGATCGTGCAGACCGCCTGGGCGCTGATCCCTTCTTTCCTGCCGGTAAAGCCCAGATGCTCTTCACTGGTCGCCTTGATATTGACCTGGTCCTCGGCAATCCCCAAAACGGACGCCACATTGCGGATCATCTGATCCATATAGGGACTCAGCTTGGGCTCCTGCGCAATCACCGTGGCGTCAATATTATTGACCAGATAGCCCTTGTCTGCCAGCATATTTCCCACTTCCTCCAGAAGCTTCAGGGAGTCCGCCCCCCGGTAGCGCTCGTCCGTATCCGGAAAGTGCCTTCCGATATCGCCGAGGGCCGCCGCTCCCAGGAGGGCATCCATAATGGCGTGAAGAAGGACGTCCGCGTCGGAGTGGCCCACAAGTCCCCTGTCACAGGGGATCTTAACCCCTCCGATGATCAGATCTACCCCCTCTGCCAATTGATGAACATCGTATCCGGTTCCGATTCGCATCATTCACCTCACATCCTATATCAAACGCAGGCTCTCTTTTGCCTGGAAAAACACAGCTTCCAGGCCTGCGGGAGGCAGCTCTCTGCCTGGAGAAAACAAAAACCCGAAGGCAACCGACTGCTCGGTGACTCCGGGGGTATTTCCAGTAGCGAGAGGGGGACTTGAACCCTCGACACCGCGGGTATGAACCGCGTGCTCTAGCCAGCTGAGCTATCTCGCCATAAATATAAATGGGACCTATAGGGCTCGAACCTATGACCCTCTGCTTGTAAGGCAGATGCTCTCCCAGCTGAGCTAAGATCCCATTTGTTCCGTCGCCTCGCGACAAGGACTAATATAGCAAAGTCCCTGTCGCCCGTCAACAGTTTTTTATGCTTTCTGTCCGGCGCCAATTCCGCGACGGTTTGGCATGCTTTACGCCCACTGCTTCTTTACCTTGGCAATGTCAATCAGGGTGAATTCAGTGTACTTATTCTCCATGGCCGAGGCCAGGGCATTGGCCGTGTCAATGGCTGTAATGCAGTAGACTCCGGTCTCAATAGCATTTCTGCGGATCAAAAAGCCGTCGCGGTTCTTGTCCCCGTGCCCTTCGGTCGGAATGTCAATGACCAGGTCGATCTTGTGGCCCAGAATCAGATCCATGACATTGGGCGACTCCTGTGAAATCTTGTTGACCCAGAGGGCGTCAATTCCTCTCTCCTGCAGGTACTTGGCTGTGCCCCTAGTGGAGTAGATCTTGTAGCCCAAAGCCGCGAAACGCCTGGCCACCTGGACTGACTCCTCCTTGAACTGGTCCGCGACCGTCATGATCATCTGCCTGTATTTTGGCAGGCAAACTCCCGCGCCGGAGAAGGCCTTATAGAGGGCCTCGTGGAAGGTTCTGGCGATTCCCAGGCACTCCCCGGTCGACTTCATCTCCGGCCCCAGGGAGATCTCAGCGCCGCGCAGCTTCTCAAAAGAGAAGACGGGCATTTTAATCGCAACATAGTCCGCCTCAGGCTGCAGGCCGGGTTCATATCCCATGTCGACGATCTTCTCTCCGCAAATAGCCCTCGTCGCCAGATCCACAATAGGGATCCCGGTCACCTTGGAAATATAGGGAACCGTCCTTGAGGATCTGGGGTTGACCTCGATGACATAGACGTCCTCGTCAATGTTAATGAACTGGATATTGATCATGCCCTTGACGTGCAGAGCCATAGCCAGGCGTTCGGTGTAATCCTCCAGCTTCTTCTTGACGGAATCGCTGATCGTGTGCGCGGGGTATACGGAAATCGAATCCCCGGAGTGAATGCCGGTGCGCTCAATATGCTCCATGATTCCGGGGATCAGGATATTGTCTCCGTCACAGATGGCATCGACCTCGATTTCCTTGCCCTGCAGATACTTGTCGACCAGGATGGGGTGATCCTGGGCAATGCGGTTAATGATACCGATGAAATCCTCAATTTCCTCATCGTTAAAGGCAATCTGCATGCCCTGACCTCCGAGGACATAGGAGGGACGGACCAGGACGGGATAACCGATCCGGTTGGCCACCTCTTTGGCCTCCTTCGCCGTGTAGACAGTGCCGCCGGAGGCCCGTGGAATCCCGGTCTTCTGCAGGATTTCATCAAAAAGCTCCCGGTCCTCCGCCGCGTCGACATCCTCTGCCCTGGTTCCCCAGATGGGAACTCCCATCTGAATGAGATCCTGGGTCAGCTTGATGGCCGTCTGCCCGCCGAACTGAACCACGGCCCCGTCAGGCTTCTCGATATCGACGATATTGCGGACATCCTCCGCGGTCAGGGGCTCGAAATAGAGCTTATCCGCCACATCAAAATCGGTAGATACCGTCTCCGGGTTATTGTTGACGATAATGGTCTCATATCCGGCCCTGGAAAAAGCCCAGGTGGCATGAACCGAGCAGAAGTCAAACTCGATCCCCTGTCCGATACGGATGGGACCGGACCCCAGGACCAGAACCTTCTTTCTGTCACGGGTCTGGCTGGCCTCATTTTCACCCCTGGAGTAGACCGAGTAATAGTAGGGAGTCTCCGCGTCGAACTCGGCGGCACAGGTGTCCACGATCTTATAGATTGCCCTGATCCCTTTCTCGTAGCGCAAGCGCTTTACTTCCTCTGTCTCCATTCCGCAGAGCTTCGCAATCAGCTCGTCGGGGAATTCCAGGCGCTTGGCCTCGCGAAGGAGCTCTGTGGTCAGAGACTCGCTCTTTAAGCGCTTCTCCATCTCCGTTAAAATGGCAATCTTGTCTATGAACCAGAGATCCACCTTTGTGATCTGATGAATGGTGTCCGGGCGAATCCCCTGGCGCAGGGCCGCGGCAATCCTCCAGATCCTGCGGTCGTCAACCAGGGCCAGCTCCGCCTTCAACTCCTCGTCCGTCCGGTTGGAGAAATCATAACTCAGCAGGGAGTCCACATGCTGCTCCATGGAGCGGATGGCCTTCATGAGAGCCCCCTCGAAGCTGTCGCAGATGGACATGACCTCCCCGGTGGCCTTCATCTGTGTCGTCAGCTTGCGCTGAGCCGTGATGAACTTGTCAAAGGGGAGACGGGGAATCTTGACGACGCAGTAATCCAGCATGGGCTCGAAGGAGGCCATCGTCTTGCCGGTAATGGAGTTCTTAATCTCGTCTAAGCGATAACCTAGGGCGATCTTGGCTGTCACCTTGGCAATGGGATAGCCGGTCGCCTTGGAGGCCAGGGCGGAAGACCGGGACACACGGGGATTAACCTCGATCACGCAGTACTCAAAGGAGTCCGGGTTCAAGGCGTACTGGACATTGCAGCCTCCGGTAATCCCGATCTCGTCGATAATGCGGAGGGCCGAGGTCCTGAGCATCTGATACTCCTTGTCGGAGAGGGTCTGCGAGGGAGCCACGACAATGGAGTCTCCGGTGTGGACGCCGACAGGATCAATGTTCTCCATGTTGCAGACCGTAATCACATTACCGGCCGCATCGCGCATGACCTCGTACTCGATTTCCTTCCAGCCGCCGATATAGCGCTCGACAAGGACCTCGTGAACCCGGGACAGGCGCAGACCGTTGGTCAGGATCTCGATCAATTCGTTCTCGTTTTTGGCGATGCCGCCGCCGGAGCCCCCCAGGGTATAAGCGGGGCGCAGGACAACCGGATAGCCGATGGTCTTGGTGAAGGCGATTCCGTCCTCGACATTGTGAACGACCTTGGAGGAGGCAATGGGCTCTCCGATCTTCTCCATGGTGTCCTTAAAGCCCTGGCGGTCTTCGGCCTTGAAAATGGTCTGGGGAGTCGTTCCGATCAGTCGGACCCCGTTCTTCTCCAGAAAGCCGGACTCCGCCAGCTCCATTCCAAGGTTTAACCCCGCCTGACCTCCCAGGGTGGGAAGAACAGAGTCAGGCTTCTCTTTCAGGATGATCTGCTCCACGACCTCCGCAGTCAGAGGCTCGATATAGACCTGGTCGGCGATCTCCTGATCCGTCATGATGGTAGCCGGGTTGGAGTTGACTAAAACAACCTCAACTCCTTCCTCGCGAAGAGACCGGCAGGCCTGGGTTCCGGCATAGTCAAACTCGGCCGCCTGGCCAATAACGATGGGGCCTGAACCAATCACAAGGACTTTCTTAATACTGGTATCTCTTGGCATTAGTCTTCTCCTCCCATCATCTTGATAAAGCGGTCAAACAAAAATCCGCTGTCCTGGGGACCGGGACAGGCCTCGGGGTGGAACTGGACGGTAAAGATATTCTTGTTCCTGTACTTCATGCCCTCGTTGGTCAGGTCGTTGACATTGACGAAGGCGGGCCGGGCGACAGATGGATCCAGTGAATCGGGATCAACCGCGTAGCCATGGTTCTGTGAAGAGATATAAACTCTTCCGGTCTCTAGGTCACGGACGGGGTGGTTGCCCCCCCTGTGTCCGTACTTGAGCTTGAAGGTCTTGCCTCCCGCAGCCAGAGCCATCAGCTGGTGACCCAGACAAATGCAGAAAACAGGGATGTCCGACGCGTAAATTTTCTTGATCTCCTCGATGATCTCTACATTGGTCTCGGGATCTCCAGGCCCGTTGGTCAGCATGATTCCGTCGGGATGGCTGGCTAAGATCTCCTCAGCTGAGCTGTGAGCCGGATAGACGGTCACCTGACAGCCGCGCTCATTTAAGGAGCGAGCGATATTCTTCTTGGCTCCGAAATCCATAAGAGCGACCTTCTTGCCGGCGCCGGGCAGAACATACTTCTCCTGGCAGGTCACCTTGCTGACAACGTCCCCGACCACATAGGCCTTAAGCCTGGGCAGAACTTCCTTTAGCCGATAGTTTTCGTTGGTCGTGATCATTCCGTTCATGGTTCCGCGGTCCCGGAGAATACGGGTCAGCTGACGGGTATCGATACCGCAGATGCCCGGAATGTCATACTTCTCCAGGAAATCCTGGATCCTCCCCTGACTGCGGAAATTACTGGGAAGTCTGGACAGCTCTCTGACGATATATCCGTCCACCCAGGGACGGGAGGACTCCATATCGGGTGTGATTCCGTAGTTCCCGATGAGAGGATAGGTCATACAGACCGCCTGCCCCGCATAAGAGGGATCTGTCAGAACTTCAAGATAGCCCGTCATGGAGGTGTTAAAGACGATCTCGGAAACGGCCTCCCGTCTCGAGCCGATACTCACGCCCTCAAATACGGTCCCGTCTTCAAGGATCAGAAATGCTTTCATCCGCCCAGTCCTTTCCATAATTCACCAATAGGCTTCATCGGGGAAAATGCCTGCCACTCCCGATAAAGCCTAAACTTAACGTATCGTATCACACTGGATATTTAATGAAAATACTTAATTCCGCTCTCGAAGATGCGCATATCCTGCTGACCGTAGATATTGACAGCAACTCCCCGGCCCTGGCGCTCGGAATGGCACATCTTGCCGAAAACTCTTCCATCGGGAGAGGTGATTCCCTCAACGGCCATATAGGACCCGTTGATGTTGTACTCCTCATCCATGGAAATATTGCCCTCCATGTCAGCGTACTGAGTCGCCACCTGTCCGTTGGCAAAGAGCCTGTCAAGCCAGTCTTTGGATGCGACGAAGCGTCCCTCTCCATGAGAGGCCGGATTGGTATAGACTCCTCCGAGGTCAGCCTCCTGGAGCCAGGGGCTCTTATTGGAGACAACCTTGATATAGGCTTCCTTGGAGATATGGCGTCCGATGGTGTTGTAGGTCAGAGTGGGCGATTCCTCTGTCTGGGCCTGAATCTGTCCGCAGGGAACCAGGCCCAGCTTGATCAGGGCCTGGAAGCCGTTACAGATTCCAAGCACCAGGCCGTCTCTCTCAGACAGGAGCTTATTGACCGCCTCCTTCATCTTCTCGTTACGGAAGGCCGTGGCAAAGAACTTCGCGGATCCCTCCGGCTCATCGCCAGCGGAGAAGCCGCCTGGGAACATGACAATCTGCGCCTTTTCAATCGCCCTGGCAAAGGCGTCAACGGACTCCCGGATATCCTGGGCATTGCGATTGCGAAAGACCTTGACAAGGGTCTTCGCTCCGGCCTTCTCAAAGGCGTCCGCGGAGTCATATTCGCAGTTGGTGCCAGGGAAGACAGGAATGAAGACCGTCGGCCTGGCGACCTTGTTCTGGTTAACATAGATCCTCTTGGCCCGGTAGACGGGACTCTCGATCCTATCTGTCTCCTGGCCGGATCTGGTGGGGAAGACCTTCTCAAGTGGTCTGGTCCAGGCCCCTATGGCCTCATCCACAGACAGGTCCATGTCGCCGAAGACAAAGCGTCCGTCATCTGTCAGCTGCCCCAGCCTGCTGCAGGCATCCGTCAGGCCATGGGCGATTAGAATCTCCTCCATCCGCTCTTTTTTGGCGGGATCGATCTCAGCCAGAAGGCTGCCGGTCGCAAAGGCAAACAGGTCTTCTCTCCTCAGCTTTTGATCCAGGACAAAGCCCATCCTGTTACCGAAGGCCATCTTAGACATGGCACAAGCCGCCCCATACGCGTCCAGGGTATAGGCGGACCTGACGACCCCGTCTTTGATCAGCCGGGCAAAGGCGTCATAGAGTCTCATAATCTGCTCATAATCGGGCAGATCATACGGATCCCTTTTGGCCTGAAAAAGGACAATATCATCTCCCGCCCGCTTGAATTCAGGCGAAATAATGTCCGAGAGGTCTGCGACATCGACAGCGAAGGACACCAAAGTCGGCGGAACGTCGATCTCATTGAAGCTGCCCGACATGGAATCCTTGCCCCCGATCGAGGCCAGGCCGAGACGAAGCTGGGCATGATAAGCGCCGAGGAGAGCGGTAAAGGGCTGACTCCAACGCCTGGGATCCTCAGACATCCTTCCGAAGTACTCCTGGAAGGTAAAGTGGATCTTATGATAGTCACCGCCGGAGGCCACAATCCGAGCCAGAGAGTCCAAAACGGCGAAGTTGGCCCCATGGTAAGGAGACCACTTTGACAGGTAGGGATCATAGCCATAGGCCATCATCGACACCGCAGAAGATCTCTTTCCTGAGACAGGAAGCTTGGCGACCATGGACTGAGTCTCGGTCAGCTGATACCTGCCCCCGAAGGGCATGAATACGGATCCTGTCCCGATTGAGCCGTCAAAGCGCTCTACCAGCCCCTTCTGGGAAGCCACGTTGAGATCAGACAAAAGGGCCAGCCATGCGGCCCTGACGTCATTTGCCTCCAGGGCCTCACGAACCGCGGAGACGGCGATCTTCTCCGTGTAATTGTCCTTTTCCTCAGGTAAAACCACCTCGACTGAGGTCTCCTGGTGAGCCCCATTGGTGTTCAAAAAGGCCCTGGACAAATCGACAACCTTCTTCCCTCTCCACCGGAGGACCAGGCGGGGAGAGACAGTGACCACAGCGACCTCGACAGCCTCCAGATTCTCCTCAGCGGCGTAGGACAAAAAGCGATCGACATTCTCGGGAGCGACAACGACCGCCATCCGCTCCTGGGACTCGGAGATGGCCAGCTCGGTTCCGTCCAAACCGGCGTACTTCTTGGGGACAAGATCCAGATTGATGTCAAGGCCGTCCGCCAGTTCCCCGATAGCAACAGATACGCCGCCGGCTCCGAAGTCATTGCATTTCTTGATGATGTAAGAGACCTCCTCCCTGCGGAAGAGACGCTGCAGCTTGCGCTCGGTGGGAGCATTTCCCTTCTGAACCTCGGCTCCGCACTCCTGGGTGGACTCTGTATTGTGGGCCTTGGAGGATCCGGTTGCGCCGCCGATTCCATCGCGCCCGGTCCGGCCTCCCAGGAGGATGATCCTGTCCCCCGGATCCGAGTTCAGCCGCTGGACAGCCCGGCGGGGGGCAGCCCCCATGACGGCTCCGATCTCCATGCGCTTGGCCACATAGTCCGGATGGTAGATTTCCTTGACATAGCCGGTGGCAAGTCCGATCTGGTTACCATAGGAGGAGTAGCCCTGAGCCGCCTCCCGGACGATCTTCTTCTGGGGCAGCTTGCCCTTTAACGTCTCTTTGACCGAGACCGTGGGATCGGCGGCGCCGGTCACCCGCATGGCCTGGTAGACATAAGTGCGGCCCGACAGCGGATCTCTAATGGCTCCTCCCAGACAGGTGGCCGCGCCGCCGAAGGGTTCAATCTCCGTGGGGTGGTTGTGGGTCTCGTTTTTGAAGTTGACCAGCCACTCCTCCGTCTGTCCGTCCACCTCAATGGGAACGACGATGGAGCAGGCGTTGATCTCATCAGACTCCTCCTGGTCGGTCAGAAGCCCCTTTTTCTTGAGGATTTTGGCCCCGGCCAAAGCAATGTCCATCAGACAGACGAATTTGTCATCTCTGTCCTGATAGAGAATCCTGTAGTTATCCTTATACTCGTCGAAGGTCTTTCGGATGGGCTCCGCATAGAAGCCATCGGGAATCTTTACATGCGTCAGCTCCGTGGAGAAGGTGGTGTGGCGGCAGTGGTCGGACCAGTAGGTGTCCAGGACACGGATCTCGGTCATGGAGGGATCCCTCTTCTCCTCCTGGGCGAAGTAGGTCTGAATCCAGAGGAAGTCCCTGAAGGTCATGGCCAGATTCAGTGACTCATAGAGTTCCCTGAGGGGTTTCTCCCCCATACTTGAAAACCCCTGAAAGACAATGACATCGTCCGGCTCTTTATACTTGATATCGAGAGACTGGGGCTTGTCATCTGCGCACTCTCTGGAATCCACCGGGTTGATACAGTGGTTTTTGATCTCTTCCAGCTCTTCCGGGCGGATCTTTCCCTCTATGATGTAGGTCGTAGCTGTGCGTATGATGGGCTCTTCATCCTCATTTAGAAGCTTCAGACACTGCTCGGCGGAATCGGCTCTCTGGTCAAACTGTCCCGGAAGATACTCGACGGAGAATGAGACGCCGGTCCTCTCAAAGGTCTCCTCGTAGACATCGTCGACGGGCGGCTCAGCAAAGACGGTCTTGACGGCCTGCTGATAGACTGCGTCAGAGACGTTCTCAAGGTCATAACGGATCAGAATGCGAACCTTATCCACAGTCCGAATCCCGAGATAGCTCTTGATCTCCGCTTCCAGCTCTCTGGCGGCAACAGCATAGCTGCGCTTCTTCTCCACATATAATCTTCTGACAGCACCCATGGATAATCCCTCCGATCCGATTGCTCCGCGCCCCTTTTTCGGCCGCAAAATGCTAAAGAAAGTATAGCATAGGGCTTCTTTGGCCGAATATTATACTTTCTAATTCGAATCATTAGGCTGTATAATAGATTTGGAAGTGATTTTAATTTTTACTTATGATATAAATTTGACGTAAATCGCGCTGACGAGATGAAGCTATGCTGTCAACACGCAATTTAAGCTGATGATACGAAGCTGTGCCGTCGACACGCAATTTAAGCTGATGATACGAAGCTGTGCCGTCGACACGCAGCTTGAGCTAATGACGCGAAGTCGCGCTGACGGCATGAAGCTGAACGAAACGCGAAAAATAAATGGAGTCTGCATATGGATATCAATTACGAGCTATACCGTGTCTTCTACTATGTTGCCAGAACCCTCTCCTTCTCTGAGGCTTCCAAGCAGCTCTTTATCTCCCAGTCCGCTGTCTCACAGTCCATCAAGACTCTGGAGAAGAAGCTGGATCAGCAGCTCTTCCTCCGCTCCACCAAGAAGGTCTCCCTGACGCCAGCCGGGGAAATCCTCTTCAAACATGTAGAGCCGGCCATCAATCTGATTATGCGGGCTGAGGACCAGCTCCTGGACGACGCCATTGTCGCGTCCGGCCAGCTGCACATCGCGGCCTCCGACACGATCTGCCGCTATTTCCTGGTCCCCTATCTCAGAAAATTCCATCAGAAATTCCCCGATATCACCATTCGTGTCACCAATGCCACCTCCCTGGCCTGCGCCGACCTCTTAGAGCAGGGAAAGGTGGATCTGATCGTCTGCAACTATCCCAATATGCGCCTGTCTCCCTCCAGTATTTATCACACGGTGGCCAGATTCAGCGACATCTTCTGCGGCAATCCCAATTGCTTTGACCTGTCTTGTCCTATGACCATAAAGGAGATCAACCGCTTCCCCCTCATGACCCTGGAGAAGCACTCTACCACCTCAGAATTTTTGCACAAGCTCTTCCTGCAGCAGCAGATGGAGCTTCTGCCCACCATCCGTCTGGCCTCCAATGACCTCCTGATCGACCTGGCCCGGATCGGTCTCGGCATCGCCTTCGTCCCCGATTTCTGCATCAAAAAAGAGAGCAGAGACCTTGTCATCGTCGACCTAAGAGATCAGATCCCCCAGCGCCAGCTGATTGTCGCCACCATGCCCTCTCTTCCGCTCACGCCCGCTGCCCGGGCCTTTATTGAACTGCTGCCAAATCTATCCTCATAAATCATGGCCACGAGCTGCGGTCCTTCCATCAGCCTCAACACTTTATATCAATTCACGCCTATCTTTGAATGCAGCTGATCCAATCAACCGCTCGGTCATCTTTGCTTGTATTTCTTTTTCATACTTTGCACAAAACTCGTCCTGGCCCAATGTTTTTATAACTACATCGTTTTCCAACAATGTTTTTTCATAAAATCAGAAATAATAGATATATCATCTCCTTCGTAATACTTTACAAGTAGATTTTTAAATTCCGGAACTTCTTTTTCAGGAATAACTAAAAATCCTCCTCCATGAGATATCAAATAGTGATTAGCAAAAATAACAGATGCTCTCTTATTCCCATCCAGGAATATTTGCGCCTTCATACAATAAAGACATAACCTAATCGCAATATCAATTGCATCTGCATCATCTCCAGTGATTTCTGTTATTTTGTCTTTAATATCTATTTCATTAGGTAATGGCGGTACATAGGATGAGCCGCCTATTGTCACAGGGACACCTCGAATCCGACCTCCTTCTGCAAAGAATCCTTCATTAACAAGCCTTGCAATATAGCTAAGCATATAATAGTCAGATTTACTCGCTATTACATCTTTATCTAAAATAAACTCCCATGCATGTTTTAAATTTAAGATTTTCTGTACATCCGTTGCTGTCATACCACTAACTTTTCCATTTTCTATAATCTCTTCTGTTTGTGGAAAAGATGTAGCTACGCCCTCCAACACAGCCTGATCGTAGATATTCATCTTCATATTCACTCTTGCAAATACAATATTATTTACAACATCAACAGACAATTCATCTTCTGAATATCCAGCGGCAGTCAGCTGCTTTTCTATATTTCTAAGTTGTTTTCTTATTTCACGTATTTCTCTGGCATTACGAAGAAGTAAATTATAAAGTTCTTCGGTATACACTCCTACATAAGTTGACGTCAGTTTACCTGCTACACGCTTTCTTATATACAGATACTTTCCATCACCGCGTTCTTTTATTTCAGGTGTACCATCATAAGGCATCAAATTTAATCTGGCATGAAGGTCAGCACGACTTCTAAGTAATTCTTGTATTTCATTATATTTTATAGCCATTATCTTCACTCCTTTGGGGAACATTCTCTATTATGACTATGCCACTTTGTTCCCCAAAGTTCAATCCTGAAACTGCTCCGGCAATCTCCTGGGACTGGGCAAGATAGCCCAGATTTTCCGCTCGAAAGTCTGCCCGGCTCATCCCTAGCTCCGCGAAAAGCAGTCGATAGACAAGATAGACCGCTCCTGATCTATCTAATCTCTCTTTCTAATCTCTCTTTCTAATCCTTCTCTTTCTGCTCTCCCTCTTCCCGGGGTCCCTTCCTCTGATCCGAAACATCCGTCTGATCCCAAAATTTCCCCACCTGGCTTTCTACCGTCCCGATGCTGACCCTTTGATAATGCTTCCACTCTCTGGGAAAACAATCCTGGTAGTCCCCTCTTAAAAAACGGTCATCCAAAAGGGCGATGATCCCCCGGTCCCGCTCCGTTCGAATCACACGGCCGGCCGCCTGCAAAACCTTGTTCATACCCGGATAGAGATAGGCGTAGGCGAAGCCCTCTTTCCTCTCCCGTAATCGAATCCCCTTGGGCAGCCCCTCTGTATCCTCATCGAAAGAGGATCGACTGTCAAAATAGTCCTTTAAGATCCTTGTCTGCCGGTTCACCTGAGGCAGGGGCATGCCGACAATCACCGCGCCGATCAGGCTGTCTCCCGGCAGGTCAATCCCCTCCGAGAAGATCCCGCCGATCACGCAAAAAGCCAGAAGAGTTGACTTGCGCTTCTTTTGGAGCCGGCCCAGGAAAGACTCACGATTTTCCTCAGACATCTCCCTCTCCTGGACTAAAACCTCACAGTCCTCCTGATCAGGCAGCAAAAATTCCCCATAGACCTCCTCCATGAAACGATAGGAGGGAAAGAAGACCATGTAATTGCCCTGTCTCGCATGGCTGATCCTTCTGATATAGTCCGCATAGCGCCGGTAGGTAGCAGGATTGCGCAGCTGATAGCGGCTTGAGACATCTGAAGCAATCACAAGTCCATGCTGTTCTTCTTTAAAAACAGAGTCGGCGTAAACCGCGTAGGGCTGTCGGTCAGCGGACAAAAGATCCTTGTAGTAGCGGATGGGAAGCAGGGTTGCCGAGAAGAAAATGCAGGATCTTGCCAATTCGATCCGTCGCCCCAAAAGTTGGGACGGATCCATACAGTCGAGATGAAGGGCGGCATTTTTCCCAAGCTCCTCCAGGACGATCCGATAGCGCTGATCCAGCCAGTCCGCGACCGTCAGAAAATATCGGATTCGAAAATAGATCTCAAGAATCTGCTCATGTTCATCCAGCCGGGGTCCCTCCTCCAGATAGACGCTGATGCAGGAGGCGACGTTCATCAGGGCAAGGACAAAGGAATCGATATTGTCTAAGATCCGGTAATCCTCCAAGTCCCTGGTCCAGTCCGAAAAGAAGCGGCTGCATTTGCCTGCCGCCCTCATTAGCTTGGGATTCTTTCCCTTAAAAAGGCGGCGCAGAGTATGAAAATCCTCATAAAAGAGTGTCTCTGAGTACATCTGCCTGGCGCGATCCACAAGGTTATGGGCCTCATCCACCAGGAGGAGATTCTCCTCCCTCCTACCCTCCCCAAAGAAACGGGTCAGCGACGCGTTGGGATCAAAGACATAGTTATAGTCGCAGAAAATATTGTCACTGAAGGAGGCCAGATCCAGACAGAGCTCAAAGGGACAGACCTGACTCTGTTTTGCGTATTCCATGATGAAATTTCGATCGAACAGGTCCCGCGAGGTCAGGCAGTCGTAGAGGGCGGCATTGATACGGTCAAAATGCCCTCTGGCATAGGGACAATCTTCCGGATTACAGGAGCGCTCCTGGAGCAGACACATTTTGTCCCTGGCCACAATCTCTGTGGTCTTGCCCCGATATCCTCCATCCGTCAAAAGGTGAATGCTGTCCTTGGCCACGCTTCTTGTGACGCTCTTGGCTGTCAGATAAAAGATGCGATCTGCTTCTTTTTCCCCCATAGCCTTGATGGCCGGAAAGAGAACGGACAGGGTCTTGCCCGCGCCGGTAGGCGCCTGGATGAAGAGGGTTTTTCCCCGATGAATACTGCGATAGACGTCCGAGGCCAGCTTCTTTTGTCCCGGCCGGTAGGCGTAGGGAAAGTCTAAGGCGCGAATGCTCTCATTGCGAAGCTGTTTCCAATGAAAGCGAAAGTCTGCCCATGGGCAATAGGCCTTGATCTGCTCATCAAACCAGCGGCCCAGATCCTCCAGGCCAAAATCCTCCTGAAAACGCCTGATCTGCTCCGTATCCAGATTGGCGTAGGTCATTTGAACGCGAATACCAGAAAGGCCATGCTCCTTCGCAAAGATCCAGGCATAGACCTTCGCCTGCGCCAGATGAACCGACAGGGGCTCTTCAAAGGCGAGGACATCCTGATACATTCCCTTGATCTCGTCAATCACAGGCAAAGACTCTTCACTGATCTCGCCCCTGTCGTCCTGCTCATAGATGATCCCGTCGGCCCGGCCGGAAATCTCCAGATCATATTCGCCCATATCGATTGAGATCCGCAAGGGGACCTCGGGATGATAGGCGCTTGTACCCTGCTTTTGCAGTCTGCGGTGAAGACGGCTTCCGGCCTGCATGGCGGCAAGAGAATCTCTCCCCTGGCTGCGGTCATCGATATCGCCATTTCTCCCCAGAAATTCCACCAGTTCACGGACAGACAGAAGAATCCGCTCGCGCGGTTGGCCTGATTCCATTGTCGCAAGAGCCTCTTCTTTCATCGCTTCCATCACCATTTGATTCCATCGACCCGCGGATAGCCCTGCCCGCTCAATTCATTCGGCTTGTCCCTGTTCTCTCAATGCATTCGCGGATATCCCTGCCAAAAAGGGCAAAAAAAGACCCGGCATCCGCTCGCAATTTTGACTCCTAGCGCACAGCTAGGTGGGTTACCGCACTCTGCTTTTTGCCTTCCACGACAATCGGTGGCCTGGCAGCCGGACAGCTGATATAGGAGTCCCTTTTAAAGTAAATGTAGGTTCAAAATATACGAGTCTGGGACACTCAGGTCAACTTCATACTACTCTATCTCCCCCTTGTCTTCAAGGGGCTTGACATATTCCTTCTTGCCACATTTGACCCGCATTTGACATATTCCTTCTTGCCGCATTTGACATATTTCCTCTTGCCGCATTTACCTTCGATTCAACTCCATCCGGCATATTTACCCTTGCTTCAATCCTTGCCTCAATCGGCATATTCACTCTTGCTTCATTTGTCTGACCTATCCGGAAATGATAAAATCCTAGATATATTTTCAAGGAGGTTTGCCATGTCAGAGACTAATTATTCCCAAATCACCCCCATTATTGAAGATCTGGCCAAGAAGTCACAGAAAGCCTCATATATCAACCCCGAGCTCTACAGCACCTACAATGTCAAGCGAGGTCTGCGCGACATCAACGGACGCGGCGTTCTGGTCGGCATTACCGATATCTCCGAGGTCAACGCCACCAAGCGCGTGGGCGATGCCATCATTCCCTGTGACGGCGAACTCTACTACCGCGGCTACAATGTCCAGGACATCGTCAGGAATCAATCCGCCGATAATCACTTCGGCTTTGAGGAGGTCATCTATCTCCTCCTCTTCGGCCAGCTTCCCACTGAGAAGCAATTCACCGATTTCAAGAAGCTCCTGTCTGATTACCGCAGTCTCCCCCCCAATTTCACAAGAGACGTCATTATGAAAAAACCCAGCCAGGACATGATGAATACCCTGGCCAGGTCCGTCTTAACCCTCTACGCTTACGACGCCAACCCGGACCAGACCTCTCCGGTCAATGTTCTGCGCCAATGCCTGCAGCTGATCGCCAACTTCCCTCTCCTGTCCGTCTACGGCTACCAGGTCTACAAGCATTACTACGAAAACGGGTCTCTGATCCTGCACAATCCCAATCCGGCCCTCTCGACAGCCGAAAATATTCTCCACTGCCTGCGGGCCGACTCCAGCTTCTCCCCTCTGGAAGCCAAGCTTCTGGACGTCTGCCTGATTCTTCACGCAGAGCACGGCGGCGGTAATAACTCCACCTTTACCACCCACCTGGTCTCTTCCTCCGGTACAGACACCTACTCCGCCATCGCGGCGGCTCTGGGCTCCCTCAAGGGGCCCCGTCACGGCGGCGCCAATATCAAGGTCATCCAGATGTTCGCGGACATGAAGAAACAGGTCAGGGACTGGACAGATGAGGGAGAGGTAAAGCAATACTTGAGTGACCTTCTGGACGGAAAGGTCTTTGACAAAGCCGGTCTGATCTATGGCCTCGGTCATGCCGTCTATTCGATCTCCGACCCCCGCGCCATCACCTTCAAGGGCTTTGTCGAGAAGCTCTCCAGAGAAAAGGGTTACGAGAAGGAGTATGCCCTCTATCAGCTGGTCGCGCGTCTGGCGCCGGAAGTCATTGCGGACAGGCGCAAGATCTACAAGGGCGTCTCTCCCAACGTCGACTTCTACTCCGGCTTCGCCTACCAGATGCTGGGTCTGCCTGTTGAGCTATACACTCCTATCTTTGCCATCGCCCGCATCGCCGGCTGGTCCGCCCACCGGATGGAGGAGATCTCATCCGATTCCAAGATCATGCGTCCGGCCTACATGACCGTTCAGCCTCACAGAGATTTTGTACCCATGGAAGACCGCGAGGAAACGTCTCTTCAAGAGGACTGATTTGGGCGGTCAAAACGCGCAAGAAAAGAAAAGATTCGGGCATAGTAGTCTTTTCGGATCGCGTCGTCAGCGTTAAAGAGCTCATGCTTGGCATTCTCATAGAGAATCCACTGCGTGTTTTCTGTCTTGCCCGCAAATTCAAAATGCCCGGCAATATCGACGAGCGCGTCATTTCCAGCGCTGAAGAGAAGGATCGGAATATGAATCCGGTCCGCCCTCTTCAGCGCTTTTTTTGTCGCCCGAAAGCTGGCGGCAGCCCATCCGCCTGACATCCGATTGGTGTGATAGTGATCGTCCTTCAGGCGCTTTTCAAAGATATAGTTGTAGCGCTTCAAAGACATGGCGCTGCTGCTCTCAAAGGAAGGCTCTCCCGTCCAGGGCTTCGATCCGCGAAAGGGTTCTTTCTCCTGTCTTAGGATCTTGATTTTGGCCCGCAGAAGGGGAATGACAAAGCGCGGCAGGCCATTCGTTTTCACGGCAAGCATGGGAGAGCTGAGAATAGCGGCGTCGAAATCCCCGGCATATTCTTCCAGACAGAGAGCCCCGACCGCGCCGCCCATCGAGTGGGCAAAGAGAATATGCGCCAGGCCCCCGGTCTGAGGCTCTACAATCCCTTCCATGAAGCTGTGAAGGTCCCTCACATAATCGCCGTAATCGTCCACATGCACCAGATCCTCTGCCTCTACCTGCCTGCCAGAGTATCCGTGCCCTCTCTGTTCCAGAAAGAAGACCTCATAACCGGCTCTCCAGTAATACTCTGCCATTTCATGAAATTTGCACCAGAAACCGCAGTAACCGTGAATCATGACAACGCAGGCCCTCGCCTGCCGCGATTTTTCCTGTCTCGCAGTGTAATAGCGCAAGGACAGTCCATCGTATGTCTTGAACTCTCCCTGCCTGACATAATCTCTTCTCCAGCGCAGATTTTCATCAGCCATATAGGCCTCGTAGTCGCTCTCGCAAAGCAGACTGACCCCGGCTGGCAGCTTCCCCGCCGAGCCGTCCCCGGGGCTTGCGAGCAGGGGGCTGGCTTCTGTCTTATTTTTCTTCATAAGGTCTCTTTATCTCATTTCCTCAATCACATTGCGCACCCTGTCCGGGTAGTTGCTGATAATCGCGTCTACTCCCGCCCTGCAGCACATTCTCATGTACTCTTCCTCATTGACGGTCCAGACGTGAACCGCCAGATCTCTCTTTTTGCAGTCTTCCATGAAGCCCGGAAACTGAATATTGTAGAGGGCCGGATGAAGGGCGTTTACGCCGTATTTCTCCCCGTAAGCCGGCATATCGATGATGCCGTCCGCATAGAGAAATCCAAGTCTGGCATGAGGAGCCAGTTCCCTCATCCGGCGGATGGTGTAGTGATTGAAGGAGGAATAGATCACCCGGCCTCCAAAACCGCACTCCTCTGTCAGGCCAAGAATCTTCTCCTCAATTCCCGGATAGAATACGATACCGGTCTTAAGTTCAATATTAATCGACAGGTTCGTGGGTGCAAGCAGATCGAAGACCTGGCGCATGGTCGGGATGGTCACCCCGGCGAAGGCCTCATTTCCACAGGAGAAATCCAACGCCTTTAATTCCTCCAGGGTCATATCCTTAATCCAGCCGCTCCCACTTGAGGTTCGGTCCACCTTCTCATCATGACAGACAACCAGCTCACCGTCCTTGGTCAACTGTATGTCCAACTCAATCCCGTCCGCCCCCAGCTCAGCCGCCTTTGCGAAAGCCGGCAGGGTATTCTCGGGACAGTAGCCGCTGGCTCCCCGGTGTGCCCAGGCCAGAGGTTCTTTCTTGCTTCTCATATCCGTATCCGACGGATGATTTTGATTAGACATTGTCCTTCTCCTTATGCGCGTTGGTCTTCTTCCAGAGGTCCTCGTAGTGAAATCCTGTCACCTTCTCCAAGACGGCCTTCTCATCCTCGGTCGTCTGACCGTCCTCTTCGGCCGCTTGATCGTCTTTCTCGCTCATCTGATCGTCTCTCTCGGCCGAATCGCGACCTGACCCATTTGCGCGACGATCTGCCCCGGATGCATCACTGTCCCCTTCACTTGCCTGGCCATCCTCCTTCTGTCTTCTGGCAATCTCCCTCTTTACTATGGCAAACTCTTTCTTTCCGATCGGGAAGATCCAGGCAAAGATCAAGAGCAGGGTGATCAGAATCGCGGGAAGGGCAACGAAAATTGCGGCAATTCCCCTCTGGGTGGACAGGGCCTGGCGCATCCCGGACTGGGCAATCTTTCCGTCATAGCCCGCCAGAGAAATCAGAATTCCAATCAGCCAGACAGACAGGCCCGCGGAGATCTTCCTGGCGAAGGTCGCCATCCCCGAGACAATACCCGGCCTGCTGGTCGAGGTGATCAGTTCATCGACATCCGCCATATCCGCCAGAATGGCAAAGATACTGGTCAAGGTTGCCGCGTTGCCGATTCCAATTCCGGCAGCCAGAAGTAAAATCGGGACAATGGGGGCATTTTCATAGGAGAAGAAAACCAGTCCCAAGGTACATACCAGGCGAATCGGAGCGCCGATGAGAAGGGCGGTTCGCTTGGAGATCCTGGACATGACCGGAGAAAAAGCCAGCATACCGACCAGCTGAGACAAGAGAAGAACCCCCATCAGCATGGTCATATAACCCTTGGCATAGCCATTGATCACATCATCCACATAGTAGAGAGCCATGCCCGACACAAAATCCATGGCGCATTGGCCGGACAGATAAATTCCGATAAATATGCGAAAGGACCTGCTCTTAAAGACAGACGCCGCCTCCGAGAAACTGTCGGAGAGTCTGGTTTTCACCGGCGGTTTCAGCTTCTCCCAGCTGCCGAGAAAGGTAATTACGCATGACAGGCCAAAGAGAAATCCAAACAGAATCCCCACCTTCAGATAAAGTCCGGTATTCAACGTATCTTTAATGACAAGGGTCGGAACCAGACCCGACGCGATGGCGCCCAGGGTTGACCAGATCATCCGCAGGCTGGAGAACTTGGACCGGACCTCGTAGCTGTCGATCATGTCGGGCAGAAGCCCGTTGTAGGGAACCATGATCACAGTAAAGGCGGTTGAAAAGAGGCAGTAGATCAGCACATAGTAGAGAAATAAGGCCGTCGTATTCTGCGCCGGTATGGTCGTCCAGAGCAGGATGAAGGTAATCCCGGACAGAATTCCGCCGACTAAAATATAGAGCCTCTTCGGCCCTATGCTCGACCTGGTCCGGTCCGTGATATTTCCCATCATGGGGTCTGTCACCGCGTCCCAGACCTTGCCGATCATGGGAATGGCACCCGCCAGGGCCGCCGGGATTCCCAGCGCCTTGGTCAGAAAGATCAGAAAAAAAGTGTTGATGATGACAAACGCGCCGCCCCCGAAGAACTCAGCCATTCCATAGACCAGCCCCGCTCTGACGCTGGTTCCCCGATACTTCCCCCCAATTTTCTCGTTCATTGAAAAATCCCCCTGTTGATGAATATGATGATTTATTTTATCACATCTGGATTTGATATGATGAGTATTGCAAATCACAATCACAAGCGATTCTCTTACAGCAATCCTCTTGCTTTCGACGATATCCATTCCCTATTAGACAGACTTGAAACTCGCACTCATTAGAAACACATTTCGCCTGTAGCACCCCTAACAATGGAGCGGGATCCGATCGGATCCCGCTCCAACATTCGACATAGAGCCAAAATTATTCATCTACAAAAAGTAAACTTGACGTATAGAACTTATATTTTCTTGAATCAAGCTCTATTTTCTGTTCCTTCAGCAACTGAAAATTGTCCATGGAATATAACCGTATGCCATTGTCATTTGCAACAACAAAGTGCTTTCCGCTGATGCCTGTTAACGTGAGCGGTGTTCCCAGGTCAACTATTTTTTCGCTGTCCTTCCCGTCCCAGATGGAAATACGTCCTCCTTCATTAACCACCGGGTCATAATGTGTAAAAATAAATCGATCTCCTGCCCTGAATATATCAAAGACATTGCCCTCTTCAGAGTCAAATTTTTGAATTTCGTATGTTGACTTGTTAATCTTGAGAATCCTTCCTATGCTGTTATCATAAGAATCATGACTCACTGTCACATACAAATACTCTTGATCATCCAGAGCTTTTCCGGATGTCATTCCATACTCCGACAGATCAATCTCCTTTTCCATTTGAAGGTCGGGGGTAAAGATACGAAGCGTCGTCAAAAAACGATCCGGATTATCAGGATCAAATCTCATGGAAAAGCAATACAGTTTATCGGAAGCTGCCGTAATTTGGTTGAAAATTTCTCCTTCTCTTTCAAACTTCTGACTCTGTTGGCTTAATGTATGATACCTTTCAAGTGTACTCACCCCGTTCCTTGTGTTGATCGCATATACATTTTCGCCGATGCACTCAGTGAAATTTAAGGCGATATTCGAAAAAGGGTACTCCTGTATAGACAGGTCATTCTTGTCAATACTGATCACCTTTCGTGTATCCTTGCGATTATCCAGGCCTTGCGGAATCATATAGATTTTACCGTTTTTTACAATTTGCTGAGCAAAATGAGACCCTAGCGCTGCATAGTGCAATTTTTGAATTTGATTGTTTCCCAAGTCGGCGTCAAACCATAATATTTTAGAATCATATGCCTGCGCTGTCGTTACAACAAGACCGATTGCCGCTTTATCTCGATCTATTTTTGTATTCTCACTGCCACACGCTCCGAAAAGCAGAGAAAACAAGAGAAGGATTCCTATAATTTGACATCTACGGATGCGGGGTGTTTTCAAAACATCCCGCATCCTTCTTTTGACTCTACTTCTCATTTGATCCATTTCTCCTCTCCCCTTCAGAATGAAGGATCAAACGATGACTCCTCTTTTTGGCTGTCTCTGTTAATTTTTTAACCTGATTTACTTATAGCATGTATCACAGGCTTTTACTATTCATAAAAGATCATGAAAATCAGACTCATTTTTTGTGCAGAAGATATAGATTGTATTATTTTTAATATATTGCAATTATTTTCCTATATTTTTTGTGATTTCATTTTTTTATCTGTATCTTATGGATTACATTTTAAGATCCAGGGGCGAGCGCCCCTGGATCTTATCCTGAATTTTCTAAAATTTTTTCACTCCCTCTCTCAGTCCCCTGCTGAACCAGAGATAGACGATCAGGAGAGCGAGCGCGAAAGCGACGGCAATATAAGCCGGAAAATGAATCAGCTGATAGAGAATCAGGACCAGGCCAAAGACCATGCAGGCGATTGATAAGATTCGAACCCTGCCGGACAGATACCCGGCCAGCCCTTTCATATCCTGAATCTTGTATAGCTCTGTGGCCGGAATCAAAAACGCAAAGACCTTCTTCTCTTCTCTCATCCGCCCGGCCAGAGCAAACAGATAGATGCCCAGGCCGACCAGGACCAGGGCCAGTACCCAGATGATCAGGGCCAGCTGCCCCTGGCGGATCCCCGCGGACATTTACTTATCCTCCAGCATCTGATCCATGGTATGCCAGCCTAAAACAGCGCATTTGACCCTGGCCGGCATATGGCTGACATCCTGCAGGATACCGGCCTCCTCCAGCTCTTCCCTCTCCGCGTCGGTCACCTTGCCCTTGATCATCCGCAGAAAAATCTCAGACAGGCGTTTCGCCTCTTCCACGGACTTTCCGATAATCAGATCCAGCATCATATCCGCGGAGGCCTGGGAGATAGCACAGCCGCTCCCCTCATAGGCCCCATCTAAGATCTTGCCGTCCTCGACCTTGAGGCTTAGGACGATGTCGTCGCCGCAGGAGGGATTCACTCCCTCCAGACTCATATTAGCGTCCGGCAGGGCGTGCTTATGGATGGGGTTCATATTGTGGTCAGTCAGAATCTCATTGTAGAAGGTATTATTCATTGCCATAACCCATTTCCCTCCTGATATCCGCAAGGCAGGTCAAAAAGCGGTCGACGTCCTCTCTTGTATTGTAGAAGGCCAGCGACGCCCTCGTGGTAGACATATAGGCAACCTTCTCAGAGATTTTCGTCAAATGCCTGTGCAGGGGCTGGGCGCAGTGGTGACCGGCCCTGACACAGATGCCGGAGGCGTCGAAGATCGCCGCCACATCATGGGGATGAACGCCGTCAATGGTGAAGGTCACGATGCCGTGATGATCTGTCGGATCTTCAGACCCCAGAATGTGGATATGGGGAATCTTCTTCATCCCCTCCATCATGTAGACGGACAGGTCTTCTTCCCTGCGCTGAATGGTCTCAAAGCCGATCTTATGGTAGTAGTCGATGGCGGCCGCCAGGCTGACGGCGCCGCCAGCATTGACCGTCCCAGCCTCGAACTTGTGGGGGATCTCTGCGTAAGTGGCGCCCTCGCGGGTCACATACTCGATCATCTCTCCCCCAGTCATAAAGGGGGGCATCTTCTCCAGGAGTTCATACCTGGCATAGAGGACTCCGATTCCCATGGCTGACAGCATCTTGTGTCCTGAGAAGGCAAGAAAGTCGCAGTCCATCTCCCTGACATCGACCGGCATATGGGGGACCGACTGCGCCCCGTCGCAGACATAGACCGCCCCTGCCTCATGGGCAATCCTGGCATATTCCCCGGCATCGTTGCTTCTTCCAAAGACATTGGAGACCTGACTGATCGCCACGATCTTCGTGTGCTCATTGACCAGCTCTCGCAGCCTCTCTGGATCTAGTTTTCCCGTGTCATCGCACTCAAACCAGACCAGCCTGGCCCCGGTCGCCTGGGCGACTCCCTGCCAGGGAAGAATGTTTGAGTGGTGCTCAGCCACAGAGAGAACGATCTCATCTCCCTCCTTCAGGAAACTTCTCCCGTAGGAATAGGCGACCAAATTCAGCGCTTCGGTGGCGTTTCTGGTAAAGACAATCTCCTCGGGGCGACCGGCTCCGATGAAGTCAGCCACCTTGGCTCTGGCCCCCTCGTAGGCGTCAGTCGCGTCGATGGACAGCTGATATAATCCCCGCAGAGGGTTGGCATTGCGCTTCTGATAAAAGCTCAGGTCCACCTCTAATACAGACTGGGGCTTCTGGGTCGTCGCGCTGTTATCCAGATAGACGATATCTCGATTCGCCAAAAGCGGAAAGTCCGCGCGAATCCTCTTCTCCTCATCGGTCATAAACTAACCTTCTCTCTGATCCAAAACCGCCAGGATATCCTCCCTGGTTTTCTGATCTTCTATCTTGGAGGACACCGCCTCGATCTTAGCCCTTGACATCATCTGGTAGATCTCATCCAGGCTGAGCCCGCGGGACTGCAGATAAAAGAGCAGGCTCTCATCCAGCTTTCCGATCGAAGCGCCGTGGTTGCCCTCCACATCTTCCTCCTGACAGAGGATGACAGGGATGGTCTGGTTGACGACATCATCGCTCATGAGGAGGACTTCCTCCAGCTCATTTCCGGTTGCGCCCTTGGCGCCCCGGCGAAAGTCAATAGTTCCGCGGAAATTCTTCCGGGCATTGTCCTCCAGGACACCGGACACCTTCATGACCGTGTCTGTCTTCCTTCCGGTGTGAATCGCAACGTAATTCATATCGAGGCTCTCGTCCTGGCCGATCAAATAGGCAATCTCTGTACTGACACTCGAGGACTCTCCCTCCAGAGCGGAGTAATTGCCATAGCAGGACTGTCCACCCAGAATCACCTGGGTCAGCTCAAAGCGGGCAGAATCAGCGAGCTGACCGCCCAGGTCGAAGAAGACCCGCAAGCCCTGTCCCGCGGATTGAACCGTAACCAGTTTCAGAACGGCATGCTTCTGAATGTCATACTTGATCTGGACAAGGGCATCGCCCTTCTGATCCTTTAGCGCGCGCAGGTTGACGATCACAGTCGCCTCTGAATCGTGGGCCGCGTGGATCTCCAGCTGGTTGCCCGTGACCTTTCTTGCGCTCAGATCCATCTCTACGCGGGCCGGCTGCACAAAATGGTCTCCCT
This sequence comes from Shuttleworthella satelles DSM 14600, assembly GCF_000160115.1. Taxonomy (GTDB): domain Bacteria; phylum Bacillota; class Clostridia; order Lachnospirales; family Lachnospiraceae; genus Shuttleworthia; species Shuttleworthia satelles. Next base: position 851,832 of record NZ_GG665866.1, read on the forward strand.
CGGGGATCGTGATCAGTCGGCTTGTCTGGCGAACTGTCTCAAATGCCCTGTCAAGATCATATCCGAGACCTGTCCGGACCTGCGGCAGCCTGGAAGCAGACGCGACGTAGCCTCCCATTCCCTCAGGGAGAAGGAGGGAAAAGGCCGCGTCCGATGAGACAGCCACTTCTTTTGCCCTGATCTCGTTCATCTTCAGCCAGTTCCAGGTGGGGGAGGGAATACGGTTGACAATTAAGTTCATCTTCTCAGTCATTTGTCATTCCTCCTTATCCGATGGCCCCCTTCATCTCAAGCCGGATGAGATTATTCATCTCAACCGCGTACTCGAGAGGAAGCTCCTTACCTACATTGTCAGCGAAGCCGGATACGATCAGAGCTCTTGCATCCTCCTCTGACATGCCCCGGCTCATCAGGTAGAAGACCGTCTCATCGGAGATACGGCCGATCTTGGCCTCATGTCCGATATCCGCGTCTGCCGTGCGAATATCCATAGCCGGAATGGTGTCTGATCTGGAGATGTCATCCAGCATCAGAGAAGCGCATGAGACAGAAGCCTTGGCTCCCTTAGCTCTGGGGGTCACATTGACCGAAGACCGGAAGGTGGAGATGCCGCCGCTCTTGGAAATCGACCGGGTGTTCACATAGGAAGAGGTGTTGGGCGCGTTGTGGACCACCTTGCAGCCCGTGTCCAGGTTCTGCCCCTTTCCGGCAAAGGTGACGGAGGTGAACTCACTTCTGGCCCCCTCTCCCACCAGATAACTGGAGGGATAGAGGTAAGAGACGTGAGATCCGAAGGAGCCTGAGATCCACTCGATCTTGCCCCCCTCTTCCACCCTGGCCCGCTTGGTGTTGAGGTTATACATGTTCTTGGACCAGTTCTCAATGGTGGAGTAGCGCAGGGTCGCGTTCTTGCCGACATAGAGCTCGACACAGCCGGCATGCAGATTAGCTACATTATATTTGGGAGCGGAACAGCCTTCAATAAAGTGCAGATAAGCCCCCTCATCTACAATAATCAGGGTGTGCTCGAACTGACCGGCTCCGGCTGCGTTCAGGCGGAAATAGGACTGAAGGGGGATCTCCACGGAGACGCCGGGCGGGACATAGACGAAAGAACCCCCGGACCAGACCGCCCCGTGCAGAGCCGCGAATTTGTGATCGGTGGCCGGAACCAGTTTCATAAAGTGATCCCGGATCATCTGGGCATAGGGCCCATGCAGAGCGGATTCCAGATCGGTATAGATCACGCCCTGGGCAGCGACCTCCTCGCGGACATTGTGATAGACCAGCTCGGAATCATACTGGGCGCCCACGCCGGCCAGAGACTCCCGCTCCGCCTGGGGAATCCCCAGCTTCTCGAAGGTGTCCTTGATATCCTTTGGAACCTGCTTCCAGTCCTTGACCATATGGTTATCCCTGGGACGGATGTAGGTGACAATATTGTTCATGTCAAGACCGTCGATTGATGGACCCCACTGCGGAAAAGCCGTCTCCTCGTATATCTTCAGACAGGACAGGCGAAATTCGCGCATCCAGTCCGGATCCTTCTTCTCCTCAGAGATCTGCTCGACAATGGCGGGGGTCAGACCCTCCTCGACCTTATAGGCATCCTTCTCGTCATAGCGGAAGTCATACAAACTGCGATCAATATCGTCTACGTATGTTTTCTCTTTACTCAAATCAGGCCTCCTTGGGAAGATACTTCTCAAAGCCGTTCGCATTGATCTCATCTACCATAGAGGCGTCTCCATTGGCGACAATCTGCCCGTTGACCAAAACATGCGTCGCGTTCACCTCAAGAGCCTCTAAAATACGGGTGGCGTGCGTGATAATCATCAGGGCTCCGCCGACAGAATTCTTGTACTCCTCAATCCCCTTGGAGACAATACGGACCGCGTCCACATCCAGACCGGAATCGGTCTCGTCAAGGATCGCCAGAGAGGGCTTTAGCATGAGAAGCTGCAGGATCTCAGCCTTCTTCTTCTCACCGCCCGAGAACCCGACATTGAGATCTCTGTCCGCGTAGGAAGGATCCATCTCCAGAATTTCCATGGTCTTGGTCAGATCTTTCTTAAAGTCCCAGAGACGGATATGCTTGCCTGTGCGATTCTCCATCGCCGTGCGAATGAAGTTGGACAGGGTGATTCCGGGAACCTCAATGGGGTTTTGGAAGCTGATAAAAAGCCCTTTTCTGGCAATCTTGTCCGCGGGCTCCCCGGCAATCTCCTCTCCATCAAATCGGATGGAACCGGATGTAATCTCGAATCGGGGATCTCCCATAATGGTTGACCCCAGGGTCGACTTGCCTGCCCCGTTGGGTCCCATGATGACATGGGTCTGTCCGGCGCCGATTTGAAGGTTCAGACCATGCAAAAGCTCCTTGTCCTCAATGCGGGCATGCAAATCCTGAATCTCGAGAATATTGTTTGCCATGATAACCTCCTTAAAGCAGAGCCATATTCTCTCTCTCTGCTGTCTCTCTGATTTACGGCTAAAATTATATGGCAGAAGGGTCATCATCACTGTTGCAGTAACAACATTCTGATTTGATTTCAAACGCTTTTGCCCCTTTAGACCACACTGCGCCCTATTATAGCTTAATTCCCGGCTGACTGACAACGAATTAACGGTAGAATCCACACTGATTAACGATAGAATCCACGCTGAAATGCACGGCGAATTACACAGGGGAAATGCGCGCGCCAAGATTTTTCAATGTAAACGCAACAGCTTGTTACATTTACTCTGGAAGATCTCTGTGTTGCAGTTAGTCTGACAGGTGGCTTATCCATAGTGGCATGCATCCTATGGTCATGAATAAAGGGCGAAAGGACCAATGGTCCCCCGCCCCCTGCCATCACTTTCATTTTCCAAGTTCGGATTCTTCCGGTCTATGAAAAAAGTCTGCCGACTTCCTCGGCGAACTTACCCATATCATAGGTGGGCTCATATCTGCCGATGACATTGCCATCGCGGTCAACAAGAAACTTGGTGAAGTTCCACTTGATATCCGGATTCTTCTTATAATTCCTGTCCATCTTTAAAAGCAGGGCGCTCATTGCCAGAGCCTTCGGCCCCTTCCCAAAGCCCTCAAAGCCCTTCTGACTCTTCAGATAGCGATAGAGATCCAGCTGATGATCCCCATTGACCTCAGACTTCTTAAACTGCTCAAACTGCGTGTGGTACTTTAACTGGCAGAATTCGTGAATCTCCTGATCCGACTCGGGCGCCTGACCGGCGAACTGGTTGCAGGGAATATCAATGATCTCAAGACCCTGCTCATGGTACTTCTCATAGAGAGCCTCCAGGGGCTCATAATGTGGGGTGAATCCGCAACCGGTGGCTGTGTTGACGATAATCATGACCTTTTCCTTGTTCTCAGCCAGGGAAAACCTGCTTCCGTCCGCTCTCTCAAGCTCATAATCATAAATGCTGGCCATAGGAACTCCTCTCCTGATTTCAATCTTTCGTTTACGATGACTTAATTATATTGTGCTCAATTTATTTTGTCAAGCACGGATTCCATTTGCATAAAAAATGTATAGATTCATTTTGCATGTTACATAAAAAATGCTCGGATTCGCTTTTTATGAAAGTACACAGATTCACATTGTAAAAAATCCCGCTCACGGGGAGCGGGATTTCTGTGCCATACCCTCATAAAGTCGAAAAACACATAAGAGGGCTTGTCTTCTTTTGGTGCCTGTTCATGTGATGCACAGGCCGGAACTTAGAGTCCCAGAAAGCTGCATACCACCTGGTCCATCTGTTCGGGCTCACAGACGGTGTCATGGCGGATGGGAGCCGCCACAATATCAGAGACGGCCCTTGGAACGGGGCAGCCTGAAATCTCAGACAGGGGGCCGATCAGATCAAAGTCCTCCACATTCGCGTACTTGGGATCGATCGCCGTCATGACGGCGTGAAGGAACTTGTAGGGTGACGCGGTAGAGGCAATCACTGTCTTTGTCTCATCTGCCGTCTCCGCCTTGTACTTGCCGTAGACAGAAGCAGCGACGGCAGTATGTGTATCGATAACATAACCGCAGGTCTGGTAAATTTCACGGATGGCCTCTTCTGTCTGGTCCTCATCGGCGTAATTGCCGTAGAAATCCCCGAGCTTCTGTCTCATTTGATCCGTGATCTCATAAATCCCCTTCCTTGCGAGTGAATCCATGAGCCCGGCATTGACGATGTCGGATTCTCCCGCGATCTCATAGATCAGACGCTCCAGGTTGGAGGAGATCAGAATATCCATAGAGGGCGAGTTCGTCACCTGAAAGGGACGATTCTTATTATAGGTACCCGTCGAGAAGAAATCATAGAGAACCCGGTTCTCATTGGAGGCGCAGATCAGCTTCGCGATGGGAAGTCCCGCCCTCTTGGCGTAATATGCCGCCAGAATATTGCCGAAATTGCCGGTTGGGACAACGACATTGATCTTCTCCTTCGCCCCGATCTTCCCATTCTCCAAAAGCTTCACATAGGCGTAGACATAATAGACGATCTGGGGAACCAGACGGCCGATGTTGATGGAATTGGCAGAGGAGAACTGAAAGCCCTTCTCACGGATCTTCTCGTTTAAGACGGGATCATTGAACATGCGCTTGACCCCGGACTGAGCCTGGTCGAAGTTACCGTGAATACCGACCACATGCGTATTATCTCCCGTCTGGGTCAGCATCTGCCGCTCCTGAATGGCGGAGACCCCATCCTTGGGATAAAAGACAATGATCCTGGTCCCCTTGACATCCTCAAATCCAGCCATGGCGGCTTTTCCGGTATCGCCGGATGTGGCGGTTAAGATGACAATCTCCCTGTCAACGCCATTCTTCCTGGCCGAAGTAAGCATCAAATGAGGAAGGATGGACAGGGCCATATCCTTAAAAGCGATGGTTTTGCCGTGAAAGAGTTCCAGGTAGTATGCCCCCTGGGCATAAGTCATGGGGGCGATCTCCTCTGTGTCAAACTTGCTGTCATAAGCCAGGGCAATGCAGGATTTTAATTCTTCCTCCGTAAAGTCCGTCAGAAAATGACGCATCACCTCATAGGCGACCTCCTGATAGGTCTTTCCGATCAGATCCTCTGGACTGAAGTCAAATTGGGGCAATTGATCCGGGACATAGAGTCCGCCGTCAGAAGCCAGGCCCTGTAAGATGGCCTGGGAGGCCGTTACCCGATTCAAATAATCTCTGGTGCTCACGTAATGCAGATCCATGCTGTACCTCATCTATACTCGTACAATATCCGTTTTACAAAGAATTATAGGGGTGACAGGCCGCATACGTCAACGGCCGGGCAGGATCAAGGCGATCAAAAACGGAACCGAAGGCGGGCTGAAAGCAAGACACGGATAAAATCAAAAAGAGCTTCTATCAGGGGAATCGAAAGTCAACCTATCGATTGGTATTGATATAGTTGACCAGTCCCTCCGCGTCGATGATCTTCTGCATGAAGGGCGGAAAGGCCTGTCCCTGATAGGTCTTTTTTCTTGTGTGATTGGTGATGAGACCGGAATCGAAGTCAACCTCAACCTCGTCTCCCGCCTCAATATCAGCGGCCGCCTCTTTGCACTCCACAATGGGCAGACCGATGTTGATGGCATTTCGATAGAAAATCCGGGCGAAGGTCTCCGCGATGACACAGGAGACGCCTGCCGCCTTAATTGCGATCGGGGCGTGCTCTCTGGAGGAGCCGCAGCCAAAATTCTTTTCCGCGACAATAATGTCTCCGGTATCGACCCGGGAGACAAAGTCCCTGTCGATATCTTCCATGCAATGCCTGGCCAGATCTGCCGGATCAGATGAGTTCAAATACCTTGCCGGGATAATGACATCTGTATCGACATTATCCCCATACTTAAATACCTTACCGTGTGCTGCTTTCATCTTTTTCTCCTGTCTCAGATCAGATCCGCGGGTCCTGAAATCCTGCCGGTAACCGCACTCGCCGCGGCAACCGCGGGACTGGCAAGATACACCTCGGATGTGACATCGCCCATGCGGCCGACAAAATTGCGGTTGGTCGTGGATACGCATCGCTCACCGGCAGCTAAGATTCCCATATAGCCGCCCAGGCAGGGGCCGCAGGTCGGAGTGGACACGACGGCTCCGGCTTCAATAAAGGTCTTTAAATAACCCGCCTGCATGGCGTCCAGATAAATCTGCTGTGTGGCCGGAATGATAATGGTGCGAACCCGATCCGCCACCTTGCGCCCCTTTAGGATTTCCGCCGCCGCCTTCAGATCCGAGAGGCGGCCGTTGGTGCAGGAACCGATGACCACCTGATCAATCGCTATATCTTCTATCTGATCAATGGTGCGGGTATTCTCCGGCAGATGGGGAAAGGAGACCGTCGGCTTGAGCGAAGACAGATCGATGGTGTATTCAGCGGCGTAGTCAGCGTCCGCGTCAGCCTCATAGACCAGGGGCTTGCGGTCCGCATGCTCTTTGATATAGGCGAGGGTCTGGTCATCGACCGGGAAAATACCGTTCTTGGCTCCGCCCTCAATCGCCATATTGGCGATGGTGAAGCGATCATCCATGGACAAATACTGTATCCCCTCTCCGTCAAACTCCATGGACTGATATCTGGCGCCGTCAACTCCGATCAGACCAATGATATGAAGGATAATATCCTTACCGGAGATATAGGGGCCGGGCTTGCCGACCAGCTTGAACCGGATGGCCTCAGGAACCTTGAACCAGGCCTGGCCGGTCGCCATTCCCGCCGCCATATCAGTGGATCCGACCCCTGTGGAGAAAGCCCCCAGGGCGCCATAGGTACAGGTATGGGAATCCGCTCCAATCACGACATCTCCGGCCACAACAAGCCCCTTCTCGGGAAGGAGGGCGTGCTCAATCCCCATCTGCCCCACATCATAGAAATGACTGATCTCATGCTGACAGGCGAATTCGCGGACACACTTGCAGTGCTCGGCGGACTTGATGTCCTTGTTGGGGACAAAATGGTCCATGACCAGAGCGATCCTCTCCCTGTCAAAGACCCCCTTCGTATCCATGTCCTTCATGACATCGATCGCAACCGGAGAGGTGATATCATTGCCCAATACCAGGTCCAACTGAGCCATAATCAGCTGTCCCACCTCGACATGATCCAGACCGGCATGCGCGGCCAGGATCTTCTGCGTCATTGTCATTCCCATGCGTCCATCTCCTTGCTTCCCATAAAAAATGCCATAAATCATATTGCTTCTCTCATGTTAACATCAGAGGGGAAAGAAGAAAAATAGCAGCTTTGCCTGTATTTTATAACTTGAAGTTATGGAAAAGCTGTGTGACAATAGCCTCTGACAGGGATGATACAGGATTGATTCATTGCGCTGGGAGGAAAGTGTCGTCATGGCCGAGTCTTTATCCGGATATCGCATCTTCTATGAAGTTGCCAATTGCAAAAATATTTCAAGGGCGGCGTCTCAGCTCTATATCAGCCAGCCCGCCATCTCCAAGTCCATACAAAAACTGGAGGAGCAGCTGGGAGCCAAGCTCTTTATCCGCTCCTCCAAGGGAGTCCTTCTGACCCCCGAGGGACAAATGCTCTATGAGACTGTTCAGGAAGCCTTCTCATCCCTGGATTCCGGGATTGAGCGCCTGCGCCAGCGGGTATCCATGGGCATGGGTTCTCTTCGCATCGGCGTCTCCTCTACCCTCTGCAAGCATACCCTCCTCCCCTATCTGACGGAATTTACACGCAGGGAACCCAACGTCAGTCTCTCCATCACAACCGGCTCATCCAGAGAGACCTTATCCCTGATCGAGGAATACAAGGTAGATGTGGGGCTGGTCGGCAAGCCCGAGCGCATGGATGATATTACCTTTGAGCCGGAGACTTGCATTCAGGACTGCTTCGTGGCAGCGCCGGACTACTTAAAGCGCCTGAATCAGGACAGGATCGGGAAGGATCAGATTCTCTCCCGGGCCACTGTCATGATGTTAAATGAAGAAAACATGACCCGTCTCTACATCGACGACTTTCTCCGCCGCAGACAGATCCGAATCAGGGAGACCCTGGATATCTCAGATATGGATCTGCTCATCTCCTTCGCGAAGCTTGGCATTGGCGTCGCCGCCGTCATCCGCAACTTCGTCGAAGAAGACCTGGCAAATCATGTTCTTGTGGAGCTTCCCCTGCCCGGAGGCAGGACCATCCCCTCCAGAGAGATCGGCTTTGCCTACAAGAAAAATCACCTGCAGAACCCTGCTCTTGTTAAGTTCCTTGCGCTGAAGAAGGAACTGCAGTGATTCCGCCTGCATGAGTCAAATCAGGAGTTCATTCTTTTGATCCATTTGTTCTTCTCCATTCATTAGTAATGAAGAAAATGGTAGATGACATAAGCCGCCATCGCACACATCCATAGGACAAAAAGGATCAAACTGATCTTGCGATGCTTTTTCTCCTTGATATGTTCCCTCCAAATAACCACTATGATGGCAATTGTGTATCCGATTGCGACAATGACGGAGCCTAATATTCTATCATCCATACTCTCACCTGCCTTATAAAACTCTGTTTGTAGGTTTGCAATTTGTGCCGCTTCCTTGCAATAAATAAATCTGGATTGCCCTCTTGATTTCATTATCTACCTTTTTTTACGATTTGAAATCCTCAAAATAGATAATTTCTCTCTTCTATATTTGTTTGCATTTCACAAATTCAATTCATGAGAAGTCACTTTGGCTGCTGCATCATCAGCGAACAAAAAAACTGCGCATGTCAGTCTTTCTTTATGCACATGGCGGCGCTCAAAAAGAGCGGGTTCCCAAAGGAACCCGCCCCGACATTCAAGACATATGATCTGATAGAGATCAGTTGTTAATAAGCTTATCGCTCTCGTCATTCCAGCTGTAGAGCTTGCGGATCTCCTTGCCGACTTCCTCGCAGGGATGCTCAGCAGCCTTGCGCCGCATGGCCTGGAAGTTGATCTGGCGGCCGGCGGACATATCCTGCATGAACTCAGAGGCGAATTTACCGGACTGGATGTCAGCCAGAACAGCCTTCATATTCTCCTTGACGTCAGGCGTAATGATCCGGGGGCCTGCCTTATAATCCCCGAACTCAGCCGTATTAGAGATGGAGTATCTCATACCGGCGAAGCCTGACTGATAGATCAGGTCTACGATCAGCTTCATCTCGTGAATGCACTCGAAGTACGCGTTGCGGGGATCGTAACCGGCCTCGCAGAGAACCTCGAAACCGTTCTGCATCAGGGCGCAGACACCACCGCAGAGGACAGCCTGCTCACCGAAGAGGTCTGTCTCGGTCTCCGTTCTGTAGGTAGTCTCAAGAAGACCCGCGCGGGCACCGCCGATACCGGCCCCGTATGCCAGCGCCAGTTCAAGAGCATGACCGGTTGCATCCTGCTCTACCGCTACCAGACAGGGAGTTCCCTTGCCCTCAAGGTACTCAGACCGAACGGTATGACCGGGAGCCTTGGGAGCGATCATGGTCACATCGACATTGGCGGGAGGAACAATGCACTTGTAATTGATGTTAAAGCCATGAGCGAACATCAGCATGTTGCCGGCCTCGAGATTAGGCTCAATATCCTTCTTATACATATCGGCCTGAAGCTCATCATTGATAAGGATCATAATGATGTCGGCCCACTTGGCTGCCTGGGCCGTGGGGAGCACCTTGAGTCCCTGCGCCTCTGCCTTGGCCTTGCTCTTGGATCCCTCGTAGAGACCTACAACAACATCACAGCCGGAATCTCTCAGATTCAGAGCATGCGCATGTCCCTGAGAGCCATAGCCGATGACCGCGATGTGCTTGCCCTTTAAGAGATCAACATTACAATCCTCATTGTAGAACATTCTTGCTTCTGCCATTTGTCATTCCTCCTGATTAAAATTAGTATTTATTGCCAGACCTCGATTACTCGATGATCGTAACATCATCCGACCCGCGGGACAGGCCCGTCAGACCGGTTCTGGCCAGTTCAAGTATCTCGTATCCGTCAAGCATATCCAAAAAGGCAGCCAGTTTATCCTGCCCTCCGGTGATTTCGATCACCATGGAATCGTGAGTCACATCCACAACTCTTCCCTTGAAGATCTCCGTGATACTGAGCACATTCTGGCGATCGGAATCCTTGGCACTGATCTTGACCAGCATCAGTTCTCTCTGAACGGACGCACCGGTCTCCAACTTTTTGATGCTGATCACATCCTCCAGCTTAGCCAGTTGTTTTCGGATCTGATCCAAGATCAGGCGATCCCCATGTGCAACAATGGTAAGTCGTGTGAAGCGCTCATCCGCGGTGACGCCGGCTGAGAAACTGTCGATGTTGAATCCTCTTCTGGAGAAGAGGCCGGAGATGTGACTCAAGACGCCTGAGGTGTTCTCTACTAAAATGGATAATACCTGTTTTCTCATAAGGGTCAGCCTTTCGCCTCAACACGTTATTGAAATCATAGCACTTCGCCCTACCCTGTCAACGAAATACCGGCGATCGCGATATTCCAATCTATTATAGGGTCTATAACCATGAAATCATCTCAGATACATGATCTTTCCAAACCCAGGCCACTGCTGTTCTCTTTCATCTCATCTCCCAATAGAAAGGGAAAAAGACTGCTCACGGGATTTTGATCCGGGTACAAGCCCCTGCTTTCATTTGTTTTCTGAATCCTCAAGCAGTTTCTCAACAGAGACCAGCTTGACACAGAGGGCAAAGAGATCTGCTGCCTTAGCCAGATCCTCCACAGATGGATAGGTGGGCGCAATGCGGATATTGCTGTCAGCGGGATCCCTGTGGTATGGATAGGTCGCACCGGCACCGGTCAGTGTCACTCCCGCCTTCTTGCAGCGGCTGACCACCTTTTTGGCACAGCCCTCCAGGGTCTCGAAGCTGATGAAATAGCCGCCGTTGGGTACAGTCCAGGAGCCGATTCCCAGGCCCTCCAGCTGCTCATCGAAGGTCCTTTCCACTATTTCGAACTTGGGACGGATGACATCCGCGTGCCTTCTCATATGGGCCCTGATCCCGTCTAAATCCTTGAAATAGCGGACATGGCGCAGCTGATTGACCTTGTCGTGACCGATGGTCTGATTCTTCATCTGGTTCTTGATGTCCTCCAGATTATTCAGAGAGGTTGCCAGAGCTGCCACCCCTGACCCCGGGAAGGTGATCTTAGATGTGGAGGCAAATTTGTAGACCATGTCCGGGTTGCCTGCCTTCTTGCACTCATGCAGGATTTCAATCAGCTGATCCTGCCTGTCGTCATAGAGATGGTGCACTCCGTAGGCATTGTCCCAGTAGATCCTGAAATCCTTGGCCGCCGGCGCAAGCCTTGCGAAACGCCGCACCGTCTCATCGGAGTAGGAATATCCCTGGGGATTGGAATACTTGGGGACACACCAGATCCCCTTGATCGCCTCATCCTCCGATACGAGTTTCTCAACCAGATCCATGTCCGGTCCCTGCTCCGTCATGGGAATATTGATCATCTCTATGCCAAAGTATTCTGTGATCCCAAAGTGACGGTCATATCCGGGAACCGGGCAGAGCCATTTGATCTTGTCCAGCTTGCACCAGGGGGTATTTCCCATGACTCCATGTGTATAAGAGCGGCTGATGCAGTCGTACATGACATTGAGAGAGCTGTTTCCGTAGATAATGATATTATCCGGCTTGTTCTCCATCATGGCCCCGATCAGTTCCTTGGCCTCCGGCAGTCCATCCAGAACGCCGTAATTGCGGCAATCAGTCCCGTCCTCACAGGTCAGGTCGGAATCGGAATTCAAGATATCCATAAGTTCCATAGACAGATCAAGCTGTTCCTTGCAGGGCTTCCCACGGCTCATGTTCAGGGAGAGTTCCATGTCCTGATACTTTCGGTAAGCGGCTTTTAATTCTGCCCGCAGCTGCTCCAGCTCCTCTTTTGACATTTCAAGATATGACTTCACTCTAATCTCCTAACTCACGGGATCCGCCGCCGGCCTTTTCCGCATTTCCTTTTATGATTTCTTTCTTTTCCTGTAACGCCTTTCATTATCCTAGTGGATATCTCCGATGGCAAGTCTAAATTTGTTTTTCTGAGACGAATATTTGTCTCTGTCTCGCGGATTCTTTGTGCAGTTTTCTGATTCGAAATTGATTTGGCTTTTAAATTGCTAAAAGAATTTCCAAAAGATCAATTCTTGGCGACGATCTGTGTCCCCTTGCCGGACTTGAAAATGGACCGGGCCGGTACGACTCCCCTGACGCTGGAGAGGGGATAGATATTGGAGTGGGGGCAGATCACGGTTCCCGGATTGAGGACAGAATTACAGCCGACCTCGACATAGTCCCCCAGCATGGCTCCGAGCTTCTTTCGGCCCGTCTCAATCGTCTCCATCCCGTCTTTCACCAGAACCAGACTCTTGTCCGATTTGACATTGGATGTGATAGACCCGGCTCCCATATGGGAGTGAAAGCCAAGGACAGAATCTCCTACATAGTTATAGTGGGGCACCTGAACCACATTGAAGAGGATGGCATTTTTCAGCTCGGTCGAGTTCCCAACCACGCAGTTTTTCCCGACAATGGCCTTGCCCCGGATGAAGGCGCCGGGTCGCACCTCCGTCCTCTCATCAATGATACAGGGCCCGGTGATGTGGGCGCTTGGATCTACTGAGGCGGATCTGGCGATCCAGATATTCTCCCCCCGCTTTTCGTAGCGGTCAGGATTCAAAGTCGCGCCCAGCTTCATGATGAAATCTCCGATATCATCCAGAACCTCCCACGGATACTCCCTGCCGGCAAAAATCTCTCCGGCAATCGTCTCTTTTAAGTCGTACATCTGACTGATTTTACAAGCCTGCATCTTCTCACCCTTCCTTTCCTGACTTTCTGACGGCCTTCTTTTTGACAGCCCTGGTCTTTACGTTTCCTTTCGGCTTTGGATAACTGGCGGCGACCGCGGCAAACTGACTTCCAAGCAAGCTTTGATTTTGCATGGCTTTCACCCGGTCGACGCGCAATCGGATAAAAGCGTCCAGCTTCTTCATATATTCGTCCTCTGAAATGGTCCCCTCCGCCACATAGGTCAGTCCCTTCTCCCAGCTGGCTGTCAGCTCCGCGTTTAGCATCTGCGGCATGGACGCGGCAATCACATCAAAGACTAGCTCCCCGCGCAGGGTGGGGCTGATGATCTGCGTCTTCTTGTTGAGCGACAGGTAGGAAATGCGGATCAGTTTATTTAAGATTTCCGCCCGGGTCGCGGAAGTACCGATTCCCTGACTCTTGATCTGCGCGCGCAGCTCCTCATCCTCAATCAGTTGACCCGCATTCTCCATGGCCAGGATCAGAGAGCCTGAGTTATAGCGCTTTGGAGGGGAGGTCTCCCCTTCCTTTACACAAAAGGCAAGAAAGCAGACCGGATCGCCCTTCTTCAGCTTTGGCAGAAGCCTTGCGAGAAGCGCCTGATTCTCCCTGCTGTCCTCCGCGTCGTCTTTTTTCGTCTCATCCTGGCCTATGGCATTCCCCTCCTGCTCTTCCTCCTCTTTTCGACCGGATCCCCCCTCCTTTTTTTGAAAGGAGTAATGCATCACCTTCAGATAGCCCTCTTCCACCAGGTACTTATCCGAGGCAAAGAAGGACTCCCCCCAGGCGCAAACCGTCAGGTTGAGCTTCTCATAGACCGCCGGATCATAGAAAATCGCCAGGAAACGCCTCACAATGATCTCATAGACCATGGCCGCTCTTCTCGGCATCCGTCCCAGGGCTCCCAGTCCCTGTCCCGTCGGAATCAGGGCGTAGTGATCTGTGATCTTCTTGTCGTCCGTATAGCGGGTTTTGGCAATTCCCTTATAGAGTCCCTGATCCAGGATCTCCCTGACAAAGGTCCGCACTCCCGGAATTCCCGCAAGGCCCCGGATATTTTTGTCGATCTCCTTGGCGACCGCTGTTGACAGAACGCGCGCGTCTGTCCTGGGATAGGTCACAAGCTTCTTCTCATAGAGCTCCTGTATGATGGCCAGCGTCTCATCGGGCGAAATCTTGAAGAATCTGGAGCAGTCGTTCTGGATCTCGGCCAGATTATAGAGCAGAGGAGGATTCTTCTTCTCCTTCTTCCTGCCGATCTTTTGTATCTTTCCCTTGAGGCTGCAGGGATAATCCTCCTCTTTCTCCAGAGAGAGCGACTTCTTCGGCAGCTGATTCAGCTCCTCGATCAGGCCCAGGGCGTCCGTCCTCTCCTTGAACCCGTTCTCCTTATAGAGGAGGGGAGAATTCTCATAGCGGCTTCCTGGAACAGCCCGCCACTCCAGGCCCTTGAGAATGGCCTGCCTCAAGTCCCCTCTGCCCTGTCCCGTCCGATCTACACCAGGGCTTCCAAGCTCTTGTCCCGTCTGTTCTGCCCCAAGGCTGTCAGATCCCTGTCCCGTCTGTTCTGCCCCAAGACTGACGGAGCTCTGTCCCGGGGATTCCGGCAAAAGATTTACATCGCCCAGGACCCGATAGAAGGGGGTCTTCACAAAGTCGCGGATCTCCCTCTCTCTTCGAACCACCATTCCCAGCACGCAGCTCATCACCCGTCCCACAGAAATCGAGCTGTACCCTTCCTTGAGCATATTGGCGATGGCGCTCCCGTACTTTAAGGAGAGGATCCTTGAGAAGTTGATTCCCATCAGATAATCCTCTTTGGCCCGCAGATAGGCGGAAGCGGCCAGGTGATCGTAGTCGGACTCGTCCCTGGCTTCTTTGATTCCCCGCAGGATCTCCTCTCGGGTCTGAGAATCGATCCAGACCCGCTTCTGCACCTTGTCCTGGACGCCGGCCTCCTGAGCCACCAGGCGGTAAATATACTCCCCCTCCCGCCCCGAGTCTGTGCAGACATAGATGGTATCGACATCTGACCGGTTGAGCAGGGAAGCCACGATCTGATACTGCCTGGCGGAATTGGGCAGGACCTCATATCGGAAGGTCTCGGGGATAAAGGGCAGGGTATCCATGCGCCATTTTTTCAGGCCAGGGTCATAGGCCTCCGGATAGGACATGGTGATCAGATGTCCCAGGCACCAGGTTACAATCAGATGTTCCCCCTCCAGATATCCGTCTCTTCGGCTGGTATTCTCCCCCAGCGCGCTGGCGAACTCCCGGGCGACAGAGGGCTTCTCCGCGATAAAAAGTGACTTGCCCATGCTATTGATCCCTCTTCTCTTTTGCGGCTGCGTCCCGCATCTGACGGGCATTTTCCAGAACGCTTTCGCTGATCACATCCCCGGAAATCATGCGGGCAAGCTCCCTTACCGTCTCCTCCTCATCCAGCTGGCGGATTCCGGATACTGTCCTCCCGGCCTGCAGGGACTTTTCAATCAGAAAATGCCGGTCCGCCTCGGCGGCTATCAGCGGCAGGTGTGTGATGCAGATCACCTGCACCTCTCTTCCCAGGCGGCGCAGCTTACGGGCGACCGCCTGGGCCGTTTTCCCTGAGATACCGGCGTCCACCTCATCGAAAATCAGGCTGTCCACCAGGTCTTCTCTGGCTGCCAGTTCCGTCTTGATGACAAGCATAATACGGCTTAATTCTCCGCCCGAGGCCACCTGACTCAGTGGACGTGCCTCCTCTCCCGGGTTGGTGGAGATATAGAACTCCGCCTCGTCAATCCCTCCCGCCGTATAGGAGGATGTCTCTGTAAAGCGCATCTGAAAATTGGCGGAGAGAAAATTGAGGGACAAAAGGGCTTCTGATACTCTGGCGCAGAGTTTTTTTGCCGCCTGCTTCCTCCGGGCCGAAACCTGTCTGGCCAGATCCAGATAGGCCTCCTCTGCCCTCTTTAGCCTCTTCTTCAGTTCCTCCTGATAGCGGTCATAATCCTGCAGCTTAAAAAGCTCTTTTTGCTTGTCTTCTAAAGCGGCCAGAATCTCCTCGATGCTTCTTCCGTACTTGGCCTTGAGGTCATTGATCAGATCAAGCCTCTGCTCAAGCTCATAGAATCTCTCCTCATCGAACGCCGCATCCTCCAAATGGGAATCAATCTCTCCTGAGACATCCGAAATCAGAGACTCGACATCCATCAGGGCTGACAGATAGTCCCCGATTTTGCTGTCATAATCCTCCGCCTGGCGCAGGGAATGAATCGCCTGGGCGATCAGATCCCCGCAGGCGGACTCATCCGACAAAAGATGGCGGACCCGATCCAATTCCTCTGTGATCTTAGAGGCGTATTTCATCTTTCGATACTCCGCCTCCAGATTCAGGTCCTCTCCAATCGCAAGCTCCGCTTCCCTGATTTCCTCCACCTCATGCTCTAAAAAGGAGATCTCACGCAGGCGGGCGGACAGATCCAGGGAGGCCGAATCTGCCTCCTTCTTCAGATCGGCATAGGTCTGATAAGCCAGAGACAGATCCCCTTTCAGGCCGTCGAGCTCCTCTCCGGCAAAGGCGTCCAAAAGAGCCAGGTGTCTGCTCTTCTTCAGGAGTGTCTGCTGCTCATTCTGACCATAGACATCCAGGAAGGCCTCTCCGGCCCTCTTTAAGGTCTGGGCGGGCATGGTCTCCCCGTTGATCTTAGAGATGGTTCTGCCCGATGAAATGCGTCTTGAGAAGATGACCTGGTCGTCGTAGACGGGAATCTCAAGTTCAGCAAGGACCTGCCTCTGCGCCGGACTGGTCACGGCAAAGACAGCCTCTGCGAGCCCGTCTTCTTCGGGTCTGCGAAGGATCTCCCTGGAGGCCTTCTTACCCAGAGCGATCCCCAGGGCTCCCAGGATGATGGATTTCCCGGCCCCGGTCTCTCCGGTCAGGATATTCAGTCCCCCTCCGAAGTGAATTTCCTCCTCCTCGATCAGGGCCAGATTTTTGACATGCAGATCTAAAAGCATGTGTATCCTTTCTACTCTCTTCTCGTCCGCGTCATCTTAGCTGCCTTTTTTATCCGTATCATCGCGGCTGCCTTCCTCGCCCGCGTCATCTTTGCTTTTCTTCTCATCCCCACAATAGAAGGCTCGCTCACAGCACATCGATTGCTACAAATCTGATGCAAATCGGCGGAAGCAAAACCGGGCCTGTTAAAGCTCCCGGTCTCTCCCGTTAAGCCTTCCGGTCTCTCCCGTCAAGCCTCCCGGTCTCTCCTGGCTGCCGGACCGGTCTCTTCTAAAACATGCCGAAGCCTGGTCATCAGGGCCGCTGTATCGTCAATACTGCGGACAGCGCACATGACGGTATCATCTCCCGCGATGCTTCCCACAATCTCACCCAGCTGCATATTGTCCAGGGCGGCCGCCACGGCCATGGCCATCCCGGAGACCGTGCGGATGACCAGGATGTTCATGGCATTATCCATACTCAAAAAGCCGTCCCGAAAGATTCTCACATACTTCTCGCTCAGATCCTGCGGACTGCTCTGATAGGAGACGTAGACGAGGCGTCCGTCCGCCCTGGCCACCTTGGTCAGCTGCATCTCACGGATATCCCGGCTGACGGTGGCCTGCGTCACCTGATAACCGGCCCTTTTCAACTCTCTGGTCAACTCCTCCTGGGTCCCGATCTCTCTGGTTACAATCAGATCCAGAATTTTTGCCTGTCTGTCCTGCTTCACTGCTCGCTCCTCGTCTGTCTAATTGGACTGCATTTTGTTGCGGATACGCTCTAAGAAGTTCATCTTAGAGAGCTTCATCATCTTGATCTCCTCCCTGGACCGGTAGACCACAAGCTCTTCCCCGGGGACCAGCTGTCTTCTGTGATTGCCGTCGAAGGAGACCTCCGCGACCGGCTCGTCGCCCTCTCTTCTGGCCGTCAGTTTTACTGAGATGATATCATTGGGATCTAAGACAATAGACCTGGAATTTAAGGTGTGGGGATTGATGGGGGTCAAAAGAATCAACCTGGTCTTGGGATCGACAATCGGTCCCTTGGCCGATAGATTATAGGCCGTAGACCCGGTCGGCGTCGCGAATATCATACCGTCGCAGTGGTAGGTATAGAGGGGCTGCCCGTTGACATAGACCGTCAAACACAGGATCTCCATAGGCCGCCTTGAGACGATCACAACGTCGTTTAGCGCGACGGATTCCTGGTCCGGTTTTTTCTGCGCGTCATATACCATGCCCGCCAGAAGCATCCGGCTCTCAATCTCATACCTGTCCTCCATGAGCAGGTCGATGGCCTCGTCAACGCCGTCGGGATCCAGATCGCAGAGATAGCCCAGGTGTCCCCCGTTGATTCCGATTAGAGGGACCCCGCTGCCCAAAGTATTCTGCGCCGCCCGGATCATGGTTCCGTCTCCGCCCAGAGTCAGGATCCCGTCCGTATTCTCCGGAACCGGGATAGATCCCGGGTTCGTGGAATCCTGGGGATTCTCCAGACAGATCAGACTCCCTCCCCTGGACGCAATCACCGCCTTTAACCTGTCAATCCAGTCCCGGCTGACCTCCATATTTCTTGTGACAAGTAAGAAGTTCTTCATGGATAAAATCCTCCGGTCTCTATCTACTCACCGGTCCAGCTCTTCATGCGCCTGCTTCACGACAGTCTCGGGATCCACAGGCGGCAGCTCCTCCGCGAAAGAATCCGCGGACTTTTTCAGGTAAATCAGGTACTCGATATTCCCCTCCGGCCCCTTGATGGGCGAGTAATCCAGTCCAAGCACAGCAAAGGCATTCTCCCCCGCGTAAGAGATGACCGATTCGATCACCTCCCTGTGAACCCCGGGATCCCGGACAACGCCCCTTTTGCCCACCTTATCTCTTCCGGCCTCAAACTGCGGCTTGATCAGGCAGACCATCTCTCCTCCCTCGGCCAAGAGCGGATTGACGGCTGGCAGGACCTTGCTCAGCGAGATAAAGGAGACGTCGCAGGAGGCGAAATCCAAAGGCTGGCCGATCTCCTCTGCCGTCACATAGCGGATATTCGTCTTCTCCATACAGACGACCCGCTCGTCCTGGCGGAGCTTCCAGGCCAGCTGTCCATAGCCGACGTCGACCGCAAAGACCTTGTCGGCTCCATTTTGCAGCATGCAATCGGTAAAGCCGCCGGTAGAAGCCCCGATATCCATGCAGACCTTTCCCCTAAGAGAAATGGGAAAACTTGCCATGGCCCGCTCCAGCTTCAGGCCGCCTCTGCTGACATAGGCCAGGACTTTGCCGTGAATCTCAATATCCGCATCCGTCTTCACCTGGGTTCCCGCCTTGTCTTCCCTCTCCTGGTTGACAAAGACATTCCCCTCCATAATCATCGTCCTGGCCTTCTCGCGTGAGGGAGCCAGTCCGCGTTTTACCATAAGAACATCCAGTCTTTCCTTCAAGGCTCACTCCTCACTCGATAACAGGGAAATAATTTTCCGGGAGATCTTTTCGGCTGTCAGACCCTCCTCCTCCATCAAAGCCTCCACTGACCCGTGCGGGATGAAGTGATCCGCGAAGCCGACCAAAAAGGTCTTCCCCCTATAGCCGATTTCCTTCAGACAGATCTCAACATGCTCCCCGAAACCGCCTGCCAGGACATTCTCCTCCATGGGGACAACCAGATCGACCCGGTTGGCGTAGTCGGCCAGGATCGCTTCATCAACCGGCTTGGCAAAGCGCATATTGACCAGGGCGACATCATACCCCGCCTGAAGGAGCAATTCTCTTAAGCGAAGCGCGCGCTCCACCATAGACCCGATCGGGGCCAGAAGGATCATCTTTGTCCCTCTGCCGCGCAGGGGATAAATTTCCTCCGCCCGGCCCCTTTGAATCGGTTCCCGAAACTCCCTCAGTCCATCGAAAGCCGCCCCCCTGGGATAGCGAATCGCCACCGGCCCCTCTGTGTCAATAGCCCATTTGAGCATATCCGAAAGCTCCCACTTATTCTTGGGCGCCAGAATCACCATGTTGGGGATCAAAGAGAGATAGGAGAGGTCAAAGATTCCCTGATGCGTCTCTCCGTCCGGTCCGACCAGACCGGCCCTGTCAATCGCGAAAATCACATGCAGCTTCTGAATGGCGACATCGTGCAGAATCTGGTCAAAAGCCCTCTGCAGGAAAGAGGAATAGACGGCGAAAACCGGAATCAGCCCCTGGCTGGCAAGTCCCGCCGCGAAGGTCACCGCGTGCTGCTCCGCAATTCCCACATCGAAAAATCGGCCGGGATAACGGTTATGAAAGCGAACCAGACCGGTCCCCGTCTCCATCGCCGCTGTCAGCGCCAGAAGACGATCATTGCGCCCCCCCATCTTGCGCATCACTGTGGAGAAGACATCCGTGTAGGTCGTCGCCGGATTCTTCAGGGGCAGACCCGTCGCCATATCATAGGGCGCTGTCCCGTGGAACTTGGCCGGGTGACGCTCCGCCGGGGCGAAGCCCCTTCCCTTGGTCGTGAGCACATGGACAATCACAGGCCCCTCGATTTTGGTGGCCTCCAGGAAAATCTGCCGCATCCCCTCGATATCACTTCCGTCGATCGGTCCCAGATACATAATCCCCATCTGCTCAAACATCATCCCGGGAATAACCAGCTGCTTAATTCCCTCCTTGGTCTTGCGCATCCGGTCTACAATCCGATTGCCGTAGACCGGGATCTTTTCCAGAGAGCTCTGCATGCCGGACTTGAAATTCTTGTAGTTTTCCGAGGTCCTCATCCTGGCCAGGTTCATGGACAGGCCGCCCACATTGCGGGAAATGGACATGTTATTGTCATTTAAAATAATGACAAAGTTCTTCTTGAATTCGGCCGCGTTGTTCAGGGCCTCGTAGACCATGCCCCCTGTCATGGCCCCATCGCCGATCACAGAGAAAATCTTATAGTCCTCCCCCTTTAACTCTCTGGCCACAGCCAGTCCCAGACCGGCGGAAATAGAGGTTGAAGAATGGCCTGTCCCGAAGATATCGCAGTCGCTCTCCTCCCGCTTCGGAAATCCGGCCAGTCCTCCCATGGCGCGCAGTCTGTCAAAATCTCCCTTGCGTCCGGTCAGGATCTTATGCGTGTAGGACTGGTGCCCTACGTCCCAGACAATCTGATCTCTCGGCAAATCACAGATCGAGTGCAGGGCGATCGTCAATTCCACCACGCCCAGATTCGAGGCCAAATGTCCTCCCGTCACAGATAACTTCTCAATCAGGAAGGAGCGAATCTCCCGCGCCAGTTTTTCCCTCTCGAACGCGTCCAGTTTATGCACGTCGTTCGGGCCCTGTATTCGATCAAGAACCATAGTATCCCTCTGCCTTCGATCCGGCGATCACATCTCGCTACCTGTTGCGCCTGGCCAGATAAGCGACCAGCTCCATGAGAAAGTCATTTTTCCTGGGGAGAGAGGCAAGATTCTCAAGAGCCTCTCTTGTCAGGCTCTCCGCGTCCCTGCGGGCCCCCTCCAGACCGGCGAAGGTCACATAGGTGACCTTGTGGTTTCGCTCATCGCTTCCCACAGGCTTGCCGATGGTCTTCTCATCTCCGGTGATGTCCAAAATGTCATCTTCAATCTGAAAGGCCAGCCCGATCTTGGCAGCCGCCTGCTCCACGGTCAGCAGCTGACTCTCATCTGCGCCGCCCAAAAGAGCCCCAATGCACATGGCGGCCTCGATCAGCGCCCCGGTCTTCAGCTCATGAATGAAATCCAGCCGGTGCTTGTCCATCCCCTGGATGTGCTCCGACTCCACGTCAACGACCTGGCCGCCAATCATTCCGTAAATCCCCGCCTTTCTGGCCAGAAGAATCAGAGACTTGTGAACAGCCGGATTTGTCCCGTCTGTCTCAAGAGACTGAAGCGCCGTCTCAAAGGCGTAATTGAGCAGGGCGTCGCCCGCCAGAACTCCCATGGCCTCTCCAAAGCGGGCGTGCGTTGTTGGCTTCCCCCGGCGCAAGAGATCATTGTCCATAGCCGGCAGATCGTCATGGACCAGGGAATAGGCGTGTATCATCTCAATTGCCGCCATAAAGAAGGGCAGCGCCTGGGGGCTTGTCTGATCAAAGCAGGCGGCGCATTCTCTCATGAGAATGGGACGCAGTCGCTTACCCGGGCTCATAAGGGCGTAGGACATCGCCTCCATGATTGTCTTCTGATAGCCCTCTTCCCGGGGCAAAAAGCGTCGGATGATCCCCTCCGCCTCCAGAGTCCGCTCTTCCAGTTCCCTACGAACATCCATATCTCGCACCGCTTTCTGCGTCATTTTGACAGGGTCAGATCACTGGTCTGCCCCTGAGCGTCCAGAATCTGTACCTTCCGGTCGACGGCGTCAATCTTGTCGTTAATCGCCTTGATTACCAGGGTTCCCTCCTGATAGGCCGCAAAAGAATCCTCCAGACTGCTGTCCTTATTCTCCAGTCTGGCCAGGACCTGATCCAGATAGTCAAATGACTCCTCAATCGACAGGTCCTCCCATGTCTTTTTTTCTTCTGTCATTCTTCCTCCCCGGGCATATCAGCCCTTGAAACCGTCCTTTTTCAGAGAAATTCCGGACACCTCTGCGTCCAGCTGCCCTCTGTGCAGATAGATGTGGATAAAATCACCCACCTTAAGCTTCCCTGCGTCTTCAACCCGTCTTCCCGCCTTATCCTGCACATAGGAGAAGCCGGAGGCCAGCTTTCTGACCGGCGACAATCCGTCCAGCCGTTCCACCGCGACCGCTAAGAGCTGCTTCTTCTGCTCCAATCTTCGGTCCATATCCTGACAAAGACGCTGCCTTGCCCGCAGGACCTCTTCCCTCATCAGAGAAATTCGCCTGCTGGGATGAGCCTGGTCCAGTCGATGTCTGGCCCCGTCCAGACGCCCTCTTAAATTTCGGATCATCTCCTGCGGAGAAGCCGTTTCCAACCGGTGCTCGATGTCGGCCAGACGATTTCTGAATGTATTGAGCCGGTACTGCATGGCGGATGCCATACGCTCTCTTTTCGAGCGCAGGTCTTTTTGCAGGCTCGCGTAGTCAAAAACAGCCAGTTCCGCTGCGGCCGACGGCGTCGGCGCTCTCAGATCCGCCACAAAATCGGCGATCGTGGTGTCTGTCTCATGTCCGACCGCGGAGATCAGCGGGGTCCTGCAGTCAAAAATCGCCCTGGCCACAGACTCCTCGTTAAAGGCCCAGAGGTCTTCCATAGAGCCTCCGCCGCGGCCGACAACCAGAAGATCCATCCCCATGGCGTCCAGGGTCTGAATTCCCCTGACAATGGAGGCAACCGCCTTCTCTCCCTGTACCAGGGCAGGGTAGAGGACGATTTCAATGCCCGGATACCTTCTCTTGGAGACCTGAATGATATCGCGGATAGCTGCCCCCGTGGGAGCGGTCACGATACCGATTTTAGTCGCGTATCTGGGGATTTGCTTCTTATAGGAGGCGTCGAACATCCCCATCTCAGACAGCTGCTTCTTGAGGGCCTCGAAGCGCACATAGAGATCTCCCAGTCCCTCCTTTTCAATCTGAGAGGCGATCAGCTTATAGGAGCCCCCCTTCTCATAGACCTGAACCGTCCCGCTGACAACGACCTGATCTCCCTCCCGCATGGCAAAGGTCAGACCGGAGGCTCGCTGACTCCTCCACATAGCCGCGCCTAAGACACCGGAACTGTCCTTGAGACTGAAATAAATATGTCCCGACTTGTGATAGATCAGATTGGACACCTCACCCTTGACACGGATCCGGCGCAGGAGGAAATCCTCCTGAAAGAGGCCCGCGATATAGTGATTAACTTGTCCGACAGTATAGGTTTGACCGCTCATGAGATTTTTGCCAGAACCCCGTTGACGAAAGCGGGGGATTTATCCGTTCCATAGCGCTTTGCCAGTTCGACCGCCTCGTTGATGGCGATGCCGGAGGGCAAATTTTCAAACTTCATTTCATAGACCGCCAGCCGAAGCAGAGTCAGGTCCACCTTGGTCAGGCGGCTCAGCTTCCAGCCCTCAGAGGACTCCTCGATGATCCGGTCAATCTCCGGCAAGTGTCCGGCCGCGCCCAGGCATTTTGCCGTGATCTCCGGCCAGGACGCCTGGTCCAGCCGGATGACGGCCTTCTGATCCTCCTCCTCGGTCAAATCGTCTATTTCAAGCTCGGTATGATCGGTGAAGTAGAGATTCAGCTGATCCTGCATCTGATCTGCCGGGCAGAAATTAAGGACAAAGAGAATGCGAAATGCGGTTTCACGAATCTGACGCCTTATCATGGTCTTCTTCTCCATCTTCTGACTCTGGTGCCGCGCGGCCCATCCCTCCTCTGAGAGAAAAGCCGCGGGTCAATCCCTCTACAACAAAGAAAAAGGTGTCTGCTGTACAGACACCTGAATGATACAACAGATAGATTGTCTGTCCCTATCCCGCTCAAGACAAGCGCACGCCCTCGACGCGCACATTGACCTCAGAGACCTTGAGTCCGGTCATATTCTCGACCGTCGTCTTGATCCGGTCCTGTACCTGGGCACAGACCTTGGGAATCTCATAGCCGAATTCCAGGTTGATAATAATCGCCACCCGAAGCGTATTGTCATCCGCCCTGACCAGGCGGACGGACCTGGACAGCTTGGACGAGGTCGTCTTGGAAATAGAGCCGGCATCCAGATTCCCGCCCAGAGAGGAGACGCCGTCCACCTCACAGGCGGCCAGGCCGGCGATAATGGAAAAGACATCATTGGCCACGTTGACGCCCTCATTGATTGCGAAATGATTCTCAGCCATGCAAAGCCTCCTGCACTCAAAAGACAAAAAGCGGTAAAAACACGATCAAATTAACAAAAATATTATATCAATCCCTCTCCTGCTGCGCAAGCTTGGCGGCCTGATCCGCGGCCATCAGGGCATCTAAAAGCTCCTGAAGATCTCCGTTCAAAATCTTGTCCAGCTTGTACAGAGTCAGATTGATCCGGTGGTCCGTCACCCGACCCTGGGGAAAATTATAGGTTCGAATTTTCTCCGAGCGGTCTCCGCTTCCAATCTGCGCGAGGCGGCGGGCAGAGGCCTCCTCCTGCTGACGCAGCATTTCCATGGTATAGAGCTTGGCCCGCAGCAGGGCAAAGGCCTTGTTCTTGTTCTGCAGCTGGGACTTCTCCGTCTGACTGTAAATAACAATTCCCGTGGGATAGTGGGTCAGCCGTACGGCGGAATCCGTTGTATTGACGCACTGACCGCCGTTTCCGGAAGCCCGCATCACGTCGATGCGGATGTCCGCCGGATCGATAACTACATCTACCTCCTGCGCCTCGGGCATAACAGCCACGGTAACTGTCGATGTGTGGATGCGGCCGCCGGATTCTGTGGCGGGGACCCTCTGTACCCGGTGCACGCCGGACTCGTACTTAAGGGTGGAATAGGCTCCTCTTCCCCTGACCATGAAATTGATCTTCTTCATGCCCCCGATTCCGGTCTCCTCAAGCTCCATCACCTCGCATGCCCATCCTCTGGACTCAGCGTAATGGCGGTACATGCGGTAGACCTCCGCCGCGAAGAGGGCCGCCTCATCTCCTCCGGCGCCGCCGCGAATCTCAATGATCACGTTCCTGTCATCATTGCTGTCCTTGGGAAGAAGGAGGACCTTGAGCTGATTTTCCAGTTCCTCCGCCGAAGCCCTGGCCTCGGCCAGCTCTTCCTTGGCCAGCTGGCGCATCTCCTCATCGGACTCCGCGTCAAGCAGCTCCAGAGAATCCTCTATTGACTGTTTTTGCTTTTGATAGGCGCGAAAGGTCTCCACGATCGGGGCCAGCTCGCTCTGTTCTTTCATCAGCTCCGTGAATTTCGCTCCGTCCGAGGCGATATCCGGCTCCGCGATCTGACGCATGATTTCCTCGTAGCGGGCAACCAGATCTTCTAGCTTGTCAAACATGTATCATCCTTCCTTTCAGAACCCGATCCCTCCCTGAAAGGTCCTGTATGATCTCGATTTCCTCAAAGGGGCCGTCGGCCAGCATCTGCCGGACAGCCTGTCCCTGATCGAACGCGATTTCCATCAAGAGCCAGCCTCCTTCTCTCAGATAATCCGGAGCCTGACCCGCGATTCGCCGGTAGAAGGCGAGTCCGTCTTCATCCCCGTCCAAAGCCATACGGGGCTCGTGATCTCTCACCTCCGGCATCAGATCCTCCAGCTGCCCGGAGGGAATATAGGGGGGATTGGCCGTAATCAGGTCAAAGCTTCCCTCAATCTCCGCAAAGAGGTCTGAGAGGACAAATGCAGCGGATACCCCATTTCTTTTGGCGTTCTCTCTCGCGACAGCCAGAGCCTCGGGCGAGAGATCAGCGGCCAGTCCATGTATCGGTGTTTCCTGTCCCCGGGCGAGCGCGAGAAGGGAAATCAGGATGCAGCCGCTTCCGGTACAGAGATCAAGCAGACGGATTTCTCTGTCCGCGTTTGCCTGTCTATTTTTGACGCTGCCCGATTGAAGCGAGGCAAGAATCGTAAGTCCCTCCTCCACCAGAGTCTCCGTGTCCTGCCGGGGGCAGAGGACATGCTCATTGACCATGAAGTCAAGGCCCATAAAGGCCTGGCTTCCTGTGATCTGCTGGAGGGGAATTCGCTGCGCCCGCCGTTCGATGCAGCTGCGATATTTCCCGAGCAGAGCATCCGGCATCTGCTCTCCATCGGACAGAATTAAGTCTACATGCCTTCTGCCGCTTGCAAATTCCAGAAGATAACCTGCATCCAGCGCAAAGTCAGGAACCTGGGCTGTCTGCAATTGTTCTTTGCCCCAGGTCAGGGCCTCCCGATAGGTCATTTGCACGCTCCTTGGCTTCCACGCCTTCCATTTTCGTATGGATCGAATCAGAATGCTCCCGAACCGTTCCTAGATTCTCCCTCTGCCAGGTCTTCCAGTCAAAGACCGCCTCCACAGAAGCAATGCCCACTTCCATCATCTCATCCTCAGGCTCCTGCGTCGTCAGCCCCTGAATCCACAGACCGGGCGCAGACAAAATCCGCAGCCAGCGCGCATCGCTTCGGCCTGCCAGACGGATAAACTCATAGGAAATCCCGGCGATCAAGGGCACAAGCAAAATACGAAGAAGAAGCTGCAGCAAGGGCTGGTCAGCCCGAATCAGCATGAATACGAAGACAGAGATCATCAGAACCAGGAAGATGAAGCTGGTTCCGCACCGCTTATGGCGGCAGGACGCCCTGCGGACATTGACCAGATTCAGTTCCCAACCGTTTTCAATACAGTTAATGCACTTGTGCTCCGCCCCGTGATACATATAGGTTCGGTGAATATCCTCTGTCCTGCCGATGAAAAGCAGATAGACCAAGAATATTGCCACTCGAATAACACCCTCCAGAAGTGCCAGAAGAGCCGAAGATGAAATCACGCGGGCAAAGAAGCGGGAGAGACCATAGGGGAGGGCAAGAAACAGAGCCAGAGCAATCAGCAGGGAGAGGGCCAGCGTTCCAAAGAGTGCCGCCGTTTCTTTTCGCTTTTCCCCCGCAGGCGCATTTGTCCTCAGACAAGTCCCGTCGCTTCGAGAGCCGGCATTTTCCCTATCTCCCCCTTGCTCCTTGTCCTCATCTTCGAAATATTCTGCCGATTTCATCAGGCTTCTGATCCCCAGCAAGAGGGATGACAGGAAGTTCTCCGTTCCTCTTAAAATGGGAATCCGGGCAAAGCGCTGTCCCTTTCCTATATTTTCAACTGTGACCTCAATCTGTCCATCGGGCTTTCGAACCGCGATGGCATAGCGATCCTGATTTCGCATCATGATCCCCTCAATAACAGCTTGTCCGCCAATACCGGAATATGCCATAAATCACCCTTTATATTCTCATATTTGTCTGTCACATATCAATTTGCAATTTGCAGATCCCTGTCATCAAGTTATATCCCGGCGAAGGGCAGAAGATTTTACAGAGAATGCATTTACGCAGTAACCTTGGATATAAAGAAAAGAGACTGTGACCTATAGAAAAGATCGGCCGCGATAAGTGGTCGTCTTTCTATTGTCACAGCCTCTCTTGCGATCTGATATCGAATTACTCGCTGATGCCGTACTTCTTGTTGAAGCGGTCGATGCGTCCGCGGGCCTTGGCAGCCTTCTGCTGACCGGTGTAGAAGGGATGGCACTTGGAGCAGATCTCGACGTGAATGTTCTCCTTGGTCGAACCGGTGACGAAGCTGTTGCCGCAGTTGCATGTCACTGTTGCCTGATAATAATCCGGATGAATACCCTGTCTCATACTGATACCTCTTTATCATTGATACGATACGTTGATTCCCTGTTTCATGTCCCTGCGGACATACACGATACTATTTACATCCCGATAAACAGCTTTTTTATATTAGCACGGTCTCTCATCTTTTGCAAGGTATCTCCCAATCACTTTTTGCATCTTATCCTTATCCTTAATCGTTTCTTTCACAGATTACGAAAGGGGCTGTAATCAAACGCTCTCCCTTCAACATCTCGCAAATCAGCCAAAATACTGCTGATACATTTGTTCTAAATTTTCGACGGACAGATCCTGGTTGTACAGGAAAGGAGAGGCAATCGTAAAACCCGAAACAAGGGTGGCGTATTTCATACATATCTCAGCTGGAAACCCATTTTTGACTCCGTAAAGATAACCTGAGACAAAAGCGTCTCCCGCGCCGTTACTGTCAACGGGAGAAAATTGCTCCACAATATCCTGAAATATTTCTTTTCCGTCCGGGCTAAAATACTCTGCACCCTTTTTACCATGCGTACAAACAACGAATTGTTTATCCCGAAGAAGAGCACTTACCACCTCCTTCACTTTTTCTTCTGTCTTAAGGACATCCGAACTCATAAAAACGGCATTTGCGAAAGGAAGAAATTCCTGATGCCAGGGATTTATCCCGTCAAAATCATGAATATCCACCCAGATTTTATGTTTATGTTTTTTGAGAATAGGGAATAGATGTTTGACAAACTCACAGATATCTAACAGGATAATATCTGCCTCTTCAATGCTTTTTTCATAGGCAATGATGTCAAAATCCTGTCCAAATTTACCATAGTCCGTATAAATACTAATTCTCTCCCCATTTTTATTCATCAGATTCGTATGTCTTTCCGTGGAAGTCTCATCTTCAATATACTGATAGTTGATACCCTCGGATTCTAAGCTGGCCCGTATCTTTCGGCCTGCATCATCATTTGCCAGTTTGGTCAACAAAGTGACATTAAAACCCAATCTATGTAAATTGATAGCTTTCCCGGAAGCCGTTCCACCTAGTACATCTCGGCGGGCACTGGCAAAGCAGGTGCCTGCTTTTTTAGGAAAATCCTCTATATCAATAATTGTATCCCAGGAGCATGTTCCAATAACGAGTACCTTAAGTTGTTTATGCTTCATATTCATATAACCATCCATTTAAAATGACTGTCCTGGATTCTGCAACTTTCTACACAAACATCATCCAAACATCTGCGTACCCAAACAAAGATCAAAAAATCGGATGACGCAGAAGCTGCCGGATGAAGTCCTTATTGTCCTTGGTGTGGGCAAACATATTGAGCAGATCCTCCGTATTCTCTTCTGCCCGGCGGCCGTTAATCCCCCGGTGCATAATACGGGCCGCTTCCATCTCGTCAGCGTCCAGCAGGAGGTCTTCTCTTCTGGTTCCGCTGGCCACAATATCCACCGCAGGGAAAATGCGGCGTTCAGACAGCCTTCTGTCCAAAATCAGCTCCATATTGCCGGTCCCCTTGAACTCCTCGTAGACCACATCGTCCATACGGCTGCCGGTATCCACAAGAGCTGTCGCCAGAACAGTCAGACTGCCGCCCTCTCTCATATTGCGGGCCGCTCCGAAGAAGCGCTTTGGCATATAAAGAGCCGCCGTATCCAGTCCCCCAGAGAGAATGCGGCCGGAAGAGGTCACCGTCAGATTATAGGCGCGGGCCAGCCGGGTAATAGAATCCAGGAGAATGATCACGTCCTCCCCCTGTTCCACCAGGCGCTTGGCGCGTTCAATTACCATTTCAGAGACCTTGGTGTGGTGATCAGGCATCTGGTCGAAGGTGGAATAGATGATCTCCACATTGTCGCCCACGATGGTCTCCTTCATGTCGGTGACCTCCTCGGGGCGCTCATCGATCAGGAGGATCATCATGTGCATCTCGGGATGGTTTTCCTGCACACTCTTGGCCACTTCCTTGAGCAGGGTCGTCTTGCCTGCCTTGGGCGGAGAGACGATCAGTCCTCTCTGGCCCTTGCCGATGGGGGCAATCAGATCAATGACACGGCTGGCGACCGAACTTCCTTTTCGCTCGAGACGCAGCCGCTCCCTTGGGAAAATCGGCGTCAGATTCTCAAAGGACTGACGGCCCCGCAGCTCCTCCGGATTACGTCCATTGATACTGTTGATCCGAAGGAGGGCAGCGAACTTATCTGTGGGATTATTTCTCTTCTTAAGCCCCTCGACCCGGTCGCCGGTTTTCATGGCGAAGCGGCGGATCTGAGAGGGCGCCACATAGGCGTCGTCCTCTCCCGTCAGGAAATTATCCGTGTGCAAAAAGCCGTATCCATCGGGCATAATCTCTAAAATGCCATCAGCCTCGCTGGCGTCAGACATCTGTTCAGCCAGCTGGGGAGAAACGGCATCGCTGACTTCTTCCCTGTGAGGCCTGAAGCTGTGGCCATACTCACTGTAGGATCTGCGCGGCGACTCGTGGTAGGTCTCCTGCCTGTCTCCCCTCGATTCATCCCTGGAGTCGTAACTCCTGCGCGAATCGGCTGAATCCTGCTCATGGCGACGGGGCCGATCAAAGGTCTGTTCCTGCTCATGGCGGCGGGGCCGGTCGGAGGTCTGTTCCTGCTCATGGCGGCGGGGCCGGTCGGAAGTCTGTTCCTGCTCATGGCGACGGGGCCGGT
Source organism: Shuttleworthella satelles DSM 14600 (assembly GCF_000160115.1). Taxonomy (GTDB): domain Bacteria; phylum Bacillota; class Clostridia; order Lachnospirales; family Lachnospiraceae; genus Shuttleworthia; species Shuttleworthia satelles. The sequence goes on from NZ_GG665866.1 coordinate 882,547, forward strand.
CAAGCCCCTGTTCATTGTATCTGCGGTAGAAGCCGGAATATCCCCCGTGTCCCGCCGCGTCCGCGGATTCTTCTTCCACTCCCAGGTCCATATGTCTCTTGGGGCGGTGCTGGGTCTTCCCGATTTCCTCCCTCGACTGGTCCTCTGACAGCTGGTTCTCTGTCCTTCGAGCAGGTGTCCTCCGCTTTGCGCGCCCGATCTCAGGCGATGGTTGAGAATTCTCCGGATTCCCGCTCTCTCTCTTCTGCTCTTCCGAGCCCGCGCTCTCAGCGACCGCGGTTGTATCGGCGGACAGCTGATCCTCAACCCGCTTCTTCCGGGGTCTTCCTCTCCGCCTGACCGGTTTTACAGCTTCTCCATCGGTCGAAGCGGCATTCTCTGCCTCTTCCGTCTCGCTTCCCGTCGACTTCTCTGTGATCTTTCCTGTCCTCAGCGCTCTCTCCGCCGCCGCGACATCCTCAGTCTCTCTGGCATCTAAAGCCACCATCTCGGCGATCAGATCCGCCTTGCGTCGATTTGTGACGCGCTTGATCCCCCTCTTCTTGGCAATGGCCTTTAAATCGACCAGCTTCAGGGTTTTGTAACGGGCTTCCATAGCACTTGTAGCCATCAGCAACTCCTCAAAAATGAATATTTGATTCGACGAATGATTTCAAAGTGAATTTCATTGTCCAAACGGACCTATATGTGATGAATTCAATACTGGAAGTATATCTTATATATTCTGCGTATGCTATCATTATTTTAAATTTTATGAACAGGCAGGATATTGAGTCGCTTCTTGTAGCCGCAACTGTCTGGGCCATTGCCGGGCGCCAGGCAAGCTAAGCCGGCCAGAAAAGCTTATGCCATGGCAGGGAAGGATTTCATTTTGACCGAACAGAATCTCCTCTTCAAAATAATGGTTTTGCAATTGATCCACTCCGCTCAGGAGCCCTTGAGCAAGTCGCAGATCACAGACTTTTTCACAGATTTCCGCTACGCGGACTACTTTCGCGTTCAGTCTGTCATCTTTGAACTGCTTGAAAGCCAAATGCTGATCGAGGGTCCCAGATCCACAGTTCACCTCTACAGACTCAGCGAGGAGGGCGAGAGAACTCTTGAGGCCTTCTCGGACCGTATCAGCGAGGCAATCGCCGGAGACATCCGGGCCTATCTCTCATCTCAGGGCAAACGAATCTGCCGGGAGAACTCCCTGACCGCCAATTATGACAGGTCTGTCGGCGGCGGCTATATTGTCCGCCTGATTGCCAGAGAGGGGAATCAGGAAATCATCCGTCTCGATTTGCACGTGACCGGGAAAGAACAGGCTGAAGCCCTCTGCTACAACTGGAAAATCCGCTACGATGAAGTCTATATGCAGATCGTAGATCTCCTGCTTCAATAGAGCCGATATTTCTCTCGATACCGCGTCACAAGAAAGCCCGTCAGAAGGATAGCCCCCGTCTCGACCAGGGCCGCAATCATCCAGAGAGAGGTCCCTCCCAAAATAAGCGGCAAAAGCAGCACAAGAACGACCTGCAAAAGGACAGACCTGACCAGGGACAAAACCGCTGACACTTTTCCATTGCCCAGAGCTGTAAAGAGGGCTGAACCGAATATATTGAATCCCATAAAAAGATAAGCGACGCTGTAAATTCTCATCCCGCGCACGGTCAGCGCATACAGCTGTGGATTGTAGCCGACGAAAATCCCAGCCAGAAGACCGGCGCTGAGTTCCGCCAGAAGCGTCAGAATCAGACTGGCCCCTGCGAGGAGAGACAGACTGCGCCGAAAGAGATTGCGCAATTCCGCCTGATTCCTGGCTCCATACTGGTAACTGATGATTGGAGAAACGCCCATGGCGTAGCCAAAGAAAATGCCCACAAAAATGAAATTGACGTACATAATCACACCGTAAGCCGCAATTCCATTGGTCCCCATGTAGCAAAGGAGCTGTCTGTTGTAGAGCATGCCGATAAAGGAGGCGGCGGCGTTGGACAAGAACTCACTGGCGCCGTTGGTACAGGTTTTCACCAGAGCCCAGGGCATCCAGCCTGTCTTTCCCAATCGCAGCGGAGTCTTATTGGGCAGAATAAAAAAGACCAGAGGAACCAGCCCTCCCACCAGTTCGCTTCCCACGGTTGCCCAGGCAGCCCCTGCCAGCCCGAGGCCAAATCCTGCCACAAAGACATAATCGAGGATCATGTTCGTCACGCCGGCAATTACCGTGATCCAAAAGCCCATGCGGGGGCGTTCCGCGGCGATCAGAAAGCTCTGAAAAAAGTGCTGCAGCATAAAGGCGGTCATGCTGACCATACTGATCCTGGCATAGAGAACGCCATAGGGAAGCAGTTCCTCCGAAGCTCCCAGAAGCACTGCCGCCTGCGGGGCAAACAGGTATCCCAGCAAAGAGAGAAGGATCCCCAGGACCATAAGAGTATAGGTTGTCAGAGAAAAAATCTCCTTTGCCTGTCTCTCCTCCTTTTGTCCCAGCTTCAGAGAGACCAGGGCGACGCCGCCTGTACCGAACATAAAGCCCACTGCCGCGATCAACATCAGAAGGGGCATCACCAGATTCAGAGCCGCAAAGGCAACTTCTCCGGCGTAATTGGACACAAAAAAGCCGTCCACAATGCCGTAAATGGACGTGAAAATCATGGTCAAAATGGAGTGGCTGGTGAAACGCAAAAGCTTCCTGTCATCAAAATGATCCGCCAGACTGATTGCCTTTCTGTCGGCCATATCCTGCTCCTTTTCACACGGAATATTTCATATCGGCAAGCCTGTATCGCGCGTGTTTTCAGCGCGTGTTCTCAGCATATGTTCTCTTCGCCTCTTTCTATCTCTTTCTCACCGAACAGCCAAAGGTCCCCAGTTCCTGCCCCAGATCATAATAACTCCCGTGGCTGTAAACAATCGGATCCGCCTTTTCCAGGCAGAACTTGCCCCTCTCATCCATATATCTGCTGTCGGCATGAATCCGCAGGACGTCCGCAAGAAACATGGAGTGGCTCCCCAGCGCTATCTCCTGGCGAACCCTGCACTCCATATTGACCGGGCTCTCCGCGATCATGGGACAGCTGATCAATTCCGCCTCCTCTTTCGTGAGATTGCAACGCTGAAATTTATCCAGGTCTTTCCCTGAGGTCACCCCGCAGAAATCCGTAGCTCGCATCAACTCACGGGTCGTTAGATTCACTGTGAAAACGCCGCTCTCCTGAATCATCAGATAGGAGTGACGGGAGGGGCGGATCGAAATTGACAGCATGGGAGGATTGGTATTGATGGTTCCTGTCCAGGCCACAGTCAGAATATTATCCTCTCCCGCCTTGTTTCTACAGCTGACCATCACGACCGGAAGGGGATAGAGCATATTGCCCGGCTTCCAGGATTCTTTCTTCATTCCTCTCTCCATTCCTCTTCCCATTCCTTTCTCTTCAGATGGACCGGTAGTGAATCGCCTCAATCATCTGCGGCACCACCTGCTTCTTTCTGGATACAACTCCTGGGAGGATCGCGGAATTCTCTGCCATCCGATCTTCTCCATAAGCGTCAAGAACGATATCCCGGCTGTCCGTCCCCGCATAGAGCAGCTCGGTGCTCTGCTCCAAAATATTTGTCAGCATGACGAAGATCATATGCAGATTTTTCTCCACAATGACCGTCTCCATGTACTTGAGCAGTTTTTCCTTGATTGCTGCCAACTGCTTGGCGGAGACGCTGGACACCTGGGAGACGCCAAAATTGACATCCCCCGCGGTGAAGGTCTTAAAATCCGTGAACATAATCTCCTCCGTAGACTTGTTCCTGAAGTTGCTCCCCGCCTCGAACATGGCCATTGCGTGCTCTTCAATGTCAATATCCGCAATCTCTGCCAGGGTTCTCGCCGCGGCCTCGTCATAGGGTGTGCAGGTGGGGGAACGGAACATCAGTGTGTCCGAGAGGATGGCCGAACACATCAGGCCCGCGATTTTCCTTGGAATCTCGATCTTCTTTTCCTGATACATCTGATAAATAATGGAGCAGGAGCAGCCCAGGGGCTGATTGCGAAAGACAATGGGGCTGATCGTCTCCAGGCTTCCAAGCCTGTGATGATCGATGATTTCCAGAATATCCGCGTCCTCAATCCCGTCCACCGCCTGATTCTTTTCATTGTGGTCGACCAGGATCACCTTTTTCTTCTGCTTGGACAAGAGGATCCTGCGGGAAAACATCGCCACATAGTGCATCTGTTCGTCAACAATCGGGAAATCCCTGTGCCGGATCTTGTTGAGCCGGTCCGTCACATCCTCCAAATAGTCATCCATCCCAAACCAGATCAGATTCTTGCTCATCGTCATGAACTGGCGGATCGGCATGGCCTGATGAATCAGGCGGGCCGTCGTGAAGATATCATAGGTCGTAGAGATAATCACGATATCCTTCTCCCTGGCCATGGCAATAATAGAGTCCTCCACGCTGTTCACCCCGCAGATGATCAAGCAGGAGGGATTCTCATTGATGGCAATCACCTGTCTCTCCCAGGCATTTCCCGTAATCACCATGTCATTGGCGGCGATCTCCCGCCGCATATTGTCCCGGTCGCCGGATCCGATCACAACCTTGCCCCTGTGAAAGACACCGTGGTCATTGCCGGTCCAGAGCCTCCCGTCCAGGGTCTCTACAACATTTGCGTAGGAGGTGCGGGAGCTACTCATCGTCTCGTTGTCATAGACATTCATGTAGGACCTGGCAATGTCATCAGAAGTGATGATCCCCTCCACCTGGCCTTTGTCATTGACAATCGGAAGCGTGACCACATTCAGCTCGCGCATCTGCTCCCAGGCCCTTCGCAGGGAGTAGCTGCCCTTAACGCCCGGCGTGTATTTAAGGGCCAGATCCTTAATCTGGGCGCTGACATCAAATACCGTTTCCGGCTCCTCACACTGGAAGGTTTTTAAGACATAGCGAGTCTCCTCGTTCATCTCTCCCGCCTTCTTTGGTACATATGTCCCCTTATCTGTCATATTCTTGAAATTAGCATAGGCAATTGCCGAGCATATGGCGTCCGTATCCGGATTCTTATGTCCCAGCACCCAAATCAGATCATCACGATTCATCTTTTCTCCTCAGGCACTTTATTGTCTAAAAGAAAAATGCAGCAAAACTGCTGCATTTCCCCTCGATATCATCATCAGAATATTCCAAACAGTTTCAGCAGAATCACAAGCAGAGCGACAAAATCAACAGCGGCGAAGGTCGAAACCAGCGCAAAGCGTTTTCTGAGTGAAGTTGCTCTCGAATCAGCCTCTTTTAACTCCTCTTCCCTATGATCCAGTTCCTTCAGAAGGGCCTGAATATTTCGATAGGATTGGACGTTTTCCTTGTGCACCTTATTGGCAATGTCGGATTTGACTCCGTCAAGTCCTCCATTCATGCTGGCGATCGCCTCTGTCAGCTCCTCCGACATCATTTTTACGGTATCATCCAGCTTGGATCGCATCCCCAGCATCTGCCCGTCCATATCCCGGGTCATCTGCGTCACCTGACTTCCCATGTCCTGGGTCAGCTGATTCAGCTGTTGATCCATATTCTGGGCCAGCTGGCTCACCTGATCTCCCATGTTCTGGGTCAACTGGTTCACTTGCTGATCCATCCCGCTCGTCATCTGCTGAAACTGCCCTGTCACAGACGACTGCATCTGACTCAGCTGATCTCCCATATTCTGGGTCAGCTGGCTCATCTGCCGGTCCATCCCGCTCGTCATCTGCTGAAACTGTCCTGTCACAGATGACTGCATCTGACTCACCTGATCCCCCATATTCCGGGTCATCCGGCTCATCTGCTGATCCATCCCGCTTGTCATCTGCTGAAGCTGTCCTGTCACAGACGACTGCATCTGGCTCATCTGATCCCTGAGAAAGGCATCCTGATCAGCCCTGCTCTCCTCTGTCTGCTTCAGGGAATCCGAAAGCTTCTGATTGAGAGCTCCCATATCGCCGGACAGCTTGCTGAGAACCCGGTCAACCTGATCCTCGACATCTCCGGCGATGCTGTCCGCCTCTTCCTTCTTCTCAGAAATCAGTTGATTCAGGCGGGATTTCTCCTCCTCCTTGACCCGGACAATCGCATCCAGCTCCCGGACCTGGTTCTGCCTGGACAGGATCAGATTCTGCAGCTGTGTCGCCTTCTGGCGGAAGGAATCAATCTCAGCCAGAAAAGCCATATCCTCACTGTTGAACTGCTCTTCGGCCGAATCAACCTCTTCATCATCAGGCCGATCGAAGTTCTCCTCTTCAGACGGATTGGTCTCCTCGTCCTGAAGTCGATCCCTGTCCGTATCGCCAAAGCGATCGATATCCGCATCATTTGGCAGAATATTGAATTTGATCTCTGAAGTCTCTGGCATAATGGCTACATCCTTTCGTAACATATGGATCATTCTATCATCACTGGAAAATCTTGACAAGATAAACAGCCCCCGGGCCTAAGCTCGGGGACTGTTTATCAGGTCATATGAGAGCCTCATACTCTTTGATTCGAGGTGATCCTCTTTGGAATTTGAAGTGACTCTTTTTGGAATCAGTCTTCCGGCTTTTTGTAGAGGTTCACCAGCTTCTGAAGGTGTTCATACTTATCTCTCGCATCCTGCTCGGACTTGGCGAAGAGTTCGGCTGCCTTCTGCGGGTCGAACTTCTGCAGGGCCGCGTATCTGTTCTCACCAAGAAGGAATTCCTTATAGTCTCCGCTGGGCTGCTTGGAATCAAGAGAGAACTTGCTGTCAGCCTGGGGATTGAAGCGGAAGTTGAACCAGTAACCGGACTGAACTGCCAGCTTCTCCTCTGTCTGCGCCTTGCTCATGCCCTTCTTGATACCGTGGTTAATGCAGGGCGCGTAGGCGATGATCAGAGAGGGACCCGGATAAGCCTCTGCCTCGGCAATTGCCTTGACCGTCTGCTGCATGTCGGCGCCCTGAGAGATCTGAGCAACATACACATAGCCATAGCTCATGGCAATGGACGCAAGATCCTTCTTCTTAGTCTCCTTACCGCCGGCAGCGAACTGGGCAACCGCGCCGATCGGTGTTGACTTGGAGGACTGACCGCCCGTATTGGAGTAAACCTCCGTATCGTAAACCATGACGTTGATATCCTTGCCGGATGCCAGGATGTGGTCAACACCGCCGAAGCCGATATCATAGGCCCATCCGTCACCGCCAAATACCCACTGGGATTTCTTGGCCAGGAAGCTCTTCTCGTCAAGGATCTCCTTTGCGGCCTCAGATCCCTCCTTCTCAAGCTCGGCAATCAGGATATCGGTCGCGGCGCCATTTGTTGCGCCGACACGGAAGGTCTCCTTCCAGACTGCAATCGCATCCTTCAAGCCTGCGGAAGCTGTGGTCTTCTCCAGGGCATCCAGCTTGTTCTTCAGCTTGTCGCGCATAGCGTTCTGAGCCAGGAGCATGCCGTAACCGAACTCGGCCGCATCCTCAAAGAGTGAGTTGGACCATGCGGGTCCGTGTCCCTTGGCATCTACCGTATAGGGTGTAGAGGGTGAAGAGTTGCCCCAGATGGAAGAACATCCTGTTGCATTGGCAATGTACATGCGATCGCCAAAGAGCTGAGTGATCAGCTTGGCATAAGGAGTCTCTCCGCAGCCTGCGCAAGCGCCTGAGAACTCAAGCAGGGGCTGCTTGTACTGGGAACCCTTGACCGTATTGGGCTTGAACTTCTCTACAACATCATCCTTGACGGGAAGCTCAACTGCGTAGTCGAAGTACTTCTGCTCACCCTCGTTCTCCTCGAAGTTCTGCATGGTCAGAGCCTTGTTGCCCTTCATGCCGGGACATACATTGGCGCAGGAGCCGCATCCGGTACAATCGTAAGCGGATACAACAACAGCGTACTTGTAATCGGTGGGTCTGAGATCCTTGGCTGCAAAGCCCTCGGGAGCATTGGCAACTTCGTCATCAGTCAGAGCAATCGTACGAATCGCTGCGTGCGGGCAAACGTAAGAGCAGAAGCCGCATCCGATACAGTTGTCAGAATTCCACACGGGAACATCAGTTGCGACACCGCGCTTCTCGTAAGCTGCCGTCCCGTTCGGAGTGGAACCGTCCTGATAGGGAAGAACGTCAGATACAGCAAGCCTGTTGCCGGTCTGTGCATTGACCTTCTGCTGGATATTCTTGACAAAGGCGATTGCGTCTGCGCGTCCGGTTGAGGGAACGGCAGCCTCAAGGTCATCATCTTTGGCATCCTTCCAGGAGGCGGGAACATTTACCTTGTGGTAAGCGGTTGCACCGGCGTCGATGGCATCCCAGTTCATCTTAACAACGTTATCACCCTTCTTGGCGTAAGATGCCTTAGCCGCATCCTTCATGAGCTTCAATACCTGCTCCTCGGGAATCAGCTTGGTCAAAGAGAAGAAAGCGGACTGGAGAACGGTGTTGATCCGTCTTCCAAGGCCAATCTCCTTACCGATCTTTACACCGTCGATAATGTAGAAGTTGATATCATTCTCGGCGATGAAGCGCTTTACCTGTCCGGGAAGCTTCTCATCTAATTCATCCTCGGTCCACTGGGTGTTGAAGAGGAAGGTGCCGCCGGGAACCAGATCCTGAACCATGGGATACTTGTAGATATATGCCTGGCAGTGGCATGCTACGAAGTTGGCCTGGCTGATCAGATAGGTCGAACGGATGGGGGTATGGCCGAATCTCAGGTGAGACACGGTAACGCCTCCGGACTTCTTGGAATCATAGTCGAAGTAAGCCTGGGCATACATATCGGTGTTATCGCCGATGATCTTGATGGAGTTCTTGTTGGCTCCAACGGTTCCGTCTGCGCCAAGTCCCCAGAACTTGCAGTTGGTAGTCCCCTTGGGAGTGGTAACCGGATTCTCATGAACATCGAGAGAGAGGTGGGTTACATCATCCTTGATGCCAATCGTGAATTCCTTCTTCTCGTCATTCTTGAATACGGAAATGATCTGGCCGGGCGTGGTGTCCTTAGAGCCAAGACCATAGCGGCCGCCGAAGACGGGAACCTGATCGAACTTGCTGCCTCGCAGGGCCGCAACAACATCGAGGAAGAGGGGCTCGCCAAGAGCGCCGGGCTCCTTGGTGCGGTCAAGGACATTGATCCTCTTGACTGTGTCGGGAATTGCCTCAATCAACTTCTCTGCAACGAAAGGACGATAGAGACGAACCTTGACAACACCGACCTTCTCGCCGCGGGCCATCAAAAAGTCAATGGTCTCATCGATGGTCTCACAGACAGAGCCCATAGCGATAATCACTGACTCCGCATCCGGGGCGCCATAGTAATTAAAGAGACCGTAATTGGTGCCAAGCTTCTGGTTCACCAGATCCATGTAGTGCTCAACGATCGCTGGCATATCATCATAAGCCTGGTTGGATGCCTCACGGGTCTGGAAGAAGATATCGGGGTTCTGTGCAGACCCCATCTCACGGGGATGTGTGGGATTAAGCGCATTCTGACGGAAGGCCTTTAAGGCATCCTGGTCAACGAAATCCTTGAGGTCCTCGTAGTCCCAGGTCTCGATCTTCTGGATCTCATGGGAGGTGCGGAAGCCATCGAAGAAATTGATGAAGGGAAGACGCCCCTTCAGGGCAGCGGCGTGCGCTACAGGCGTCAGGTCCATAACCTCCTGTACAGACGACTCACAGAGCATGCAGACGCCTGTCTGACGGGCGGCGTATACATCGGAATGATCTCCGAAAATGCTCAGTGCGTGAGAAGCGATGGCCCTGGCGGACACATCGAAGACGCCCGGCAGTCTCTCACCGGCGATCTTGTAGAGGTTGGGGATCATCAGCAGAAGACCCTGAGACGCGGTATAGGTCGTGGTGAGGGCGCCTGCGGCAAGAGAACCGTGGACGGCACCGGCAGCGCCGGCCTCGGACTGCATCTCGGTGATCTGTACGACCTGGCCGAAGAGGTTCTTGCGCCCCTGGTTGGCCCACTCATCGGTTGCCTCAGGCATCACTGACGAGGGGGTGATGGGATACATAGCCGCTACATCGGTAAATGCATAAGAAGCATGTGCCGCTGCATGGTTACCATCCATGGTTTTCATAGTTCTTTTCATGTTGGTTCCTCCTAATAGATTTGCGTAACATCCTAGTAGCCGTCTGCCACACGGCCCCATCAAACGTTATAAATAAAGTGTAGGGTCTTTATCATGGAAAATCAACAAATTTCCCCTGAATCTCTGTTTTTAATTGTAAACATCGTCGAAGATCGCTTGTAAGACACCAACAGGTTTCCTTCTGCACTCCCCCTGCTCTCCTGGCAAAAGCGGGGCAAATCGTGTACACTTGACCAGAACTCTGGCAATGGGCCCATGTCATCTGTGAACGTATTCTGACGCCCATACCATTCATACACTAATCTAAGACAAGGAAGAACAAGCATGATCCAGGCAGTCAACGTATCTCTTCGTTTCGGCAAGAAGGCCCTCTTTGAAGATGTGAATGTCAAATTCACCGAGGGGAATTGTTATGGTCTGATCGGCGCCAACGGAGCCGGCAAGTCCACCTTTCTCCGCATCCTCTCCGGCGCTCTGGAGCCGACCACAGGCGACATCGTCATCAGTCCCGGTCAGAGACTGTCCGTCCTGGAGCAGGATCATTTTAAATACGACGATTACACAGTCCTTGACACGGTCATCTCCGGCAATGCCCGCCTCTATGAGATTATGAAGGAAAAGGACGCCATTTACGCCAAACCCGATTTCTCAGATGAGGATGGCGTCAAGGCGGCGGAGCTGGAAGCCGAGTTCGCCGAGATGGACGGCTGGAACGCGGAATCCGACGCCCAGACCCTGCTCAACGGCCTCTCTGTTGACCCTAACTGGCACTACTCTGTCATGAAAGATGTCCCCACAGACATCAAGGTCAAGATCCTTCTGGCACGCGCTCTCTTTGGAAACCCTGACATCCTCATCTTAGACGAGCCGACCAACCATCTGGATCTGGACGCCATCGCCTGGCTGGAGGAGTTCTTAATCAACTTTGAAAATACAATCATTGTGGTCTCCCATGACCGCTATTTCCTGAACAAGGTCTGCACCCACACTGCCGACATTGACTATGGAAAGATCCAACTCTACGCCGGCAACTACGACTTCTGGTACGAGTCCTCTCAGCTGATCATGAAGCAGCGCAAGGAGGCCAACAAGAAGAAGGAGGAGCAGATCAAGGAGCTCAAGGAGTTCATCTCCCGCTTCGCGGCCAACGCCTCCAAGTCCAAGCAGGCAACCTCCCGCAAGAAGGCGTTGGAAAAGATTGAACTGGACGATATCCGTCCCTCCTCCCGCAAGTATCCCTACATTGACTTCCGCCCCAAGAGAGAGATCGGAAATGAGGTTCTCTCCGTGGAGAACCTGACCAAGACCATCGATGGAGAACTGCTCTTAGATCATTTGACCTTTAACCTCAATTCCACCGACAAGGTCGCCCTGGTAGGCTCGAACGAGGCTGCCAAGTCCGTCCTCTTCCAGATTCTGGCCGGCCAGATGGAGCCCGATGAGGGGAGCTACAAGTGGGGCATCACCACCTCTCAGTCCTACTTTCCCAAGGACAACAGCAAGATTTTTGACAACGACATGATCATCGCCGACTGGCTGACCCAGTTCTCCGAGATCAAGGACGCCACCTATGTCCGCGGATTTTTGGGCCGCATGCTCTTTGCCGGCGAAGACGGCAACAAGAAGATGCGGGTCCTCTCCGGAGGTGAGAGAGTTCGTGTCCTCCTCTCCCGCATGATGATCGAGGGCTCCAATGTCCTCATGCTGGACGAGCCCACCGACCACCTGGATATGGAGTCCATCACAGCCTTAAACACCGGACTGACCAAGTTCCCGGGCGTCCTCATTTTCTCTTCCCGCGACCACCAGGTCGTACAGACCACAGCCAACCGCATCATCGAGATCCTGCCGAATGGAACTATTGTCGACAAGGTATCCAGCTACGACGAATATCTGGAGAGCGATGAGATGGCCAGAAAGCGAACCGTCTACTCCACCACGGAGGACGAGGAAGAAGACGATTGAGTTATGCCCGATCCCATTATCTTTCACGTCGACGTCAACTCCGCCTTTCTCTCCTGGACCGCGTCAGACCGCATGGCAAAGGGCATCGACAAAGTAGACCTGCGCGATCTCCCCTCTGCCATCGGAGGCGATCCCAAAACCAGGCATGGCATTATTACCGCCAAGTCCATCCCCGCCAAGCGATACGGAATCGTCACCGGAGAGCCGGTCAGCCAGGCCCTGCGCAAGTGTCCCTCCCTGATCCTCGTCCCCGGCGATTATTCTCTCTACGCCCGGCAATCTCAGGCTCTGATGGACCTTCTGCGCAAATACGCCCCTGCCGTGGATCCCTTTTCCATCGACGAGGCCTTCTGTGATATGACCGGAACCGCCAGCCTCTATGGCGATCCGGTCCTTTTTGCCCACAAGCTCAAGGATGAAATCCGCAGAGATCTAGGCTTCACCGTCAATGTTGGCATTTCCTCCAACCATCTTTTGGCTAAGATGGCCTCTGACTTCACCAAGCCGGACCGGGTTCACACGCTCTGGCCCCGGGAGATTCCCCGGAAAATGTGGCCTCTTCCCGCGGCTGATCTCCTCTTCGTGGGCGAATCTACAGCCCAAAAGCTCAAGAGTCTCGGCATTCTGACCATCGGAGATCTGGCCGGGACACCTGAGGATCTTCTGGTCTCGCACTTTGGAAAGCACGGATCCCAGATGCTGGCCTACGCCAACGGGACGGAACCGTCAGACCTGACTTCCCGTCACAGGAAAAGCAGAGGCTTCTCCAATGAAATCACGATCTCTCACGATCTGGTCGACCGGGAAGAAGCCAGGCTCATTCTCCTCTCTCTCTGCGAAACTCTGGCTGCCCGGATCAGGCTTCAGGGGGACAAAATCCGTCTGGTCGGCGTCTACTACAAGGACAGCAGCTTCGTCTCCGCCTCCCGGCAGACAAGGTTAAACCGATCCAGTTCCTCAACGCAGACCATCTATGAGACCGCCTTGTCTCTCTTACATGAGCTCTGGGATGGAAGGCCTCTTCGTCTGCTCGGCGTTCGCGGCTCGGAGATTGACAAGGACAGCGGCAGCTATCAGATGGATCTCTTTGATGCCGGAAAAAACAGGAAACTGGATCAACTGGACGCCGCTGTAGATCAGATTCGGGATAAATTCGGCGATTCCTCCATCAGACGAGCTGTCTTCCTGGGAGCGGATGAGACCGACTTAAAGAAACGCAGGTCAAATCGCAGCAGGAAAAAGCCAGAGGACCCGACTGAGCCGGAAACTCCGTGCTGCTAAAACATGACAAAGGCTGCGCTTAATTTTTAAAGGAGTGTATGGGAGCTGGAATTCTGCCGCCGCGGTTCACGAAATCCGAGCATCCGAAAGCGGATACCGGCTGTACGGGAGCTGTTCCGAGCAGACCTCCCAGCTCCACACTGTCTCCGACGTCTTTGCCGATGACAGGAATCAGACGAACCGCCGTCGTCTTCTGATTGATCATACCAATTGCCATCTCATCCGCGATAATCCCGGAAATGGTATCCGCGCTGCTGGCCCCGGGGATGGCAATCATGTCAAGTCCCACAGAGCAGACGCAGGTCATTGCCTCAAGCTTCTCCAGGGTCAGGGCATTGGCCTGTACAGCGTCAATCATTCCCTGATCCTCCGAGACAGGGATAAAGGCTCCGGATAAGCCCCCGACATAGGACGAGGCCATAATGCCGCCCTTTTTGACCTGGTCATTGAGCAGGGCCAGGGCCGCGGTCGTACCGGGAGCCCCCACCCGTTCCAATCCGATCAGCTCCAGAATATCCGCGACAGAATCTCCGATCGCCGGCGTCGGGGCCAAAGACAGGTCAATGATCCCGAAGGGGATGTTCAGACGCTTAGAAGCCTCCTTGGCCACCAGCTGCCCCACGCGGGTAATCTTAAAGGCCGTCTTCTTAATCGTCTCACAGAGGATTTCAAAGCTCTCTCCCCTGACAGACTCCAGAGCTGTCTTGACCACACCCGGCCCGGAGACGCCGACATTAATAATCGCATCCGCCTCCGTCACCCCATGGAAGGCACCGGCCATAAAGGGGTTGTCATCGGGGGCATTGCAGAAAACCACGAGCTTGGCGCATCCCAGAGAATCCTCCTCTTTCGTGTAGACCGCAGTCTCGTGTACGATCTCTCCCATGAGGCGGACAGCGTCCATGTTGATCCCTGTCCTGGTGGAGGCAAGATTTACAGAAGCGCAGACCAGCTCGGTCTCAGCCAGAGCCTGGGGGATCGATCGGATCAGGTTCTCCTCCGCGGCCGTCATCCCCTTGGAAACCAGGGCGGAGTAGCCGCCGATGAAATTGATTCCCAGCTGATGGGCCGCCTTATCCAGCGTGTGAGCGATAGTCACAAAATCCTCTGGTCTCTTACAGGCCGCGGCGCCCACCAGAGCGATGGGGGTGACGGAAACCCTCTTGTTGACGATGGGGATCCCATACTCCCGTTCTATCTGACTTCCCACCTTGACCAGATCCCGCGCGACGCTGGTCAGCTTGGTGTAAATCTTCTCATTGACAGAATCTAAATCAGAATCAATGCAGTCGAGAAGGCTGATGCCGATGGTAATGGTACGGACGTCCAGGTTCTCCTCTTCTACCATGTGATTTGTCTCAAGAACCTCATACTGGCTAATCATTGCATATCCTCATATCATTTCCTATTGTCACGCGCACTTTCTTCTTGTTGTCACGCGCGCTGTCTTAGCCCGCTTTTCGGGAGCGGATGAACTGGTCTCCTCTGACACGGTCAATCAAACGCGGTGCATCATCTCAAAGATCTCTTCCTTCTGGCACTTGATCTGCACTCCCTTATCCCTGCCGATCTGATCTAGACTCTTCTGCACATCTTCAAGCTGCAGAAGAGCACGGTCAAAGTCAACGATCATCATCATGTTGAAGTAGCCGTTTACAATGGTCTGGGAAATGTCTAAGATATTGATCTGCTCCTGAGCCAAATAGGTGCAGACCGCGGCAATAATCCCTACCGTATCCTTGCCGACAACAGTAATAATTACTTTGGTCTTCTCCATATGCTTCTCCTTTATCCGGTCCTTTCTTCCTGTATTCAGACAACAACCCTCACGGAGGGACGATCTCTGTGGGCTACCGTAATCGGAAAGTCGCTGCCCTGATAGGGATTATCTCCCAGCGTCACCTCCAGACGAACTGTCTCGTAGGCCAGTTCTTCCAGATTGTTCTCATGCGAGAGATGACCCAGCAGAATATGCTTGATCTTGTCATGCAAAAGCCGCCCCAGAAGCTGCCCCGAGGATTCGTTGGACAGGTGTCCCCGAGATCCCAGGATTCTCTGCTTGAGAGGATAGGGATAGGGCCCGACCTCCAGCATTTTCACATCGTGGTTGGCCTCCAGAAGCATGGCGTCCATTCCCTGAAGGCGCTCTATCGTATAGTCGTCATAGGCGCCGAGGTCGGTGCAGACGGCGACCCTCTTATCCCCATCTTCTGTTCTTTGCCGCATGGTATAAGCCACGGGATCCGCCGCGTCATGAGAGATATGCATGGGACAGATCTCCATATCTCCGATTGTAAATGTCTGGTCCGGTCGAATCACATGATAGAGCGATGGGTCAATGGTTCCCAGACTCCGCTTTGTGGCAACGGCGTCTATTGTCCCCTGGGTGGCATAGATCGGCAGGTGATACTTCCGGGCCAGAACACCCAGTCCGCTGATGTGATCAGAGTGTTCATGCGTCAGCAGGATCGCGTCCATATCTAAGCTGGTCATATCAAAAGAGTTAAGGCCCGCCTCGATCCGTTTGGCGCTGATCCCTGCGTCTACCATCACATGACTCTGATCTGTCCCGACACACACGCAATTTCCGCTGCTGCCGCTCCTCACACTAAATAATTCCATCACCTAAAATACTCCGAATCTGCCGATAGGATTCTTCCACACTTCCGCTGTTGTCAATCACATGTGTACAGTTCCTTCGAAAAAGCTCCTCAGATAACTGGGAGGCGAAAATCGCATTGATCTTCTCATCGCTGTAGCCCCGCGACTTTCTCAATCGGTCTCTGCGACGATTCTCATCCGCGTAAATATACCATAATTCATCACAGATTTTTTTGTAACCGTCCTCAATCAGAAGCGCCGCTTCCACAACGAAGTAGGGGGTTCTTCCTTCCTTTTTCCTGTCGGCAATCTGCCGGATCAGCTCTGTCTTGACCGCAGGGTGAATCAAATCATTCATTCGCGCGCGCAGGGTCGGATCTTTGAAAATCAGCTCCGCCGCCCTCGTCCGAATCAATCCTCCCTCCGGATCAAAGGCATTTTTCCCGCGAAAAAGCTCCTGAAGACTGCCGTGCAGGTCTGTTCCCGGCCTGATCAGCTCCTGGGCCAGCTCATCGGTTCGGACGACACAGGCCCCGTATTTCTCCTCAAGATATGCCAATAGCAGGCTTTTCCCCGCTCCGACTCCGCCGGTGACCCCAATCACTTTCAATCTAAATCACTCTCCATCCAAGTCACTCTCCATCCAAGTCACTCTCCGTCCAAGTCACTCTTTATCCAAGTCACTCTCCATATTCGATTTGTCCCGGCCCTTCAGGCACGGACAGCGTCAACCGCTCATGACAATGGAAGCTTCATTTGGCATCATACCAGTTCCTGCCGCTGTGCGTGTCAATTTCCAGCTCGACGGAGAGCTGAGCGGCTCCCCTCATCTCCTGATCCAGGATTTCTCTGACCTCTTGCTCTTCCTGCTCGAAGGTCTCAACCAGGAGCTCATCGTGAACCGTCAGAATCAGGCGCGACCGCAATCCCTCTTTGGCAAGACGATCGTGAACCCGAACCATGGCAATCTTGATAATATCCGCCGCCGTCCCCTGAACAGGCGCATTCATGGCAACTCGCTCTCCGAACTGCCGCTGCATGAAATTGGAATTCTTCAACTCGGGAACAGGCCTGCGTCTTCCAAAGAGAGTGACCGCGTAGCCCTCCTTCCTGGCAAATTCCACAAGGCCATCCAGATAGTCATGCAGCCTGGGATAGGCGGCAAAATATCCGTCGATATATTCCTGGGCTTCCTCTCTGGAAATTCCCAGATCCTTGGCCAGACCGAAGGCCGAGATCCCGTAGACGATTCCGAAGTTGACCGCCTTGGCGTTAGACCTCTGCTGATCCGTGACCTCTTCAAAGGGAGTATGGAAAACCAGAGAGGCTGTCGCCCGGTGAATGTCCTTTCCCTGCCGATAGGCCTCGATCAACTTGGGATCCTGGGACAGATGCGCCAACACGCGAAGCTCAATCTGCGAGTAATCGGAATCGACAAAGACGCAGCCCTCCATGGCGGGGAAAACCCGGCGGATCTCCTTGCCGAGCTCCATGCGTATGGGGATATTCTGCAAGTTAGGCTCCGTCGAGGAGAGACGTCCGGTGGCCGTCACTGTCTGCTGAAAAGAACTGTGTATCCGACCATCATCCGCAATCACCTTGGCCAGTCCATCCGCGTACGTCGACTTGAGCTTTGTCAGCTGGCGAAACTCCAGGACATCTCTCACAATCTGATAATTGACAGCCAGAGGGTCTAAAACATCCGCGGCAGTGGAATAGCCCGTCTTGGTCTTTCTGGCGCCGGGCAGCCCCAGCTGACCAAAGAGAACCTCTCCCAGCTGCTTTGGAGAATTGATGTTAAAGGTCTCTCCCGCCTCCCGGTAGATACCCTCCTCCAGCTCGTTAATACGGCCGACCAGCTGATCTCCATAGCTCTTAAGGGCCTCTTTTTCAACCGCGATTCCTGCCGTCTCCATGTCATAGAGCGTATAGACTAAGGGGAGCTCTACTTCTTCGTAGAGAGCGCGCATCCCCTGCTCCTCCAAACGTTTTAATAGCTTCTGAGGGGCCCTGGAAGCAACATAGGCCTGATAGCAGGCATAATGCATCCGATGCTCTACCTCCTCAGGATCCTCCCAGATCTGGTCCGCCTTCTTCTTTCCAAAGAATTCAGAATAGGATGGAATGCTCAGGGCAAGCTGGTCTCTCGCGATATCCTCTGTCGGATAAGAGGAGGACAGAGGATCTAAAAGATAGGCCGCCACCTGCAGGTCAAAGGACCTGCCGCGGTCTGAAAAGCTAAGCTGTGACAGCGCCTCTTTTAAGTCCAAAAAAGCAAGGTTTTTCCCCGCGTCCGCGAGAGCCTGCAGTCCGCGCCGCAGGTCAGTGGATTGGATCAGGTCCCCGGAGCCGTCATCCGCTTCAGAACCAAACAGGCTCAGCTGCCTGGCCTCTGTGTCCGCTTCCGCAAAAAACGCCTTCCCCTCGAAGGAGATGGCAAGCGCCCGGATCTGCCCGGCCCTGGCGGCCGAGTGATCCTTGAGAAAGAGTCCTGCCCCGATCCATGTCTCCTGGCTTTGCCCGGCCCTTTCAATCATCTCCTCAAAGGCCGTTCTCGATGTCAGATGAGAAAATCGACTGGTCAGATCCTTCTCTTCCCTGTCAACAGACTCCTTGTCAAATCGGAGAAGGATATTCTTAAATCCCCAGTCCTTACAGAGACGATAGGCGTCATCTGTGAAGATATTCCCTATCTGAGCCGCTGCCAGATCATAGTCGATTTTTGCGTGAACATCGATCGTTGCCAGTGTCTTACTGAGTCTGGCCTGATCCCAGAAGTCAACAATGTTCCTGGCGGCTCTGGGCGGTTTCAAGTCCTCGGCGTGCTCATGAGCGGCCTCAATGGAACCATAGGCCGCAATGATATTAATCGCCGTCTTCTCTCCGATCCCGGGAACCCCCGGGATATTGTCTGCCGTATCCCCCCAGAGGGCCTTCACATCGATGAACTCGGTCGGACTGACCTGATAGGTCTCCCTGACGTCTTTGGCATAATAGCTCTCGGTCTCCGTGCCGCCCTTTTTGGTCTTCGGAATCATAATCTTGACCTTGTCCGTAGCCAGCTGCAAGAGATCGCGATCCCCGGACAGAATTGTCACATCCATCCCGGCAGCTTCTCCGATTTTTGACATGGTCCCCAGCAGATCATCCGCCTCCAGCCCCTCCTTGGTCACCAGGCATATCCCCATGGCGGCGAGCATCTCCTTTATCATGGGAACCTGCTCCCTTAACTCGGCTGCCATGGGCTTACGGGTCCCCTTGTAGTCGGCAAACATTCGGTGGCGAAAGGTCGGAGCCGACAGGTCAAATGCCACCGTCAGATGATCCGGCTTCTCCTCCTCCATTGTCTTAAAGAGAATATTCAAGAACCCATAGACCGCGTTCGTGTGCTGTCCCTTGCTATTGGTCAGGTCAGGCAATCCGTAAAATGCCCGGTTTAAAATACTGTGACCGTCGATGAGGAGAAGCTTGCTCTGCTCTGCCATAGGGATACCTCTTGTCTGCAAACAATACTGTTCCTATTATGCCACCAAGCCCCGCCTCCTGCAATCCATGCAGGCTCTGTCAGACTTGTAGCCTGCGAAGCTTGCAGGACTTGCTCCCTGTCAAGCAACTGCTAAACGCAGGCTCTGTCAAACAGCCCCCCTGTCTTCCTGCCTGTCTGACCCGCTTTGT
Organism: Shuttleworthella satelles DSM 14600; assembly: GCF_000160115.1. Classification (GTDB taxonomy): domain Bacteria; phylum Bacillota; class Clostridia; order Lachnospirales; family Lachnospiraceae; genus Shuttleworthia; species Shuttleworthia satelles. Next base: position 902,143 of record NZ_GG665866.1, read on the forward strand.
TAAACAGCAGCGTAACGCCTTCTTTTATTCGTACGTCAGGCAGCTTTCCCGCTTTCCTCCCAGTAATCCCGGTAATCATCCTCGCTGGAAAAAAGCATGTAGCAATTCAGCACATAGCCCATATAGCCCTCATTGGTGTAATATCCCTTCATTCTGTCCTCCTGTCCCTGCAAGATCTGCCATAGCAGCGGAGCCTTCCCGCTTTGCCTTCCTCTTTCGGGTGATCTAAGGATAGTCTTTCATGTGCACCATTTATGGGATATTTATAAGCCTTCCGTTCAACCTTCTGTTCAAATTGAAAAGGCTGAATGGAAAGAGCAAATTCCATCTTCTCTTTCGAAAGATTGGATTGATTGGATTGATCTTTTCTCCCTATGGAAAAGGGGCTAGGTATTTTCTCCATTCACCGCTATAATAGTGAACAGTCGTATGCACATGGCAAACATTCGATTGCGAAAATTCATCTATTATCGCCCCGCCCGCAAAATACGGGCACAGATTATGCAGAAAAGGAGTTCCAATGAAAAAGTTTATAACTGAATTCAAGGAGTTCGTTGCCCAGGGCAATGTCATGGACATGGCCATTGGCGTCATCATCGGCGCAGCCTTCAAGGCCATCATTGATTCTCTGGTCAAGGATATCTTAAATCCCCTCATCGCTCTCTTCACCGGCGACGATTTGAGCATGCTCTCCATCAAGATTGCCGGCGCTCAGCTGACCTACGGAAACTTCATCTCCGCTGTCATCAACTTTTTCATCATCGTCCTGATTCTCTTTATCATGATCAAGGCTGTCGCCAAGGCCAAGAATATCACAGCCAAATCCGAAGAAGAGGCTTCTGAGCCGACTGAGAAGGAATGCCCTTACTGCAAGCGCATGATTCCCATCGGCGCAACCCGCTGCGGATACTGCACCACAAAGCTTAAGGGCTTCCAGGGGCAGGAATAAACATCTTTTTCCATTGAAACTGTGGAATGCGCATGTGAATCTACGGAATATGCATGTGTGTCTATGGAATATACATGTGAATCTATGAAATATATGCCGTGAACATTCCCTAATTATGAATCAATATGCGCCCGCCGGGCGCACGCAAGAATCCCCCTCTCCACGGGTTGTCCATGGAGAGGGGGATTCTTATCTTTTCACTACTGCAGAGGCCTCTTTGCCAGCACATCTTGTCCTATCATTCAAAAGGACAAGGGACATGGCCGATCCTTTCCGCTGAAAAGGGCAGGCATAAGACCCCGAAATCCATCACGAAAGCCGGGAAAAAGCTCAATTCTGCGCCGCCTGAAGCAGCTTCTCCTTGAGCTGGTTCTCGATTCCGACCAGCTGCTTCTCGGCATCGGCTCTCTTGGCCTTGCCATCCTTCTGGATCTGCATTACCTCATCCAGAGTGGAGATCAGCTGATTGTTGGTGTGCTGGAGAGTCTCAATATCCACAATGCCGCGCTCAGACTCCTTGGCCGCCTCGATTGTAGCGGACTTGAGCTTGTCCGCGTTCTTACGCAGAAGCTCATTGGTCATATCTGTGACCTCTCTCTGAGCCTTAGCCGCCTGGGTCGCGTGCTCGACGCCCAGAGCAATGACCATCTGATTCTTCCAGAGCGGGATGGTATTGACAATGGTGGTCTGAATCTTCTCCGCCATCATGGTGTCGGAGGATTGAACCATACGGATCTGGGGCCCGGTCTGTACAGAGATGGTCCGGGTCAGCTCCAGATCATAGAGCTTCTTCTCAAAGCGGTCGCACTGAGCCGCAAGATCCTTGGCCGCCTGGGCATCCTCGGCGGAGCCGGTCTGAGCCGCCTTGGCCTCCAGCTCCTTGAGCTGGCCGTTTCGCACGTCGGCAAGGCGCTTCTTGCCGGCGATAATATACATGGTCAATTCCTTGTAGTAATCCAGGTTCATCACATACATCTGATCCAGCATGGCGATATCCTTGAGCAGGGTCTGCTGATGCTTCTCCAGCTCTCTGGTGATCGTTCCCACATTGGTCTCTACCTTGGAGTACCTGGCGCGAAGCGTCTCGATCCTGTTCTGCGCCCTGTGGAAAATGCCAAATAAGCCCTTCTCCTGCTCACTTGCGTCGAAATTCTTCAGCTCGCCGATCAGGTTGGTGATCATGTCTCCAACCTCTCCCATATCCTTATTGCGGACAGAATTTAAGGTCTGTTCGGAAAAGGAAGCCATCCTCTGCTGGGTTCCTGCCCCGTAGCTTAGGATCCCGTTGGAATCCGTCAGATCGATTTTGTCTGCAAATGCCTCAGCCTGCGCTCTCTCCTGGGGGGTCAGAATCGAGTCATCCATCTTAGCCTCCGCCGGGTCAGCTGCCACCGCGACCTGGGGAGCTGCGGGGCTTCCAAAGCTTAAGGTCGCCTGAGACTGCTGCGCAAGGCCCTGATCCTGCGCCGGATTCGCCTCCTCCTGAGCCATCGCCTGAGCCTGCTGAACAGCTGCTGCGGGCTCTGCCATCTGATTCTGTCCTGCCGCCGCTGCCTCCTGCGGATTGGTCTGATTGAATTCCAATTCTGCCATCTCTTTCTCCTCTCCTTTTATCCTGAAAACATCTCATTGATAGCAATGGAATATTAGCTTCGCGAATATTTCATTGTGCGTATCCAACATTGGTATTTCTTATCTAATTCTCTTCTTTTTGCGCAGATCCTGCCAGCGCGGATGCATAGTCCCGGTCTCCAAAGGGAGCCTCCGCAGCAGCCGTCTGCGTCTGTCCGGGGCCTGCCGCACTTGCTGTCGCGCCAGAGCCGAAGCTCAGCCCGCTCTCGTAGTCGCGAATGCTCTTGCCTGACAAACCATCCTGTCTCATCATGGTCTCCATGACCGAGATATCAGAGCTGACATCAAACAGGACATTCTGGAAGAGATCATTCAGGAGCTTCTCAAACGCATCGTTAATGATATCCATGGAGTCTTCAATCTGAGCCTTGGTTCGCTTGACATTGTCCAAGTGGCCAGACTGGGAATCCAGTTCTATATAGGCATCGAGAAGCTTCTGAATCGTCGGAAGGTAGAAGTCTATCATGCGGCGGATATCTCTGGCGGACTCGGGATGCTTCTTCACATTTTCAAAGATGTTTCGCATGATCTGTTCCAGCCGGTCTAACTTCGCCGTCATGGCGTGATCCGGGATTCTGTCATTGGCAGCCCGAACCTCCCTGATATAGTTCTCCCCCTCCTGTGTCAGTTCAAGGATCTCCCGTTCAGCCGGAGACATGTTTGCCTCCTGCTCTCTCCTTTGATCACGCTCCCTCTCCCAATCAAGGTACTGCTTATAAGCCTGATCCGTCAGAATGATCGTAGACATGTCCCGATCAAAATGAACCAGAGGCAGATAGTCATTCTCCCTCATCTTTTTCAGATTGACCTTCACTTCGTCCTCTGTCTGTCCCGCCAGGCGAGCCAGATCCCGAATACTGATCACTTCCTTATCCTGAATCAGGTTTCCATAGCGGCGATAGGTATCCGCCAGCTTATGGTCCTTAGCCCCCAGCAAAGCCAGACGGCAAAAGGCTGCCGCGGCGGCAGCAAAGCCAAACCCACTCATCAGGCCAGCCATGCGAAGAACCGGAATGAACATGAGCGCAAAACTGCCGAGACTCAGAAGGGCAAAAAGGCCAAAGCCCGACCAGCCTAAGATCTGCTTCCCAAGGCCGGTCATCTGTGATACATCCCTGGCTGAAAAATTATTTCTCCGATCGGATACGCCCCCGAAAACCCGGTTGACCTCCGTCCGAAAATCACTGTTGCCGAAAACCCGGGAGGCATTGTCCCAGGCTGTCCCGGAAGCCTGTCCCATCTGCCCGGCGGCCTCCTGCACGGAAGCGGATACGGAAGACGCCACCTGTCTGGTCGCCTGATTAACCGTCTTGGTGATGTCTGATGTCAGCTTGGAATAGTCCCCGCTCTTCAAGGCGTAGTTGACAGAGTCCAGAATATCCTGTCCTGCACTGATCAGATCATCACTGCCCTTGCGTTTTTCCATGAAAATCTCCTGTCCGCCCAACTTTCATTATATGTGCAGAAACAGTCCCTGTGAGGAACCGCAAACTCCAGCTATTATCTTATAATATCCCTCTTTCTGCCGCAACTACCGATCCATTTTGGAAACTGCCCCTACCGATCCATCTCGGAAACTGCCCCCGCGGCCTTGTGATCCCGGATAATTCCCTGTATCTCAGTCAGATCTGTATTCATCAGGTCTCCGGGCACCGTATTCTTGAAGGAACCCGTGGCATTTCCATACTCCAGGGCCTTCTGATAATCCCCTGGATTGGCCAGAAGTCCATAGAGGACGCCGGACAGGTAGGCGTCTCCGGAACCGATCCGGTCCACAACGTCAATATGGTCATAGGGGGCCTCCTCATAGAAGGTATCTGTATCCGCGGCATAGAGCTTGGAGCCGAAATTGTGCAGCTTGGGTGATAAAACCACACGCTCGGTCGAGGCGACAAGGCGTATGGGATAGTCTTTTGTAAAGGATTTCATAATTTCTCTGACATCCCCCTTCTTGCCGAAGGTCAGGCGCGCTGTGGAGTCGGAGCAGAAGAAGATATCCACATAGGGAAGGATCTGCTCAATGCAGGCCCTGGCCTCCTGGCCGCTCCAGAGATTTCCCCGGAAGTTCACATCAAAGGAAATCAGCGCTCCCTCCTTCTTAAAGCGCTTGATCATCTCAATGGCATTGGCTCTGATCTGCTCTCCCAAGGCCAATGTGATCCCCGAGACGTGAAAACAGCGGGCAGAACTGTAGATGACCGGATCCAGTTCTCCGATATGCAGGGTCTGGAAGGAGGTATTCATGCGGTCGTAGACAATGCGGGGCTTTCTTGGGTAAGCGCCGTACTCGTAATAATAGACTCCCAGCCGGGCGTTTTTGCTGTGATCATAGACCAGAAAATCGTCACTGACCCCGTTCTGACGCACCCGTTTCTTAATGAAATCCCCCAGATCATTGGCCGGAAGCTTGGAAATCACCCCCGTCCGCAGTCCCAGCATAGCGACCCCGGCCGCCACATTCATCTCCGCGCCTCCGGCTGTGCGCAGCATAAATTCTCCCCCATTGAGCCTCTCGTTGAAGGCCGGGGTCAGACGCAGCATAATCTCTCCCAGTGTCAGAAGGTCAAAAGACTGATGTTCACTCATAGGCTTCTCCTCTTTTCCCGATCAGGCAGGTGTTTAAAAGCACATCGCTGACAAGCACAGAAAAACTGCCGGATGATCCGACAGTTTCATTATAGAATATGATCCGGGTCATCTCATTAGAGAAGTTGACCTGCTTCTTGCATATCTTGCGGTTCGCTTCCCTCTGTCAGCGCCGGTGAAGAATCCACCTTAAAGAGCCGGTTCTCTCTTCAGGCGCTTTTCAACAGCCCCCAGGATCACATTGGCAAGTTCCGCAATAAACATACAGAGAATCGTCGCAAAGGCAATCTTAGGCACGTTCATGGTCCGCATCCCGGAAAAGAGCAGACTTCCCAGACCGCCGGCGTTGATCGTAGCCGCGATGGTGGCAATCCCCGTGGTAGAGACAATGGCCAGCTTGATGCCGGCGACAATCATAGGGGCCGCGAGAGGGATCTGCACTCTGCAAATCATCTGCATATGCGTCATGCCCATTCCGCTTGCCGCCTCTAAGATTGCAGGATCCACCTGTGTCAGTCCTGTCATGATATTCCTAACCAGAAGATACTGGTTGTAGAGGACAAGGACCAGGATGGCTGTTCCCCTTCCAAGCCCCGTCAGAGGAATCAGGATGGCAAAGAGAGCCAGAGACGGAATGGAATAAATCGCGGAGAAAACCTGAATACAGATATTGCTGGCCCTGGGAAATTTAAGCAGAACCAGGCAGATCAGACTGGCCAGGGCAATGGAAATAAGCAAGGTCAGAGCGACAATTTGCAGATGCTGCAAAAAGGCATTGGCAAAGAGATCTATGTGATCGAAAAAGTAACGCATCAGATTCCCTCTCCATCGACCAGGCTGTCAGATCCGGTCTGTAAGGTCGCCAAAAGCGAGCGGACAAAGTCGTCGGCCGGATGATCTAAAATATGCCGCGGGCTGTCATACTGGATCACTCTTCCCTGATCCATAATCAAAACCCTGCTGCCCAGCTTGAGAGCCTCTCGAATATCATGAGTCACAAAGAGATAGGTGGCCTTCGACCCGGAATGGATCCGCTTTAACTCGTTCTGCAGACTCTCCCGGTTGATGGCGTCGATGGCACCGAAGGGCTCATCCAAAAGCATGAGTCCGGGATTCGTGACCAGCGCTCTCGCCAGACCGACTCTCTGCTGCTGTCCTCCGGACAGCTGGGCCGGATAACGCCCCCGAAACTCCTTTGGATCTAAAGCGACCAATGAGAGCATCTCATCGACTCCGGCGTCCGCCTTCTCCTTGTCCCAGCCCAGGAGCCTAGGCAAAACCTTGATATTCTCCTCGACAGTCATATGCGGGAACAGCCCGACCTGCTGAATCACATAGCCGATCCTGCGTCGCAGGCTGACCGGATCCTGACCGCAAATATCCTGCCCCATCACCGTAATCCTCCCGGAATCCACTTCCAGAAGGCGATTGACCATCTTGATCAGAGTCGTCTTCCCGCATCCGGAGGAGCCTAAAATGGTGACAAACTCGCCCTCCTCGATCTGAATGCTCACATCATCCAGGGCCTGGTAGTTTGCTCCCGGGAAGCGTTTATTGACATGTTCAAATGTGACTGCGTACATGCAATTTATCTCCTTAAGAAACTGCCCTTTCAGACCTCGGAACAAGCGTAAGCGCTCCAGAGGGACACTGTGTCTGGCAGATGCCGCAGCCCACACAGGTGGATACATCCGCAGACACCTTTTGAATCTCCCGGTTCAGGGTAAAGACTGAAAAATGACATCTTCGCGCGCATTTTCCGCAGCCAACGCACTTGTCGGCATCGAGTTTGATAATGGTTTCTGTGGCTGGCCAGACTCCCAGGGAGTCTCTTCTCTTCTGGCTGCGAAAGAGATAACAGCAGTCAGAGCAACAGTTGCAGACCCCGGATGGATTGACTGTGTGCATCAGCCCTTCCCGGTCAGCCGCTATGATCATCTCCTTGGCCTCTTCCTTGGTCAGTGTCTTGGAAATGCCCCGGTCCGCAAAGCTGTTAGGCCCTCCCCGATAAGAGAGGCAGGTGGACCGGCTGTGTCCGCAATCACCGGTCAAGGACCTGCAGTCACAGGGATTTAAGTAGATGGTCTCCTCATGCGCGTCGACAAACCGCAGCGTATCCTCTAATGAGAGAATTCGGTCGGGCGTAGGGACTTCCCCCTTAAGGCTGTCATAGTAACGGTCAAAATACCAGGTATCCAGCGTCCCCTTCTCATGGCGGGTCAGCTGATTGTAGCGATCCTGATGGGCGCAGACAAAGACATCGAACATATTGTAGAAATTGGACAGCTGAAAGATCCCCCTGTCATAATCAGCATAGGAGACAAGGCCATCTCTGTAGCACTGCCGCACAAATCCAGGCTCGTAATCCGCCTCGGTAAAGGTGTCCGGAGCATGCAAGATCAGATCACGCTGCCTGTCATCAAAGAAGAAATCAATGAGATAAGCCGCGTTCTCCGGGAAATCAAACCGCCCGCAGATCTTCTCTTTTTCCTCACTTAATGCTCTCATACAATTCCTTTGCCACATCCTTGTACTCTTTGCCCTTCAGATCGACCTCAGCATTGGCCCTGGTGATATTCTCCGTCGTAATCTTCGGGCTGATTTTATTTAAAGCCTCGGCAATCTTCGGATTTTTCTCAAGAACCTCGTCGCGGACAACCGGGGCCAGGTTATAGGGAGGCCACGCCTGTTTGTCATCCTCCAGCAGCACGTACTTGCTCGTGTCTGACAGCTGCCCCTCCGTTGTGTAGGCCGGCGCCGCGTCCGCCTGATTCTGGTCCAGAACCTGATACTTGAGCGCATTATCATAGACATTCGTGGATTTCCAATGGAATTCTCCGTACTTTGCTGTCAACGCTGGAATTCCATCGGTCCTCTGGTCAAATTCTCCCTGAGAGGCAAAGCGGATCCGTTCGGCATTTTTCTGCAGATCAGAGATAGTCTTGATCCCATACTGATCCGAAGCCGCCTTCGTGATCACGATGCCCTGGCCGTCATTGGCAGGGGAATAGTCAAGCCAGCTGATCTTAAACTTGTCCTCATAGGCCTTCTTGACCTCCTGATAGACCTCGTTGGCACTGGTCCTGGGCTCCTCCTTCAGAACGGAAATCAGACCGGTTCCCGTGTACTCCGGATACAGATCAATGTCGCCGGTGGTCAGAGACTGATGGATGATCGAGCTCCCCAGATCAGGAGTGCGCTCTACCTTGAGCCCCGCGTCCTCGAGGGCAAGAGCGTAAACCTCCGCCACAATTTCATTCTCGGTAAAGCCCTTGGATCCGATCCGAATGGCGGACCCCGACTTGTCGGCGGACTTGGACCCGCAGGCAGCGAAAGCCATCAGAGCGGTCGCCGCGACTAAAGTTAGTGAGAGAAGTTTCTTCATAGCGTATCTATCCTGCTTTCTGTTTCCTGGAACTCTTTCTGTTTTCTGTAATTGAAAATCCTCTTCCCGTCCTCCCGGCTTGATATGCAGCCGAGAACTCTTTTCTTTTCATCTTGCCAAAAGGGGGCTTTTCAGCCTCTGATCTGAAGCTCTGCTTTTAATTTCCTCTTGCCTGTCTGGCAGGCTCCTTGACCCGCATATAGCCCGTCCGGCTCCGATAGAAGGCGTCTAAAAGAGCGCCGCTGACCAGAGAGAGAGCAGCGACCGATATCCCGCCGATCAAAAGATAATCCGTTCTGAGCAGTCCCAGACCGGTCACGATAATCTTGCCAAAGCCACCGCCCCCGATATAGGCGGCCAATGTCGTCGACGCGATCACCTCGACAAAAGCCGTCCGAAAACCCGCGAAAATGTAGGGAAAGGCAAGGGGCAGCGTCACCTCTTGAAAGACCTGTCGCGGACTCATTCCCATGCCGGTTGCCGCCTCGATGGTGGCGGCAGGCACCGCATTGATCCCGGAGCTTGTATTGACCAGAATCGGGGGAATGGCCAGGGCCACAAGAGCCACAAGAGCTGTCTTTACTCCGATTCCGAGGAAGGGCAGAGCAAGCATGAGAATCGCCAGACTTGGGACGATTCGAATCAATCCAAAGAGATGCTCGGCCAGGGCTCTTCCCAGTGGGCTCTTAGAGACCAAAATCCCCAGGGGAAAGGCGATGATAAATGCAATCAGGGCCGCCAGTACGCTGATATAGATATGACTGGTCAGCATGCCGAAATAGTCGGCGGATTGTGTCTGGAAGTATTGGATGATGGAATTCATGGAAGCCTCGTTAGGATCAGGGGATTAGTCCTGAATTGCCTCAAATGCCTCGGTCAGATCCTCAATGATATCATCAATATTCTCGGTTCCGATCGAGAGACGAACTGTGTTGCCCTTGATCCCGATCCTTTCCAGTTCCTCCCGGGAACTCTCTGAATGGGTCGTGGAGGCGGGGTGAACAACCAGAGACTTGACGTCAGCGACGTTGGCCAGAAGAGAAAAGAGTCTCAGCTGGTCGATCCAATCCCTGGTCCTCTTCTCATCTCCCCGAATATCAAAGGTGAAGATAGAGGAACCGCCATTGGGCAGATATTTCCTGTAAAGTGCCTGTTGAACGGGGTCCCCGGAGACAGAGGGATGACTGATAAACTCGACTTCCGGGCGATTCTTTAAGAAATCGACAACCTTAAGGGCATTTTGGGTCTGGCGCTCAACGCGAAGCGAAAGCGTCTCCAGTCCCTGCAGGAGAATCCAAGCGGAAATCGGGCTGATACAGCCCCCTTCATCGCGAAGGAGAATCGCTCGGATATAGGTCGCGATAACCGCGGGCGCCGTGTCTTTGGCAAAGACCAATCCGTGATAGGAGGCGTTTGGCTCTGAGAGCCAGGGCCATTTTCCTGTGCCGTAGTCAAAGGTTCCGGCATCGACGATCACCCCGCCCAAGGTCGTCCCGTGACCTCCGATGAACTTGGTCGCCGAGTGAACAACGATATCTGCTCCATAGGAAATGGGGCGAATCAGATAGGGTGTGCCAAAGGTGTTGTCTACGATCAGAGGAAGGCCATGCTTATGAGCCAGATCGGCCCAGGCCTCAATATCGACCACTTCTCCGGACGGATTTCCAAGACTCTCAATATAGAGAGCCCTGGTGTTATCCAAAATCGCATCCTCCGCCGCCCGCAGATCCGTCGGATTGACAAATGTCGTCTTCACCCCGAAGTCCTCAAAGGTATGCTCTAAGAAATTAGCGGTTCCTCCATAGATATTGTTGGCAGATACCAGGTGATCCCCCGCTTTGGCGACCGCCTTGAAGGCATATGTGACCGCGGCGGCGCCGGACGCGACAGCCAGAGCCGCCACTCCGCCCTCCAGGGCAGCCATCCTCTTCTCGAAGATGTCCTCGGTGGGATTGGTCAGACGGCCGTAAATATTACCGGCAGCTTTGAGCGCGAATCTGGCCTCCGCGTCATCGCAGTTGTCAAAGACAAATGACGTGGTCTGGTAAATGGGAACCGCTCTAGAATCCGTTGCTGGATCCGCCGCCTCCTGACCGACATGCAGGGCCAGGGTCTCAAACTTTAAATTCCTGTCTTTTAATTCTTTGGGTCCTGTCATCTGCTATCCTCCTTTGGAGCTTCTGATAAGTGACCTGGGATCAAATCACATAGTTATCGGCCAGCTGACGCTGATGATCGACCAGGTCTGCCAGCGTAATATGATCTACCACCTGATTGACAGCTTCATAGATCTTCCGATAGACATCATAGGTAACCAGCTCCGGGTGATCGGCCAGATCAGGCTTCCCATCCTCCAGTCCTTCAACGGGAGCCAGACTCCCCTCGGTCAGGCGAAAAATCATGCCGACGGTATATTCTTTCGGATCTCTCGTCAGCAGGTACCCGCCGCCGGCGCCGCGTACACTGCGCACATAGCCCGCTCTGTTCAAGACAGAGATAATCTGCTCCAGGTATTTCTCTGAAATTGCCTGCCGCCGGGCAATGTCCTTAATGCTGATCGGCTCTCCTGTATTATAAGCCGCCAGATCCAGCATCAGACGCAACGCATAGCGTCCCTTGGTCGAGATCTTCATTCTTCCTCCTTTGTCCGCTCACATCCCTCAGTCGCTGAAGAGAGCCGTGGACAGATAGCGATCACCGGAATCGGGGAGCAGGGCGACGATCGTCTTGCCCGCATAGTCCGGGCGATTTGCCAGCTCAACAGCCGCCTTTAAGGCAGCGCCGGAGGAAATGCCCACCAGAGCGCCTTCTGTCTGGGCAAAACGCCTGCCCTCCTCGAAGGAGTCCTCATTCTCCACTGTAATAATCTCGTCATAGATGGAGGTGTCGAGCGTCTCAGGGATGAATCCGGCTCCGATTCCCTGGATCTTATGAGGACCCGTTTTTCCTGTGGAGAGGACCGGAGATCCGGCGGGCTCAACCGCGACGATTTTGACCTGGGGATTCTTCTCCTTTAAGTATCTTCCGACGCCGGTCAGTGTGCCGCCGGTGCCGATCCCCGCGACGAAGACATCTACCTTGCCTTCTGTCTGCTCCCAGATCTCAGGTCCGGTCGTCTCATAGTGCGCCTTTGGATTGGCCTGGTTTTGGAACTGGCCCAGGATGACCGATCCCTCGATCTCCTTTTGCAGCTCCTCCGCCCTGGCGATCGCGCCCTTCATTCCCTTGGCCCCGTCCGTCAGAACCAGCTTGGCCCCATAGGCCTTGAGCAGGTTGCGCCGCTCGACCGACATAGTGTCAGGCAGGGTCAGAATCGCCTTATAGCCCTTGGCAGTCGCCACCGAAGCAATGCCGATCCCGGTATTGCCGGAGGTGGGTTCAATGATGGTAGCGCCTGCCTTCAAGATCCCCTTCTCTTCCGCGTCCCTGATCATGGCCTCCGCGATGCGGTCCTTGACAGAGCCGGCCGAATTGAAGTACTCAAGCTTGGCGTATACCGCGCCCTCTCTGACGCCCGCTGCTCTGCTGTAACGGCTTGCCTTTAAAAGGGGGGTATTGCCAATCAGTTCCGTGATATTCTCATATGCCTTGCTCATGATAATCTCCTGTTCTCCGACGGTGTCGGTCATTCTTAACTTTTATTCTCACTTATCTTTTGTCTGCGCAAATCCATCATCAACACAATCAAGATCAACAGGAACTCGATGTGTATCGGTGGAGGCTCTGCATTTTCTGTTTCCTGGATGACATGTTCGCCCCTTAATTCCTATTAGTTTAGTATGATTACTATGATTTATATTTTAGCAGACTGATTTTAAAAGTCAAGCTCTTTCCTCAGATCCTCTCCGCGTCCTATCTTCAGATAAGCACCTGATTCTTATAGGCTTCCAGCTCTCTGATATAGCGCTGTCCCATGGGAGAGAGCGCTATCCCCTTTCGGGTCAGATAACCAACCCGCATGATCTCGCTGCTCTTCAGTTTGACTGCCGTGTACTCCTGACCGTTTAAGTCCTCACAGATAATCCCGGAGCAGAGGGTATAGCCGTTTAAACCCACCATGAGGTTTAAGATGGTAGCCCTGTCATTGCACTTGATCACCTGCTTATAGTCATAGGTGGCGAGGACTTCCTCCGAGAAGTAAAAGGAATTGAACTGGCCCTGGTCAAAAGAGAGCAAGGGGTAGGGGTCCAGTTCCTGAAGCCGGATGCAGTCCCTTTTGGCAAGGGGATGGTTTTTAGACATATAGACATAGATATGGCAGTCCATCAGGGGTGTGAAATCCAGCTCATTTTCCTTAAAAAGCTTTGTCAACACCTTGCGGTTGAACTCGTTCAGATAGAGAATTCCGATTTCCGACCGGAAATTCTTCACGTCATTGATCACCTCAGACGTCTTGGTCTCATTGATGGCAAACTCGTACTTGTCCATGCCGAATTCCCGGACCGTATTCACATAGGCCTGAACCGCGAATGTATAGTGCTGGGCCGATACGGAGAACCTGGTTCTGACCTGGTCCTTGGTCACATAGCGGGATTGGAGGAGCTCGTACTGCTCTACCACCTGGCGGGCATAGCCGATGAACTCCTTGCCCTCCGGCGTGATCTGAATTCCCCGATTGGTTCTGCGAAAGAGATCAATCCCGATCTCCTCCTCCAGCTCTTTGATGGAAGCAGACAGGGACGGCTGTGATATAAAAAGCTGGCGGGACGCCTTATTCATAGATGTAGAATTTGAAACGGCAATGGCATAGCGCAATTGAGTGATCGTCATGGCAGGATACCTCCTTCTGTGAATTCTATCTCTGAATGTGCAGGAAATGTTGTTTTCGCTTCGACATTTCAGCTTCCTTCTGTCGCGCGCATCCCGTCTTTTGCAGATGTTCGTGCAGACCTGAAATTGCCTATAGCCTATTTCAATAGATAAGCTAAGTCAATAGGAGATTCATAAGTCTCTACCGGCAGAGGAAATTTCATAGTCCCTGGCGGCAGAAAAACATCCGTAAATAACACAATCCGCGATCCGTGAGCTTTCTATCTCATGAACCTTGGAATGCACGCGCCGCGGGCTTTCTATTTCATAAACTGTGGAGTACACGCGCCGCGGGCTTTCTATTTCATAAACTGTGGAATACACGCGCCGTGGGCTTTCTACTTCATAAACTGTGGAATACACGCGCCGTGGGCATTCTACAGTCATGAAGAAAAAGCCGACCGCCGATATTTCTCCGCGCAATTACGGAGAAATACCGACAGTCGGCTCTTTCACGCCTGGATCTTCAATTACATGAGCTGACGATACATGGCGATGACGTCCTCTTTCGTCGCCTCCCTGGGATTACCAGGGCAGCAGGCATCCGCCAGAGCGTCCGCGGCAAGAATTTCCAGATCCTCCTCCCGGATCCTCTCATTCTTCTGTGGAATGCCCACATCCTCCGAGAGCTTTCTGACTGCGGCGATGGCCGCGTCCCTGTACTCTTCCTGGCTCATGGAATCGACACTCTCGACGCCCATGACGCGGGCGATCTCGCGGTACTTCTCCCCCGTGTAATCGCGGTTGTACTCCATGGACAGGGGAAGAAGCTGAGCGCAGGCCATACCATGAGGGGTATCGTAATGCGCGGACAGGCAGTGAGCCATGGAATGATCGATCCCCAATCCTACATTGGAGAATCCCATGCCGGCGATATACTCCGCCATCGCCATGCCCTCCCGGCCCCTGGGATCATTATTGACGGCAGCGCGCAGATTCTGGCCGATCAGCTTGATTGCCTCCAAGTGGAACATATCGGTCATCTCCCAGGCTGCCTTCGTGGTATAACCTTCAATGGCATGGGTCAAAGCATCCATCCCGGTGGCTGCCGTCAGCCCTTTGGGCATAGATGACATCATCTCCGGATCAACGACTGCGATTGCAGGAATATCATTGGTATCGACACAGACAAACTTGCGCTGCTTCTCAACATCAGTGATGACATAGTTGATCGTCACTTCCGCGGCAGTGCCTGCCGTGGTAGGAACGGCGATGGTTGGAACAGCGTGATTCTTCGTGGGCGCAATGCCCTCCAGAGAGCGGACATCCTCAAACTCCGGATTCGTGATAATCACCCCGATTGCCTTGGCCGTATCCATGGAGGAGCCTCCGCCGATGGCGACAATGGCATCCGCTTTCGCTTCTCTAAAGGCCTTTACTCCCTCCTGAACATTCTGAATGGTGGGGTTGGGCTTAATCCCGTCATAGAGACTGTAGGCAATCCCCGCCTCTTCAAGAAGATCTGTCACCTTGGCTGTCACTCCGAACTTGACCAGGTCCGGATCCGAAGTGACAAAAATTTTCTGATAGCCGCCGCGCTGAAGCTCGGGGACAATTTCTTTGATCGCGCCCTTTCCGTGATAGGAAACGCCATTGAGTACTATCCTGTCTGCCATAGTAACCTCCTGTAAATTCATAAAATAAATCCTGTACAAATCTTCGTTGTGCCAACCTGCTCACTCCTAATCACCACGCAGAATCATTAGAGATCTCCGTACTTCTTCTCATAGAGGAAGCGCTCCGGAAGCTCGACGCCGAAATCCTTAGCCAGCTGACGGAATTGATCCGGCTGAATCGTCTGCCGCTTCTTTTGAGACATGGATAAAACCTTGACCAGGATCTCCGCCGACTTCTCTACGGTGTGCATCAGGCCAAAGGTAGCGTCGAAATCCTCGCCAGCGGCGAACATCCCATGATGGGCCCAGATTGCCACATCATATTTCTCCATCAGCTTGGAGGTCGCAACGGCAATCTCTCTTCCGCCCGGAACCATCCAGGGGACAACGCCGATTCCGTCCGGGAAGACTACAGGACATTCCGTAGCCATCTCCCAGAGTTCTCTGGTAAATGCCTCAGATGTCAGGGGGAGCACAAAGGTCAGAGCGATGGTATTGGCCGGATGGCAGTGGTAAATCACCCGATATCTGCCGCCTGTCAGTTCTTTTTTGACCTCATGGTTCATCAGGTGAGAGGGGAGCTCGGAAGTCGGTCTTCCGCCGCTCTCCAGGCCCCAGACAAGGCGGTAATTCTCCCCCTTGTCGTCAACCTCGATCATAGCCATGGTATCCTGCGGATGGATGATCAGATTGCGCAGGTACTTGCCGGATCCGGTTACCAGGAAATACTCTCCTCCCAGCTTGGGAACGCTGGTCCCGATGGGCTGCCAAGCCTGGGGTCTTAAGTCCTCCCGAATCTCCTCGACCTCCTCGGGCTTGACCCGGTAGGTCAGATTGCCGCCGTTTCTCTCATGCCAGCCCTGTTTCCATCCATCATCTCCCATATGGATAAAACCATTGACAAACTTCGCGTCTAAAAACCTCATCCCATCTCTCCTCTCACCTATGCATGCGCTATGCCCGGTCTGGTCGGCATCTCTGTACGAGGGCAGTTGCTCTCATCTATATCTATGCGTGATCTATGCCTGAGCAATACCCATCTGTAAAAGGGCTTGCGCCGCTGATTGACGATCACCGACAGCTTCCGTATATGTGCATTATCTCCCGGTTCTCCTGCAGAGGTCAACTGTCAAGAATAAAATCTGTGTCCTGCGCGCAAATTGGCGCGCAGACACAAATTCTCAGCCGCCGTCACTGGCGCCTGGCCAGGACTTCCCTCTCATAGCTTTCCAGCTCGTCAAACCAGGACATGTCGCCCACTACATTCTCCTGTCTGCAGTACTCCTCCCAGACAGCGCCAAAGTCGTAAAGCTTCATCTCCTCCTGGGCAACCATGAGCTTGGTGAAGTTCTCCTGATCCTGCAATGCCTTCAAAGATTCACTGGGGAGGACTAGCGCGTTCAAGAGGGCCTTCTGCCAATTGCGGAAGCCCACAGTCCATGCGCTGACCCGATTGATGGAAGCGTCAAAGAAGTCAAGAGCCATATTGACGCGTCCTAAGGCGTCATTTCTCACAATCTCCTTGGCCATCTCTTTGGTCTCATCGTCAAAGAGAACAACATGGTCGGAATCCCAGCGAACCGGTCTGGTAATGTGGAGGGCGAACTCAGGGTAAAAGCAGAGCAGAGCCGGAATCTTGTCGCTGACCACCTCTGTCGGGTGGTAGTGTCCGTTATCCATCAGCGGGATGCACTTGTTTGGATGAGAAGCCGCGAAGGAGAGAGTGAACTCAGCGGATCCGACCGTATAGGACTCGACGCCGATCCCGAAGACCTTGGACTCGACACAGGGCTTTACCTTGGCGAAATCGAAGGGCTCGGAGAGAATCTGCTCAATGGAGTCCTTATAGCGCATTCTCGGCCCCATGCGGTCTGCCGGAATATCCTTAAAACCATCCCCGGTCCAAATATTCATGGTGCAGGGAAATCCGGTCTCCTCGGCGAAATAATTGGAGATACGAATGCAGGCCTTGCCGTGCTCGATCCAGAAGCTGCGAATCTCCTCATCCGGCGAGGAAAGGGTCAGGCCCTTGGCCATGGGATGGCTGAAAAAGGTCGGATTAAAATCCAGGCCGATGCCGTGTTTCTTGGCGAAATCAACCCATTTCTTAAAGTGCCTGGGCTCAATCTGATCGCGGTCCACCCAGGGATTTTCCTCGTCAAAAACGGCATAGCTGGCGTGCACATTGATCTTCTTGGTTCCGGGGGTCAACTTTAATACTTCCTCAATATCCGCAAAGAGCTCCTCCGGAGTTCTGGCCCTCCCTGGGTAGTTGCCGGTCGTCTGAATCCCGCCGGACAGGCCCCTTCCCTTTTGATCAAAGCCAAGGACGTCGTCTCCCTGCCAGCAGTGGAGAGAGACCGGCACCTTTTTCAGGATCTCGATCGCCCGGTCGGTATCTACTCCGACCTTTGCATATGCCTCTCTTGCCGCCTCATATCTTGCGCTCATACCTGCTCCTTTCCTGAAAGGATCAATCCTTCCTCTTTCTCTGATTTTTATCCTTCTCTGATTTTAAAAAACACTGGTTCACGGCTGATAAGACCTGATCTCAAAGGAATCCCGGATCAGCTTCCTGCCCGCCTGCAGGTCTTCTACCTGGTCCGCGGCAATCATCTGGGCGAGAATGTTCCCAATCGCCGTCGCCTCGGTCGGGCCCGCGAGTACCTCCCGCCCCGTAGCTCTGGCCGTCAGTTGATTTAAATAGTCCGCGTTGGCGCCGCCGCCAACGACATGAATCCTCTCATAGGACACCCCGTTGACCGCTTCCAACTCCTGAATGGTCCTTCCGTAGCAGACCGCCAGCGAATTGTAGATCACACTTGCCAGCTGACCAATCCCCTGCGGAACCTCCTGTCCCTTTTCCTCACAGGCCGTCTGCACCTCTCTTGCCATACTGGCCGGGGTCAGGAAACGGGGATCATTGGCATCGACCAGGGATTTGATCTTCTCTTTTTCCGCCAGACGACATATTTCCGCGAAGCTCATATCAGGGGCAATTTCTTTGCGGACTGACTGGATCATCCACAGGCCCATAATGTTCTTGAGATAGCGGAAGCGATCATTGTAGCCTCCCTCATTTGTAAAGTTGGCCGCTCTGCTCTCCGGGGAACAGTTGGCTTCTTCCAGTTCCGTTCCCATCAGTGACCATGTCCCGGAAGAGATATAGAGAAGATTGCTATCCTGACTGGGAACAGCCATGACGGCCGAAGCGGTATCGTGGCTGGCCGGCAGCACAATCTTACAGTTGAATCCAATCTCCTCCTGAAGCTCGGGGAGAAGTTCTCCAATGCAGGTTCCCGGTTTTGTCATGGGCTGAAAGATCCGCCTGGGATAGCCCAGGCGATCGATCAGATCCCAGTCCCAATTCCTGCTCTTGGGGTCTACCAGCTGGCCGGTCGTCGCGTTGGTGTATTCCTGGGCCTTGACTCCGGAGAGCAGGAAGTGAAAATAATCCGGGATCATCAGCATGGCGTCCGCCTGCTCCAGGATCTGTGGACGCATTGTCTGATCCGCCGCCAGCTGGTAGATGGTGTTGAAGATCTGCTTTTGAATTCCGGTTCTGGCATAGAGCTGATCCTCAGAGATCTTTTTATACACGAGTTCATCCGCCCCGCCCGTTCTCTGATCCCGATAGCCGTAAGCCTCTCCCAGGCGTCTGCCATCCCTGTCAATCAGAGCATAGTCAACTCCCCAGCTGTCGATGCCGACAGATTCCGGAATTTTGCCCATCTCTTTGCACTTAATCATCCCCCTCTTGATCTCCTCAAAGAGCTGGATGAGATCCCAGGCCAGATGCCCCTGTCTTCGGACCATCCCATTGGGAAAGCGGTGAATTTCCTCCAGCTGCATCCTTCCATCCTCAAGGTGGGCAAGGATGTGACGTCCGCTGGAGGCCCCAATGTCGACAGCCAGATAGTACTTGCTCATCGAATCCCTCCTTTT
This sequence comes from Shuttleworthella satelles DSM 14600, assembly GCF_000160115.1. Taxonomy (GTDB): domain Bacteria; phylum Bacillota; class Clostridia; order Lachnospirales; family Lachnospiraceae; genus Shuttleworthia; species Shuttleworthia satelles. The sequence goes on from NZ_GG665866.1 coordinate 921,065, forward strand.
GCTTGCTGCACTTGATCGATTCCTTACTGCATTTGGCAGCCCTCGCTTCCATGCCCTAATCCTACCCTCAAAACGGCAGCAAAAAAAGGACAGTTTTTGTGTGAAAACTGTCCTTTTTTGTCAAGGGTAAATATCATGTGGACAAGACCAGCAGAAGCCCTCTATGCCCTGTGACTCAGCCGGTAAGCCCTCGGTGTCTCTCCATACTCCTTTTTAAATAATCGGTAGAAGTAGGACTGGTTTTCATAGCCCACCTTCATGCCGATTTCGTCCACGCGCATAGAAGTCTGAGTCAAAAGATAAGCCGCCTGCTGCAGACGCTTTGCCTGAATCAGACGGGTGTAATTGCGGCCGGTCAGCCGTCTGATCTCCTTGGACAACCAGAACAGGTCATAGCCCAGGATAGCTGCCAGATCGGATAATTTCCCATCGACATAATGGTCTTCCACATAGTTTAAAACCGCAAGCTGCAGGTTGGCCCCCCTGTCCGAGGCCTCAAGGGCAATTCGGTCAGAGTAATTGACCAGGTTGAGAAAAAGCAGTCCCATACTGATCTGATTGATCGCCCTCTGGTTGGTCTCATGGTTCCAGAGACTCCAGATCAGATTTTCCAGCAGGTTCTGAATTGGAAGAATATCCGCCACCTGAAAGTGAAGATAAGAAGTCTCCCCTCTTCCCTGAAGGGCGTCGAGAAGAAAAGCGCGCAGGGGACTCTCTGTCTCCCCCAGCATACGCAGACCCTCATCAAAGAACTGGGGAAGGACAATGAAGTTGACCGCGATATCCTCCTCTCCGGCCGGAAAGAGTTCCTGCCTTGCCTTCTGGGACAAAAAGAGGATCTCCCCCTCTCTGAGAAGAATATCGTCCCCGTCCACCACATGGTGGGTGAAGCCCTGGCACATATAAACCACTTCAATATAGTTGTGCCGATGGGGAGGGAAGTAGGCAAAGCGGGTCGACGGCCGCACCGTAATCAGACGTCCCCGTTCCAGGAGCTTGTCCGCATCAACGGTATCCGCCCTCCTGCTCGTGTAAATGTCCGCATCAGGTCCGTTTCCCGCAAGAATCCCCTCTTCTTCCGGACTGATCCTGCGCAATTCATTTAAAAGCTTTACATTCATCTCCAGCCAATCTCTTTACCTGTATTTCCTCATCCCTCTACTTCAGCTCGTAGCTGTTTCCTCCCAGGGGCTCTTCGACCCTGATATGCGCATAGGGATGACCATATCCGTTCACAGTCTGCCTCCCGATCAGCCGGCCATCCTCCTGGATAAATTCGTAGATATCCACCTTGCCCTGCCGATAGTCGAAATCCTCTCCGTTATCCCGATAGTGGCGATAGCTGCCCCTGCCCGGGAAGACCTTGAGAATTAGGCTGTCATATTCCCTCTCCCCAACATACTGCATGACTTCCCAGTTGGGGATAATCGCCCCGGCTCTGGCAAAGAGGGGGAGCTGGTCTAAGGCCGCGCTGACCACCTGATAGGACCCTCCCTCATAGACAGTCCCGGTAAAATAGTCATACCAGGTTCCCTGGGGGAAATAGACAAGGCGCCGGGTCTTCCCCTGATCCACAACAGGAGCCGCCATCAGGTCCTCGCCGACCAGAAACTGGTCATTGATCGCAAAGACATTGGGATCATTCGGATAGTGGAGCACCAAAGGGCGCATCAGCGGAAGACCCGTGAACTCCGTCACCCGGCAGAGGTCATAGAGATAGGGCAAGAGCCGGTAGCGCAGCTCGACGTATTCCCGGTAAATATCCAAAACCCTGCTTGTAAACTGCCAGGGCTCCTGAAAGAGGCAGAATACGGCGGAGTGGTTGCGAAAGAGAGGAGAAAAGACGGCTGCCTCAATCCACCGCGCCATAAGCTCGCCATTGGCGTCCCCGGAAAAACCTCCGAGATCCGTCCCTGCCAAAGAGAATCCGGACAGGCCAAGGTTGCATAGCTGGGGAATCATCATCTGCAGATGGGACCAGATTGACTGGTTGTCCCCGGTCCAGACTGTGGCGTACTTCTGTCCGCCGGCATAGGTGGCCCGCGTAATGACAAAGGGCCGCTTGCCATTGGCCTTTCTCAGCCCCTGGCTGGTCGCCTTGGACATAAGATAACCGTAGACATTATGTATTTTCGCGTGGGATATAGGCTGATCTTCCCGATGAAAGCAGACGTCATCCGGCAGTTCTCCCCGAAAAGAAGCCGGTTCATTCATGTCATCCCAGGTAGCGTCGAATCCCCAGTCCGTCAGAATCTTCTCTTTTCCCGCCCACCAGTCGCGCACTTTCCGGCGCCCGAAGTCCGGGAAGACGGTATCTCCCGGCCAGACGGCATTGACATAGACCTGACCGTTTCTATCCCTGGCAAAGTAATCGCCTTCGATTCCCTCATCATAGACGGCATATCCCGGATCCTTCTTGACCCCGGGATCGATGATCGGCACCGCGTGAAAGCCTTTTTTATGTAGGTCTTTCAGCAGTTCCTGGGGACAATCGCCATAATATTTTCTGTCCCAGGTAAAGACCCGGTAACCGTCCATATAGTCGATATCGAAATGGATGGCATCACAGGGGATTCGATATGCTCGCATCTGATCTGCGATCCGACGGAAGACGCGGGCAGAGTCATAGCCCAGGCGGGACTGCTGATAGCCGAGCGTCCACAGCTGGGGCAGGGGCTGGCGCCCGGTCAGCTCCGTGTAGAGGGAGACGAGGCCGACCATATCGGGGCTGTAGAGGATGTACTCCACATGATTCCCCCCATTTGCCTGGTAGTAATAGAGCTCCGGGTCATCTCTTCCCAGGTCGATATGGCTGCGGCAGGGATTGTCATAGAAGAAGCCAAGCACTCCCTGGTCCCTTCGGACAATGAGAAAAGGGATGGACTTATAGGTGGCTGTCACCTGTTCCGTGTGTGTCTGGGGGATATCCGAATTCCAGTTGTCAAAGGCATAGCCCCTCTTATCCAAAAAGCCGGTCTTGTCACCCAGGCCATAGAAATGTTCATCTGCGTGCATTTGCCTGGTCACAATGAAGGAGGGAACCTGCTTGATCTTCTCTAAAGGGTTCTCATGCCCCTCCTCCTCCATCACGGTCTTATTATCTGAAACCGCCCCGAAGATCCCGCCCAGCTTCTCCTCGGTCTCAGAGGTCATGCGGGCCGGCTTGACCAGTTCCTTGTCCCCGCTTGCGGCCAGTAAATTTCCTTTGGTATCGTAAATTGTGTTGGTGAAATCATCTCCGATCACAAGAGAGAGTCTGCCTGTCTTAAGGGTCAGCCTGGCCCGGGCCCCACTGCCCTTTCTGAGGGTGATGTCCACGTCCTGATGGAGGTCTTCTTCCACGGCATAGGATTCATCCTCCCCGCTCTCATAGGCGACAAAGAGCTTGATCAGATCCTCCCGCAGGATATCCACCGAGGCCTCAGCCCCCTCGTAGTGCAGACGGATGACAGACCCCTCCCGGTCATATCCCAGCAGCTTTCCCAACTTCTGATTCTTCTGTTTTGCCATACAGATTCCTTCTCTTCCCGACACATCTGCGATAAGCAGCGCAGATACCCCGGTGATTTTGATTTTACATTATGATTCCGAATCCGGTCTGCATGGTTCCGAATCCGGTCTGCCCGCTTTTTCGTACCAGTCCAAAAAGCTGTGTTTGACCCCCTGTTCCTTGTAGGCGATTACCGTCTGCAGGTTGACATTTTCCACGCTCCGAAAAATATTCTTCTCTACATACGGATTGGTCTTCTTGAGCTCTCTGATCAGGGCCTTGATTTCGGCCCGCTTGGACCCGGTCTCTGCCCCTCCCACAACGGAACAGGAATCCGTCAGACGGCAGGCGCAGAGGATAAAGCGCAGGTCATTGTAGCGGGCCCAGTGGATAATGTCCGCCTCACGGACCAGATAGAGGGGGCGGATCAACTCCATCCCCTGAAAATTCGTGGAGTGGACCTTGGGCATCATGGTCTGAATCTGGCCGCCATAGAGCATGCCCATCAGGATGGTCTCAATCACATCGTCAAAATGGTGGCCCAGAGCGATCTTATTGCAGCCCAGCTCCCTGGCCTTGGCGTAGAGATGGCCACGCCGCATGCGGGCGCAGAGATAGCAGGGATTTTCAATCTCCTCTCCGGCCACGATATCATAGATGGAAGATTCAAAGACCCGGATAGGGATTCCCAGAAGCCTGGCATTATCTGTGATCCTCCGGTAGTTCTCCTCATTATAGCCCGGATTCATAAGCAGAAATTCCAGACTGAAGTTCTGCTTCCCGTGCCGCAGGAGCTCCTGAAAGAGCTTGGCCATTATCATGGAGTCCTTGCCTCCGGAAATACAGACGGCGATCTTGTCTCCGTCTTGGATCATGCCATACTCCCTGATGGCCCTGGTGAACTTGCACCAGATGTCTTTCTTAAACTTCTTGATCAGGCTGCGCTCAATTTCTCTGGTCCGGTCGGCGACCCTGTCCTCTTTCTCCATAAATCGCGAGAGCTGATAGCGAATATAAGCCTGGTAGCCGTGCTCGATCGAATAGATCTCATAGCCCAGAGCTGACAGGTCTCTGGCGACCTCCTCCGAATGTTCTCCCGAATAACACAGGAGGTAGACTGGCCGATCCAGGGGAAGCTCCTCTTTTCTTTCGACGACCTCCTCCCAGAAGATATTTCCGGCTCCCTCGATGGTATCCTTTGCAAACTCCTCCTGACTTCTGACGTCGATCAGGCACTTGTCCCTCGGGTCCTCCATCATCTGCTCTATAGTGCGAACATAGGCCCTTCGTCCTGAGTCTGTCTCCTCTGCAGCCACAGGGAATTTTCGTCCAGGCCCCGCTTTCTCTTTGGCCACAGAGACTTTCTCAACCGAAGTCTCTGCGCCTGTGACAGAAATTCCCCGATCAACACTCTGCTCATCTTTGGCAGAAGTCCTCCGATCAACATTCTTCTCGTCTCCGGCAGAAGTCCTCCGATCAACACGCTTCTCCTCTCCGGCAGAAACGCTCTGCCCCATGCCGTCCTGATTTATCTCCTGACTCACCTCTCACTCCTCTTCCACATGCTCTAAGGCGGTGCCTATAATGCTCGATACATGCGCGTCTGCCAGAGAATAATAGATCTGTTTTCCATCTCTTCTGGCCTTGACCAGACGAGTGTTCTTTAAGATCCGCAGCTGATGGGAAATCGCCGGCTGGGTCATGGACAGGGTCTCCGCCAGATCGCTCACGCAGATTTCACCCTCGCTGAGAGCGCAGAGAATGCGGATACGGGTGGCGTCTCCGAAGATTTTAAAGAGCTCTGCCAGTCTCAGCAGAGACTCCTCCTTGATGTCAAAAGCTTTCATATTGTCCGAGCCCTATCTCTTTTTTCTACAGTTTCTTTACAAAGAGTACCCGAACCGCGTTGATTACGCAAATAACCATGACGCCCACATCGGCGAAAATCGCCAGCCACATATTGGCGATCCCGAGAGCGCCGAGCACAAGGCAGGTCAGCTTCACACCGATGGCAAAAACCAGGTTTTCATAGACAATCCTCATGCACTTTCTCGCAATTCGGATGGCCTTAGCAATCTTCACGGGATCATCATCCATGAGAACCACATCGGCGGCCTCAATCGCAGCGTCAGACCCCATAGCCCCCATGGCGATTCCAATATCCGCCCGGGTTAAAACCGGGGCGTCGTTGATCCCGTCTCCCACAAAGGCAACCGTCTCTTTCCCCTCTTTTTGACTCAGGATATCCTCCAGGGCAGATACCTTATCCTGGGGCAGAAGCTGGGACCGGACCTCGGAGATTCCCACCTGATTTGCAATATTTTCCGCCACAGCGCGACTGTCCCCGGTCAGCATCACCTGACGGCTGACCCCAAGCTTCTTTAACTTGTCAATCGCCTCTTTCGAGGACTCCTTGACCTGGTCCGCAATCACAATATGGCCGGCATATGCCCCGTCCACTGCCATATGAACAATGGACCCCACAGAGTGACACTCGATGAAATTGATCCCGACGGTATCCATCAGTTTGCCGTTTCCACAGGCCACCTGATGTCCGTCGACCCGGGCAATCACACCCTGCCCGGAAATCTCTCTCACATCTCGAATGACCGAGAAATCAATCGGCTTGCCATAGGCTTCTTCCAGAGATTTCGAAATCGGATGAGAGGAATTGGCCTCTGCGTGAGCCGCCAGACGAAGCATTTCTTCATGGTCGAAGGTCGCATGGTGCAGACCGCTGACCTGGAAATTCCCCTTGGTAATGGTCCCGGTCTTGTCCATGACAATGGTCTTAATCTTGGACAGGGTCTCCATATAATTGGATCCCTTGATGAGAATCCCCGAGGAAGAAGCTCCGCCCAGGCCTCCGAAGAAGCTGAGGGGAATAGAGACAACGATGGCACAGGGACAGGAAATAACAAGAAGGGTCAGGGCTCGATAAATCCAGTCGCCCCAGTCGGGATTGAGACCCATAATAAGGCGAATGACAGGGCCTATGAATGCCAGAGCAAGGGCTGAATATACGACAGCCGGGGTATAATAGCGGGCAAACTTGGAAATGAAGTTCTCTGATCTGGACTTTCGGGAGGAGGCGTTCTCCACCAGGTCTAAAATCTTAGAGGCTGTGGACTCCTCAAATTCTCTTGTCGTCCGGATTGTCAGAAGGCCATCCTGATTGATACAGCCGGAGAGGACTTCTGATCCTTCCGCGACCTCTCTTGGGGCGGACTCTCCGGTCAGAGCGGCCGTATCCAGACTGGATTTTCCCCTGATCACCGTCCCGTCAATGGGAATCTTCTCCCCAGGTTTTACCGTGATTGTCGATCCGACTCCTACCTGATCCGGATCAACCTGGACTGTCGTTCCGTCTTCTCTCAACAGATTGGCGTAGTCCGGACGAATATCCATGAGAGCTGTGATGTTCTTTCGGCTCCGACCGACAGCGACAGACTGGAAGAACTCCCCGATCTGATAGAAGAGCATAACCGCGACACCCTCGCGGAAATCGCCCAGAGCCATGGCTCCGACGGTGGCGATCGCCATGAGGAAGGCCTCATCAAAAGGCCGCCTCTTGGCGATATTTCGAGCAGCTCCCTTTAATACCGGCCAGCCCAGGAGAAAATAGGGAATCAGGAAGAGGCCATTTTGGATGTATTGCCCGATTCCCTCCGGAAAGGGAAGCAGGGAAATAAGAATCCAGAGAAGGCCGCCCAGCACAATTTCTTTGAATGCTCTCTTCTGTTTTTTGTTCAGATCACGAAACCAGGACATGAAAGCTCCTTTCATCTTTTGTTCAGATCACGAAACCAGGACATGAAAGCTCCTTTCATCACTCTGTTCAGAAGAAAATCTCGCAGTCGTCCTCCACCTTCCGGCAGTTTTCCAGTACGCGCGGCATGACCTCCGCGGGATCGGCTCCATCTTCAAATTCCACCTTCATCTGAAGCAGCATAAAGTTGACCAGGGCATCTTTCACTCCATCGGTTTTTTGTGCTGCCTCTTCCATCTTGTTGGCGCAGTTGGCGCAGTCAACATCGATCTTGTAGCTCTTCTTCATGGAATTTCTCTCCTCTCCTGCATCGAAATATCAAAATTGAATGACGTCTCTATACATATGATTAGTTGTTCATATGTTTATGTTTAGATGGTATCTTTCTTTGATGCTTCTGTCAAGACTTGTTTTTATTAAAAGAACTCTTTTTACAGCTGGAATTACCGGGTCTTTAACGACATGATTTCTAAAATAATGACTCAAAACATGACCACAAAAAAGAAAAGCCCCCAAAACAGGGACTTTTGCGAAGCAAGATACGGGAGTCGAACCCGAAAAGGCTAATATCCCGCAAACGCCGTAAAATCAGCATTTTCCAAAATCTTCCGTATTTACGCTGTTTGTAAATGATTCTTGTCTATCAAATTTGAATGCTGAAAACCATATTTTTACAACATGTATGACACAAAATATGACACGATTATGCACCCCAAGATTATAGCTGCGGATAGAGTACATCGACAAACTTTATTTCATTTTTCAATAAAAAAAGAGGAGGCCGAAGCCCCCCCTCATTTCACTTTACATATCTCTCTCCATCCATAATCAGGCATACCCAGCCGGAGGGTGTACGCCCCCAAGTGGAGATCGACAGGTGGACAATCTCTTTGAGAGTGAAAACCGTACCATGCGGGTAGCTCTTAATCACCGCATGATTGAGCCCGGCGCCATCACGCACACGCAAGGATGATGCGGTTACAGTGTAGTTGTGGCCAACCTCCCACCCATCGGATGGGCCTTGTGTGCCTCCCGCACTGTACTCTCCTCGATCTGCAGCATAAGCCGCCCCCCGCATCTCAAGACAAACCCAGCCGGAGGGTGTACGTCCCCATGTAGAGATCGACAGATGGACAATCTCTTTGAGCGTAAAGACTGTCCCTCTAGGATAGGACTTTATAATGCCGTGATTCAGGCCCGCACCGTCGCGCACCCTCAGGCTGCCGACGATCACCTCGTAGTTGTGGCCCACGATCCAGTCCCCTGCAGGAGCCAACGCAGGTGTTTCCTCCGGCGCAGATTGTTCTGCTGGCACGCTTGCGGTCGCAATGCCTGCCTTAAACACAGCCCACACAGAATCATTGAGCAGTTCATTGGCATTGGGGCAGAGCTTCCCGTTGACATCGTAGTGGCGGAGGATATGGGCGCTGTCAATTCCATGCCTCTCGCAAATCTCTCTTCCCAAGGCCTGCGCTCTAGCGATTGTCGCATTACCGATTCTGCCATCTGCATGCACGCACATCTCAATAGATATGCTATTAAAGTTGTTTGCTCTCAGATAGTAGGGGATGTGCCAGCTCTGGGGCCTGCCTCCTACGGAGTAAGCGACTGTGTCCTCCGGCACAGACAAGATTACCTCAGCGTCATCCACAAAATAATGCGCTGACGCGATCGGGCCTTCGCCCCTAGCAAAATAATTGCCGTTCCCCCGGGCTGTATCCCCTCGATTGGCCGTGTAGTGATAAATCAGGTAGATTATCTTGCTTCTTTTCCCGCCATGCATCCTCGGATTAGCGGGTATATAGGCATAACTCATGCGTCCTCCTTATCCCTGTACATTTGCCTGATCTGTCTCATCACCAGGCTTATATGCTCCTGCGCTGTCTACCTCCGGAATACCGGCAATAGAAGTTAAGATAGATACAAGTCCGGCAAGTACACTGGCGGACCCAACCATAATCCAGTTGACCTGACCCATAACCGCAGATGTGCCGATCGTAGCGATAGCGGTCTGTGCAGCGGTCTTTACCGCACGCACTGCCGCCGCCTTTACCCACGCAACTGTGTCAACGCTGGGGTTAAATACCGCACTCTTAAGCATTGTCATTTTCTTTCTCCTCTCTTCTGTCCTTATGGACAATCTCATCAATTCGATGGTGCGCCGATTTTGCAGACTGCTCGACGGTGAGCAGTCGATTGCTTATATCTGCGACTGTGCTCCGGAAGGCCTTCTGGTCTTCCTTAATTTCTGTTGTATCTTTTTGGATGTTTTGCAGTGCGGTTTCAATCTTGGCTCCTCTTGCCGCTTCCAGCCTCGCCTTCTCGATCTCTTCCCGCACATCACCCCCGTTGTTATGCACCGCCGTAAGGATCCCAAAAACCACGGTCCCAATCAGGGATGCAAGGGCTACTAAAATTGCTGGCTCTATCACTTGTACCGCCCCCTCACGTAAATCCTCACGGTATGCGACTTATCCAGGCCATCACTGCCCGTCGGCTGGTAGAGGGTAAAGTACACACGGCCTAAGCTGTCAAGGTTTGGATCCTCGGAACTTGATGTAACCCAGCCGTCCCGATCGGTATCAAGATGCACATCCTCTAAGGCGATCAGCTTGATCGGCAGATGAAAGTACTCTCTGTATGACCAGATCTCAGCACTCCCAACTTTGCTCCATCCAGAGGTGGAGTCGACCCCAGCAATCACCCACATCTCGCAGAGGCCGCTTTTCCACTTGCGCCAGCTCCAGGTTGTGCGCTCTGGGCTAAAGTACTGATCCATCACATAATCCTTTGTGTCATCTGTCTTTGCTTTTAAGTCTGAGATTGATGCGAGCACAGATCCAAGGATTTCCCGGAATTCGTCCTTAATCTTAGCTTCTAAATTTTTGGCGTTTCGCCCGCCTTCAAAAGCCTCTTTCCACTCCTCGACGGTTCCTCCGACAGATGTATTAATTGGATCGCTCAAATCTCTGAAATTGATTCTTTTTGCTATAATTTCAGCCTCGTCATTTGCAGAATGCGCTTCGATCGCGACAGCGTGTTCGCCGTTAGTCACAATTAGTGAGCTCGATCCATTCGACACAAGAGTTGCGTTGGAAACACTCTTCATTTCTCCGTCTAAATAATCGTGTGCATTGTACATCTCCAAGTGTGCGCCAGAACTCTGTCCTATCCGCACGGCCTTTCCGTCAAAAACAAGCGCGTTCCCGCTCAACTGCATCAAGGTAGTGTTACTTGTGTCTTTGATCTTATAGGATCCGCTTGCATCCAATGCCACATATGGAGTCGAGTATGTCAATCCATCCTCCGACTTTCCAAGGGTAATTCCTTCTTCTGTCTCTCTGATCAGATTTTTAAGCATTTTTGTCTCCTCCTTTGCTTCTGCCGCTGTCTGCTTAGCTCCATCAGCCGCTGACTGTGCCTGACTCGCCTTATCAGATGCCTGCTTGGCGGTGTCCTTGGCCTTGCCTGCGTCGTCTTTAGCCTCCGTCACTGCCTTCTGTGTCCGGTCGCCGCCGCCGACAACTCCCGTCACTGTAGGCGTTTTTGCCTTGCCGTCGGCTCCCAAGAGCTCCACGCGCACGGTATCGCCCTTTTTGACGGCCACGGTTGTGGCGATCGGCACGCTCTGGGAATCGTCCCCGCTGATCGTCACGCCGCCCATATCGATGTAGACAGTCCCGTCAACGCTGTCTGACGTAGCCAGTGCTGTCACGGTAGTCGTCGTCGCTGTTTCTTTTGGCTCTGCCTGTTGCTCGGCAAAAATTTTTGCCATGTCTAATCTGTCCATCACACCTCCTTAAGCGTTAGCTTTTGCGTCAGGCTCGATAAGCTGATCGAGTCGATATTTTTTATCATGCATTTTCGCCGGATGCCGTCTAAATCTGTATACATGACGATCTCCCCACAGGAGCAAGGGAAGTACATCGTGGTCATTGTGTAGCTGATGGTATAGCCGTTGTTTGCCGCATAGCTATCGGCTAAATCTTGTGCAGCCGCTTGCGTCTGTGGCTGTAAGTCGCTGATGCTATATACTTTTGCCCTTGTGTACCCCCTCCTCTGGAGGGAGGCTCTGGATGATGGACGCACGTCTGCTTGTGCTACAATCTCCCGATTGTCACCGCTATAGATCACGATCGCCCGGCTCTCCATGTCATAAAGAGTCGTACTCCGCTCGATACCATCATCAAGGATCATAGACCGCTCCGATGTCGCATCAAGTTCCCAGCGCACACCCCTGGATGCAGGAGCGATATAAGGCTCGGCTGTGATGCGCCCGTGGCCGTCGACGGACAAATAATTCCTTGACACCGTGCAGATGTCTTTCATGATGCTAAGATAAGACTCCCCCAAGTCATAAGCTTTCGAGGATCCGTATCTATAGTTGAGCGCTCCTGCCTTTGCTCTAAAAGTTTTTTCACAGACTTTTGCCACCGACTCAAGAGCAGTTAAAGCATAAGCGCCTTTCCCGATCGTCCAATGATTGCCGCAAAAGTCCTCTTTCAGCGTCCAAAGGACGGATTGGAGTTCGTACTCGATCGAGTGTAAACCTGCACTTACAGAGTCACCAGTGATGCCTGATACCACAAAAGTGCCGATTTCAGATTTATAATCTGTCCCTGGAATCGTGTCTACGATCCGAATCCAGCTGTCCTCGATATAGTCACTTTCAACAACCTTAATTTTTGCACTCGCCCTTGTCTCTGTCTCATGGCCAAAAGATAAGGAGCAGTCCTCAAGGACTACTCCTGTTAACTCTCCCCGGATGGAGTTGAGATCATGCGGATCTACTTGTAAAAACTCCCACGCATGCTCCACTCTTGGATCTTTCCAGTCAATCATATGCTCTCAACCCCCATCTTTACACTTACGGATCCATGCTCGTGACCTCTTGCTGTATGGCTAAGATCTACGGAGGCGATCGCGACTTTCTCCCACTCTCCATAAGGAGAGCGATAGATCACATGATGCGCATCTGCCAAAGCCAAGAAGTCCTCGCGAGTCGAATGCTCTACATGAGCATTCAAGTAAATTCCGGATACTGTCTTTTCTTGCTTTTCGGATGCACCAAAGCGGTAGATCGGATACTTTCGACCTGTGGTCACTGCAGAGGCGATTTGTGCCTGTAAGATGTCGCTTACAGATGGAGCCTCATCTTTAGCAAGACCTAAAGCGCACTCGTAAGCCTCGCCTTTCTTTTTATACGTCCAGAGATACCAGTCACAGGTGACCTTGGCCTGATTTACTGTGGTATACGCGCCCCATTTAGAGCCGTTTTTTGCTAAAAAGCAGACTCGCCAATCCACTCCGATCGGTGGAGCGATGAGGAATCTTGTATCTGCTCCCTGGTCAGTCAGCCGATCGCAAGGTTCCATACGGTCTCCAAAAAGGAGATAACACTCGGTGATCTCCTGCGTTTTGGTGGATCCGATGTAGTGATTCCCGATTTTTGCCAAGGATCCGACGACAGAAAGCCCCGCATTCGTGGCAGCTGACAAGGTCATCTTTTTTGTGACGGAAGTCTCGGCTCCGGCATTTGTGACGATCTGCATATAAAGATCAATCGCAGCCCCATCTTGCGGGATAAAATTCAGTTTAGAATTTGGGATTGTGACCTGCCCCATCCTTGGCTGACCGGATGCTGTATAAGAGCACAAAGGCTTGCCACTCACGGATGCCTTAATTTTTATGCGATTCCCACCATGCTTATAGTCACTCTCATATGCCACAGAAAGACCCTCGACTGACCAGGACACGGATCGTATGGTCAAGGCTGCCCTCCATACAAATTTAAAAAGCTTAGAAGCTGCCGCACCATGAGCATTTAGCCCGCTTTTATCCATATAGTCCTTTTCGTATCTGCGGACTTGTAACTCAACCTCCGCATAGTCGCATGTGGTATTATCCAAGGTTACTCCGATAGATGAGGGGCTTTTTTTCAAGGCTGTGTCGGCAGTCGTGATGTTCGGCTCTCCGGAGAGGCCCCATCCGGAGTTAGAAGCGGATCCGTCTCGTAAAGATCGGTAAGAACTCCATGCCGAGATAGACTTATCAGGGGCTTGTATCCTCACTCTATATCTGGCCTGATAAGTCGTCCCTTCGCCTCTCCACTCCGGATAAAAGTTTTCAGACCCCTTTACTGAGATCCAGTACGTCCCCTTGATCTGCAGATCTGCAGGCATTGACATATCTGCCGCAAGCATGTCCGCTCGCTCAAAAATCCATCGCTGAGCTAAGCTGTTATTTTTTGGATATAGCTGCAGATTTGTTTCCTGTTTAATGTTTCCACCAATAACATCAAGGCAAAGTGTCTCCCCGTTGGCGGCAGTGTTATGGATTTCATAAGTCGGCACAAGCACGCCGTTAAATTTAGCTAAGCCGGCCGGGACGATCAGCCAGCGCATATCCTGCTCCGGTGAATGATGCTCTCTGACATCCTCAAGCGACCACTGATCGACCGGAGTTGACTTGCCAACCCGATCATCTCCGACAGCGTCCAGATACTTAAAAGAGTGTGTAGGGATGATATGGCTGTAGCCGTTGGCCGCGTAATCCCTGACCCAGTAAACCTGATGATTGCGCCCGTTGTAGGCCGATACCATAGCACGCGCGCCGTTTGCTGTGCTTTCCCAGGCGATCCCAACGACAATCTTAGGATCTAAGGCTGACCGTATGGTGTATGTTCCTTGCGGGACCGGATCCGCAGGCACAAAGGCCCACATCTGATCTAGGGCCGTACCCTCATCCGTGGATAGGCCGATGTCACCGCCTGCAGAGGGCGTCCCTGTGCCTACGCACTCGATCAAAAGAGTCGGTTTGCTGTAAGACCTGATCTTATAGGCCTGATACTGCCTGCCAGCAATTGTAATCTGCTTACCATCTACCGGGTCTATCTTATACGCCTGCGAGGCTTTTCCCGTGGGATCCCTCTGTTGGATGGTCCTTGCGGTCGTGATATTTTCGTCCAGCAAGCCCAAGGCTTTCCCGGATTTTGACATCATAAGCCGCCTACTCCCGTCTTGCATCGTCCACACAGTGACAAATTGCGCATCGGTGCCGTTGGCTGGCCAGACTTGGATGTTCGCCCCGTTTAAGGTCGTATCTCCCGCACAGTCCAATACAAGGTCTGGATTGGCCCCGTTGACGAGGATATATGTTCCATCTGCTATTGTTGCCATTAGTACATCCTCCCCTTTCTGAGCATTTCCGCGACAAAATCTGTGATACGGCTGTCCATCTGCGCCGTGTCGTTAAGTGTGATCCCATCAACAACTACCTGATACGTTGGTCCACTTGACAACATGGATTCTAAAATCCTGCCACGCTCCGCATTTTGGGCTAGCAATTTTGAGAGGAGTCCGGCGATCTGTAGAAGAACCTCACCGCCTCCGGATTCTTCCCGGACGATCTTTCGGAGGTCGTCAAGCGCACCCACAAACTCAGGTCGCTTCTCTCCAACTCCGATAATCTGCGGTCCAGAAAAAATGCCACCTCGATCGTACCAGTCGATCCCGATATGCGGCAACTCCGGTGGAAATTTGCTTAGATCCAGCCCACCCGAGACGGTAAAGTGAGGTAGCTTGATCTTTGGAAATTCCAAGTGCAGCCCTGCCCAAAAGCCTTTGATCGCATCAAGTCCAGATCGAAAAAACTCTTTTGCTTTTCCCATCTTGTCGCCAGCTCCTGCGGCAAATTCGCCTAATCTTGCGAGCCCATTTTGCACACCTCCGGACAGTTTCTCGCCGATAGAATCTCTGATGGATCCCATCTTCTCTCGCGCGGATGCTGCCATTTCATCAAAGCGTCCACGGGCATTTCCGACCATCTCTCCGAGCTTTCCTCCTGTGATGTTGTTAAGAAAGTCATAGCCTGTCATAAAATGCCCTTTGACGCCTTCCATTGTAGCGGCGACAGCTCCTTGCAGTCCGCCGCCGTGCTCATCATAGGCTTGCCGCATCGCGGATAAGTGCTGTGTCATGGTTGCCTTTGCAGCCTCCCACGCAGCTCCGACTACTTGCCCAATGGGGCTGTTAGCCACATGATCCT
Source organism: Shuttleworthella satelles DSM 14600 (assembly GCF_000160115.1). Classification (GTDB taxonomy): domain Bacteria; phylum Bacillota; class Clostridia; order Lachnospirales; family Lachnospiraceae; genus Shuttleworthia; species Shuttleworthia satelles. The sequence goes on from NZ_GG665866.1 coordinate 936,370, forward strand.
TTAAGGCATTCCATTTTTCCTGTACGCCGTTTTTAATTCCTTCCCAAGCTTCATGTGTTTTCTGCTTGATCTCTCCCCATTTTTTCTGGATATTTTCGCCAAGTTCTTTTGCTTTTGCTTTGATCTTGTCCCAGTTTTTATAGAGTAATACCCCCGCAGCAACTGCTCCGCTAATCGCAAGCACAATCCAACCGATAGGGCCGGTTAGTACGCCAATAGCAGCACCAATCGCAGGGAGAGCTCCAGCAACTGCGCCGACAAGAGAAATGACCTTTCCGATGATGAAAACGAGTGGCCCTATCGCCGCAACAATGAGACCGATTTTTACGATCATCTCCTGCTGCCCTGGTGACAATTTCTGGAACCACTCATTCAGTTTTTGCATGCCGGCAACCAACTTTTCGATGATCGGTGTTGCCATCGTCTGGACCGTCTCGAATAGTTGTGCACCGGTCGATTTTAAGCTGTTCATCGCAATCTTCATGCGATCTACCGGCTTGACAGTCCGATCAAAGGTTCCCTCAGTCGCCCCTGCGTAGTCCTGTAGGCTTTTTCCCATTGCATCGAGACTCAGCTTGCCTTCCATCATGGCTTTGGCTAGCTGTGGCCCGGCTTTTGCACCAAAGATTTCTGTGGCAGCTTTCATCTTGTCTGTAGAGCTTGCTCCTGATTTCATCTTGGCATCAAGCTCCTCAAGCATTTTTGTGGCCGGTTTCCCTTCCTTCGCTGCATTTTTAAGCACGGCCTTCATTCCAGTCATTGCCGTTGATGCGTCTATTCCGTTTTTATCTAGGCTTGCTAAAAGAGTTGCGGAGTCTGATGCAGATAACCCTATTTCCTGCAAAGACGGGCCTAGCTGCGTCATGCTTTGTGACAAGCTTGTGACGGAAATCCCCGTATCTTGGCTCTGCTTAGTCAGCATGTCTAAGAAATCACCTGCCTGCTCTGCCGGAATGTTGAATGCCGCCATAGCCGCCTGCGAAGAGTCAACTGCCTGTGTGACATCTTCGCCGTTTATTTTTGCAAATTTTACATATTTGGCAGATAAATCTTCGAGAGCCTGTCCGGTCAAGCCAAAGCGAGTGTTTACCTCTCCAATTGCATCTCCTGCAGTCTTAAAGTCAGTCGGTACAGAACTTGCGATTGACCTCATCCGGTTTTCCATGTCCTCTAGGGCCTCGCCAGTTGCCCCCGTCTTGGTCTTGACGCTATCCGCGCCTTCTTCAACTTCCTTCCATGCGGCTCCGGCCGCAACTCCGATCCCGACAATCGGTGCTGTCACATGTGTCGAAATGCTCTTCCCTACCGATGTGATTTTGGCTCCAAAGGATTTCATGCGAGCACTTAAAGCTTTTAGACTCTGCGCTCCGGAAGACCCAAATCGCTTCGCTTCTTTGGTTAGAGCCGTCAAGGAAGTCTTAGTTATTGCGATCTCTCGTTCGAGTTTGCGATATTCCTGGCTGTTTTTATCAACTCCTTTTGCATCCAGCTTTTCCTGCGCCTGCTTCAAGGCATCAAGCTTTGTCTTTGTCGCTTGAATCCGATCGGCTAAAAGTTTCTGCTTTTCTTTCAGCAAATCGACATTCCCGGGGTTTAGCTTTAGAGCCTTATTGACATCGCTTAGCGATCTCTGTGTGCCTTTGATCGACTTCTGGGCTTTCGAGAGGGCATCAGACAGTCTTGTCGTGTCTCCGCCAAGCTGGATTGTGATGCCTTTGATTGTTCCAGACATTTTTCACCTCCTAAAAAGCATCAAAATCGGCTTGAACTGCAACCCGATCTTCCGTCTTGCATTCTCCATTAAGCGAATTCCACTCGACAATATAATCAACCCACATGCCCATCGTCATTAGCTTTGCATCATTCATGCTCAATCCTCTTGCCACACCTGCGGCGAGAATCGTGTTAATCGTCACTCCGTCGCCTTTTTGAGTTCCTTCAGGGACGGAGTCCGGGAGTTTTTTGATGTGAAAAATGACTCTACTGTTTCCGGAATCAGCTCCTCCATGATATCCATGACGCAGAAATCGTCTCCCAACTCAGTGATCCATGCCACAAAGTCAGGGATCGAGTCATCACAGAGCCTTGCCATCGCCCAAGCAATCTGAGCGATACAGATTACACCAAGATCTTCGAAAAATACCGCGGTCCGCTCCGTGTCATCCTTGGCACTAAAAGCCTTAATGATTGTCGGAATCATGATCTTTGACGGATCCGTCCCGAACTGTGCCTTATAAACAAAAGTCCACGCAAAAGCGGTTGAAAATGCCACCTCTCTGTCTCCGATTTTTAAAGTTTTTACCATGCTTACCTCACTTAAAAAAACAAGTGCGGCAGGTTATCCTGTCGCACTTATATCGTCAATGCCCGGGAGTTACAGTGGAGTCCTTTTCATAAGGTTTTTCTCCATATAAAGAGTTGTAGCCGGCATCACCCTGTTCAGCACTCGCCTTCACAATCCTTGTGTCAAGCCTGGGCTTTGCGGAGAATGAAAGCTTTGCCTCATTGTACTTCTTCTTTTCTTCAATCGTCTCTGAGGAAATGTCCGGACGAGTTGCAAGGCAACGGTAGAAAACATGTCGCCGCTGGTTGATGTCTCCCTCGAACTCGCAAGCCATCGCAAACTCTGCCGGCTTTGCTTCTGAGCTCTCAAAGATCACTCCATTCTTGTCCTTGATCTCCTTTAGAATCTTGACCCGAAAATCCTCCGGGACGTCAGCAATGGTCAGATCGCCACTATATCCGTTGTTCGTCACAGTACTGACATACGTGGCATTGTCTGCATAAAATGAGTCGGTTGATCCCTCTGCCTTCAGCGCCAAATTGACGGCTCCGGGGATCTTAAACTTTTCTCCATAAGTCGGGACTCCGTCATCACTTGTCGATGTGATCGGCCAAACGATGACATTCCTTAGTCCATAGGTTACCTTATTTTTCTCTGTTCCCATTTTTCCTCCTAACAATAAAAAACAGTCTGAAACATCTTTTCTGTGTCAATCCAATTGGAGGCACCGCCAGACCAGGGGATCTCATACTTACAGAAAAGATCGATCAGGATTTTTTCCGCTTCTAAGTCCTTTACCTTCGTGTAAAGTTCGACCGCAAAAGACGGCGTCCAGTCATAGACCGTGTTATCGGCATAAAACTGCACTTTTTCAGTTTCAAAATACGCGATGTATTTTTCAGATTTTGGCGGATCCTTGAATTGATAGTATGCAAAAGGGATCTTAGACTCCTTTAGTATTTGAGTGATGGTCTCATACTTCATAATCTCATCTCCTCGACCGCATCAGCAAATCTCCTTGATGCCTCATGATTTACTTTGGCTATATGCGGGAAAGTTTTCGACCGCCTCCCCGTCTTTGCAATTACATGTCCAAACTCCAGAAGATGCGTCAGCTGATAATGCTTGGAATTGTGGACTTCATAATTCACAATTCCAACTGCATTCTCATCGACTTTTACCTTCCAACTTTTTGCGTAAGAGCCAGGCGGGTATCTGCGATCAAATCCATCCGTCCGTACAGGGGATGTCTCCTTGAGTTCTTTCGCGCCATAATCAGCAGCTTCTTTTGCGGCCTCGTTCACTTTCTTTATGACTTCCAACTTCATGTCATCAAGCGCTCTATTGACCACATCACTTAGCTGATCGATGCGGACGATTTCATCTTGCAACTCCAGTCACCTCTCTGTAGTAAAGCTCTATACCTCCGTCTTCGGTCGGATAGGTGCGATATATGAAATATTTCTCCCCCTCAATTTCCAAAAAACTCTCTTTCTTGTAGTCAGCCTCATCTCTCAGAAACACCATGCCTTGCGGATTTAACCCGGCCTGCGCTACGGATGCCCACTCCTGCCTTGAGATGCCGTGAAGCGTTCCAATGACGCTCCTCCTCACTTCTTCGCCAGGGATCTGCTGCCCGATTCCATCAAGTCTATACTTGATGGAAATTAGAATTACATCTGCAATTCTCTCCATGCTCACCTCCGGTTATAATCTCCGCAGAGTGCAAGAGCAGCCTTAAGATGCTCATAGGCCTGTCCAAAGGTCTCCGCATTACTGTCATACCCAAACTGGGATTTCAAGTATAGTTTCAACGCCTGCTGAATCAACGGGTCTTCTGGATCCACTTTTACAACTCCACCAATCAACAAGTCCATCAGGCAGGCCTCCACGACCTGCCTGATCTCCTCATCTCTTGATCCGATTCTCAGCCATCCTTTGGCTGAGTTAATCAATTCTGCGCTAATCTCAGCCATCAAGCCCTCCTTATGCGGTCTTCACAGTCAAAACAGCAAAGGATTTGTCATTGATCAGAGCGCACTCGCTTCTCTCGTAGCCGGAATAGATATACTTGTGTGCCTTGATGTCCTTGTCGGTCTCGACCATGATGTCGGAAACGACGTTGTTCACAACCTGCTTTGGGTCTCCGATCAGAAGCTCGTTGTCTGCAACGCTATCCTCGATCTTAATGGGGGCACCCAAAAGATAGCCCTGGATTCCCTCTGTCGCATTGGGCTGGAAGATCAGACGGCCATCGCCATCCGTCAGGGTTGCAAGACGGTTATACAGCGTCGCTCTTGTGCAGTACACCGCAGGAGTCTTGGCCTTCTGCAGAGATGCAAAAGCACCGCAGATCTCTTCATAAGTTGCTTTGCCTACTGCCGCTGTCGTCTTCTTGTTCCCGGCGTTCACGCCTGCCTTAATGGTTGCGACCATATCATTTGCGATTGCGTCTCCGATACTAGAGGCGATCTCGCTTACAAGATAAGCCTCTAAAGCATCGATACTCATCTCCGCCTCCGCATAAGACAGCTCAATCGCCTTCACAAAGTCATTCCCGGACAGGGTCACCTTAACAATGGTGTTCTGCTCATCGTCTACAGGTGCAGTCCCTTCTGCGGTCTTTGCCTGCTTTGTTCCGGCTCCCTTTACAATTGCAGTATGCTTCACGACTTCAAGGATCGTGCCGGTGCGGTATGTGGTCACATCGCCCACAATCGTGTGCGTCTTAGACACAAGGTCCCAGATTTCATTTAACATGGTTGTGGGAAGCGGTGCCGGCGTGTTCTGCGTCGTGTGAGTGAATGCGGTGTTCTCCAGAGCGGTCATCTGATCAGCTCTCCCTGAAATCTGCTTCAAAAAAGCGTTCTTATACTCAACACTTGCTACGTCTGCAACTGCTCCAATAGTCTTGTTTTCTTCTCCCAACTTTCTTTCCTCCTTGAATCTTGCGTTCACATCAGTTCCCTTCTCAAGCGCCATTTCCTCGGCATGCGCCGTCTTCTCCGCTTCAAAAGCGGACTCAATCTGATTAATCTCCGCTTTCTTAGCTTCTGCCTCCTCCAACTTTCCCGCTCTTGCAAGCTCTGCGCCTTCTGCTTTCAGCTTGGCAATCTGCTTTGTCTTTTCTGCTAAGTTCATCTCTCCTCCTTTGCAAAATACGCTAAAAGATTTTCTTTCCGTTCCTGCATCTTCCGGATCACAGACGCCTGAATCAACTCTCCTCCAGACGCAACCAATGCTACCGGCTCAATCTCTTTCGAACTCTCCCCGGCAATTTCATCAATCAACCCATAATCAACAGCATCTTGTGCAGTGATCCATGTCTCTGCATCCATCAGGTCTAAAGCATCTTTCTCGCTCATGCCGGACTTGGCCACATATGCCTCCGCAATCGCACGATTTGCCTGTTTCAGCACCTCTGACGCATGATTCATGTCTCTGTAGTCTCCTGCCGTGTATGCGCTGACATTGTGCACCATCATCTGAGCTGTCCGTGTGATGTCCGATTTCCCGGCGCATGCGATCATTGATGCCGCAGATGCAGCAAGACCGACAACATGGATCTTGACATCTCCCTTATAGCCCTGAATTGCCGCATAAATTTCTGATGCGGCAAAGACATTTCCGCCGGCAGAATTAATGTCAATATCAACCTTTTCTCCGCTGGCCTCTTCTAGCTGCCTCAAGACAGCGGATGGGCTCGTGCATTTTTCGCCGAAGTACTCATAAATCCATGCTTCTTCGTCCGGAACAATTGCGCCTTTGATTTCAATCTTCGCCACCTTCTCCTCCTTTCTCCAAAATTCCATTTCCTACAGTCTGCGTGTCCAATCGTCGAATTGGGACATCTCCTCCGGGGATCGGAGCCATATTAAGAGCTGCTCTCCATTCATTGGGAGTCATCGCCCCCCTGTCGACCATTGACACCAAGCTGAGTTTTGTGGAAATTGACGCAGAATCCCAGGCACTTGCTTCGAAAACAATTTTGTTCCCAAAAGACCGCTCCCGGCGTGTGAACAATTTCCTCGTGTATTCCCCGCCAAGCTGGATTAAAACCGGCTCGACCTCTGCGTCGAAATAAGCATTGTACTGTCCCTCTGAGAATTTCGATGACACGATCTCTGCATTCGTATTAAAAAGATCAAAGATCCTTTTTGTTGTCCGGTCCATCTGCAGGGCGTTTGGCACATAGTCGGTCGGAGTGATTTGCTTTGCATCTGCTTTTGCGTCAACCGCTGCAACGCCTGTGCCGTTCGATGTGGCCAGAAAATTGTCTGCAAAATCCTTTGCCTGCGTTTTTAAATCCTCCGGCCGCATGCTGTTCGTGAAGCTCAAAAGCCAGCGAATCACAGAGCTGTTCTTGATCGCATTCATCACCCCTTGATCCATCGTCGTGACGACATCAAGCAATGGCGTGAGCGCAGGTGCAATCGGTGTTCCGAAGATGTCGTTCTCGTTGAAATCCTGCCTTAGATGGATGATATCCTCGTATGGAAAGGTGTAGGCCTTATTGTTCATCATCTGGAATTCCAGCAAAAGTTGACCGTTCTTGTCATAAATTGCCTTGACTGTTCTCCCGATAATGGGATAGATCTCAATTGGGCTACCGTATTCATCCCGAATGATTAGCGCAAAAGCGTTCGCATTCAAAATCAACTGAGTCGCCATCTTCTCCTGCAGCATCTGCCCTGTCATAAGCGAATTTGGCTCTTCAAGCAAAAATTTAACCGCATTTGATGGATTGACAGTCATTTCCTTGTGTCCATCCTCAAACACGGTTTCTCTTATATGTTTTGCCAGAAGTTTCCCGATTGCTTTCACTTTTGGCCGTATGCAGCTCCTCACGATATCTGCGTCATAGATCTTTCCTGACCAGCTGATATAATTGTTTCCAACCTGTTGCATCAGCTCCACGCCAGACACTTGCTTCGCCGCAAACATACTTTTGATTTTTGATATAATTCCCATTTTCACCTCAAATCAAAGATAAGTAATCTTCCCTTTTGTCTAAAAGAACTGTATAGGCATCCAGAAGAGATGCTGTCCCGTCAATCCTCTTGGTCTGTGATCGTCCCTTGTTCGGCTGGATATTCCCGTTTACATCCGATTTGACGTAAGTATTCGCAAAGCACCATCGATCGATAGGATTTGCGTCATACACGATGTTTCCGGCCTGAAAGTCTGCCTTAAGATCCTTCATCGGTTGAGATAAGGTTACGGCCCCCTGGCGGATTGGGATCATCGTACTTTTCCCAAACTCTTGGCAGAAAAGAGACAAGAGACTGTCATCAATATGCCAAGGATCATACCCAATATACAAAGGCCATATGTCTTCCTTATCTCGCATTTCTAAAAACCAGTCAAGAAACACCCGCTTATGGACTTTATTCCCTGGCACTACTCGGATCAATCCTCTACTCTCCCAGATGTCATAAGGCACATCGTCCGGATGGTGCCGGTCCTTTGTCATGTCGAGCTTGGATTGTGGAATCCAGTACATGGATTTTACATAGATTTTAGGATCATCCGGGCGCATGCCTATAAGCTTTGCACTGTTCAAGTCAATGCTATCGGCAGCATCCATTCCACCGATTGCATATTTGAAATTTATTTCTTCCGGGATCTTCTCGTCATTGGCCAGCTCGTCCCAAGATAACCATGCGGCATCGGCATTCTCTTTCAAGTTGAAATCCTTGACTAAGACGGTCGGAAGGAAGGTGTCATCAGACTTCCCTTTTCCCACGCATCCCTCAAGGAATTCCTTACTCTTGATTGTGCCTAGCCCTGGATTAGCCTTGACCCATTTTCCGGGCTGATTCCACTCATCCCTTTTGTCCAGCTCATATATGATCGGCAGAAAGCGCTCGTCTTTGATCGTCCCTTCAATCACCCCCTTTGCATACTCGTACTGACTATCGAAAATTGATTCTCTAACAAATCCGCTTGTCGTGATGCACCAGAGCATCGGCTGAGATCTGGAGGACATCGACTGCTTCATCAAATCGTAGACGTCACGATTCTTAATCGCCGCCAGCTCGTCGATTACGATGCAGTGGCCATTCAATCCGTCCAGACTGTTGGTGTTGCTTGCCAGGGGCTTTATAAATCCCATGTTCACATCGCAATATAGATCGCTTTGACGTTTCCGCACATGCTTCGCAATCGTCTTTGACTGACGCACCATGTTGACACATTCCGTGAATCCCTTCATCGCCTGGTCTCTTGCGGTAGCGATTTGATAACATTCGGGGGCGCCCTCTTTGTCAGCGATAAGCATGTAAAGCTGAATCGCCGAAAGAAGCGTTGTTTTCCCGTTTTTTCGACCGACAATATTCAATACTTCTTGATATCGCCGGTGATCGTTGTCATCCAAAAATCCATATGCCGCCTGCAGCATTGCCTTCTGGTAGAGTTCAAGTTTCAGAAAATGTCCTGCCTGCCCTTGAGATTGTTTGCAAAATTGCTCAATAAATTCGATTGGCCGATGTGCACGGTCATCATCAAAGTGCCACCTGTCTTGATGATGGAGATCCTCTAAGAGCCTTTCATACTCTCGTTTTAACTTCTCGCACGCTGCAACCTTTCCATCAAGGACAGCTGTTCCATACTTTTCTAAATCAGTCACTTAAAAAAGCCATCAGTTCATCATCGGTGGCTCGTGATTCAACTGCTGGCAGCATCGCGTCAAGTTGTTTCATTGTCCGCTGATACTGTGCGGACAAGCTGATATAGATGTCGGCGCTCGGTCTCTTTCTTTCGTAGGGCTCAAGACTGGCTGACTGGCGGAAGCCTTCGGTCCATCCATTTTCATCAAGATCCGCCTCCAAGTCATCAAGCGTCACTTTTTGATAAGCAGCCTTTTCTATCATCCGCTCAGCGACTAGGCCATGCGCTCCGGATATTTCTTTGTATTTTGCTTTCATTGCACGGATCTCTTTTGCGATCCTTTTCTCTTTTTCTGTTTTTGCCATTTTTCATTGATTCTCCTTGAAAGTAAGGGGGTGTCTAATTTTTACCAGTCAGTAAAAGAAACCTTCGGCACCGGTGCGGTGTTTTCCAACGCCAACCCGATTTATGGGGGGAGTACCCTTGGATCACCAGAATCATCAAAAGAAATTTTCCTTCGACGCTCCATCTGTCTTCCGCAATATTGATGGAGTCTGTCATGACAATCCTTGCAGACGTACTCAAGATTCTTCCAGTCCAAGGTCACCGAAGGATCATTGATCGTCTTAGGAGAGATATGCCTTCGGTGATGGACAAGAAATCCTGCTGCCTCATGGCACTCTTCACACAAGCCTCCGTCAATCCCCCACCTATGCTTGATGTAACTATCCCTGCACTCATGCCAGGCTTTACTGGCATAGAACCCCTTTGCATACCCATGAGCCATATCGCCCCGCCTTCTTACCTAATGCACTAAAAAAGGACGCCATCCCTGACATCCTTTCACTCGTATATTGCAGCCCCACCGCTGACTTCGCAGGTCTCTGCCCACGCGCCCGCCAAACTAAATTTGACACTCCTCTTTCATTCGACATTTAGGCAATGGCTGTGCCCTGCTGCCTCATGAATCTCTTATCGCAATCATACTGGCCCAGATTCGAGGGGATATACGCATCAGAGGAATTCAAAGAAAAACTATTGTATATGGGCCAGTAATTATGTGAGTGGTTCTCTTTCGATTTCCACGTTATCATCTTACACCGGTCAAAGGTGTTTTTTGGTGTCGTCTTTCAGCACAGACTTTCCGAATTCATACAATGCACGACCATGCAAATGCTTTACCCAGTCAAGAGAATAATTTAGCTTTCGTGCCACATCACTCAGAGAGAGCATGTCAACATATCTCATACAGAGAATCTGAACATAATCTGTATTCCCCAAGCTCATAATCTCATCTATAATTTTTGCCCTGTGACGCGCTGTATCGGCTATGTCTTCTGCGATCTCCGCTTCAAGATCTGCCACCCTGACAATTTGCCTCTCTAAAGTATCTCCATTTGGAGAAGACCTTACTGGTTCTGATGAGTAATCCATACCAGAGATATAACCGATCTCCTCGTTCAACCTTTCAAGCTCTTTCTTTTTCATCGAGATTCGCATTGACAGATATCGAATTGTGAGAAGATACTCTTTAGGCGTCAACTGCTGCCTCCTCATCCTGCTGCTTCACGCTTATCAATTTCCTGTTCTTTTTATACTTTGTCTTTGCTTTCTCCAAGGACTCCTCCCTGGTCACCTGTCCACAAGTAAGCATCACCATATACCGACCATAGGAAACCCCTTCGACCTTTGCCAGCATATCCACCTTTGTGATCCGGTCGGCCGCATTATACCGGTGCCACCACTTCACCCAAGTCTCTTGGCCGTCAGGATGGCAACAATCACTTTTTCGCATCATCCTCCCGCCTCTCATATAGATCGCTCGTACCGCAGACAACCTCTCTTTCCTCGTCGCTCATCTTATAGCCATACCTCTCAAGTACGAAATAAAATGCGTGTACCTTCTTCCCTGTATCTGCCTTATATTTGCCATCACTCATCATCAGATTCGCAGCTCTCGCGTCCGCTTCTACAACACACATCATTTTTTCCAGCATACTTAAATTTTTGATTGTCTCTGCCGTATCTGCGCGATCCTCTTCTGTGATATTCCAACTCTCCTTCCCAGAGAAAAAGCTCACAAGTGTATTCTCCCCGACCAGACTATACCAACCGAGGATCTGATCAAACAACTCTCTTTCGATTTCCACCGTGTCTTTTGGACCCTTAATGTCTTCTGATATGATGTGCTTGATGAAGAGACTTCGCTTATCAGCCGCTTACCGCATGATTTCTTTGATCTTCTTCCCGTTCTTCCGCAGCTTTTCCTGACGTAAATCCCATGCGGTCTTCTCCCTCTTTTGCTTCTTGGCCTTGCGTATAAGATAAAGCCGTCCATATTGCTCCAAGTAAAAAACGTCTTCTGTTTTTTCTGGGATTTCAAACCTCTTGACATCACTATCAAGATCGAAACTGAGAATCGTCTCCCACTTATCAGAGTAGATTTCTCTCTCCGCGCCCTCTGGCGCCTTCTGCATGCCATGCTCTTTGAGCTTATCCGTCAAGATTTGCAGAGTCTCTTGCGCCTTTTCCTTTCTTTGCTCCCGTATAACCGCAAACGCTAAAGCATTCGAGTTTTCCGCTTCCTCTAAAATCTGGTTGCGCTTCTTTACGTCTTTGATCTTCTCCAGCTGGTAGAGATCCATGAGCGACAGTTGAAATCCTTCCTCCTGTTCCTTCGCTTTTAGGGCCTTGGAGTCAAGCTTAGCTATCTCCAGGCGGTGCTTGATGGTCGGTCGGCTGAAACCGGTCTTTTCGGCAATGCTCGCCTCCGTCTCCCCCAGGTCAAGCATCATCTGGAAGCCATTGGCCTGCTCCCAAATGGTCAGGTCATTGCGCTGCATGTTTTCCTCTAGCATGATTGACACTTGCTCCCGCTCTGACAGGCCCTCTACAATCCTGCATGGGACCATCTTCACGCCGGCAAGTCTGGCCGCCGCGCATCTCCGGTGACCGATCAGAATTGTGAAATTCCCCTTATCCCCTTCTTTTGGCATAACAGTCAAGTTCTGCATCAGGCCATTCTTCTTGATGGAATCTGTCAACTCTGCCAGATCCCCGAGATCCTTTCTCGGGTTCCCAGGATGCGGGAAAAGGTGCTCTATGCTAATGCTTATCGTATTTTTGAATATCATATTTACCCTCTTTTCTCTTCATTCAGTTGAATGGAAGCTCCTCTTGCATCTCGTCCGGAACAGGAGCAAATCCATCAGCCCCTATATCCTGCTGCCTCGTGCTCTCTTCCTGCCTCTCCTCTGCTGCCTTCTTGGACTCCGCGAACTCGATGTTGTTCACTATCACCTGGAAGCCATAGACCATTTGTCCGTCCCGGTTCTGATAATTGTTATTCTGCATTTCGCCGTCTAAGACGACCTTGGTCCCCTTTTGCAGGTACTTCTCGATAAATTCCCCGGTCCGACCAAATGCCGTGCAGTTAAAGAAGTCCGCCGCTGGGCCATCCTCACGCTTGTACCTCCGGTCGACAGCCAGAGAAAATCGGGCAATGCATGTGTTATTAGGGCCTCCGTATCTTATCTCCGGATCCCTGGTCAATCTCCCCATCAGTATCAGCTTGTTCACTCTTGCGCTCCTCTCTTAGAACTGTCCTTTTTCAATTCTCATTTGCAGCACTACCCGATACTTCCTCATTGCGCATAGTTGCGCCTGCATGGATATCTTCGTTTCCTCGTTGATCTCATTCTCATTCACGAAAAACGCCAACCTTGCAATTCTCACATTCAGATTTCCAAGCTCTTCCAGGCGATCATTCATCCGTCGAAATTTTGCGGTCTGTTCTTGTGTCATTCTGTTTTTCTCTCTGCCTTCATGGTTTACTTCTTCACAGCAAGTTTTTCCCATAGCGCCGTATAAAATCCTCAATTGTTGCTCCGTAATAAAGCAACCAATGTGCTTCCGCGATCTGTTGGAGCAAGATATCATATCTTCCTTGGTCATGTAGGAGCCGGTGGCACTCCTCACAGAGCCTTACTGTCAAACCGTCCTCATCAGCTAATCTCCTGTTACTGGATCCATGCCACATATGGTGCGTGTGATCTGCCAGCCTGCCACAAATGAAGCATTCACTCTTCTTCTGCGGGATGATGCTTTTTCCAGTTCCTGTCATATCTCTCCATCATCTCCTTAAGTTCTCTAGGCGTCAGCGTCTCTACTCCGCTATCCTTTGCCTGTGCCACTGTAAGCTCGATCAAGTGGCTCATCTCCCTTGTGTCGTAGGTGTGAGAACCTCGCAAAAAGCAAAACTTTGAGTAGGCGCATCCGTCTCGGTACGACTCTCCCAGCGGATAAACATGGATTCCTTCTGCATCAAGCATGGACTCCAGATTTTCCGCCTTTGTCTCAAAGGTCGGTATCTTGTCCTTGTCGTACTGGTAGTACATGCAATCACGGATCAGGGAATTCTTCACATGGTTTGCGCTTACCCTTTCCACATCTGCAATTTTCCCGACCAGGACATGAAAATATGCGTTTGCACTAAGCGACCTTTTGCTTCTGTGCTCTTTGATCTCAAACCGCTTGCATGGATCTTGATCCATCAGCCAGGCTACAATCTTTTTTGTCGTCCCGATCATCGTTATTCCTCTAAGCCTCCGCAATTCCCGAATGGAGCTTTCGGAAGGTTCGCATATGCTCTGTGATCTGCTCCACTGTGGCAAGCTCTCCCTCAGGCTCATTTGTCGTCTCTATCGCCCGTGAAGCATCCCCTGACAGGCTCTCGGCGATTGCTTGCGTATAAGGCCTCAGGTTTTCCGGGAGCTTTGCCTCTTCCCGCACTCGGGCCGCCACGGTCCTGAAGTTTCGGATAAAGTGAGACTGTCCCACACTCTCCACTGTGTCAGCATCCATCATGGCCCACTCCCTGAGATTCCCCGGAGCTCCAACTGCCTTTCTAACCAGTGGTGGGAGTTTGTCGAATTCCTCCTCGCTGTAGTATCCGGCTCGACCTATCGCCTTTCTCACCAGAGCCCAGGCTTCTAGCTCCGTCATGTCGCTTTCCGCCGGCTTCTTGGCTTTTTGGATCCCGTCAATCACTTGCCCGGGAGAGGGTGGGAAACCGGAGGTGTCGTTTGTCAAGCAGACCTTAAGCCCCTGCGACGCCTCGGCGTAGTTGTAATGCTCCAAGACCATATGCCAGGCAATGATCATGTTTCGCGTCTCGGCATCCGTGTATCTGGCAAAGACACGTGGATAGGTGGCCTTAACGACGTAGATCAGCTTTGCAACTTCCTCTCGTGTCATAACTTTATCTCCCCGTTAATCACTCCGAGCAGGTAGTCGTCTACATGATCCCCTGGGCTGTCTCTTCCCGTTTGGCTCTTCCCCCGGTTGGCGTAGTTGCCATCAAGGATCTTTGCCAAGTTTGCGTCCTTGAGGATCCAGTCAAAGTTAGCCGACCAGTCTCGGCTATTCGCTCCCTTGAGGAAGTCGGACTCTTCGGCCATTGCGAAAGCTCTGCTTAGATCATCAAGGCTGTACTTCTTGAGCCTGGCCTTGATCGCTTTCTTGCGGGCATCCGACAAAGCAGTTACACGACTTAAAGACGGGCAAAGGCGGTTATACAGGTCGGCTACCTCCTGGTAGTCGACAAGAAAGCGCTTGCCGCTTTCTCTTTTATCTATCTCTTTATCTATCTCTTTATCTATCTCTTTATCTATCTCTTTATCTATCTCTTTATCTATCTCTTTATCTATCTCTTTATCTATGTCACTTAATTCGTCACATTGTGACGCTGGCAGTAGTGTCTTGATTGCTGCATTTTTTGCTCTTAACCTCCGCATCCTCTCAGCGGAACCGCGCTCACTCCCGACTATGCAATCGTATCCAGCGATTGAAAGGCAGCCGTTCTCATCCTTGTAAACAAGGCCGAGGCGGCTAAAAAGGGCTATCGCCGCACGTACTGTGTCGATCTCGAAATACTTTGTATCTCTCTGGATCTTCTCAACATCGTATGGGACTATGATTTCGTTTAGCGTCCGCTGAAGCTTGCCGCCGGTTTCAACCGTCATAAGGCACAGCATCTGATACAGCACGACATAATTTGCCCCGTCTTTTTGGCTCATCAGGAAATCGACAGCATCGCTGTCCATGAAGTCCTTTTTAAGCTTGATCCAGTAGAATTTTCTCTCCGCCACGTCAACCTCCCATGCAGTCCTCTATGCTCATCTGCGCCAACTCCTCGTCTCTGTGTGCGTCAAGCCAGGCCCGGATCGTCTCGCAATTCTTCCAGACAGATCGCCGCCGTGCGCTTTCTTGTCGGTAGTAGCTTTGCACCACATCAAAATCTTGGTAGCTGGGCTGGAAATAGCCCTTTGAATTGCTTACCACCGGATGCTCCGGTGTGCTTGCCTTGCGAATCATCTCTCGAATCGTCCGGTCATCAATCCCTGTAGCGGCGACAAGATATGTCCTGCCGACGGCATTTTTTGAGCCGAAGGGGATGTAGTCTAAAATGTCGGTCATTTTTGTCTCATTTCGTTTGTAATGCTTCTGAGGAATCAGCGCTAATGGCCTGATTCCTCTTTTCATGCCATCCATAAAACTGCGGCCATCAATCCGACTGCTCCAGCCCAAAGGGCGACAGTCTTTAGCACATCAAGTATCCTTACTTTTCTCATCTTTTTGCCTCCTCTTCTGTGGCTAACGCCTCCGCGAATTTTACGTACTTTTTATACATTCGTCCGGACTCCTCAGAGTCGGCGTATGCTTTTTTAATCAGCTCCTCCGACGTACCTAAAAAGCACCCAACTGACCACATTTTTGTTTTTGGGTTGTAAAAAAAATCTCTGAGGCTCGACCAGGAGTTTTTGAAGATAAAGTTGTCTGTGTCTTTAAGTTCAAAATCTTCTCCGTACCAAAACGTCACCCGAGCATTGCCGCACACCCAAGCATTGCCGTACACCCGAGCATTGCCGTACACCTGAGCATTGCCGTACACCCAAGCATTGCCGTACATCCGAGCATTGCCGTACACCTGAGCATTGCCGTACACCCAAGCATTGCCGTACATCCGAGCATTGCCGTACACCTGAGCATTGCCGTACACCCGAGCATCACCGGACACCCGAGCATTGCCGTACACCTGAGCATTGCTGGACACCCAAGCATCACCGCACACCCAAGCATTGCCGTACACCCGAGCATCGCTGGACACCAGAGCATTGCCGGACACCAGAGCATCGCTGGACACCCGAGCATTGCCGTACACCCGAGCATTGCCGTACACCCGAGCATTGCTGGACACCCGAGCATTGCCGTACACCTGAGCATTGCTGGACACCCAAGCATCGTCGCTATGACTTAAATTCTCTTCTTTTTCAACAAATCCGCCCAAGTCACCGGCTTTTACGTCGCCAAAGTCGATTAATGCTTTGATCCGATAAAGCTGTCTAAACTCTGTGTCTTTTGTGTCAGAGGTCAGCTCAAATTTCTTTTCCATCGCTTTTACCTCTCTTGTGCATAGTAAAAAAGTGTCAGCCATACAATCCCGCCCATCACCATAGCGGCGGGGATCAGGCTCTCACTGTCTAAAAGCATCGCCCCGATCACGAAAGCCGCCGCCGCTAAAGCGGTGATCGAGCGCAAGATAGTGTTGTGCAACCTCCTCTTCATTTAGCCCCTCCTATCAACTCCAATCTGTCGTGGTCATCCAGTCCCTTGCTCAAGATGCGGATCTCTCTAAGGGTCATAAAAGACGGGTCCCTCATACGGCGGTAGAGGGTCGATCCTCCGATCCCTAACCTCTTGGCCAGCTCTGGATCGCTAAGCCCTTCCCGCTCCTGATACTTGCGTATGATGCTTTTAGTCCTTCGGTTCTCTATGTCTGTCTCTGACGGCTTTAGTTTTGGCATTGTGGTCCTCCTTTCTGTTGTTGTAAAATCTCCCTATTGGGAGGTACAAAATGAACTTCATAAGTAAACCGGCAAATTATTTTTATGATGGCTTTTCTTTTGACTACGAGAAGCCGGCCACTTGTCCCTATTGCGGAATAGGAACGGATGCTCAACTTAGAGACTCTCATTATTCCTATGTAGAGGATGGATACTTATTAACTGCTGTCGGAACTTGCACTGCATGTAATAAGGCTTTCATGTTTGGCTCATTCCACAAAGACGATGATTCCGGTGTAGCCAAGAATGTTTTTATCTACCCCTCCGTCACATACGAGAAATTTCAGAATGAAAGTATTTCTAAATTTTCTCCTCGATTCATTGACGTATATAATCAATCCCTTCAAGCTGAATTTAATGGCGCAATAGATATCGCTGCTATCGGATTCCGGACGTCTCTTGAAATACTGATTAAAGATTTCGCAATTAACGTCCTTGACGATGATTCTTCTAAAGTTTCAGAATTAAAACTCATGGGCTCCATCTCAGAATATTTGAGCGAAGATCTAGCGAAATCTGCTGACGTAATCCGGATTCTTGGCAATGACTACACTCACTACCAGAAAAAATATCCTGATATGGATTTTGTAATTCTTAAGAAATACATGGAGATCTTCGTCAAACAGGTTGAGGTTGACTATATGATCAAAAATCCTCCGGTCGCCCGAAAGTCCTAATCTGGCTCTCTCTCCGCAAGCAGTTTTCCATCAAAACTCCAATACTGAATCACCTCCCGATTGACATCGTCTGCCGTTCCACGACCCCGGATTGATCTGGTTTCAATAACTTGAATCACTCTTGCGCTGTCCGTACCTCTTGGCCGGACAGTTTTTTCACTCTTCACCCTTCCTCCTTTCCGATCTTTACGCTGAGGCCTAATGCTTTCAGCACAAGATCCGCCCGCACTGTCATGGCGATGTTCAATTAAACCTTGATATCAAGCTTTAACTTCATCTTGGCCAACTTCTGTATGCAGACGTTGGCTTTTTGTAACTCATCGTTAAGTTCATTCAGTAGACTCTTAATTTCTTCAATATTTGACTCCACATACACCGGGCATTCCACGGTAGTAGTCTTCGTTGCGCTTTTCTTACTCGCCATCTTTCTTCCTCTTCTCATTCTGCCTTCTGTACTCACTCAGCCACTCCCTTAGGATTTGATTGATCAGCCCGTTCTTCGTGTAGCCTAGATAATCCGCTATTTCTTTTACCTGTTTATCCAGTTCCTGCGGCATTCGTATCCCTGTTACCTTTCGTCCCTTCATTTTTCGCTCCTTTTTGTTGCCAATGTGTTGTCACAATAATAGTCTGTTGCCATTTCGTTGTCAATAACTATTTGTTGCCATTTTGAAAACTATAATGAGCGATAACAGGAGGTAGAATTATGACAAAAGAACGCCATCATTTCGCCGTACGAACAGATCGTGAAACACTTGATAAGTTCAAGTATGTCGCAGAATTCAATGCCCGTAGTGCCAACCGTGAACTTGAACTGCTAATGCGCCAGCACATCAAACGTTTTGAGGATTCTCACGGCAAAATTGATCTAACCAATGCCGTATAGCGTGAATGCAGATCTGATTCACACTCACTCCCATCTTCTCCGCTTCTTCTTTCAGCGCTTCGTATATCTCTTCGGGGATACGAAGCGTTATTTGTTTGGCATCACTCTCCATCTCTCCTCTTCTCCTCATTCTGCCTTCTGTACTCGCTCAGCACTGCCATAATCAGTCCTGTTAAAGTTCAATTACTTGAACTATCAGGTAAAAAAATAGGGGGCCGCATCGGATAAGTTGACATCCAGTAACTCACACCAAGCGATAATATCCTTTTGGGTAAATTGTACTTCCCCAGTCATCTTCCTAGAAAGAGTCGTATTAGATATGCCCAATTCCTTTGCAAACTTCTCCTGCGTCCCAAACTTTTCAATGATCCTCCCGCGGAGCTTGTTATAAGAGAAACCCATTTTCTCACCTCCTATCTTTCTATATTTGTTGGTTCAATTCTTTGAACTTGATTCGAGTTTAATTCTTTGAACTTCGCTTGTCAACAGAAAAGTTTAATTTTCTTTAACTTTTTATTGCAATGTTTCAGTCGACGAATTAAAATACAGTTATCCAAGCTAGGAGGTTACGACATGAAGAAACAGCTTACCGATGCCGAACGTAAATGCCGTGATCGAATCATTGAACTTATTGAGACGAGATGCGGCGGCAGTCAACAAGTATTTGCAGACAGAGCTAATATAGGAAAGTCTTCTGTGTCTCAATATGTAAATGGAACCAATACCCCCGGAAATGTTACAGCCGGGAAAATTGCATCCGCATTCAACGTCAATCCGGCCTGGATTATGGGATTTGATGCCCCGATGGTCACTGAGCCAGGGAATGAAGAGGATGACTACTACATCAATGAGGAGGCAAGACGCTTAGCCGATGCCATGCATAAGGATCCCCGCTATCAAGTCCTCTTCGACGCCAGCCGCAAGGTCAAGCCGGAGGACATCGAGAAGGTCAAGCGGATGATTGACCTGATGCGTAGCGACTACGATGGGGACGACCCGGCGTGAGGGATTGGAAGCGGCTTGACACTTGTGCCCTAAATGGTATACTAATACCCGAAGCGAATGGCTGGTGACCGGCCACAAAAGAGCTTTGGGCCCAATACCGCCCAAGGCTCTTTTTGTATTTAAGAGGGGACCGATATGCAAAGTCACACAATGTATGAATTAGTTGACAAACAGGTTGAGAAATTAAATAGCCAAGGACTAATCATACATGATTATGACGATTTGAAAAATGATTTGAGAATTTACGGATATTCAAATCTAATAAAAAGCTATCGTGATCCTTATATGCATTTTGACGGGACTACCAAACGGTATCGAAACGGTATAACATACGAGCAAATATGTTCACTCTATCTGATGGATAAGTCCTTAAGAACCTGCATCATGGCCGCAATGCTTGACCTTGAAGAATATATTAAGACTCAGCTTGCAGAGGTTTTATTGTGCTCTTTCGGAGAAAAACAAGAAGATTACCTACAGTTCAAAAATTTCAGAGATCGATCCAAGCCTTATACACCGGATCGTTTTACTTTAGAGGGGGTACTAAATTCCCTAACAGAGGCTTCTCTGTCAGGGAAAAATCCAATCAAATACTATAGAGAAAAGTATGGCAATGTTCCTCCGTGGATTCTGTTGAAAGGTGTATATTTTGGCACGACAATAAATTTAATTAATTCGCTAAAGCCAAAAGAAAGGGACATGTTTGCGTCATCTTTCTATCCACCGGAAGATGAATTCATTCAATCTTTGAGCCGTGCGCAACTCCAATCACTAATGATGGATACACTTTATATTGCTAACGCATATAGGAATTGCGCGGCTCATGGCGGGCGAATTTATGATTTTGATACTTCTAACAGGTTCCATGATAGGAGTTTGTTCACGAAAATCCCAAACCCCCACATACGAGGATTCAATCTGTTCCTTTTCCTACTATGTCATCTGCAATACAGAGAGCCGTATAAATCTATAATGAATACCCTAAATTATGAGTTGAATTTTCATTTAGAGAAATACAGCGAGGATGCAACTTACCTTAGCCAATATCTGGGGGTTGAAATTTTGCTAAAAACTGATCTTGATCACCCTAAATCGAAACCTAAATAAAGAGGACAGTATGGGAGTTATTGAATCAGATGTCAGAGTGGTAGAGCTGGACCTTCCGGAGTCAGTCGCCGGGTACACCATGCGGTCAGCTGACGACTACTACACGATTGTACTCAACAGCCGGCTGAATGCGTCCCGAAATCTGGCCACATACAGTCATGAGATGGCGCACATCATGAGGGAGGACTTCTCTTCTTCCGCTGATGCCGGACTGATCGAGATATATGCACACAATGAGTTATAAAGGAGGTAACTATGGGATTGTTTAATGCGGATATGATTCCAGGAAAAGCTGCAGGGTCTAAAAGTGATAAATATGTTGTGCTACAGGTGATCCTTACAGAAAAGTTAATCGGTACAGGATCCGGAATAAGCAGCCTATCAAATTTGCAGAAGGTCATCAATGATCAAGCAGCCAAAGGGTATCGATTACACACCATCACAACGGCCTCATCCGGCTCCAAGGGTTTTCTTGGCGGCGATAAGATTCAAGCCACTATGGTGTTTGAAAGACTAGATTAGTATAACAAAAGCCCCCTGGTTAGCGCCAGAGGGCAGAACTCCGTGAAGTGAATCACTAAGTCCTCAGCAAACATAGTGTAACACTTCTCGGAGCACCTGAAAATTAAACAGGTGTTCTTTTTGTACGCTTGAATATACACTCTAAGTGCAACAATTAAAAAATGACTCATAGCCTTGGTATAATGGTGTTTGCTAAGACATCCAAAATCCAAGGAGGAACTATGAGTCATTACAAACATCTTACACCAATTGAGAGAGAAAAGATATTTCTTCTCCACTCTCAGAATAAAACATTGACCTATATAGCCAAGACTATTCATCGTGATAAGTCAACAGTCTCCAGAGAAATAGCTCGCAACAGCTATAAGGGAGCTTATTCACCAAGTGTAGCTCATACTAAATATTTGAAACGTCGTACCAACTGCAAACCTAAACTCAAACTCTCTAATCCTAAAATATTCAAATATGTTAGAGATAAGTTTCTAAAATTAAAATGGTCACCTGAACAAATATGTGGTCGGCTAAAACTGGAGAAATCCGAGCGATATATCAGTTATGCAACAATATATCGTGCTATATATTCTGGAATGTTTGACACTGACAAGGAACGTGCTTCGAATGGTAATCGTGGTGCCATCCGCAAACTTCGTCATCGTGGGAAATCACGACATGCACAATGGTACATTGAAAAACGCGGGAAAATTCCAATCAGCAACAATATTTCAGATAGACCTAAGGAAGCTAATAACCGAATCCGCATAGGAGATTGGGAAGCCGATACGGTTATTGGCAAGAGAGGCGGGGCTTGCCTTGTTACTCTGGTTGACAGAAAGAGTCGTTTTCTTCTAAGTTCTAAAGCCAAGAAGAAAGATTCTGTGTCTGTAAGAGATACTATGATTTCCTGTCTTACAGGGCAACCTTGTCACTCAATTACACCTGATCGAGGCATGGAATTTGCGAAACACGCTGAAATTTCCCTTGCACTCGAAAAGGTTAAATTTTATTTTCCGCTGCCACATCATCCTTGGCAACGAGGAACAAATGAAAATACAAATGGACTTCTTAGAGAGTATTTTCCTAAGAGTTACGACCTTGATGATGTGACAGAAGAATATATACAAAGCAAAGTGGATGAAATGAACAAACGACCACGAAAATGCCTTGGATTCAAAACACCCTATGAAGTCTATCATTCAATCGTGTTGCACTTAGCTTGACAATTCAAGTGCTCAAAATTAGAAAGAAAGGAAAAGACAAAATGAAAAACATAGAAGAAAAAATTTTAATGGCAGATGAAGAAATCAAGCAGTTACAAAACAAAAGAAAAAAACTCATCAGCCAACAGAAACAGGAAGAAAGAAAAAAGAGGGATAAAAGAATATATGAAAAGGGAGCAGTCTTTGAAAGTATATTTACAGAAAGCAAGAACTTAACCAAAGATGAATTTTATCAGCTAATCACATCACTAATTCATAAAGAAGAAGCTAATCTCAAAATACAAAAAATCATAGAGAAAAGAGAACAAATAGAAAATCAATATATAGAAAACCAAGATGAAGAAACAGAGATAGAAGAATAGTCCCTTGTTTACAAGGGTGCACTTATACACCCTAAAGGGTGTGTGCGTTCTCCGAAGGCTCTTAGCAGAGAGCATATCAGCTAAAGCTGATACAGGGGAGGTACACTCCCCTACGGAAATAAATTTCCTACCCCTTATGTACTTCCCAAAAGAAATCGGATAAAAGTTATCCGATTTTTTTAGGAAGTCTTATCCATCGCCACCATACCCATATCAGAAAAGAGAGGAGGTTTTCTCTTATGGCGATATATCATCTTTGCATAAAGATTATCTCAAGAAGTAAAGGCAAAAGTGCAGTAGCAGCTTCCGCTTATCGAAGTGGCGAAACAATAAAAAATGAGTATGACGGAATAGTACATGACTTTACAAGAAAAGGCGGAATAACCCATACAGAAATTTTATTGCCGCAAAACGCACCACAGGAATTTTCAGACAGAGGAACATTATGGAATAGCGTCGAGAGAATAGAAAAAAGTAAAAATTCTCAGCTTGCAAGAGAAATAGAAATTGCCCTACCAAAAGAATTAGACAATGAAAAACAAATTGAACTTGTACAAGAATATGTAAAAGAAAATTTTGTAAAAGTCGGTATGTGTGCCGATATTGCCTTACACGATAAAAATGACGGAAATCCACACGCTCATATCTTACTTACTATGCGACCGCTAAACGAAGATAAAACATGGGGAGCAAAATCAAAAAAAGAATATATCCTTGACAACAACGGGGAAAAGATAAAACTCAAAAACGATAATTACAAGACAAAGAAAATTGACACAGTTGATTGGAACGAACAAGATAAAGCGGAACAATGGCGAAAAGCATGGGCAGACATTGCAAACAAATATTTGGAAGAAAACAGCATACAGGAAAAAGTCGACCACCGTTCTTATCAAAGACAGGGGATAGAGCAAATACCTACCATTCATTTAGGAGTATCAGCAAGTCAAATGGAAAAGAAAGGCATAGCTACCGACAGAGGAAATATCAACCGAGAAATCAAACATCAGAATAAGCTATTAAGAGAAATTGCACGAAGAATAAAAGTATTGCTAAATTGGATAAGGGGAATTGGAAAAGAAGAAAAAGTAGAAAATGAAAATATAAAGTCTACCCTCCCAACCAAAGAAAATCTGTTATCAGTTTTGGAAAATCTTATCCGTAAAAACGCAGATAAGAATAATGCAGACTTAGAGAAATATATTGAAAGTTATCAGCTACTCAAAGAGAAAAACATTACAAGTATCAATCAATTAAAAGATAGCATTACCGATTTACGAGATAAGAATTATAAGACCACAAGAGCCTTAAAAGATACCGAGAAAAAGATTGATGAAAAAACACAACTCATAGACCAATCAGAAAAATATTTGAAGTACAAGGATACCTACAAAGCCTATACTAAGTTAAAGAAAAACAAACAGGAAGATTTTTATAATGAGCATACGGCAGAACTTATTTTATTTGAAAGTGCAAAGAAACATCTCAAAGAACATTTAGGAGAAAGTAAGACCTTAGCCATCAGTAAATGGAAATCAGAACTTAACACTTTGAAGAAAGATAAAAAGAGCCTTTACAATCAAATATTGGAGGTACGAGAAGAAGTTGAACAGGCTGAAAAAGTTAAAACCTGTATAGAGCAGTTACAGGAGCATTCAAAGGAACTATCACAGGTAAAGAGAAATGAATTAGACATATAAAACCAATTGAAAAAATGGTATAATTATAAATAGTTATTTGATTTTGGAGGAGCTTAAATTTATGAATGAAAGAGAGAAAATCATTCGTTTATGGTTTGATATGTGGCTTACACAACAAGACTTAGGGATAGATGAAATTTTTTCTGATGATGTAATTTATATTGAGAGTTGGTGTCCTAAGTATGAAAACCGTCAAACAGTAAAGCACTGGTTTAACGAGTGGAATACAAGAGGAATAGTGCTTGCGTGGGATATAAAGCAATTTTTTCATAAGGATAATCAAACTATTGTAGAATGGCACTTCAAAAATAAAATGAATGAGGGGAAAGTTGAAGAATTTGACGGTATTTCTTTGATTGTTTGGACAGCCGATAATAAGATAAAAGCATTAAAAGAGTTTGGCTGTAATTGCAATAACTACAATCCTTATAAAGAGAGTAAAAGTCCATTATTTAGAGATGAAAAAGTAAATTGGTTTTGAGGAGATGAAATATTGATAGAAAGTAGACCGGAGTTTGATAAAATTACATCGTTTGATGAGTTTAATAAATACTATTGGTATCGTGAAGAACTTTCGCAGATATGCAAGTCATTAGAATTAGAATATAAAGGTACAAAACAGGAACTCAATTATATTATTGAACAGTACTTTAAGGGTAATTTGATTAAAAAGTCATCAACAAAAAATGAAAAGAAACAAGTAAATACTATTACTTTAGACACGCCATTACTTAAATGTAGGTTCTCTTTTAACATGCAATTTAGAGAATATTTTTCAATTTTGACAGATGTTTCACCATTTAAATTTACTGCTGATATGGCTACTGCTTGGAGAAAAGTAAAAAGAGAAAATGATTTGAGTTTTACAATTCAAGACATGCTGAAAGTTTATTACGGAAAATCAGATTATGCCAAGTATGATAATTCAGTTTGTCAATGGAATCAATTTTTAAAGGATTTCTGTGCAGACGAAAATAGTCGCAACTATTCAAACAAACTAAAAGTAGCTTCCATTCTTTGGAAAGAAGTTAGAAGTTCAAGAAATGAAAAAATTTATTCAAATAATCTTTTGACTGATATGCAGGTAAAATAAAAGAGTATTGCAAGTAAGATATTCTCAGATTGCTAAACTAACAATTTTATAAAAATTAACACAGGAACAGTAAATCAAAAAAGGTTTACTGTTTTTTCTTTGCCTAAAAACGGAAAGGAGGACTTATGGAAGAAGAAAAAAGAGAAGTAAAAGCACCACCTAATAAACAGTTAATTATGGATATTGGAAAGACAAAATACACTGTAAACCTACATTTCAAGCAAGGAACAGGCGAAACATACAAAGATAAAATACTAAAACTAATCAAGAGAGAAACAGAAAATATATAAATTTGTCAAAAAATTTTGTTTATGTCCTTGACAAATCTTCCCGAATGGTTCAATTGTTCTTTAAAAAAACACATTTAAGACATAATATATTAAAAAAGCACCAAAATCAAATGTTATGATTTCGGCGTTGACTACATATTTTCTCTAAAATACCTTCTGAGCCTTCAGGATACCATCCGCAAAATCTGGTTCCGCACCACAATCCCTCTCTAAAAAGAAACGGCTCTCACTGTAACAATACCGGCCGCCCGCGATCGGGCAGATCTCACTCCCTGCTCACGCAGGCGCTTGAACATCAGGCGGCTGTCATCATAGAGCACTTCGGACTTGGAGGCAAAGAGATAAATCGGGGTACAGCCTGTGAAGAATCCCGTCCTTTACACATGAAACTGATATATTCCGAACGACCTCTAACTGCGGAGAGATCCGAGATAGGCAAGGCTTTCCTTAGGATGTCTGGCAAAACCATTCTCCCGGTCCACAGCAATCAGTCCGAAGGTCATGGCGAAGCCTCTCTGCCACTCAAAATTGTCCAGAAGGCTCCAGTAGAAATATCCCTTCACCGGCAGGCCCCTGGCGATACATGCGGCGACACTCTCTGTCGCGCGGTCAATATAGACACGGCGGACCGCATCATCCTCCGTGGCGATTCCGTTCTCTGTGACAATCAGATCTCCATGAAATTTCTCTGCCACCCTGGCAAGAACATTGCCGATTGCCTTCGGATAGTTCTCATAGCCCATCTGTGTAAAGGAAACCGCGTCCCTCGCATCCACACTTCCGCTCTCGTCGAAGCACTTTCTGGTGTAGCACTGACATCCCAGGAAATCATCCTCCTCAATAAAGGGAAGATAGTGTAGGAATTCATCTGCCCACTCGGTCTCGGCATAGGCTTCGCCTCCCGGATAGGCCTGCAGATCGTGCAGGGAAAGGGTCAGTCCCACCTTGATCTCAGGCGCAAGCTCTCGAATAACCTTCTTTGCCGCCAAATGTGCCTTCATGACAATCAGATCTCCTGCAGTGCTTCCCGGTGAGACGAAAGTCGCCAGCTTTCTTGGATCCTGAAAACCGAATGCGGCAGCGCTGTCCATTGCGGCGGCCATCATGTCCGACTGCATGTTGATGCCGACCTGTACATCCCCCGCCTTCTTCTGCATGCTCTCCGCCTTCTCCTTATTGGTCATGGCCGCATGCTGCATCCGCTGCATCATGTCCTTCATAAGCGCCTCCAGCTGGATACGCATATTGGCTTCATTAATGGTGCAGATATACCTGACTTTACCGGCAAGAGCGGGCAGTACATAGCGCACATAGCGTTCAAAGCAGCCAACCGTCTTCTCATCCTCCCAGCCGCCCCGTCGGATCAGCCAGGCAGGAGAACTGAAATGGTGCAGAGTTACAACCGGTTCTACTCCCTGGGCCAGACAGAAGTCAACCATCTCAATATAGTGGCCAAGCTCTTCCTGATCAAAACTTCCCTCCTCCGGCTCAATGCGAGCCCACTCAATGCTGAAACGATAGGCGTTCAATCCCGCTTCCTTTAAGAGCAGAATATCCTCCTGATAGCGATTATAGTGATCTACCGCCGCCCCTGAGGGCTCCGAGAACTGGGAGTGCTTTAAATGCTCCTGTATCCAGTAATCACTGTGAATGTTGTTCCCCTCCACCTGATGGGCCGCTGTTGCAGCACCCAGAAGAAATTTCTCAGAAAATCGCGCCATTTGCTCCTCCTTCTCACCTGATTCAAAACAATCGAATTCTTGCGCCGCAATCCTTTCATTGCCATGAACCATCTGCTGTCTCTATTCCATACAGAATACATCCTTATGTTTCAGGATCTTTCCCGCTGCTCTGACTCTGAAAAAGACCCTCTCCCGACAGACCGGATCACCCCTGTCCTGCCAGGATCTCCCTTCGCTCATAACTTCCGGCTGCCAGTGTCTCTGTGGCTCCAGACGGGAAAATCACCTCTGTCTCTGCGGGAACTGTCACCGCAAGGAATAGTGCTTTCCGCCGTCCAGATCCAGTTCCCTCTATATCTCCTGACAGGACAGTCCTTTCCCGATCTCCTGTATCCCTGATCTCCCAGGTTACCCGGATCTCTCCCCGCGGACTCCGATAACTCCCGCTCACCTTACCCAGACGCTCATCGACAATCGGACGGATCCGAATTTGCTCAAAGCCCGGCGCCTTGGGCTGAATTCCCAGAATATACTCGTAATAGAAGCGTCCCACACTGCCGAAGGCATAGTGATTGAAGGAGACCATATTACCACCGGACATCTTGGTCTCATTAACGCTTCCGTCCGGCATAAGCCCGTCCCAGCGCTCCCAGATGGAGGTCGCCCCTGCTTTGACCTCATACATCCATCCCGGACATTTCTCAGACAAAAGCAGATCATAGGCCAGCTTTTCCTCTCCTCCTTCTGCCAGCAGGGGCAGAAGATACTGGGTTGCGTAGAAGCCGGTTCCAATCCCCTCTTCTCTCAGCTTCTTAACCAGAGTCTGAAAGACTTTCCCATAGAGTTCCGCATCCCTGTCTGTCTTCTCTTCTGGCAGGAGACTTCCCAGATCACCCAGAACGAGAGAAAGTGCCATGACATAAGCCCCCTGGTAGTCATCCTTCATCTGTCCGTTCTTTTTGATGAAGGCCTGAATATAGGCCTCCCTGCTATCCCTGTATTGTTTTCCGTAATGGTCGGCGTCCTCTTTTTTCCCCAGCCTTTTGGCCAGTGCAGATAAAATCCGAAGGTCATTGATCAAAAAGGCATTGGAGACCGGCCCATTATGCATAGCCATATAAGCCGTATCCCTACCCAGGGCCAGCCAGTCCCCCAGGTTTGGGGCAATCCACAGATTCTTCTTGCCCAGCAAGCCGCCCATATGAGATATCTCACAGTCCACATGAGCCCTGATGCTGTCATACTGTTCCCTTAAAGCTGCCTCGTCCCCGTACAGATCAGCGATCAGCTGGGGGAGAATGGTCACTGCATTGCCCCAACCCAGCATATTCATAAATCCGATCTTGCCGGGCCCGTCCGCCGGAACCACCGGGGAGACATACTTCTCTGCATGATCCATCTGCGTGTAACGGATATCCCGCAGGAATTTTTCCAAAAAGATCTTCGTATTAAAATTATACATGCCGGTGCGGGCAAATGCCTGACCATCCCCCGTATATCCCTCTCTCTCGTCCCGCTGGGGGCAGTCCGTGGGGACCTCAATGTAATTGCTCTTCTGACTCCACAGCTGATTTTGGTAGAGGCGGTCGACCAGAGGATTCCGACAGGTGAATCTTCCCGTCCGTTCCATATCCGTATACACTGCAAAGGCGGTCAGAAGCCCCTCCCGGTAAGGACATCCCGTCAACTCCACATAGCGAAAACCCATGTAAGTAAATCTGGGAAGATATGGTCTCGTCTCCCCTCCCTTATAATAGACCGTTTCCTGCTTTGCCTTGCGCAGATTGGCCGTGTAGAGAGTCCCCTCCGCTGTCAGCAGTTCCCCGTGGCGCAGAGTGATCTTGGCCCCATCCGGCTGACCGCTCAAATAGCGCGGATCAATCCGGATCTGCCCGGCGAAATTCTGTCCGAAATCCAGAATGGTCACCTCCTGCCCGGCCTCATTTTCCCCATGAGAAATAACTGTGGGCAGCGGCATCTCCTCCTGACGTCTGGTCCGTGCAAGGGGAGCATCCAGATTCCCGGGAAGCGTCTGCTTTGAGGCAATTACCTTCCAGGAGGCCGGCCTGTGACGACCATGTGCATGGTAGATCTCTCCATCGTATAAGCCCGCATATTCATAGGGGCTCTCTTCTCCCACAACCGTATCCGGCGTACTGGAAAACACATCCTTGCTTCCGTCCTCATACACCAGCTCCAGGATCCAGGCTGCCGCGGCGTGACTGCCGTAGATCTGCGTCTTATTCTCAAAGGTAAATCTCCCGCAGTACCAGCCCTGGCCCAGATAGACGCGCAGGCTGACAGTCTCTGAATCCGCCTGCTGAAAGAGGTCTGTCAGATCATATTCATTGACCTGCAGTTCTCTCGGATAATAAGTAAAACCGGGGGCAAAGAGAATATCTCCAATCTTCTCTCCGTTGAGTTCGGCTTCATAGACGCCCAGCGCCGTGATCGCAAGTTTTGCCTGCATAAGCTGCCTGTCTGCAGCAGGCCTGATCTCCTGGACAAAGACGTCCACCTGCCCCTCCACATAAGGAGTATCCGACTGGATCAGGCACTCGCAAAGTTCCTTCCAATCACTCATAAAATTCCTTTCTCTTCTGATTTTCTCTTTGCCTCGGCAGCCGTCTCTCCCAGATGGGTCTCCAGCCAGGCTCCACTGACCTGCAGGGATGAGATGGCATTCTTGTTCACCCATCCGTCATGCTGCTCTAGAATCACCGCCTGACAGGCATTCTCTTTTGCCTGTGCCAGAATTTTTCCTAGAGGCATATTCCCCTGTCCCAACTCCATCTCTCCGGATCTGCGGATAGATGCGGTGGCGCCTGCCGGTCTCGTTCCCCGGTCACACAGGTGCAGCAGATGCTGTCTTCTGCCCAGCTTCTCCATCCAGACCAGGGGATCGGCCCCTGTCTCCGCGGGCCAGTAAGCGTCGAATTCGAATGAAACCAGCGCTGGGTCTGTCTCTGCAATGATCCGATCATAGGCAACCATCCCGGCGTGATCTTTCTCCTCTGCTTTGCAGGAATTCTCCCTGATTCGGACAAATTCACAGTTATGATTGTGATAAAGGAAGTCATAGCCCCGATCTGCAGCTGTCTGTCCGACCCGGTTGAGACGGGCAATCAGGTCTGTTAAGGCCACATCGTCCGAATAGTCGAAATGATACATTCCAGTCAGCACAATCCGCCTCGTCCCATAAGAGGCGGCCTCCTTCAAGACATCCTCCAGATTCTTCTCCAGCGTTCCCAGATCACTGTGCAGGGCGATGACAGAGAGTCCACTCTCAGCCAGCATCTCTTTCCAGGGAAGGTTCCCGCCAGCTCCCATGGCCATACCGGACAGTCTTGTAAAGAGCCGTATGGTCGCAGGCAGCTTATGGGTCATAAAGCGGTTCAACTCGATTCCTGCAAAACCGGCCTCCTTCACCGCTCTCAAGGCAGACATAGCCTCCTCTTCTGTCTTCACATTACTTCACAGCTGTACCTGCTGTATTCCTCTTTGCATCCGCCACTTCCTTAACTCAAGATTTCTTCTTTGGAATTCCCTGCAGGACACGATTTAACTGCTTCACCGCTTCCTCACCAACTCCGCCCTGCTTCAGGAGAGAAACCATAGTCATCCGCCCCAGCATCTTCTGTAAAGCGGGGTTATCCTTGACACTGTCCGCCACATCTCCCCGGCTGGCAGAAGCCTGCTCCATCATGGTATTGACGACAGCCCCTGCCTGCGGATCCTCGCGGATCTCGCCCAGCTTATCCCAAACGGACCAGAAATCCGGATCGATTTCTTCCGCATCGAACCAGTTATCAACCGATCCGAGAGAAGAATTGAAGATATAGTCTGCATCCTTCCCATCCACCTTATGAATCCGCATCCCGTCTACCGTCGGCTGGCCACAAGCTGCTCCGCCTTCAATGTCTCCGAATCCTCTGGCTGCAATCCACTGGCTCCCGACATTGGGGATAACAAAGTGAAAAACAGTATTTCCCCTTTGCTCAGCGACCTTGTTCCCATTCACATAGAGCGCAACCCGGGGTTGGTTGGAATAAACCGTAATCTTCGTCTCATCGCTCTCGCGATTCTCGTATTTTTTGCCACAGAGATGCACAAAAGGTTCCCTCTTGTTCCAGGCTGCCTTGTAAAGGTAGAAGGCATCCTTTCGATAGCTTCGGTCAAAGGTCACCAGCCCCTTCTGGTTCTCTCCGTGCCTGCCGCCCTCATCACGTCCATCGGCGGCAAAGTCAAAGAGGTTCCAGACATGGGTCGCCCAGAGCCAGGGACGTGCCTGGATCATCGCCAGATTGTGTTCGTGATAGAGAGCCTGATATCCCTCCGTATAATCGCTTCTGACGGGATCTTCCGCCTGGTAAGCCGGGTTGGCATCCGCGCCGTACTCGGAATATCCGATTGCCATCTGCGGATGGTCCTGGTGAAATGCATCGAAGAAATGATCCGCCTCTTCCAGCTCTCCCACGTACCAGCCGAAGTAAAGATTGTAGCTGTTGACATCCGGCACCTCAAGCAGGGGAGAATCGGTCTCTAACATGAAGACATTAGCCATCGTCGTCTTTCTGGTCGGATCCATGGCATGGGCTAAGTTATTTAAGGCCCTGTGATTATCCAGCAGTTCTTCATTCACGGCACTTGCCACCGTTATCTCATTGGACAGACCCCAGACAGCAATAGAGGCGTGGTTGTAATTCTGGGCAATCAGTTCCCGCATCATCTGCAGGGTACACTCCCGGCCCTTTGGCATGAACATGGTAATAAAAGGAATCTCAGCCCAGACCACAATTCCCTCACGGTCGCACAGGTCATAGAAGTACTGGGCGTGCTGATAGTGAGCCAGCCGCAGGGTATTGGCTCCAATCTCCCTGACGAAGGCCATATTCTGATCCAGGACTGCTTTTGTAATGGCATTGCCCATTCCCTTGACGTCCTGATGCATAGAGACACCTCGCAGTGGATAGGGATGGCCATTTAAGAGAAAGCCCTTCTGCGGATCAATATCAAAAGTTCGGCAGCCGAACTTTTCAGAAAGGGTCTCATCCGCAAGAGCCGCCACAACCGTATATAAATAGGGATCTTTGATTCCCTCCCAGCGGCGGGCATTTTCAATCCTCACCGTGCAGATCGCGTGTCCGCTCTCATCCGTTCTGACTTCCTCTTTCAGAATCGCCTGTCCCTCTCCATCCATAATCTGAAAGCGGACTTTCTGACCAAAAGCCGCAGATGTTCCCTGTTTAACCCAGGTCTCCAGAGTCACATCCGCGTATCCCAGGTCCAGATCCAGCAGGGGAGTGACCTTCAATCCGCAGGAGCCGAAATAGTCCCGGTCGAAGTGAACCAGAGGCAGGCTAAGAACCCTCACTGCCCGATAGAGACCGCCGTAGAAAGTAAAATCAGCCTGCTGCGGATAGACGCGGTCACTGTCCCCATTCTCGCAGGAAACAACGATTTCCAGTGTCTCTGTCTTCAGAAGCTCCTCCGTGATATCAATTCGAAAAGTCGAAAAGCCATTCTCATGATGGCATTTGCACGCCCCATTGACATAGACCTCCGCCGTATAGGCCGCCCCCTCAAATTCCAGGTAGACGCGGCCATTCTCGTATAACGGTATTTCTTCAGCCTGCAGGGCGCGCACGTACCAGCACTTGCCGCGATAATAATCATTGCCGCCATCCTGTCCGTCAACCGCATTCCAGGTATGCGGAAGGCTGACCGTCTCAGCCTCTGGCATGACTGCTCTGATCGCCGCATCCTGTGCTGAGGAAGCGAACTTAATGAATTTCCAATTCTCACAAATATCTACAGACGACATATCAATTCCTCCCTGCTGCTCCCACTGCGTTTCTTTTAGCCAGCGCCGCTCTCTTATCTGCAATATCCTTCTGAATCTGAACCATAGAAGCCTTGTCCAGCTTGCAGAAATGCATGGCGATCAAAGTGCAGACCCAACCAAGCATCGACAGACCATAGCGAAGGATAATACACATCCACAAAACAGAAGAGGTCAGTTTATCTCCCGGCTGAGGCATTACAGTCGTATACCCGATCACGGCTACTCCGCCTGCCGCAATCGCAGCGCTGAAGGAAGATACGATCTTGTCAATCAGACTGTATGTTCCTGTCACAACCGCTGGAATATACTTTCCGCTGCGATTCAGTTCATAGTCAATGATATCTGCCATAAATGCCGTATTGGCCATCGTAACACACATCTTAGACCCATTTCCCAGCAGATCCAGAGCAAGATACAGAATCATCGGAATGCTCATCATGACAGCAATCCGGCGCGTATCGCTCAGCGCAAGAAAAACAATCATCAGAGCCGTCACCGCCAGGCAGATCTTGGCCCAGGTGACGGTCGCCTCCTTATTGCCATGCTTGCCCGCATATTTGGCCCCGAAGAATCCAAAGATAATAGAGGGGAGCATACTGACAACTCCCAGCATGGTGGACATGCTCATATTGCCAATCACAATACCGAACATCAGCGTGCTGACAATCGCCTGCGAGGAAGTCTGCTGGGCGATCTTATCGGACGCTGCCGCCGCAATATAGCATTTGAGCGGATTGTTATGAGCTAAAACCTCAGCCATGTCGCGAAGCTTCAGCTTTTCTCTCTTCTCTGTCA
This sequence comes from Shuttleworthella satelles DSM 14600, assembly GCF_000160115.1. Classification (GTDB taxonomy): domain Bacteria; phylum Bacillota; class Clostridia; order Lachnospirales; family Lachnospiraceae; genus Shuttleworthia; species Shuttleworthia satelles. The sequence continues at coordinate 970,348 of NZ_GG665866.1, forward strand.
GCCCGGCGAAATTCTCCGGGATATCAATCTTGCGAACCGAGAGGCAAACCGCCACCATCCCAAGAAAGGTAACCGCCAGGCACACATAGCAGGCTGCCGCCAGGAAAGCCTGATTGTATTTCCCTCCAAATTTTGGCAGGAGAACAACATTTAAGACCACCATCAGAGCCATGGGCACCACATACTGGAAGGCCGCCTGCCAGACGCCGATCATGGGCCGCTGTTTGGGGTCATTGGAGAGCAGAGCCGGTATGGTCTGCACTGTCATGTTGACGCAGGTATAGCCGACTACATAGAGCATATACAAAAGAATAAAAATTGGGATTCCATGACCTTTGCCGGATGCAAAGTTGAACAGAAAAAGCAGGGCAAAAGCCTCAATACACCAGCCACAAATAACTAGCACACGGATTTTCCCGTATCTGGTATTGACCCGGTCATAGACAAATGCCATAAGCGGATCTGTAATCGCGTCAAAAATACGGGTGAAGGTCAGAATATAGCCAACCGTCAGCGTTGCAATTCCATAGCCGATGTTGGCGGAATAACTGGCCAGTCCGACCAGGGAATAGACCCCCATACTCATCAGGGCATTCATGGCAAACAAAATCACCTGTGCTGTCCTGGCCCTTCGATAGACCGGTCTCTTTTCTCCTTCTGCCTGTAATACTTCACTCATTGCTTTTCCTCCCTCATTTCTTGAAAATATCTTTGCTCTCATCAGGAGCATCCCTGCGGACGGCTCGATGTCATCTTCAAATAGATTATAGAAAGGCAATTCATAGACTACGTTCTAAAATTCGCTATAATGTTATTATATTCGTCAAAATTAATTTGGCGGTTTACCCAAAACTCAGCTCTGTTTTTTGTATATTCTGTCTGGTTCGGAGGCAATCATGAATGATCCCCTTCTGGCAAAAATTTCCTTCTTCAACGATATGGTTCAGGCAAGTTATCCCGCTTCTCTCTGGTCTTATGACGATCAGCTGGAAGAAGAAAATGCCCTCACACCAAACGCAGTTCTCCGTCCCCGCTATTTCTCAGACGAGTACATTCTCAGTCAGCTCCTTCTTCGCAAAAGCCAGGGACAGCTGTCCCCCCTGATCCTGGAGTACCGCGTCGGCATTCGATGGATCGCCGCCTTTGAGCCGCTTTCACCTGCACCGGAGAATCCAACAAGGACGCAGACGGACTCCTCCCCCTCTTCACAGACCGCCGTCAACCGCATCTGGTTTCTAGGTCCTTATCTCAGCGGGAATCTCTCGACGCACCTCCTGCGTAAGGGACTCCAGTCCTATGACCTGTCTCCCCATATCCAGCGGCAAATGCTGACTGCCTTCGATGAGATTCCCTCCGTCTCCCAGGATGCCCTCTTTACCCTAGCCATCCAGCTTCACCGTCTCCTGACGCATCAGACTCTTCCCCCCACTTCTATCCGCATCCTGTCTGCCGGCAAGCAATATTCTCCTAAGGCTTCCCGGAAGGCTTCTGAGAAGGAACTCCTGACACAAATGGTTCTGGGAGAGGCCAGATCCTCCTATCAGACCAGTCACAGCGGAATCCGCCAGAGTGAGCTTCTTCTGCTGGACAGCATTCGAAACGGGAATCTTGATTACAAGCAGCTTCTGTCCCACAGTATGCGCCTCAGCAGCGGGATCAAATCCATGAATGTTCCTCCCTTACGGCTTGCGCAAGACAACGGGATCACCCTGTTGGCTCTGGTCAGCCGGGCCGCAATTGAGGGTGGACTCCCGGCAGATATTGCCTACGATATGAATGACCGTTATCTGGACAGTCTGGAACAAAGCCAGGATATTGAAGAAGTTCAGGCGGCGATCTTCGATTTCCTGGATGACTTTGTGCAGCGGATCTATCTGATCCGAAACTCTGCCGGGATCTCCCATGAAATCCTGGAAGTATGTCATTATATTGAAGCCCATCTCTCATCTGTCCTGACTGCTGCGAATCTTGCCCCCATATCCGGCTACAGCCCTTACTATTTCTCCGATAAATTCCAGCGGGAAATGAAGATCCCTCTGAGTGCCTATATCCGTGAGAAAAGACTGGCAAGAGCCGCCCGTATGCTCAAAGAAACAACCGCCGCCGTCACAGAAGTGGCGGCAGCGGTCGGAATGGAAAGCCGAAGCTATTTTTCCGTTTCTTTCAAGCGAAAGTATGGGATGTCACCGGCTCACTATCGAAAAACAAGATAAGAGATCTTACAGGTCAAATGCCGGAATCGACGCGAAACCTCTCTGCAGATCCTCATCGGTTGGAATATAGTCTGCCATCTTCCCGTCATTATAGGATTCGTATGCCTTCATATCAAAATAGCCGGTGCCTGTCAGGCCAAATACGATATTTTTCTCTTCTCCTGTCTCTTTGCAGCGAAGCGCCTCATTGATCGCCGCGCGGATGGCATGGCTGGACTCCGGCGCCGGAAGAATTCCCTCCGTACGGGCAAAGAGCTCTGCGGCCTCAAATACAGAAGTCTGCTCAACGGAGACCGCCCTCATATATCCGTCATGATAGAGCTGAGACAGAACGGGACTCATTCCATGATAGCGCAGTCCCCCCGCATGATTGGGGGATGGAATGAAATCATGCCCCAAAGTATACATCTTGGCAATCGGTGTCACCATACCGGTGTCACAGAAATCATAGACATATCTGCCCCGGGTCAGCGACGGACAGGAAGCCGGCTCGACTGCGACAATATCATAATCCGCCTCTCCTCGCAGCTTCTCTCCCACAAAGGGAGCAATCAATCCGCCCAGGTTCGATCCGCCGCCCGCGCAGCCAATGATCACATCCGGCTTGACACCCAACTTGTCCAGTGCCGCCTTGGTCTCCAGACCAATGATACTCTGATGAAGCACGACCTGATTTAAGACAGATCCCAGCACATAGCGATAACCCTCAGACTGAACCGCAACCTCAACAGCTTCAGAAATTGCGCAGCCAAGAGAGCCGCTTGTCCCCGGATGATCTGCAAGGATCTTCCTCCCTACTTCCGTCAGATCAGAGGGGGATGGAATAACGCTTGCGCCATAGGTCCGCATGACCTCTCTTCGGAAGGGCTTCTGCTCATAGGAGACCTTGACCATATATACCTTGCAGTCAAGGCCAAAGAAAGCGCATGCCATCGAGAGAGCTGTCCCCCACTGGCCCGCTCCGGTTTCTGTTGTAACCCCTTTCAGTCCCTGCTTCTTGGCATAATAAGCCTGGGCGATTGCGGAATTCAGCTTATGACTGCCGGATGTGTTGTTTCCCTCGAATTTATAGAAAATATGCGCCGGCGTATCCAGAGCCTTCTCCAGAAATTCAGCGTGAACCAGCGGCGACGGGCGATACATCTTATAGAAATGATAGATTTCATCCGGAATGGCAATCTCTCGATCCGTGTTATTTAACTCCTGCTCAGCTAATTCCCGGCAGAAGACACCGGAGAGCTCATCAGCAGTCATGGGCTTTAATGTGCCCGGATTCAAAAGGGGCGCCGGCTTATTCTTCATGTCGGCACGCAGGTTATACCATGCCTTAGGGATCTCATTTTCTTCCAGATAGGTCTTGTAGGGTGTCTTGCTCCTTGCCATTGTGTCTCCTTTCCTCGATCTGCTATCAGATCGAATGCCGGACATCTGCGTCCGCAAACCTGTGTCATACCGCGTGAACGGATGCAGGGGATCGATGAGAATCCACAGGCATTTTATAACCATGAGTCTTCCGCGGAGCAAAGCACACAACAGGTATCAAATGATTATAAAAAAGCCCTCGTCCACTACGATACGTAGGGACAAGAGCCTGTACTCCTGCGGTGCCACCCTATTTGACGCGAATCCTTCGCGCCCACTCATGCATACGAACATATGCGGGATCTTGATCACGGAGATCCTGCTCCGTCTCACCTACTGAGTTACCCGTTCGGCTCGCCCTCAGAAGCCCATTCAGAATACAATTCCTGTCGCCATCACACCATCGGCGGCTCTCTTGAAAGAATCGAGGCATTCCTACTATTTCTTCCTCACTGGTTTGTCGCTTACTATATCCTTTGATCTCGAGATTGTCAACATATATTCATCATTCCGTGTTACTAATAAGTTACGCAGGCATTTTTTGCTCAATCGTTGCCATTTTTTACTTTGTCACCAAATCCAACAGGCTCTGATAGCTGTCTACCACATCGTAAACAACATCTCCGTTACTGATTGCCTTAAAGTGCTCTCTGGCACAGTGAATCTTTGATTCCTCGATTAGTCTAAGCTGCATTGAATTCATTGAGCCCTTTGTTTCCGCAACAAAGTATATATGCTTCACTGTGCCTTCATAGAACGCAATCGCCCAGTCAGGGTTATAGTGCCCAACCGGTGTGGAGATATAGAATCCATCCGGGAGCTTCACATATACCGCCACATTGGTATTCGTATCCAGCTCTGTTGCAAACTTCTGCTCGTTGCTGGAATCGTATACGATATGGTCATACAGATGCTTCTTCGCCTTCATGGCATTCACACCAAGACGTCCCTTGATGGTCGGATCAGTAAATACATCGGTGCCGTAATGGTCATCCATGACATCATATGTAATGTGCTCAATGATTGCCGTTGCCTTTTCATCATTGATAAGGGCTGCCGCCTTGATAATGAACTCTTCAGGGTTATCCTTAAACTGACCAAATACACTCGGCTGAATACCCTTCAAAATCTGAACGACTGCCTTGCGTGTAAGCCCTGTCTCTTCCACGAACTTTCCAATCAAGTCATATTTCACATTGGAGCTGGCAGTAATGGTGTGGCCATAGCTTACAGACTCTTCCCTCAAAAAAGAAACTCCGGATATAAGCTCTTCCTTGGATTTAATCTTCTCCATGATTCCAGTTTCCACCTTGAAGATGATTTTAGATACACGAAGTTTCCGATCCAGGGACTGAATCGCCTTATGAATCAGCTCATCGGTATCGAAGTCAACCACATAGGTGGATTTGGCATTAATTTTCGCCCACAATGCTTTAAATTCCGGCATAGTAAGCTTGTTTTCATCCACATGCAGCTCCACATTATTACTGCGCGCGTTTTCAGGCATCATGGACTTTCCGTCATAAATGGAGTCAATGATTTCAATGACAGAAGCAGACGAATCTGCCACTTCCTCCGCAATCTTGATTTCATTGTTGGCCTTATCGGCATAGTATTTATCCGTGAGATTACCTTTCCTGTCAATGTAGCCGTTCACGATCAAATCGAAATGAATAGCTCTTGCGGTATCCTGATCCACAACCTGCTCATTGCCCTTATCGTCTTCAATCACCTTGCCTACAAACAGGTCTGCTGTAACAGCACGGGGACGATCCGCCACTGCCTCTGCGATTTCCGTCTGCAAGCCCTTAGCAAAGCTGTCATAGCTTTCGCTGGCGACAACGGTCAGCACATTGACATTCTGTACATCTTCACCCAGCACATTAGTGTCCATGCGCTCACCGTCCTGATTGACGCACAGACGCAGGCCGCGACCTACCTCCTGACGCTTGCGTACTTCACTGCTGCTCTGCTTCAAAGTACAGATCTGGAATACATTCGGATTATCCCAACCTTCCCGCAGGGCAGAATGGGAGAAGATAAAACGAACCGGAGAGCGCTTCGGATCGCGATCCAGCAGCAGCTCCTTGTTCTTCATAATCAGCTCATAGGCATCTACATCATCCGTCGTGGTTTGCTTACGTCCCACCTTGGAGTCAATCATCTTACCCTTTTTGTCGATGGAAAAATATCCGGCATGGGTCTTCTCAGCGGGAATCGCATGCAAATACTTGATATAGTCATCCTCGCCAATACCGATCTGCAAATTGCCGATAATATCGTTATACTCTTCCACAAACATCTGCGCGTATATGCCATCTGTTCCCTGACCGGCTTCATCATAGAGGCGATATTTTGCCACCTCATCAATAAAGAACAACGACAGCACCTTGATGCCCTTGTAAAATAACTCTCGCTCCCTCTGGATATGGGACAAAATCGTTTCTCGAATCTGAATGCGACGCAGTTGATCCTCGCTGACCTTGCCGATGACATCACCGGCATAGATTTTGATACCGTTCAAAAATTCCACGGAATCATCCCGGCCGTCGATGCGAGATACCACAAAGTTCTGCTTATACTCCTCCATGTTGCCGGAATTATCATACAGATTGAATCCCTCGGAAACAGTGCGAGTAACCTTACGGGTACCGCTTGCTCCCTTAACATCAAACTGAATTGTTGCCGTAGGCGCAGCTTTCGAGAGGTTAATGTTCTCCAAATAAATGTAGCTCTCCGTGGCTGTGCTTCCGGATTCAGAGATACCCTTCACCGCGATTTTCTTTACCAGCCGTTTATTGTAGGCTTCCATAGCGTCCAGACGGTAGACCATGTTGTAGATACTGTCGCTTTTATGGGTTGCGGAATAACGCAGAGTCAGCAGGGGATTGAACTGCTTCAGGTTCTCCTTGGTTTGCTTACCCTCTACGGACTGAGGTTCATCAATAATCAGAATCGGATTCGTCTTGGCTATGATATCAATCGGACGGCGGGAACGGAACTCATCCAGCCTCATGCTGATGCGTCTTGCGTCCTTACCTCTGGCATTGAAGGCCTGAGAGTTGATAATCATGGCACAGATGGAATTATCCGATGCAAATCGGTCAATTTCCGTCAGCTGAGCAGAGTTATAGACGAAGAACCGTACCTTCTTGCTATATTCCTCAGCAAAGTGCTCCTGCGTCACCTGAAAGGACTTGTAAACTCCCTCGCGGATAGCGATACTCGGCACAACCACGATGAACTTACTCCAGCCGTAATGCTTGTTCAGCTCATACATGGTCTTGATGTAAGTATAGGTCTTGCCGACACCAGTCTCCATCTCAATGGTCAGGTTGAAGTGACCTTCCAGTTTAGGTGATGGCTTCAGCTGGTTCGTCCGCTGTACCTTCTGCAAATTTTCCAGAATGATGCGATCAGAAAGCTCCGGTACGATCTTGTGGTTGCTCCAACCGGTGAAATCCTCCTCATCGGTCAATGACTGCTGATAATAGCCGTTGCCTCTGTCCATCATGTAGGAGGGTGTCAGATACGGCTGTCCGGCAAAGACATCCACCACAGCCTTGGCGGCATCAGCCTGAAATTTCTGATGTTTAAATCGCAGTCTCATCGTCTTCGTCTCCATTCTCATCCGACAGCTGTTCTTCCAGCAGCTTTTGCAGAGCTTCCTTACTCGGCAAGACAGTCTCATATTTGCTTGCAAAAATCTGCGTATTGTCCTCCGGCAGGGTCATTTCCACAACGGCATTGTTCTTGTCTCTACACAGCACAATTCCGATTGTAGAGTTCTCATCCGGCAATTTTACCTTTCGGTCATAGTAGTGGACATACATCTGCATCTGCCCGATATCCTGATGCTTCAATTCGCCGATTTTCAAATCGAACAGCACAAAGCAACGCAGCAGGCGATTATAAAAAACCAGATCCACCATAAAATGCTCTTCGTCAAAGGTGAACCGAACCTGTCTGCCGATGAATGCAAAACCAGTACCAAGCTCCAGCAAAAACTTCTGCAAATTGTCGATAATGCGGCTCTCCAGCTCGCTCTCGGAGTATTCCGGCAGTTCCTTTAAACCGAGAAATTCCAACACATATGGGTCTTTGACGGCATCTTTTGCGGTCTCAACCTTCTGCCCTTCCAGTGCCAGGCGATAAGCCTTATCCTTATCGGTACTAAGGGCAATGCGCTCATAGAGCGAACTATTGTATTGCCGTTTCATTTCCGTGAGACTCCAGTCATTTTTAACAGATTCAATTTCGTAAAAATGCCGTTCATCCATATTATCCATCCGCATGAGCTTGAGGTAATGCGACCAGCTCAAATAAAATTTCCTGCCGGTGCTGACTGCTGGAAGGTTCTCGAATTGGCTAAACACTGTTTCGCTAATTTGATCTGTGGAATAAACCCTGTAAAACTGACGGATGTTTTTCAAATTTGCAACTGAAAAACCCTTTCCGAATTTCTCAGTAAGGTATTTTGACAATTCCTGCAAAATTTGTTTTCCATAAGCAGCTCTGTTCTGACCGTGCTGTTCCTCTTCAACGATCATTCTGCCGATTTCGTAGTAGGCATAAACCATAGCAAGATTAACGGCAGATTTTGCTTTCTTTCTGGCCTGTGCCAACACTTCGGAAACACTCTCAAGGAAGTTTTGGTTAATCGGGGAGATTTCGTTTTTGCTCATATTCTTCCCCTCCTTACAGTACTTTCACAGAAGTATCCGGTGTCAGCTCCTTAAAAATCTGTGTCACATTGATTTTTGCCGGACTGCTGGTAAAGCTGCTGTCGCGGAATACCGCACGCAGCGGTTGACGCTTCGCAATCGTCTTAATGACGCTGTCCGGGATATTCTCGTCAAAGCAGGCAATCAGGTCGCCATCATTGTAGTTGTGTACCGTGCAACCCTCGATGTCCTCGGACTGATACGGCAGAGACAGCGGCAAGCCCCACTCCAACAGGCAGCCAAACAGCAGATCAAGGTCAGTGCGGTCTTCCTTGATGTTGCTTTCCAGCAGGTCGAGAACATTCTGCTCGTAATCCGCAGGGGCGTAATATACATCCTTCATATTGGTATCATCCAACTTTAGGACACGGAAACCGCCGTCAAACTTTGCATCCGGGTGTTCCTCGGCAATTTTCCTGGCTGCGCGGCGGATGCGCTCCTTGCCGATTTCGCAGATGTTGGAGTAACCTGCCTTGTACGCTGTTCCATTTATATCAGTTTCTTCAGGTAATTGAACGGCTACAAATTTACAGTGCTTGCTGTTTTCGGCATTATATTGCATAAGCGCATGTGCTGTAGTGCCTGAACCAGAGAAGAAATCCAGAACCACAGAATCACCTTTCAAGTTCGCTAAAGTCAGTAATCTTATCAAAAGACGAACAGGTTTTGGACCATCAAATACCCCGGCATCCATAATATTGGTTACTTCTTTTGCGCCTTCCTGGCTATGCCCCACATCCTTGTAGAACATAATAGATGTCGGTGCCATGCCATCATATTTCAACTCCATCAGAAATCTTTTTATACAAGGTACACTGTTACCGTCTGCACCAAAATAAATTCTATTATCCTGGAGTCTCTCTAAAAATGCATTTTTAGAGAGACTCCAGCAGCGACCTGCTGGAGGCTCTATTACTCGCCCCGATGGGGCGGTAATAGGATAGTCACAAGACGCTGTATAGGTTTTTACTGACATATCACTCGGCTTCCAAACTCCTCGTGGATCATTGTCAGGATTTTGGTAACGTGCATTTGCTTCAACAGTTCTTGGCAATCTTCCAATTACGAACCGTGTTATGTTCTTTGCATACATTAGAACATAATCATGGCTGTTTGATATAAACTTTGCATCATTTTTAGGAGCATATGCTCTTTCCCATACCAACTGTGCCACAAAGTTTTGCCCGCCAAACACCTCACTGCAACACTTTTTTAAATTTTCCTGCTCGTTATCATCAATGCTGATAAAAATAACGCCATCATCAGTAAGCAGATTTCTCGCCAACATCAGACGAGAATAAATCATGCTGCACCAATCCGAATGAAAACGTCCATTGGTGTCTGTGTTCTTGAACATACGGTTGCCGTCTTCATCGTACACACCACTATCCTCATCATAGTCTGCCACAGACTGCTTGAAATCATCCCGATAGATGAAGTCATTTCCCGTGTTGTACGGCGGATCAATATAGATCATCTTTACCTTGCTGAGATAGCTCTCCTGCAAGAGTTTTAGCACTTCCAGGTTATCGCCCTCGATATAGAGGTTTTCCGTGCTGTCCCAGTTGACACTCTCCTCCTTGCAGGGGCGCAGGGTCTTGCGGATGGGTTTGTTTGCCTCCACGATGGCAGCCTTTTTTCCCACCCAGGTGAACTCATAGGCTTCATCACCCTCAAGCACATCGCCGGACAGCATCTGCCGCAGCAGGTCAAAATTGATGGCTTTTTTCGGCTTACCGCTCTCGTCCTTAGTCTCGGTTATGCAGTTCGGGAACAACGCCCCGATTTTTTCTATATTCTGTGCGGTCATATCAATGGATTCCATATGCATTTTGTCCATGTTAGTTTTCCTCCTCTAGTGGCTTCAGTCTCAGCAAAAAATCTGTAAACAGGATTGCATTCAGTGCTGCTTTTCTTGTTGGATATGTTTCATAAAAACTGTGTGCTGCACTATGTCTCCCAGGCACATCTGCAATCGTTTCTTCCAGAGAATTGCAGTCATACATGATAAAGTCATCGTAATATGACTTGAATATCTCCAAATAATTGTTCTGCGAGGCAAGCGTTGAAAAATATTCCTTGGTCTTGCTTATTCTTTTTCGCCCATTGTCATGAGCCTTTCTGTATATAATTCCTTCCCATTGAGTGCTTAGAACAATAACAGTAATAGCGTACTCTTTCCGATGATAGGCCTGAACTGCCTGATGGAGAATTCTCATCAAATATTCCGGCAAATCAAGTCCGCGCCATTCTTTTTTCATTCCTTCAATGACAGGCTTTGTATAGTATCCATAGATTGCACGATCAATCTTTTTTACTCGATTGTTGCTTTTGCGCGTACTCCCGACGATATCAATCACATCGAATGTCAACTTTATATCGGCACACCAAATTGAACCTGGGAACCAGTGCGCATAATACATCTCAGAGAGATATATTCTTTTGATTTTATCTGGCTTAATCTCTGGCAGTGAGAAAGCCCGCAGGCTCTCAAACAATGGCGAAAAATCCAAAGATTGAATCCATTTAATCACCGGGGAATCATATACCGCTGCTACAGAATCGTACATTCTCTGTGCAGCCAATACACTTGTTCGTAACGCATCACTTTCAATCAGGGATTTCAACCCCACAACCATAGGACTATAGTCAAAATCAATATAGAGTCGTGGTATGTTTGCGAAATTCTGAATTATTTGCTGCACAGTCGGATTATGAATTTCATTGTAAAAATTTCGTTGAGCAGCAACGATTGGTTCTGTCATCTTTGTTATAGAACAAAGAGTTTCCTGCATTTTTTGTATAGCCTCTGGCTGTTGAAATAAAGGCTGATAAGCAGAATACAGTTTGTTGCTCATTCCGATACTCTTAAACAACAACGATGGTAATGCCGATACCGCTTCTTCATTATCTTCAATCTTTTCCAGAGGCTCATTATTCTTTGATTCATCGTGGGTATCGTTCAATGAAGTCCCTCCCAGTCTATTCTCAGCTTCTTAATCTCAGTCTTCAGCTCCATCTTCCGATTGAGTTGCTTCTCTTTCTTCATTTTTGCTTCCAGTACAGCAATCTGCTTTTCCAGCTACTCTCGTTGTTTCTGCTGTTCGACGCTTTCCTTTAGCGTTGTATCTTCGCCGCCGGTAAGGCTGTCTCCTGCAATTTGACGGATTAAATTCTCGTATACTGAATCTATCGTCAGACCATCCAGATGCAGCGACGGTTCTTCCTCTGCGATCCTCTCTGTGCGGTAATAGCGGTTAACCTTGAATACCGCTTCACTGGAACCGATAGCTTCTTTATCCTAAATTATTCATCCCAACAGGGAAAATGCGGCAGGAAGCAGCATAACTACTGTATTTGATACGATTATTTCTTTTATCTGATAGGTGAACAAAAAAAGCTCGTATCTCTGGTAGAATGTGGTTGTCAAGATCAAAAAAAAACAAGAAAAGGAGCTCTCTGTGACCATCTTAAACACCACAACCCTTGAAAGCAATAGGCGTGTCAAAATAAATTTTACCGGCGTCCAAGGATAACTGTGTTGACGAGTAAAAAACCAGCCGGTATTCACCGAGGTTTTTCAGATGGATCGCCTTGTCTTCCAGCCTCCGATTTCAAAGTCATCTTTTCAATGTAAAGGTAACATATAATCAGCGCATTTTGACATAAGAAAGCCCCGGGAAAAGTTAATTTTGGTGTGCATCCCGTCAAGTAGACAATTGAAAAACAAAAAAGTTTTCCTGTCCGGCATTAATGCCGGGCAGTTTTCATGCTGTCCCCAACAGTTTTATTTCATGGTATTCCATTGGGGTCATGACTTTCAGTTTTCTCTGTACACGTTTGCCCGTATAATAGGTCATATATTTTTCAATTGCTTTAAGAAGTTCTTCTTTCGTTCTGAACTTACGCCCATAGTACATTTCACGTTTCATGATTCCCCAGAAGCCTTCCATAGGCCCGTTATCAATACAGTGCGCCACTCTTGACATGCTTTGAGTCATCCCTGCGTCCACGACTTTCTGTCGGAACTCTTTTGATGTGTATTGGTATCCTCTGTCACTATGAAAAATAGGGGTTGCTCCTGGAGCGCTCTCTATAGCCTTATTAAACGTTGTGAATACAAGCGAATTATCATTGTGATTGCCATAAACATAAGCAACTGGTCGCCTGTCGCACAGATCCAGTATAACACTCAGATAAATCTTCCCTTTCCTCTCATCTTCACCGGTGCCATATTTGAATTCACTGACGTCTGTAACCCATTTTTCATTCAGTTTGTCAGAATGGAATTCCCTGTTCAAAATGTTTTCTGCTATGTATGCCGGATCAGAGGCCGGTTTTGTGCAGCAGTTATAGCGATGTTTTATGATGGAGCGGATCTTCTTTTTTCGGCATATACGGAGAACGCGCTTGTCGTTAACACGGATATCGTAATCATGCTCCAGCGTGTCACGAATACGCCTGTATCCCATATCCGGATGCTCCTCATGGATCTGATTCACTTTTTCGGCTATACGCTTGTTAAGAACGTCATTTTCATTATCCGGCCTGCTTTTCCATTTGTAGTATGAAGTCCTGGTGATATGCCCGAGTCTGCACAAGCGACTTACAGGATAATCCGGATGTTCCTCGATAAGCTCTTTTATTGTGATATAGATATCCAGATGCCGTGTCCGTTTCAGCGTCACCTCCTCTCGACGGCATTGAGTTTTTTTAAGAAGTTGATCTCCATTTGCTGTTGCTTGGTCTGCGCTTTAAGCAGCCTGTTTTCTGCTTGAAGTCTTTCCGTTTCGGTCAGTTCTTCCATCGGCTTGCTCCGGCCGCGGCGGTCATACAGTCCTTCAACACCTCGTTCTTCATATTTCTTTACCCAAGTATAGACTTGGCCATAAGAACAGTCATACTCCTTTGCTGTAAGCGCATAGTTCATGGCGTTGGCAGTACAGTGCTCCACAATCGCTATTCGCTCATCCAGAGTCGTTTTCCTGCCCTTGTTATCTTTAACCATGAGATAATCACCTTTCGGACGTGATTCGGTCAATTCCTCATGGTTATTATATGCCTTCACCCAGCTTCCGATAGTACTCGGTGCCAAAATCCCATGTTTTTTTGCAAGTGACTGCCGGGTTATTCCTCCGGCCATGTACTCCTTTACAACCATCTCCTTAAAATCTGCGGAATAGTTGCACAGATCACTGTTATGTGCTTCTAAGCCTTCCTCGCCCCATGCATCAAAGACATGCCACCAGCGTCTAATGATACTTGCCTCTATGCCATAGGTCTTTCCTAATCTCCAAAAAGATACTCCCTGCTCCTCATGTTCTTTCAATACCTTAAGCTTGAATTCTTTCGTGTACTTCCTTCTCGACATGACAATGCTCCTCATATGGTGGATTTTGGATATTTCCAATGTCTACCATATGGGGAGCATATCATTGTGTCGGACTTACAGCGGTTTTTCCTATTCCTGATTCAGGAATACTCACAGCGCGTATTTCATGGTCTGTGACAGCAAATGCATGTGAAGCCTTATTCCATTGCCTTGTCATGGGAAAGGGCCTGGGAGATCAGGACTACACAAGCAGGAGCTTCTGCTCGTGGATCCGGGGGATCCTTTGCCTGCACTTCAGCTGCATCTGTGTGCAGTAGATCTCTTCGGCCAGAAGATCCATCTGGTAGTTGCGTGAGATGGCCCGGGTCAGCAGGGGATTCTGTTCGGATGCAAGCATTTTTCTGTAATCGGAGTGGCGCACGAGGAGAGGACGGCTTGCCCTTTGCCCAAGCTGGCCTAGCATTGGCCCTGCGTCTTCTCGAAGACCGATGACCTGCAGATAGGGGATGGATCCGACTTCCTCCAGAAGCTTTTTGTCCTCAGACTGATAGTCCAGAAGAAGATGACAGAGGGCGCGGCAGATACGGCCGCCGGTGTAGGATTTGTTCGAGATCATGTCCTCGACAAAGCTGCGAAGGCCACGGAACTGTCCCGCCCGCGCCATGATCCTCGCGCAAAGCTCATTGTCCAGATCCAGAATCTCTCTTTTACCGGATGGACTTTGAAGCCGGCTGATCAGACAGGCGTACGCGGAGTCGAGATCCCCGGGAAGCAGATAGCGCTGGTTCTCGATGCGGTCAATACATATTTCGGCAGCCAAAGGCGGCATCTGCGAGCGAAGAAAGTGAAAATCAGAGAGCCTGGACCGTATAGCGCTGGCGGACGCGGTACCTGTGGGCGAGACATCCCTGCCGTGGTAGTCGCTGTCGCGTTTGATCAGGGCAAGATTCCAGGAAAGCTTCTCTTCCTCAATCGCGGCCAAATAGTCAATGGCCAGAGTGTTGTTTGGCGAGGAGAGTATTTGCTCGATTTGATCGACGGACAGAGGAGAAGAAAGAGAGCCTGATGCTTTTTTGGCATGTGATTGAGAGCAGAGATCCCGATAGAGGGCCTCGGCGATCAGTCTGCGGGACGCTTTCGGGTAACTGATTCCCTCCTGAAGTTTTTTCTGAAGCTCGAAAGAGAGGAGCTCCGCCGTATCGCCGGGGGCAGATGATCGATCAGTCCCTTCTGCGCGTCCGGAACAGGGCCGGGTATGGGGGCTGAGGAGTCGCTCATAGTGGGCTGCCCTGCGCAGGAGAGCCATATCTTCGGTCTCAGCCCCGAAGAGAAGGGTGTCGACCAGACCGCTGGCGGCCAGCAGGCGGACACCGGCGCGCGCGTAATCGACAGACGCGGAGCTGGCATAGAGGCCGGGGAGCATGAGAATCAGATCGGCGCCCCCGGCAAGGGCCATATGAGCCCGGTCGCGAACCGGCAGAAGGGCCGGTTCTCCGCGCTGGGTAAAGAAGCCGCTCATGGCAACCAGGACGCGGTCGGCGCCGAGGACCTCTCTGGCGTAATGGATCTGCCTGAGATGGCCCCTGTGAAAGGGATTGTATTCCGCTATGATGCCGACTGTTCGCATAGAGTATCCTCTTCTCACCATCCGCCCCTTCAATTCCTGTCTTGTTCCACTTTTTCCACCAGTATATAATGATGTAATGGCGGGGTCAAAACCGGCCCCGGAGGACAGAACAAGGAGAGTAAGATGAATATTTTGGTGATTAACTGTGGAAGCTCATCTCTGAAGTATCAGGTGATCGACTCCGAGACAGAGCTGGTTAAGGCCAAGGGACTCTGCGAGCGCATTGGCATTGACGGCCATTTCTCGTATAAGCCCGAGGGGGGGATCAAGGAAGAGGCTGACGCGCCTATGCCCAGCCATACCGAGGCGGTACAGATGGTCCTTGACGCTTTAACCAACGCTAAGACCGGAGTCTTAAAGAGTCTGGACGAGATCGACGCGATTGGCCATCGCGTGGTCCACGGGGGTGAGAAGTTCACCGGGTCTGTGTTGATTACAGATGAGGTGATCCGGGGGATTGAGGAAGAATCCGACCTGGCCCCCCTTCATAATCCGGCCAATATTATCGGCATCAATGCCTGCAGGCAGTTGATGCCCAATGTTCCTATGGTCGCTGTATTCGACACGGCTTTTCACCAGTCCATGCCCAAGAAGGCCTATACCTATGCCCTTCCCTATGAGTACTATGAGAAGTACAAGGTCCGCCGCTATGGCTTCCACGGAACATCCCACAGCTTCGTGTCCAGACATGGCGCAGAGCTCGCGCATCTTGATTACGGGAATTCCAAGATTATTGTCTGCCATCTCGGCAATGGAGCCTCTGTCACCGCCGTCAAAAACGGCGAATCCATTGATACCTCCATGGGACTGACCCCCCTGGAGGGGCTGGTGATGGGGACCAGGACCGGCGATATTGACGCTTCGGTTGTCGAGTACCTCTGCAAGAAGGAGGGACTGACCGTGGAGGAGGTCCTCAACATTTTCAACAAGAAGTCCGGGCTGGCCGGGGTCTCCGGGGTCTCCTCGGATTTCCGCGATCTCTTTTCCGCCAGTGAAGAGGGAGATGAGAGGGCCGGCCTTGCTCTGGATATGTTCTTTTACCGGACTGCCAAGTACATCGGCGCTTATGCCGCGGCCATGAATGGCGTCGATCTGATCTGTTTCACCGCGGGTCTAGGAGAGAATTCCGGTCCGGCCCGGGCCAGGATTCTGGACTATCTGACCTTTATGGGTGTGAAGGTTGACCAGGAGGCCAACATGGCGGCTTCAGGCGTCGATGCCAGAATCTCTGCCGATGATTCCAGGGTCATGGTCTATGCGGTTCCCACCAATGAAGAGCTGGCCATTGCCCGCGAAACGATCGCGTTGCTTTGAGCTCTGCTCTGATCTGACCTGTCCCGGTTAGCTGACCCGGCCTCCTTGCGGCCGCAGTGGCTGATACCTGGTGCGCGCGGCGCACACGGTTGCGAGCGGTAAAAGCAGGATTTTCATTGACAGGGCAGATCCGGGTATGTATAATATTTCGAGTGTGAATGGGAGCGGCCTATGATAATTGACCTTGCGGAATCTCTCTCCAAGCGTAATTTCTCCGAAGATGTTACGGTCTCCTTCGACAGAGATGTCCTGCATATCATGTCTGAGGACTATCCTATTCTCAAAAAGGAGCCATTCGAGTTTCATTTTGTCAATGAAGAGAACAGACGACTGTATGTTCACGCTGAAGGTGAGCTGCAGGTCGCGATTCCATGTGACAGATGCCTGAGGAGGACGCGGGTGCCCTTTTCACTGGTTATTGATCGCATCCTGCGTTTATCGGACGGGATGATTGTGATTCCAGAAGAAGAGAGCGACACGCTTGCTTATCCGGCGGATGGATACAGCATTGATTGCGACATACTTGTTTTCGATGAAATTATGGTCAATTGGCCGGCGAAGGTTCTCTGCCGAGATGACTGCAAGGGTTTGTGCCCGGTCTGCGGTCAGAATCTCAATGATAAAGACTGCGGGCATGACCGATTTGTGCCGGATCCGAGAATGGCAGGGATCCAGGATCTGTTTCAGAATTTTAAGGAGGTGTAATCATGTCTATCTGTCCTAAGAATAAGTCTTCTAAGGGAAGAAGAGATCGCAGAAGAGCGAACTGGAAGATGAGTGCTCCCACACTCGTTCGCTGCAGCAAGTGCGGTGAGCTTATGGTTCCCCACAGAGTTTGCAAGTCATGCGGTTCTTACAACAAGCGTGAGATCATTGCTCAGGCTTAATCAGAAGAAACGAGATCGGCCCGGCGGGAAATCCGCCGGGCTTTTCTTAACCGTCTGTTTCTTTGCGCTCTATGCTTTTAAAAGAATGCCGACGGAAATTGAAAGATTTTGTAAGGGAGGATTCAAAAGCCGCGGCAGGCAGGTGGACCCAAAGCCGCTTTCTTGCGCGGAAAGTTTCGATATAGTAGACTTAATCAGAATCCTCCGCAGATGTCTGATTTTCGACAATGAATGCCCGGGAAGCCTACAGACATCATATGCGGGAGAGATCTTCGCAGGGGATGATGCTCAGCAAATTTGACAGCTTTCAACAATGAAGAAGATCCGGCATATGCGTTCGTTTTCAGCCGGGGAGGAGATATGGCAGATATGACAAGAGTTGCCCTGGACGCGATGGGGGGAGATAATGCTCCCGCTCAGATTGTCAGGGGCGCAGTTGATGCGGTGAATGAGCACCAACAGATCAAGGTCTTTTTGGTTGGCCGCCGGGAGGAGATCAAGAGAGAACTGGATCAGTATCAGTTCCCCGCAGACCGAATCGAGATCCGCGACGCGACAGAGGTGATTGAGACGGCTGAGCCGCCGGTCAGGGCGATCCGCGTCAAGAAGGATTCCTCTATGGTAGTCGCTCTTAATATGGTCAGGAATGGGGAGGCGGATGCCTTCGTCTCGGCAGGGTCTTCCGGAGCGACTCTGGTGGGAGGAACTCTTTTGGTCGGCAGGATCCGCGGGATTGAGCGCGCGCCTCTGGCCCCCCTGATTCCAACGAGAAAGGGAGTCTCGCTTCTGGTGGATTGCGGGGCGAATGTGGACGCCAGAGCAGATCATCTGCTCCAGTTTGCCATCATGGGATCCCTCTATATGCAGCATGTCATGGGAATTGATCATCCCCGGGTTGCCCTTGTGAATATCGGGGCGGAGGAGGATAAGGGAAACGCTCTGACCAAGGAGGCCTATCCTCTGCTGCGCGACTGTGACCAGATCAATTTCACAGGCAATATTGAGGCGAGAGATATCGCGGAGGGGGCAGCGGATGTCATTGTCTGCGAGGCATTCGTCGGCAATGTGATTCTGAAATTTTACGAGGGAGTTGCAAAGACCTTGATTTCAGTGATCAAGGAGGGCCTGATGTCCACTCTGATCTCTAAAATCGGCGCCGCTCTGGCCCTGCCGGCCCTAAAGAAGACGATCAAAACCTTCGATGCCAGTCAGTATGGCGGAGCTCCTCTTCTGGGAGTCAAGGGGCTGGTTGTCAAGGCTCATGGATCCGCGACGGCCAAGGAGATTAAGAATTCCCTGATTCAGTGCAGGCAGTTTTCAAAACAGAATGTAAACGGCTATATTGAGGAATATGCCAGCAGACAATTGGCAGAGAAAGGAGAGAAGAATGGAATTTGAAGTGTTGAAGAAGCATATCAGCGAGGTCCTGGGGGTAGACGCCAATGAAATCACGGAGGACATGGAGTTCGACAAGGACCTGGGCGCGGATTCTCTGGATACCTTCCAGATCCTTATGGACGTCGAGGAGGAGCTTGGCATGACGGTCGACGAGGAGAAGGCAGAGTCCATCAAGACAGTCGGAGATGCTGTCCGTCTGATCAAGGAGACAATGGAGGCTTAAGAGACAGGAACATCAGGGAGAGAGAGCGGTGAAATGCCCAGGCAAAGTCACAGCTCATCCTCCCTTTTCTGATATTTATGGCAGTCAGATCATTGCGGTTTTCGCGCGTATTTGACCGCTTCGAGGCAGGCTATGAGAAATGAAACGTTAGAGGCAAAGATCGGCTATCAGTTTCAAGACAAAAGTTTATTGAGGCAGGCATTGACCCATTCCTCCTTCGCCAATGAGAGGCATATGAAAGCGCACTCGGACAATGAGCGCCTGGAGTTCCTGGGAGATGCGGTGTTAGAAGTGGTATCCAGTGAATTTTTGTATTTAAACTACCCGGATCTGCCGGAGGGGCGTCTGACTCCTCTTCGGGCCAGTCTGGTCTGCGAGCCGACGCTGGCGATTGCGGCCAGAGAGATTGGGCTTGGCGCCTGTCTGCGTCTGGCCAGGGGAGAGGATCAGTCCGGGGGAAGAGAGCGGGACAGTATTCTGTCGGACGCTCTGGAGGCCGTCATCGGCGCTGTTTTTTTGGACGGGGGAATTGAGCCTGCCAAGGCGCTGATTATCCGCTATATCCTGACGGACATCGAGCACAAAAAGCTCTATCATGACTCCAAGACCAGGCTTCAGGAGATGGTTCAGGCCATGGAAGAGGCCAGTCTGGACTATGTGCTGGTCAGGGAAGAGGGACCCGATCACGCCAAGCGTTTCGTGACAGAGGCCAGACTTGACGGCAGGACAATCGGGCGCGGAGAGGGAGGATCCAAGAAGGCGTCGGAGCAGGAAGCCGCTTATCAGGGACTCTTGTATTTAAAGGAGAGAGGACATGTATCTTAAGAGTATTGAGATCCATGGCTTTAAGTCATTTGCCAACAAAATTGTCCTGGATTTTCACAAGGGCATTACAGCTATCGTTGGCCCGAATGGGTCCGGCAAATCCAATGTCTCAGACGCGGTGCGCTGGGTTTTGGGGGAGCAGTCCGCCAGACAGCTGCGCGGCGCTTCCATGCAGGATGTGATTTTTGCCGGCACGCAGAATCGAAAAGCCCTGGGCTATGCCTATGTGGCCATCACTTTGGATAATTCTGATCAAGCTCTTCCCGTCGATTACAAGGAGCTGACAGTGGCCCGCAGGGTCTATCGTTCAGGCGAGTCCGAGTATCTCCTGAACGGAACCCCCTGCCGTCTGCGAGACGTCAACGAGCTCTTCTTTGACACAGGCATCGGCAAGGAGGGGTACTCGATCATCGGGCAGGGGCAGATTGAAAAAATCCTGTCCGGCAAGCCGGAGGAAAGACGGGAGCTCTTTGACGAGGCGGTCGGGATTGTCAAGTATAAGCAGCGCAAGAAGGTCACCTTAAAGAAGCTTGAGGACGAGAGAGAAAATCTGGTTCGCGTGACCGATATCCTCTCGGAGTTAGAGCGCCAGGTTGGTCCTCTGCAGAAGCAGTCTCAAACGGCCAGGCGCTATCTGGCGGCAAAAGAGGAGCTGAAGCATCTGGACGTCAATATGTTTTTGATGGAGGCTCAGCGTCTCAAGGGACAGCTTCAGGACATTTCCGATAAATACCGGATCGCTGAAGATCAGATGGATGAGCAGAAGAAGTCGCTCGCGGATCTGAAGCTGACCTACTCTAAGATGGAGGAGGACCTGAATCAGCGCGACCTGCAGATGGAGGAGCTGCGCAAGAGACAAAAAGAAAATGAATTGACCAAAAGCCGACTGGAGAATCAGATTACTCTTCTTGAGGAGCAGATTCGGTCCGCGGAGAATGCCGACGCCAGTATTTTAGACCAGATACAGACTGCCCGGTCTGACAGGAAGGATCGGGCCGAAGAACTGAGCCGGCATGAGAGAGCAAGGGAGGAATTAAACGCCTCCTTGCTTGCCGCAAGAGAAAAGCTTGCTGCCGCGAGGTCAGAATATCAGGACCTTCAGGACAGGTGTAACGCCGTGTCCGCCGAGGCTGAGGAGGGACAGAGAAAGCTCCTGCAGCTGGTGGCCGAACGGGCAGACTTAAAATCGGAGGAGCAGAAATATAAGACGACGCTGGAGCAGATCAACATCCGCAAATCAAGGCTGACTCAGCGTATGTTAGAGCGCAGGACCGAAGAAGGCGATATTGGAGCCAAGGCGGACCAGGCCCAAAAGGCCTATGAAAAATCCAGGGCCAAAAGGGATGCGATTCAGGAGAAGAAAGAGACTCTTGATGCCGATCAGCTCAACTGGAAGAACAAGCGACGGGACCTGCGCCAGGATATTGACCAGAAGACAGTTGCCTATCACAGGTCCAATTCCCGCCTGGAGTCCCTTAG
Organism: Shuttleworthella satelles DSM 14600; assembly: GCF_000160115.1. Classification (GTDB taxonomy): domain Bacteria; phylum Bacillota; class Clostridia; order Lachnospirales; family Lachnospiraceae; genus Shuttleworthia; species Shuttleworthia satelles. The sequence goes on from NZ_GG665866.1 coordinate 991,732, forward strand.
AAATATCGCCGAGCGCTATGACGGATATGGCAATGCCATTAAGAAGGTCATGGAGCAGAAGAGAGAGTATCCCGGCATCGAGGGACTCGTATCTGAATTGATCCATGTTCCCAAGGACTATGAGACAGCAATTGAAACGGCTCTGGGCGGGAACATTCAAAATATTGTCACCGACACAGAGACAACGGCCAAGCGCATGGTGACCTTCCTGAAGGAAAACAGGGCCGGACGCGCCACCTTTCTCCCCCTGACCTCTGTGAAGGGGAGAAGTCAATCTCAGACAGAGCCGCTTCTGAACGAGCCCGGGGTCATAGGAGTTGCCAGCCAATTGGTTCAGACAGACTCCAGATACAGAGGGATTGTTTCTTATCTTCTGGGGAGAATTCTGCTCGTCGATCAAATTGATCATGCCATCGCCCTGGCCAGGGCGAATCACTACAGTCTGCACATTGTCACTTTAGATGGCGATTATCTGAGACCCGGCGGATCCATCTCCGGCGGACGCTTCAAGCACAGCGGAAATCTTCTGGCAAGAAACCGCGAGGTAAAGCAGCTGGAAGAAGAGGTCGCCGGGTTAAAAGAGGCGCTGAGTCAGGCCCGCATGCATTTGGAGGAAATTGACACGGCCCTTGCTCTTTTGTCTGATGATCGGGCGGAAGTCCAGGCAGAACTGGAGGCCGCTAACCTCGAGGTCAATACAGCGAAACTGCAGTGGGAGCAAGCAAAGGAGATCAGCAGAAACTCCGAGCAGGCGTTTGCCTCCCTGCAAAAAGAGAAGGCCTCCTTAGACGAACAGATCAAGGAGATCAAAGAGGGACAAAAAGAGCTGGATCAAAGGCGGCAGTCATCCGGTCAGAGGGAAGTCCGGCTGAAGGAGCGCATCAGCGTCTTAGGCACTGAGCTTGAGAAGCTGAACCTGTCCGCGGCAAGCGCTTTTGAGCAGTTGTCTGCGATTCAGATGGCTGAGGCGGCAGCCCGGCAGAAGGTTGACTTCGAGGAAGAAAATATCATAAGGCTCAGAGCGGAGGTCGACCGGGCAGATCAAACGATTGAGGAGCTGACCAGGCAGAAAAAGACAAGCGGGGAAGAGGCCCAGGGAAAGAAGGCGCAGATCGAGGAGATCAAAAAGACCATCCTGGCTGCCGAAGACAGGCAGGAGGAGATCGAGACATCTCTGAAAGAGAAGCAGGAAGCCTACGTCAGTCTCAATGAGGCCTACAAAAGCGGCTTTGAGGAGAGAGAGAAGCTGTCCGATGTTATCAACAGCCTGGATAAGGAGCTCTATCGACTGGAGGCTCAGCGGCAGAAAGCCCAGGAGGCCTTGGAGAGCCAGAACAATTACATGTGGCAGGAGTATGAGCTGACCCTGCACGCGGCCATGGAGCTTATGGATGAAAATCTGAAAGACCGCAGTCAGATGCAGCAGCGCATCCGTTCGATTCGGGACGACATCCGTTCGATGGGAAATGTCAATGTCAATGCCATTGAACAGTACAGAGAGCTGGCGGAGCGCTATGAATTCCTGAAGACCCAGCACGATGACCTGGTCAGGGCGGAAGACCAGCTGGTGCAGATCATCGAAGATCTGGATCAGGGGATGCGGCGTCAATTCAGTGAGGGATTCCGTCGGATTCAGGACCAGTTTGACGCCACCTTTCGAGAGCTGTTCGGCGGCGGCAAGGGAAGTCTGGAATTGACAGAGGGAGAAGATGTTCTTGAGACAGGGATTCGGATTATCGCGCAGCCTCCGGGCAAGAAGCTGCAGAATATGATGCAGATGTCAGGCGGCGAGAAGTCCCTGACAGCCATCGCTCTTCTCTTTGCCATCCAGAGCTTGAAGCCCTCGCCATTTTGCCTGCTCGACGAGATAGAGGCCGCTTTGGATGATGCCAATGTCGACCGCTTTGCCAGATATTTACACAAGCTGACCAGGAATACCCAGTTCATCGTGATTACCCACCGGAGGGGAACGATGAACGCGGCGGATCGGCTCTATGGAATTACAATGCAGGAGAAGGGAGTCTCTACCCTGGTATCTGTCAACCTGATTGAGAGCAAGCTGGACGATTAAAGGCCGCAGACAGGTTGCGGCGACAAGAATTGTCATGGACAAGGAGTGGCTATGGGTTTTTTCAGCAGATTGAAAGCCGGTTTGAGCAAGACAAGAGACGGCTTCGTGAAGAATATGGACTATGTCTTCAGCGGTTTCTCCCGAATTGATGAGGACTTCTACGAGGAACTGGAGGAGGTTTTGATCAGCGGAGATCTGGGAGTCCAGACGTCCATGCGCCTGATAGAGAACCTGCGCCAGGAGGTGAAGGATCAGCACATTAAGGAGGCGGGGGACTGCCGTCAGCTTTTGATTGATGATATCCGCCGCCAGATGGACGTCGGCGAGAATGCCTATGATTTTGAGCAGGAGACATCCGTCCTCATGATGGTTGGCGTCAACGGGGTGGGAAAAACCACCACAGTCGGCAAGCTCGCCGCCAAATTCAAGCAGGAGAAGAAAAAAAGAGTCCTGATCGCGGCGGCGGACACCTTCCGCGCGGCAGCCAATGAACAGTTAAAAGAATGGGCTGATCGTGCCGGTGTCGATATGATCGGGGGCCAGGAGGGCTCTGATCCGGCTGCGGTGGTTTTTGACGCGGTCCAGTCCGCCAAGGCCAGAAATTGTGATATTCTTCTGGTCGATACGGCGGGACGGCTCCACAACAAGACAAATCTCATGCATGAGCTGGAAAAAATCAACAGGGTGATCGACCGTGAGTACGAGGGTGTTCACCGTGAGACTCTGGCAGTACTGGATGCGACAAGTGGTCAGAATGCCCTGGTCCAGGCCAGAGAGTTTGCGGCGGTCGCCAATGTCACAGGCATCGTCCTGACCAAGATGGACGGTTCCGCCAAGGGAGGAATTGCCGTCGCCATTCAATCGGAGCTGGGAATTCCGGTTAAGTATATCGGGGTCGGCGAGACCGTCGAGGATCTGGAGCGATTTGATGCCGACCAGTACGTCAATGCCCTCTTTGATCTGAAGGATGAAGACGATGATATTGCCGCGGATGCAGAGGGCCAAGCCCGGGCCGGTGAAGTATCCGTCTCTGAGGTGGAGGCAGAGCTTTCAGATTCTGTCGAGCAGGAAACAGAAGCTCCCGAGAGAGAGGAAGAACTTTCCGATCAAACAGAGGATAAGATAGAAGTGTCTGAGGGAGAGGCTGAACTTTCCGATCAAGCTGAAATGGAAGCAGAAGTTTCTGAGAGTGAGACCGGGATTTCGGATCAAACAGAAGATAAGATAGAAGTGTCTGAGGGAGAGGCTGAATTTTCCAATCAAGCTGAAGAGGAAGTTGAAGCATCTGCGGGAGTGTCCGAGAGGGAAACTGAACTTTCGGATCAAGCCGAAGAAGAAATAGAAGCGCCCGACAGAGAGGCTGAACTTTCCGATCAAGCTGAAGAGAAAGCAGAAGCGACTGAGACGGAGTCTGAACCAAAAGAAGAGAAGCGAGGCGCTTTCTTTGGATTTTTCCGCAGAAAGCGCAAAGAGTAACGCAAAGAGCAGAGGAGGAAACTGGAATGTTGGATTTAAAGGATTTTGAGGAAGCGTCCCAGATCGTCAGCCAGGTGGCCAATGACACCAAGCTGGTCTACAGTGACTTCTTCTCGAATGCCTGTGGCAATAAGGTCTATCTCAAGCCCGAAAACATGCAGGTAACCGGGGCCTACAAGGTGCGGGGGGCATATTACAAGATCAGTACTCTCAGCGATGAGGAGAGGGACAGGGGATTGATTACCGCCTCAGCTGGAAATCATGCCCAGGGGGTGGCGAAAGCGGCCAAAAAATTTGGGGTCAGGGCGACAATTGTCATGCCGACAACGACGCCTCTGATCAAGGTAAATCGGACAAAGAGCTACGGGGCACAGGTCCTTCTCTTCGGTGATGTTTTTGACGACGCGAACGCGAGGGCCCTGGAGCTGGCTGAGGAACACGGCTATACCTTTATTCCTCCCTTTGATGATCTGGCGGTTGCAACGGGACAGGGAACCATTGCCATGGAGATCTTCAAGGAGCTGCCCCTGGTGGAATATATTCTGGTTCCGGTAGGAGGAGGCGGGCTGGCCACCGGCGTCTCCACTCTGGCCAAGCTGCTGAATCCCAAGATCAGGATTATCGCTGTGGAACCCGTCGGAGCGGCTTGTCTGAAGGCCTCTTTTGAGGCGGGGAAGCCAGTCATGCTCCCGAGCGCCAATACGATCGCCGACGGCACTGCGGTAAAAAAGCCCGGGATCAGTATTTTTCCTTATCTGCAGAAGAATATTGACGAGATTATTACCGTCGAAGACGATGAGCTGATTGTCGCCTTTTTGGATATGGTCGAGAATCATAAGATGATTGTCGAAAATTCCGGGCTTTTGACGGTGGCGGCCCTGAACCATCTGAAGGTGAAAGGGAAAAATGTGGTATCCGTTTTGTCGGGCGGCAATATGGATGTGATTACCATGTCTTCGGTTGTTCAGCAGGGTCTGATCTTCCGCGACCGCATCTTCACCGTCTCCGTCCTGCTCCCGGATAAGCCGGGCGAGCTGGCCAAGGTGGCGCAGACCATCGCCGGGGTTCAGGGGAATGTCATCAAGCTGGATCACAACCAGTTCATCACGACCAACCGAAGCGTGGCAGTGGAATTGACCATTACTCTGGAGGCCTTCGGAACAGAGCATAAGAATCAGATCATCGATACTCTGGAAGAGGCGGGCTATCGCCCCAAGATCACGAGAACAGTTCTCTGAAAGCCGGACTGACTTGGTTGAATGATTACATGCTGTAAAGATATTATACTTGACACCATGCGAAGGCTTGTCTAAAATAGCCAGGTGGAAAGAATGGAAGAGAAAATTATACGCGGATACCTGTATGATTTCTATGGACAGCTGCTCAATGCGCATCAGAGAGAGATCTATGAGGCATATGCCTTTGATGATCTGTCGCTCTCTGAGATCGCCGAGCAGGAGGGGATCTCAAGACAGGGAGTCTACGACATCATTCGCCGCTGCACCAGAAGTCTTGAGAATTACGAGCAGGCGCTGCATCTGGTCGCCAGGTTCATGAAAATCAAAGAGGATATTGAGAGAATCCAGAAGCTGACAGAAGGCGACAGGGTCACAGAGAATAGCCTGGGAGAAATTCGCAGAATTTCACGGGGGATTCTGGAGGAATTGTAATGGCTTTTGAGAGCTTATCTGAAAAACTACAGAATGCCTTTCGCAATCTGCGCGGAAAGGGCCGTCTCTCGGAGGACGATGTCAAGCTCGCCCTCAAGGAGATCCGCATCGCTCTTCTTGAGGCGGATGTCAACTACAGGGTTGTCAAGGATTTCACCAGGGCGGTGCAGGAGAGGGCGGTCGGAACCGATATTTTAAACGGCTTAAACCCCGCCCAGCAGGTTGTCAAGCTGGTGGATGAGGAACTCACCAGGATGATGGGGTCCGAGACAAGGGAGATCGCCTATCGCCCCGGCCAGGAGATCACTGTGATCATGATGATCGGACTCCAGGGCGCAGGTAAGACGACGACTGCGGCCAAACTGGCTGGCAAGATGAAACAGAAGGGCAAGAGACCTCTTTTGGTCGCCTGCGACATCTATCGCCCCGCGGCTATTGATCAGCTGCGCATCAACGCGGAGAAACAGCAGGTTGCCTTTTTCTCCATGGGAGACAAGAATCGGCCCTCCGATATTGCCAGAGCCGCTTATGAGCACGCCAGGAAGAACAATAACAATGTCCTGATTCTGGATACGGCCGGTCGCCTTCATATTGATGAGGATATGATGGCCGAGCTGGAGGAGATCAAGTCCGGGGTGGACGTAGCCCAGACCATCCTGGTTGTCGATGCCATGACCGGTCAGGATGCGGTCAATGTAGCTCAGACCTTCGATCAGAAGGTCGGGGTTGACGGAGTGATTCTCACCAAGCTGGACGGCGACAGCCGGGGCGGAGCGGCTCTCTCCATCCGCGCCGTCACAGGCAAGCCTATTCTCTATGTCGGCATGGGCGAGAAGCTGTCTGATCTGGAACAGTTCTATCCGGATCGCATGGCCTCCAGAATTTTAGGTATGGGCGATGTCCTCTCCCTGATCGAGAAGGCGGAGCAGGAGATTGACGCCGAAGAGGCCGCCAAGCTGACTGATAAGGTTAAGAAGGCGGAGTTTGACTACAACGACTATCTGACCTCTCTGTCGCAAATGCGTAAGATGGGAGGCATTTCCTCCATCCTCGGTATGCTGCCGGGGCTTGGAATGGGCGTCTCCAAGTCACAGATGAGCCAGATTGAGGGCGCAGTCGATGAGAAGAAGCTTGCCAGAACCGAGGCGATCATTCATTCGATGACCCCGCAGGAACGGTCAGACCCCAAGATCATGAATATCCACCGCAAGCACCGGATCGCCAGAGGAGCCGGTCTTGATATCGCTGAGGTCAACCGCTTTGTCAAGCAGTTTGAGCAGACCCGCAAAATGATGAAGAAGATGCCCGGTCTCATGGGAGGCAAGGGCAGGAGAAGAGGGGGATTCCCCTTTTAACAGCAGCTTGATCCGCAGGTCAAAGATCCTGCGATCGAATAAAGTAACGATTCACATATCATTGGAGGTAACAAGATGGCAGTAAAAATCAGACTCAGAAGAATGGGACAGAAGAAGGCTCCTTTCTACAGGATTGTCGTAGCGGATTCTCGCGCTCCTCGCGATGGCCGCAACATCGCTGAGATCGGCAGCTATGATCCCAACCAGAATCCCTCAGCGGTAAGCGTTGACGCAGAGGCCGCGAAGAAGTGGCTCGCTAATGGAGCACAGCCAACAGAGACGGTTGCTCGCCTCTTAAAGAGTGCCGGCATCGAGAAGTAAGGCTTTTTGTTCCAGGCAAAGCACGAGGTGATTGAGATGAGAGAATTAGTCGAAGTGATTGCCAAGTCACTGGTAGATGATCCGGATCAGGTTGAAGTGTCGGAGCGCAAGGCCGGAAGGACTACGATTGTAGAACTCAAGGTCGCTTCCTCTGACATGGGCAAGGTTATTGGCAAGCAGGGCAAGATCGCAAAGGCGATTCGGTCTCTTGTCAAGGCCGCGGCGACCCGTGAGAATTGCAGGGTTGTTGTGGATATCGTCGAGTGATTCGGATGACGCAGTGAAAAGAGCGGGCAGGTTCCCCAGGAGCCTGTCTGCTTTTTCTCATATATCGGGCCGGCGAGGAGTATTTTTGTCATCAATTACCGCGTATCAAAGGAGAAGGAGTCGGGATGCAGGATTATTTTCAAGTGGGTGTGATCACATCGACACATGGTCTCAAGGGAGAGGTGAAGGTCTATCCGACCACAGAGGAGAGCCGCCGTTTTGATGATCTCTGTGGACAGAAGGTATATGCCGGGCGGGATGGAAGCCTGGAAGAACTGACGATTGTCTCTGTGCGCTATTTCAAGAAGCAGGTCATCCTTCGCTTTGCGGAGAAGAATAATATTGATGAGGTCAGTTCCTTAAGACAGGCCAGGCTTCTGATTTCACGAGAGCAGGCCCTCCCCCTGGAGGAGGGGGAATATTACGTGGCAGACCTGCTGGGACTGAAGGTTGTTGCGGACGACGGAAGAGAACTGGGGATACTGACAGATGTTCTGACGACCGGAGCCAATGACGTCTATGTCATTGGACGCCAGGGGCAGTCAGATCTTATGATTCCCGCCATCCGACAGTGCGTCCTCAAGACGGATCTTGAGGCAGGTGAGATTCTGGTTCATCTTCTCCCCGGACTCGAAGATCTTTAACATGGAGAAAACAGATGCAATTTCACGTCATGACTCTTTTCCCTGAAATGATTGCGCAGGGATTGGCAAACAGCATAACGGGACGTGCTCTCAGGGAGAAATTGATTTCATTAAACTGCGTCAACATTCGCGATTACAGCGATAACAGGCATGGCAAGGTGGATGACTATTCCTATGGCGGCGGAGCCGGTATGCTGATTCAGGCGGAGCCGGTCTATCAGTGTTATCAGAACCTGCTCTCTCAGATTCCGGACGGCCATAAGAAACGGGTGATCTATGTGACACCGCAGGGAAGGCCGTTTTGCCAGGAGATAGCGGAAGAACTGGTTAAAAATGATGACCTCATTTTCCTCTGCGGACATTATGAAGGCGTTGACGAGCGGGTCCTGGAGGAAATTGTCACAGACTATGTCTCGATCGGCGACTATGTTCTGACGGGAGGGGAACTGCCGGCCATGGTCATGATCGATACCATAGCCCGTCTGGTTGACGGAGTTTTGGGAAATGACGCCTCCGCCGAGATCGAGTCCTTCCATGGAAAGCTGTTGGAGTACCCCCAGTTCACCAGGCCTGAGGTCTGGCATGACAAGGCGGTTCCATCGGTTCTTTTGTCCGGAGACGCCGCCAGAATTAGGAGCTGGCGGATCAAGGAGTCGATTCAGAGGACGAGAGAAAGAAGAGAAGACCTCTATCGGGATTACTGCAGATTGGTCCAGTTAGAGGAGATCCTCCTGCGGCACAAGAGAGAATACGCGGATCTTTTAAATCTGCTGGAGCTGGGATATGGGGAGATTGTCTGCTGGGACAGAAATGTGATTCTCATGCGCGACCGGAGGGACCAGGCCTCTTATTTTGCGCATCCGACCGGAGATACATTTATCAGGGATATTGCTACAGAGGACCCTGTCAAAGAAGCCGAAAGTCCTGTTTCTTTTTTGAAAAAACAGGGATTGATCCGCGAACAGGACAGACCGGGGATTCGCCGCTTTATTATGCATGATACGGATGATATTAATGAGGCGAAGCAGCTGGCAAAGCTGCTTGGCTTGACGGAGGTCAGACGGACCAGGCTTTTAGTCTACACGCCCAGGGAGAGGCCGGCGAATGCCAGAATCCGCGCCCTGAGAGAAAAACTGAAGGACAAGGTGTCCCCTGAAATGATCGCCTTTATTGAAGAGGGGATCACATCAGGTCTTATGGAGGGGCTGAGGCCGGTATATTACCTGGACGAGGAAGATCCATTCCCGGTAGGAGATCTGGAGTCATTCGGAATCTACGCGGCAAAAGGACCGGTGCTGCTTCTGCAGTGATTTTTAGTTTATTGTATTTGCTGTCGAATTTGATGATTTGGTGTTTTGTTGGATGAATACTTGACTTTTTTATCGATCCCCGATAAGTTAGTTAATGCTAATGTTAGGTAGTGCTAATACCCTCTTATCTTCAGACGGGGAGCATTTCTTAGAAAGGGAACGTATGAAAGTCAGGCACATTTTCAGTTCAATTCTGACCCTTGCCCTGATCATTGCGATCAGTGCAGGGATCATTTTTGTGATCAGCCAGGGAGGGGACAAGAGCTCTTCGAAGGAATCGAAGAATCAGCAGGAATCCCTCGCCGACTCCGGGAAGATGTCGGGCGCAATGGCCGAGGCACAGAAAGAGGGTTACAAGGATGGCCGCTATGAAGGAAGCGCCCAGGGCTATGGAGGTCAGGTGACGGTCGCGGTAACCATCAAAGACGGCAAGATCGCCGAGATCGAGATCCTGTCTCAGAATGAGTCGCCGGAATACTTCGCCAGGGCAAAGAAGGTCTTAGAGCAGATCAAGGCGACCAACAGTCCGGACGTAGATGCTGTCTCCGGAGCCACCATTTCTTCTGACGCTCTGAAGCTGGCGGTTTTCAGGGCCTTGCAGCAGGCGCTTCCGGATGGCAGGTCTGTGGCTCAGGAGTCAAATCTGGAAGGGAAAATCGAGGAGCATCAGCGTCAGGCCAAGGAGCAGTCGCAGGAGAAGCAGAAGGCCCGGAAAGCCCGCCTGGATCGCCTGCAGAAGACCGTGTCTCCCACCGTTTTTCCCAAGGACAGTAAACTAAAGGACGGAAGCTATCAGGGGTCCGCGGATGGCTTTGACGGGAAGATCACGGTGCGTGTGACTGTCGCGAATGGGAAGATCGCAGATGTCGAAGTCCTCAGCAATTCAGATACGCCCTCTTATTTCAATCGGGCTCTGGCTGTCATTGGCCGGATGAAGGGAAGAGAGACCGGATCTGTCGATACGGTCTCCGGGGCAACCTACAGCAGTCGCGGAATCATCGACGCGGTCAACAACGCCCTGTCCAAGGCGATTGTGAAGAACCCCGAAAAGTCAGAAAGTGGGCAGATCCCGACGCCTGAAGTCAAGCCGGAGAATCCATCCAGGCCTGATCCCAGTCAGCCGGACGGTCCCTCTAAACCGGATCCATCCAAGCCGGATCCGGGCAAGGATTCTAAAGAGAAATGGACCCTCAAAGACGGCGACTACCAGGGGTCTGCTGACGGATTCAAGAGTGAGATTACTGTTCAAGTCAGTGTAAAGGACGGAAAGGTAGCGGATATCAAGGTGGTCGAACAGTCAGATTCCCGCCGCTTCTTCCAGCGCTCACTTGCCGTGCTTGAGAGCATGAAGGGGAAGAAGTCCGGTTCGATCGACACGGTTTCCGGGGCGACATACAGCAGCCGCGGGATCATCAACGCGGTCAACGACGCTCTGTCAAAGGCGGTCGAGTTGAATCAATCGGGCACAGGAGAGGAAGTCTCCTTCTTTCAGCCGATGGGCGGGACAACAAAGCCCTTGCCCAAGCAGGGGAAGATCCTTGAGGATAAGACCAGAAAGAACATTGCAGCTCTTTTGCGCAAGGGAGAGCTGAAATCAGGAAGCTATCAGGGGCTGGGAGCAGGCTTTAACACTTCCAAGGGCAGGCTGAAGACCCAGGTCTCCATCGAGGACAATGAAATCAAAGACATTGAGGTCGGACAGGGCAAGGACTACGCGGATGACGGCGAGGAGTACCGGGCCAGAGCCGTCAAAGTGGTGCCCTTCCTCATGGATAAGAAGAAGGGCCGGCACAACATTGCCGTCATGAAGCTGCACCACGACTATCTCGATCGGATTCTCGCCGCGGATAATCCTAAGAAAATGGCCGAGAAGCTGATTGGCAAGGACTATGCCGCTAAAATCAGCGATTCGAAGAAGGCGAGCGAGGTATCAAGGGCGATCAAGGCCTTCCTTCAGGAGAAGATGGGGGAGAGAGATGTCTTTGACGCTGTTTCAGGGGCCACCATCAGCGCCGGAGGACTGGCCAGGTCTGTCGATCAGGCCCTGGAGCTGTCTGAGACAGACGCGAAGACGGGAAATGAGATCGTCTCTATTTCTATCGTCTCCCCGTCGGATATCAATGTCTATAACAAGCAGTCTGAATTGAAGCAGAATCGGAAGAAACCGCTGGATCTGAGCGGACTTGTTGTGGAGCTGACCAAAAAGGACGGAAGTAAGGTTTCAGTTCCTTACGCCAGCTTCGGACAGTATGGACTTGAGATTCGGGCACAGGACGGCCAGGAGATCAAAGACGGAATGGACATTTCCAAGTTCGTCAAAAACGGAACGCTGATTACGGATATCACCCATAAGGAGTCCAAGCGGAGCGCGAGACTTGGAATCGTCTTTGGAGCTTACAGCAAGGACTATATCGTGTCCATGGAATACAGGATCGGTGATGGAGACTGGAAGACACTGGATCAACCGCAGATGTCTGATGAGAAGAGCGAGAATATCTCTGAGCGGCAGACGATCAAGCTTTCCAGCCAGGAGCTTGGAAAGAAGCTTCGCTTCAGGACCCGCGCAAAGAGCGGACAGATTTATCTCTATGAATCCAATGAGGGAATCGCGTTTAAGAAGATGACCCTGCCCTGCATGGATTCCTCTTTTGAGGACAATGAGAACGCCAATTTCGCTCTCTTTATCACCGTGGATGAAGACAAGGCAGATCAGCCCTCTCCCAATCCCGGTCAGCCCACAGGAGAAGATGAGATTCAGGCGGATTTTGCCGCAAGCTATCTCAATCACCAGAAAGTAGAAGGGATTCCTGTGAAAACCGGAGAGGGGGTTTTAGTCCGTCAAGTCCGGGGCCTTCCGGGAGGACTTTCCTATCGAGACGGGAAAATCAGCGGAGCCATTGACATCGCGGATTCTGAGTTCGACGATTCCATGTCCAAAGAGTATTCGCTTACAATTCTTGGAAGTAAGGCCGGTCAGGAGCTGACGGTTCAAAAGAAGCTTCTTGTCTTCCAGGATAAGGATCGGGACGGCATCAGTGACAACGATGAGGGCGAGCACTATGCGAACCAGTTTACTCCGCTCTTTAAGGGACAGACCTACCAGGAAAAGGCGATCTATAAAGAAGCAGGGGATCCGGAGCCGACAATGGAAGAGTATCGGGCCCTCTTTAAAAATATACCGGACGACGATTCCGTGACGATTGAAGTGCTGAAACATCCGGACATGTCAGTGGCAGGGAACCAGATTGTTAAGCTGCAATTTAAGTCAAAGTATGTCTCAGGCCTGTCTAAGGTCAGCGTCGCCCTGATTGTGGAGAAGGCCGGAAGTCAGCCGGAGGGGCCTGCTCAGGAAGCAAAGGCGGGAGATATCCAGGTGAATTTCCCGGCGGTGAGCTTAAACCATCAGGTTTTCTCTGATACAAAGGTATCCTGCTCCTCCGGGATAAAGCTGATCTCTGCGGAGGGCCTGCCCAGCGGATTGTCTCTTTCCAATGGAAGCATCACAGGTAAGATCGACATTCCCGATGCGGATTTTGACGGGAGCTTCTACCGGACCTATCCGGTTAAGCTCTATGGAAAAAAGGCCGGCAAGAAGATTGTCATGAGTACAAGCCTGGGCGTCTACCAGGATCGTGACCGGGACGGAATCAATGACAATGATGAGGGCGATCACTATGCAAATGAGTTCACAGCTCAATTTAAGGGCTCTCTGATTATCAACAAAAAGGTTGGCGACCCGGCTCCGACAGAAGACGACTACAAGGCCATGATTAAAAATCTGCCAGACGACGGGTCTGTTCGCATGGAGATTGTCGGGAGCCCGGATATGACCAGGGCCGGCTACACAGTGGTCAAGCTGCGCTTTCATTCCACTTATGTGACCGGGGTTTCCAGCAAGAGCATAGGGATCAGAGTAGAGTAGGAGAGATCTATGAATTTGATTGCAGGCTTGCTGATCGCGCTTGTCTTTTACGGCGCGGCAGCGGATCTAATGAAAAAATACAGCAGAGGATTCTATCTCTGCTTTTACGCTCTCGTCCTTCTCATGGTCGTGATCTACAGCAGAGGATATGATCAGGTCATGCCGGCGGGGCTGAAATTTGTCACGGACCTCTTTCACAGAGGGGTCATGGCAACAGCGACCTTTATCATCGTCATGTATCTGGGCGTCATCAGAAAGCATAGCGCTCTCACAAGGCGATATATGCGGATTCGGGGAGAGATGTCCATTGTGGCTTGCCTGATGGCTCTGACCCACAACATTCTCTTTGGAATTCACTATTTTGTCGCTTTCTTTGACAAGGACGCTTTCATGCCAGTTCAGACCAGAATCGCGGCTCTGATCAGCATGACGCTGATCGCGATGATGATTCCCCTTTTTGTGACATCCTTCGGGACGGTGCGAAGAAGAATGAAGGGAAAATCCTGGAAGAATCTCCAGAGGCTGGCCTACCCCTTCTACATCCTTCTCTACGTGCATGTCATGGTTCTTTTTTCCATGGCGCCGGAGAAGAACCGGCTTTCGATCATCGTCTACACGGTGATTTATGTCGCCTATGTCGTTCTGCGCCTCAAGAAGGCCATCCTGATCCACATGCAGAAGAAGAGCGCGGCGCAGGCGCGTCTGGCGTAAGAGCCCGGATCCCGGGCGAGACGCTGGCTTTCGACGCGGCGCTTTGGATGCCGTGACGGATACCCGCTTTCGTCGCCGGCGAAAAAGCTTGCCGGCAATCGGACCTTGTGCTATAGTTGCACTGTTGTTTATTTGGAGATGGTCCTCTGTTGCGGACGGCATTAAGAACATCGAGATGAATGTGGAGGAAACCCATGAACGCACACGAGATAATCGCTAACATTGAGAAGGAACAGCTCAAGGATCAGGCCCCGGATTTTAACGTGGGTGATACGGTCCGCGTACATAACCTGATTAAGGAGGGCAACCGCGAGCGTATCCAGATTTTTGAGGGAACTGTTTTGAAGAAGCAGGGCGGAAGCAACCGTGAGACATTCACAGTCCGCAAGTTCTCCAACGGGATCGGCGTTGAGAAGACCTGGCCCCTGCACAGCCCCCGGGTTGAGAAGGTTGAGGTGGTTCGCCGGGGTAAGGTTCGCCGCGCCAAGCTCAATTATCTTCGCGACCGTGTCGGCAAGTCCGCCAAGGTCAAGGAGATCATCCGCTGATTCTGCGGGAATAATGAAGCATGAAAAAGGGAGAGCTGACTCTTATATGCCTTGTACGCTCGACGAGGTGAGCGGGGATATGAGAGGAGGCTCTCTTTTTTCGTCTTCCTTTGACGTGCGCACACTGTCTTTGCTGTTTCTTTTGACGCGCACGCCTGCTTTCTTGAAGGGCCGGGAGGGATCAGATAAAATAGTAGCAAGTTTTTTCGACCAAGGAGCGCCTTATGTCCAGATTTCGACCTGATCCCGGACACATGAACAAGAATATCTTTCTACAGAAGAGTGAGGAATCGACCCGGCGGACAACAAAGAATCTCTCGTTTTCACAGCGAAGAAGACCCAGATCAAAAGAGGAGATCAAAGCCCGCCTGATCTGGACTGCTCAGATCTGCTCGGTTATTTTCCTGGCCTTTTTCCTGGTTTTTTCGTTCGGGAGGACAATAACGATTTCCAGTTCTTCCATGGAGCCGACCCTGCGGGCAGGGGATCGGGTCCTTGTCAATCGCCTGGTATATCATATTCGAAAACCCAGAGCCGGGGACCTGGTTGTCTTTCGCCCGTCCGGCAGGCAAAATGCCCAGTATATGGTAAAGAGGCTGATTGCCAGACCCGGCGATACCGTCTATATTTCCGGAGGCAGGCTCTATGTCAACAACAGTGCCTTCCGCCAGGGAACTGTCAGCTTCAGCGGTATCGGTTACGCCGGAAATCTGGCGGAGAAGACGCAGCTGGGGGATGATCAATATCTGGTGATGGGCGATAACTTCAACAACAGTGAGGATTCCCGCTACGCGAGCATTGGTCTGCTCTCCAGGAGGGACTTTGTCGGTAAAATTTGGTTTGATGTCAGCCTGTCCCACTTCGGGCCCGCGTCATAAGAGGAGTTGAGATGAATATTCAATGGTTTCCGGGCCATATGACCAAGGCAAAAAGACAGATGCAGGAGGATATCAAGCTGATCGATCTGGTGATCGAGCTCTTGGATGCCCGTATTCCTCTGGCCAGCAGAAACCCGGAGATTGATCAGCTGGCCAGAGATAAGGCGCGGATGATCCTGCTCAATAAGGCCGACCTGTCTGACCCCAAGATGACCTCCCGCTGGAAGGAATATTTTGAGCGTCAGGGGATGACTGTTCTGGCGCTGGATTCCAGGTCAGCTTCTTTGCGCAAGCCCATGCAAAAGGCGATTATGGACGCGACAGAAAAGAAGAGGGCCCGCGACCTGCGGCGGGGGATTAAAAACCGGCCGGTCAGAGCTATGATTGCGGGTATTCCAAATGTCGGCAAGTCGACTCTGATCAACTCACTGGCCGGCAGGGCAGCGGCCAGAACCGGAAACAAACCGGGAGTTACCAAGGGAAAACAGTGGATTCACCTGAGAGACAATATTGATCTTTTGGATACGCCGGGGATCCTCTGGCCCAAATTTGAGGACCAGGAGACAGGAATCCATCTGGCCATGATCGGAGCCATCTCTGATCATGTTTTGCAGGTGGAAGATCTGTCCCTAAAAGTCATTCATTTTCTCAGAGAGGCTTATCCCGGAGTCCTATCGGACCGCTATGCCGTTGACGAAGAGAAAGAGGATGTCGATATTCTGTCGGCAATTGCCCTAAAGAGGGGCTGTCTTGTGCGGGGAAATGAGATAGACTACCGAAAGACAGCGGATCTGTTTCTGGATGAGTTCCGCAAGGGACAGCTGGGCAGGATCAGCATTGAGATGACGGCGGAGTAAGAAGGGTATTTTGCCAAAGAGATGATAAGGAGTTCACGTGGAAGAGCAGAAGAGACAGGAGACAATCGAGAAGAGACAGGAGAAGAATCCGGTCAGAGAGGTCTTATCGACAATTTTATATCTGGCCCTGGTGATTTTGGCCGCCTATCTGATTGTGACTTTCGTGGGACAGAGAACAGAGGTCAACGGTTCCTCTATGGAGAACACGCTGGATAACGGGGACAACCTGATTGTCGACAAGATATCCTACCGCCTGGGAAGTCCAAAGCGGTTTGACATCGTGGTTTTTCCCTACCCCCAGAACCCGTCCACCTATTTCATCAAGCGGGTGATCGGTCTTCCCGGCGAGACAGTGCGGATCGACAGCTCCGGCAAGATCTATATCAACGGGCAGGTCTTAGAGGAGAATTTCGGCAGAGAGGTCATTTCCAATCCGGGCCTGGCGCAGGAGCCGATCAAGCTGGGAGAGGACCAGTACTTTGTCCTGGGGGACAACCGAAACAACTCTATGGACAGCCGGGATTCGAGGGTTGGCCTGATCAGTGGAAAGAGTATGGTCGGCAAGGCCTTTCTCAGAATCTGGCCGCTGAATAAGTTCGGTCTGGTCCGGCACAGTATGTAGGAGGCAATATGACAGACCAGGAGCCCATCGGGCGGATTCGCGAGCATATGCGGGCCTGTCCCGAGGAGAAGCTTGAGACCTTCATCGACGCGTATGCGTCTGATGGCAGAAGCGGCGTGAAGACAATTGTGGAACAGGCGCGAAGGAAACTGGATCGGCGAAGGAGGGAAGAAGCCCGCATTGATGAACTCATGGTCTTTGAGAGAGAGGCCTGGCAAAGCTGTCAGTATGTCGCTGGAATGGACGAGGTGGGGCGTGGACCTCTGGCGGGACCTCTTGTGACGGCAGCCGTGATTCTTCCCAGGGGGCATCGGATCCTCGGAATCAATGACTCCAAGAAGGTCTCCGCCAAAAAGAGAGAGGAGCTCTACAGGCAGATTATGGAGGAGGCTCTTGCGGTCGGCATCGGGATGAATTCACCCGGGAGGATCGATCAGATCAATGTCCTTCAGGCCACCTATGAGGCTATGCGAGAGGCGGTCAGTCAGCTGGATCCGGCGCCGGAGCTCGTCTTGAATGACGCCGTGACCGTGCCGGGGCTTCTGGTCAGGCAGATCCCGATCATACACGGGGATGCCAGGTCGATCAGCATCGGCGCGGCTTCCATTGTCGCCAAGGTGACCCGGGATCATATGATGGAGGATTACGACAAGACTTATCCGGGCTATGGCTTTGCCAAGAACAAGGGATATGGAACGGCGGATCACATCAGGGCCTTAAGAAAGATGGGGCCCACCCCGATTCATCGAAGGTCATTTATCGGACATTTCACAGGCCCGCAGTCTGTCTGACGGGGGACGGGGATTACTATGGGGAGTGTCAATCGAAGAAAAGAGGGGAGCTTCTATGAGCGCAGGGCAGGCGACTATCTGACCGGGCAGGGTTTGACCCTTGTTGAATTCAACTTTTCCTGTCGCCTGGGAGAGATCGACCTGGTCGCAAGAGAGGGGACCTGTCTGGTCTTTGTCGAGGTCAAATACCGACGCAGCCGCCGCTTCGGCCTCCCGGAGGAGGCAGTTGGTCCGTCCAAGATGAGGACAATTCGCAAGGTGGCTGGCTATTACTGCCTGACGCACGGGATCTGCCAGACGACACCTGTCCGCTTTGATCTGGTCGCGATCGAGGGAGAAGAGATCCGGCATTACCGGGGGGCCTTCTGACAGGTATCTGATGGAATAAGAGGTGAGACTTTGACGTCAAGCGTATCGGGTTCATCATTTGAGCTGAAGAATTTTGTACTGAAAAATAAAGAGAGGGTTTTTTCCCTGCGCACATATGAACAAAAGGGTTCGGGAAGAGAGAATGCAAAGAGAAAGGCGGACGAATTGGATGGATTGCCCCTGCTTGCGTTTGAGAGTCTGTCGAGGGAGGCCTGGATTCGTCACTGCTTTACCACCCGCGCCGGGGGCGTCAGCCGGGGGATTTTTCGGAGTCTCAATCTCTCCTACACCAGGGGAGATGATCCAAAGGCTGTGACAGAGAACTATCGACGGGTGGCCAGGGCTATGGGAACGGACCTGGCGCACATTGTGACCTCTGACCAGACCCACACGACCAATATCCGCCTGGTGACGGCCGAGGACGCGGGCAAGGGAATTACAAGAGAGAGGGACTACAGGGATACGGACGGCCTGATCACGGACGTCCCGGGTCTGCTTCTGGCAACCTTCTACGCTGACTGCGTCCCTCTCTATCTGATTGATCCCGTGCACAGGGCGATCGGCCTGTCCCACTCGGGCTGGAGGGGGACCCTTGGACGTATGGGGGCTAAGACCGTCAGGGCCATGGGAGAGGCCTATGGGAGCAGGCCCCAGGATATGCTGGCCGCGATCGGCCCCTCGATCTGCCGCGATTGCTATGAAGTCAGCCGTGATTTAGCGGAGAGCTTTACAGAGGAATTCGGTCCTGGTGTTGCGGATTTTACGGATCAAGAGCATGGGCAGCTGGACCTCTGGGAGTGCAACCGACGCGTGTTTTTAGACGCGGGTCTCTCCTCTGACCGGATCATTGTCAGCAATCTCTGCACCTGCTGTAATTCAGATAAGCTTTTTTCCCACCGGGCCTCCCATGGGAGAAGGGGAAATCTTGGGGCTTTTCTTATGATTACCCCGCGCGTGATTGACAGATGAAGATAAGGAGCCGGGAAGATGGGTATGGAATCCAGCGCGTCCCATACAATTGAATATGTCAGACCGGGTTCGGCTGCCTATGACGCGGGCTTAGAGGCGGGTGACGTGATCGTCTCCATCAACGGACACAGGCTGGCCGATATTTTTGATTATCATTACTACTCGGACGAGGAGGATCCGACTCTTTTGATTCGGGACGCCCAGGGACTTGAGCATCTCGTGGAAATAGAGAAGGATGAGGGCGAGGACTTAGGCGTCACTTTTGTCAACGGCCTCTTAGATGACTACCGATCCTGCTCCAACGCATGTCTCTTCTGCTTTATTGACCAGAACCCGCCGGGGATGCGAAAGACCATCTACTTCAAGGACGACGACACCCGCCTCTCATTTCTGCAGGGCAATTATGTCACTCTGACCAATATGAAGGAAGAAGAGATCGACCGTCTGATCGCCTATCGCATGGAACCGATCAATGTTTCTGTCCAGGCCACAGAACCCCTGCTCCGGGAGAAAATGCTCCACAATCGTTTTGCCGGTCAGCTCATGGACAAGCTCAAAAAGCTCTATGACGCGGAAATTTCCATGAATGGACAGGTGGTCTTATGTAAGGGCTTAAATGACAAAGAGCATCTGGACCGGACCATAAAGGATCTCTTGTCCTTCTATCCCTATATGGGAACGCTCTCCGTCGTCCCCGTCGGCCTGACCAGATTTCGCCAGGGTCTCTATCCCCTAAAGCCCTTCAAGAAGGAGGACGCGAGGGAGGTTGTCGAGCAGATCCGCAGATGGCAGGCCTTTTCTATGGAACGATTTGGTCATCCCTTCGTCCAGGCCGGAGATGAGTTTTACCTTCTGGCTGAGGAGGAAATTCCCCCGGAGGAGGTCTATGACGGATACACACAGCTGGAGAATGGCGTGGGGATGCTTCGTCTTTTGATGGAGGAGTTTCGGGCGGCTCTGCGGGATCTGGACGCGGATGAGGAGGTGAAAAAGGAGCAGGAGCTGTCCATCGCGACAGGGCTTTTAGCCGCCCCCTTTATTCGCGCGCTCTGCGATCAGGCCCAGGCAAGATTTCCCGGAATTAAGGTCAGGGTCTACACCATTCATAATCATTTTTATGGGGAGCGGATTACTGTGTCGGGACTGATCACAGGAGGGGACTTGATCAGCCAGCTGGCCGGTCAGAAATTGGGAGAAAGACTCCTCCTTCCATGCAATATGTTGCGCTCCGGAGAGAATGTATTTCTAGATGATGTGACAGTGGAGGAAGTGGAGCAAACTTTACAAGTACCGGTCGATATTGTAGAATCGGGCGGAGATGACCTGCTGGAGGCAATTCTTAAGTCCCGCAGGAATCATATACGTTAAGCGGGAAAGAGGAGCATATGAGCAAGGCGGTTGTGGCCGTGGTCGGACGCCCAAATGTAGGAAAATCAACCCTGTTCAATGCCCTGGCAGGCGAGCGCATATCCATCGTCGAGGATACGCCGGGGGTGACCAGAGATCGTATCTATGCGGATGTCAGCTGGCTTGATCATGAGTTTACAATGATCGACACCGGGGGAATTGAGCCGGATTCCTCGGATATTATCTTGAGCCAGATGAGAGAACAGGCTCAGATTGCCATCGATACGGCGGATGTTATTATTTTCATGACGGATGTCCGCCAGGGGCTGGTGGACGCGGACGCCAAGGTGGCCGATATGCTCCGCCGCTCTAAAAAACCGATTGTCTTAGTTGTCAACAAGGTCGACGACTTCGACAAGCATGTGATGGACAGCTACGAGTTCTACAATCTTGGGATCGGGGATCCCCATCCGATTTCCGCCGCGGGCAAGCTGGGTTTTGGAGATATGCTCGATGCTGTGATCGCGCATTTCCCGGAGCCCGATATCCTGGACCGGGAGGACGACACGCCGCGGATTGCCGTCGTTGGAAAGCCGAATGTGGGCAAGTCCTCTCTGATCAACAGGCTCTGCGGCAAGCAGAGACTGATCGTCTCCGATATCGCGGGCACGACCCGTGACGCGGTGGATACCAGGGTCAGGTTCAACAAAAAGGACTATATCTTCGTCGATACCGCCGGACTCAGAAGAAAATCCAGAATTCAGGGGGACATTGAGCGCTACTCCATTGTTCGCGCGGTCGCCGCGGTGGAGAAGGCCGATGTAGTGGTTCTTGTGATCGACGGGGCGGAGGGAGTCTCTGAGCAGGACGCCAAGATCGCCGGAATCGCGCACGAGAGAGGCAAGGCCGTGATCATCGCCGTCAATAAATGGGACGCGGTTGAGAAGGATAATCACACCATGTCTGACCAGATTGACAGGATTCACAAGACCTTGTCTTTTATGCTCTACGCCAGAATTATCTTTATTTCCGCCCTGACCGGACAGAGACTGGGGCAGCTCTATGAGGCCATTGATCAGGTGATTGCCGCCTCTACCATGCGGGTGGGGACAGGCGTTCTCAATGAGATCGTCGCAGAGGCTGTCGCCATGCAGCAGCCTCCCACAGACAAGGGAAAGCGCCTGAAGATCTTCTATGTGACCCAGGTGGCCGTCAAACCGCCCACTTTTGTTGTGTTTGTAAATGACAAGAAGCTCATGCATTTCTCCTATGTCAGATATCTGGAGAATCAGATCCGTCAGAATTTCGGATTTGAGGGAACGCCCCTGCGCATGATCACCAGACAGAGGGATGACAAGTCATGAGTCCATTTGTAATTGCAGTCCTGGTTTCCCTGGGGATCGGATATTTCTGCGGAAATTTTCTCTCAGGTTTTCTCCTGGGAAAGCGCGCTCACGTAGACTTAAGAAAAGAGGGCAGCGGCAACATCGGAACGACCAACGCCCTGCGCATTTTGGGGCCGAGAGCGGCCCTTATCACTCTGATTCTGGATGTCTTAAAATCCATGATTGCTGTCGCTGTCATACATCTGATCTATGGAGGAAATCCCCTTTACGCGAAAGAACTGATCCATGTTCTCGCTCTGCTGGCGGCCTTCGGGGCCGTTATGGGACACGATTATCCAATTTATATGCGCTTTCAGGGCGGCAAGGGGGCGGCGACCTCCCTCGGCTTGATTTTAGCCTGTTTTCCGCAGACCTTTCCCCTGATCGCCATTGTTTTTTTCGCGGCGGTGATTAAAACCCGCTTTGTCTCTCTGGGATCGATGCTGGCGGCCTTCATCTTTTTTGTTCAGGTGCTGGTTCTCGGATCGACCGGTCATCTGATGTTTTATCAGAATCAGCTCTCTTGGGCATATCTGGTCAGCGGGCTTGTCCTGCTTTTCATCTTGATTCGCCATCGCAGCAACATCAAGCGGCTTTTGGCAGGAGAGGAGAATCCCATCTCCCTGCATAAGAAGGAGTGAATATGGCTCGGATTTGCATTCTCGGAGCTGGTTCCTGGGGGACGGCCTTGGCCGTCCTTCTTGTCGGAAACGGACATACGGTGACCCTCTGGTCCCATCGAGAGGAAGAGGTTCTTGCGATGCAGCGGACCTCTGCCAATGAGAGTAAGCTGCCCGGAGTGGTCTTGCCCCGTGAGATCCGCTACAGCAGCCAGCTGAAGGAGGCTGTCAAAAATCAGGATCTCCTCGTCTTTGCGGTTCCATCAAAAGCGACCAGAGAAACGGCAAAAAAAATAAAGGACCTGATCCCGGAGGATCAGAAGATCGTCTCCGTCTCAAAGGGGATTGAAGAGGGGACCCTTTACAGTCAAACCCAAATCCTTGAGGACGTTCTGAAGGGAGCCCTTACCGCCGCCTTGTCAGGACCATCCCATGCGGAAGAGGTTGTCAGGAGGATTCCGACCCTGGTAGTCGCGGCCTCGAAGAGTCATGATCTGGCCCTTCTGACCCAGGAGCTTTTTATGAACGCCAACTTCCGGGTCTATATCAGCCCGGACCTGCTTGGGGTGGAAATCGGAGGCTCTCTCAAGAATGTCATTGCTCTTGCGGCAGGGATGTCCGACGGACTTGGCTATGGGGACAATACCAAGGCAGCTCTGATTACCAGAGGCATCAAGGAGATCACCCGCCTCGCGGTCGCGATGGGAGCCAAAGAGGATACCCTGGCCGGGCTCTCCGGCATCGGCGACCTGATTGTCACCTGCCAGTCCATGCACAGCAGAAATCGTATGGCGGGCTATTATATCGGACAGGGCGATTCCGCGCAGGAGGCCATGGACAAGGTGAAAATGGTGGTCGAGGGAGTCTATTCCGCCAGGGCAGCCAGGGCTTTAGGCCAGAGATACGGGGTGGATCTTCCGATTATTGAGCAGGTTAACCGGGTTCTCTTTGAGCAAATGGATGTCAGGAAGGCGGTTCTTGAACTGATGGGAAGAGAGAAGAAGGCGGAGCTGGACCACTGTTCCTGGTAGAAGATCTGTGTGGGGAGGATGAGATGAAAATTGCACTGAGAAAAATGACAGAAAGCGCCCAAATCCCTGTCAGAGGGAGTCTGCAGGCGGCGGGCTACGATTTGTTCGCGGATCTTTCCGAGGCGGTGACGATTCTGCCTCAGGAGACAAAAATGGTCGGGACCGGCATTGCCTGCGCCATTCCGGAGGGCTATTTCGGGGGGATTTATGCCCGCTCGGGTCTCTCCGCGAAAGAGGGACTGCGCCCGGCCAACTGTACCGGTGTCGTGGACTCTGATTACAGGGGAGAGATCAAGGTCGCTCTGCACAATGATTCAAAGGAGAGCAGAACGATCCTGCCCGGCCAGAAAATCGCTCAAATGGTAGTACAGGCTTTTTTGCCCGTCGAGTTTGAAACCGTAGAGGATCTGGACGCAACCGAACGCGGAGGCGGCGGATTCGGCTCTACCGGAAAGCTTTAAAGGAGTGATCTATGGCGAAGAAGAAGAGCTACGACGAGAGCAGCATCCATGTTCTGGAGGGGCTGGACGCCGTTCGCATGCGCCCCGGCATGTATATCGGGTCAACATCGACCAAGGGGCTCAATCATCTGATCTATGAAATTGTCGATAATTCCGTCGACGAGCACCTGGCCGGTGACTGCGATACCATCCATGTCAGCCTGAATCTGGACGGCTCCTGCACGGTTGAGGATGACGGAAGGGGAATCCCTGTGGGCATGCATGCTAAGGGCGTCTCCGCGGCCCGTCTCGTTTTTTCCACCCTGCACGCTGGAGGCAAGTTTGACAATGAAGCCTATAAGACGTCCGGTGGCCTGCACGGTGTGGGCTCCTCTGTGGTCAATGCCCTCTCAAGCTATATGGACATTGAGATCAGGAGAGACGGGGAGATTCATCACGATCACTACGCCATGGGAAAGCCCACGGAGAAGCTGGTCAATGGGCTTTTGCCCGTCATCGGAAAGACAAAAGAGACCGGAACCAAGATCACCTTTCTGCCCGACCCGCAGATCTTCGAAAAGACCCGTTTTTCAGAGAAGGATGTCAAGTCCCGTCTGCATGAGACCGCCTACTTAAATCCCAGGCTGACCATTATCTATGATGACCTGCGGCAGGAGACGGCGGAGCATCTGGTTTTCCATGAGAAAGAGGGAATTCGGGGATTTGTGAGGGAGCTCAACAAGAAGGCGGAAGGGCTGACCGATGTCATCTACTACAAGGGAGAGTTTGAGGGGATTCAGGTGGAAGCTGCCTTTCAGTATGTCAATGAATTTCACGAGAATATTCTGGGCTTCTGCAACAACATCTATAACGCTGAGGGCGGAGAGCACATCACGGGCTTTAAGACTCAGTTCACGACGGTGATCAATTCCTATGCCAGAGAGTTAGGGATCCTGAAGGATAAGGACGCCAACTTTACCGGAACGGATGTGAGAAACGGCATGACGGCCGTCATCTCCATTAAGCATCCGGATCCCCGTTTTGAGGGGCAGACCAAGACCAAGCTGGACAATAAGGATGCCTCCAAGGCCACAGCCAAGGTGACCGGAGATGAGATCGTCCTCTATTTCGACCGGAACTTAGAGACCTTAAAGACAGTCATTTCCTGCGCCGAGAAGGCGGCCAAAATCCGAAGAACAGAGGAGCGGACCAAGACCAATCTTCTGACAAAGCAGAAGTTCTCTTTTGACCAGAATGGGAAGCTGGCCAACTGTGAGTCCAGGGACGCCTCCAAATGCGAGATTTTTATTGTGGAGGGAGACTCCGCGGGCGGGTCTGCCAAGATG
The DNA here is from genome assembly GCF_000160115.1 of Shuttleworthella satelles DSM 14600. Taxonomy (GTDB): domain Bacteria; phylum Bacillota; class Clostridia; order Lachnospirales; family Lachnospiraceae; genus Shuttleworthia; species Shuttleworthia satelles. The sequence goes on from NZ_GG665866.1 coordinate 1,016,682, forward strand.
GCGAGAAATCGTCTCTATCAGGCCATCATGCCCATCAGGGGCAAGATCTTGAATGTGGAGAAGGCTTCCATCGACAAGGTCCTGGCAAACGCGGAGATCAAGACCATGATCAATGCCTTCGGCTGCGGATTTTCCGAGGGCTTTGGCAATGACTTCGACATCAAAAAGCTCCGCTATGACAAGATTATTGTCATGACGGACGCCGATGTTGACGGAGCCCATATTGACACCCTGCTTTTGACCCTCTTTTATCGCTTTATGCCGGAGCTGATTTATGAGGGCCATGTCTACCTGGCCATGCCTCCCCTCTATAAGGCCATGCCCGCGAAGGGAGAAGAGGAGTATCTCTACGATGACGCTGCCCTGGAGAAATACCGAAAAAGACAGACCGGATCCTTTACGCTCCAGCGCTACAAGGGCCTGGGAGAGATGGACGCCGCGCAGCTTTATGAGACGACCATGAATCCCAAGACCCGGCGGCTTCGCAGGGTCGGAATTGAGGACGGACGCATGGCCTCCGACGTCACGGAGATGCTTATGGGCAATGAAGTCGGTCCCCGCCGCGATTTTATCTACGAGAATGCCAATGACGCCGATCTGGATGTATGAGGGACTGTAAATGACTGAGAAAATAAGAGAACAGATTATTGAAACCGAGTACTCGGATGTCATGCAGAAGTCCTATATCGACTATGCCATGTCGGTCATTGTGGCCAGAGCCCTGCCGGATGTCAGAGACGGTTTAAAGCCCGTCCAGAGGCGCACCCTCTATGATATGCATGAATTGGGGATTCGCTACGATAAGCCCTACCGCAAGTCTGCCCGTATCGTGGGTGACACCATGGGTAAATATCATCCTCATGGAGACGCCTCGATTTATGACGCCCTGGTGGTCATGTCCCAGGATTTCAAAAAGTCGGTTCCTCTGGTGGACGGCCACGGCAATTTCGGGTCGATTGAGGGAGACGGAGCGGCTGCCATGCGATACACGGAGGCCCGCCTGTCTCAGATTGCCCAGGAGGCATACTTAGCAGACCTGGACAAGGACCTGGTGGACTTCATCCCCAACTTTGACGAGACGGAAAAGGAGCCGGAGGTTCTGCCGGTTCGGATCCCCAACCTCTTGGTCAACGGGGCGGACGGAATCGCGGTCGGGATGGCGACATCCATTCCCCAGCACAATCTGGGAGAGGTGATCGACGGCGTCATCGCCTACATGAAAAACCCGGAGATCAACACCAGACAGATGATGGAATATATTCCGGGCCCGGATTTTCCGACCGGCGGCATTGTGACCAACAGGGATGAGCTGCTGGCGATTTACTCGACCGGCGCAGGCAAGATCAAGATCCGGGGGAAGGCCTCGATTGAGAAGATCAAGGGGGGAAGGGAGGCGATTGTTGTCTCTGAAATTCCCTACACCATGATCGGGGCGAATATCGGCAAGTTTTTAAATGACACCTATGCCCTGGTCGAGTCCAAGAAAACGTCTGATATTGTCGATATTTCCAATATGTCCTCCAAGGACGGGATCCGCATTGTCATCGAATTAAAGCGGGGAGCGGACGCGCAGAATGTCCTGAATCTTCTCTACAGGAAAACACGTCTGGAGGATACCTTCGGCGTCAATATGCTGGCTGTTGCCGAGGGAAAGCCGGAGACGATGGGAATTGTCCCCATCATCCGTCATCATGTGAACTTTCAATATGAGCTTGCCACACGAAAGTACACAAACCTGCTCAAGAAGGAGAAGGAGAAGAAGGAAATCCAGGAGGGCCTGATCAAGGCGGTTGATGTCATCGATCTGATCATCGAGATCCTGCGCGGGTCCAGGAGCGTCAAGATGGCCAGGGCCTGTCTGGTAGACGGCATCACGGAGGGAATCCGTTTTAAGAGCGAGCAGTCAGAGAAGGACGCCAGGCTTTTGCACTTCACCCAGCGTCAGGCGGACGCCATTCTTCAGATGCGGATGTATCGTCTGATCGGCCTTGAGATCGAGCAGTTAAGAGCTGATTATGAGAAAACCATGCAAAATATCCAGGAGGACATGGATATTCTGGAGCACAGGGCTTCAATGGCCAGGGTGATTATCAGAGATCTCAAGGAGATCAAGAAGACCTTCGCCCGAAAGAGAAGAACGCTGATTGACAATGTGGCTGAGGCCGTCATTGAGGAAAAGCCCATTGAGGAGCAGGAGATGGTCGTTCTCATGGATCGCTTCGGCTATGTCAAGGCGATTGACCTGTCTGTCTATGACCGCAATCAGGAGGCCGCGGACAAGGAGAACAAGTATGTGATTCACTGCTCCAATCTGGACCGGCTGGCAGTGTTCAGCTCGACCGGACAGCTGCACTTGATCAAGGTCTTGGATATGCCGGGAGGAAAATTCCGGGATAAGGGAACCCCCATTGATAATTTGTCCAAATTTGACTCCGCCAGGGAAAGGATCCTTTTCGCGGAGGCGCTTGGCGCGGTCAAGGAGAGCAAGGTCTTCTTTGGGACCAGGGCAGGTTATATCAAGCAGGTGGACGGGGCAGAATTCGACGTCTCCCGCTATAGCTCCATCGCGAGCAAACTGGGGCAGGGAGATGAGCTCGTGGCCGTCGGGACGATCCGGGGCGCGGAGACGCTGGTTATGGAGACCAAGTCCGGCTACTTCCTCCGCATTCCGGTTTCTGATATTCCGGAGAAGAAGAAGGCGGCTGTCGGGGTGATCGGAATCAAGCTGGGCCGGGCTGACCGGGTCAGCCAGATGTATCTTCTGACGGATCAGGAGGGCGGATTGACCTCTCTGCACAATAAGAAGGTGGTTCTCAACCGGCTTCATATCGGAAGCCGGGCGACAAAGGGGGTCAAGCGCTGAGGATCGGGCCCTGTTTTTGACGGAAGCAAGAAGGAGAAGAGGATTATGGACAAGTTCAATGGCGGGCTTCGCCCGGGTCTGGTCGTCAATTGGAGTATTGATCTTGCCCTGCAGGGACTCTTTATCGGCCTTGGAATTTATCTGTTCAGAAAGTCGGCGGAGGGACAGAGTCTGGCCGCCTACCTCCTGCTCTCGGGATTTCTGATCCGGGGTCTGTCGTCCATGGCGGTCTATGTGGTCAAGGGACATTACCGGAGTCTTGGCAATGACAGCTTTCGAAGCGGCCTGCTTTTGACCCTGGCCTGTGCCCTGGCAGCGATTCGCATGGGGGCCGTCACAGAGCATTTTTCTCTCTTTTTGGGCGTCCTCTTTCTCTATGCCGGAGCGGGCTTCGCCCAGTCCGCTCTTCAGATTCTCCTCCTGAAAAGAAAGTTCTGGTATCTGCCCCTGCTCTTTGCCATTCTGACCGCAATTTGCGCGATTCTTCTGATTCTGGATCCCGGAGCCCTGATCAGCGGCAAGTTCGAGAGGGCCTGTTTTGCCATGGTATTTGTCGGAGTCATGGGGATCTTCTCGCAAATCTTATCCCTGATGCAGCTTCTTTTCAGCAGACACCTGGAGAAGAAGGAGTTCAGGCGGATGCAGGAGGCAAACCGCAGCTTCATGGCGGATGAATCTACGGAAGTGATTGCGGATGGAGCTGAGGCAGGGGACATAGCTTCAGAGGATGACATGCAGATCCTTTCGGAGGATGAGTCGGAGTAGAAGGCCATGTGATGTTCACAAAATATTCATATTTTTATTGCCTTTTTCCCTTGAAGTGTTCCGGGTGAAAAACTAATATAGTCCTATGAGTTAGCACTCTATTTTAACGAGTGCTAATAACTAGACATCAAGGAGGTTATTACATGAAATTAGTTCCCTTATCTGACAGAGTTGTTCTGCAGCAGGTTGAGGCAGAGGAGAAGACCGCTTCCGGCATTCTTCTGTCATCCGCGTCCCAGGAGAAGCCCCAGGAAGCTCTGGTTATAGCTGTTGGTCCCGGAGGTCTGGTGGATGGCAAAGAGGTCACCATGCAGGTCAGCCAGGGACAGAAGGTCATTTATTCCAAGTATGCCGGCACAGAGGTGAAGCTGGACGGTCAGGAATATGTCATTGTCCGCCAGAACGATATTCTCGCTGTTGTAGAGTAAGGTTTTCTGTTTTCGATGAGTTTGCATCAATTACTGTGAAAGAAGGTAAGAAAAATGGCTAAGGAAATTAAGTTTGGAGCGGAGGCCAGGGCGGCTCTGCAGTCCGGTGTAGACCAGCTGGCTGACACGGTGCGGGTCACCCTCGGCCCCAAGGGACGCAATGTCGTCCTTGACAAGTCCTATGGCGCACCCCTGATTACCAATGACGGAGTCTCGATCGCCAAGGAGATTGAACTGGAGGATCGCTTTGAGAACATGGGCGCTCAGCTTGTGAAGGAGGTCGCCACCAAGACCAATGACGTTGCCGGCGACGGAACCACAACGGCGACAGTTTTGGCTCAGGCTATGATTCACGCCGGTATGCGCAACCTGGCTGCGGGCGCCAACCCCATCGTACTGCGCAAGGGTATGAAGAAGGCAACCAATGTTGCCGCAGACGCTCTGGTTGAGATGTCTTCTCCGGTTGCGTCCAAGGATCAGATCGCCAAGGTTGCGGCGATTTCCGCCTCCGATGAGCAGGTCGGCGAGATGGTTGCAGACGCCATGGAGAAGGTCTCCAATGACGGAGTCATCACTATTGAGGAATCCAAGACCATGCAGACGGAGCTGGATGTGGTTGAGGGAATGCAGTTCGACCGCGGTTATATCAGCTCTTATATGGTGACCGATACGGACAAGATGGAAGCTGTATTGGACGATCCCTATATTCTGATTACGGATAAGAAGATCTCCAATATCCAGGAGATCCTGCCTCTCTTGGAGCAGATCGTACAGCAGGGGCAGAGACTTTTGATCATCGCCGAGGACGTTGAGGGAGAGGCTCTGACAACCCTGATCCTCAATAAGCTTCGCGGCACGTTCAATGTGGTTGCCGTCAAGGCTCCCGGCTATGGCGACCGCCGCAAGGAGATGCTGCAGGATATCGCAATCCTGACCGGCGGCACGGTGATCTCTTCTGAGCTCGGTCTTGAGCTCAAGGAGACGACCATGGATCAGCTGGGTCGCGCCAAGAGCGCCAAGATCACCAAGGAGAACACCACTCTGGTAGACGGAGCCGGTGATAAGGATGCCATTGCTGCCAGAATCAAGCAGATTCGTGGTCAGATTGAAGAGACCACTTCCGACTTTGACCGCGAGAAGCTGCAGGAGCGCCTGGCCAAGCTGGCAGGCGGCGTCGCTGTAATCCGCGTGGGCGCAGCCACCGAGACAGAGATGAAGGAAGCCAAGCTTCGCATGGAGGATGCCTTAAACGCGACCCGCGCCGCAGTGGAAGAGGGAATTATCGCAGGAGGCGGTTCCGCTTATATCCACGCTGCCAAGAAGGTGCACGATTTGGCTGAGCAGCTGGAAGGCGATGAGAAGACGGGCGCTCAGGTTATCGAGAAGGCCCTGGAAGCTCCCCTTTTCTACATCGTTGACAACGCCGGTCTCGAGGGATCCGTTATCATCAACAAGGTCAGAGAGTCTGAAATCGGCTTTGGATTTGACGCTTATCATGAGAACTATGTCGACATGGTAGAGTCAGGGATCCTGGATCCGGTCAAGGTTTCCAGAACCGCTCTTCTCAACGCGGCGTCTGTTGCCAGCACCCTGCTCACAACAGAGTCTGTCGTTGCCGACATCAAGGAGGATACGCCGGCCATGCCCGCCGCTGCACCCGGAATGATGTAATGTCATTCGCAGGATAAGTTTTTCCAATCTGAGAGATCTCTTCGAACGCGACCATATTCTGGCCGCGGTTGGAGAGGTCTCTTTGCTTTTATTTTGTGTGACTGCATACTTGTTTTTCCGATGCTTTTTGGCGTGAACCGGCCCGGGTTATTTACAAGGTTGGCCCGGCTTTTTTGCACCTACTTGTCCAGACCTTTTACATGTCGGGCTTCAGCAGCTTCGTTGCGTGAACTCTGTGTATGTGCTAGTATTAGACGCGTGTGAAAAGCCATGAGTGGACGCAGGAAACAGAAGGATACAGGCAATGAGCAGAGTGGCAGTTGCAACGGATTCAAACAGCGGCATTACGCAGGAAGAGGCGAAAAGACTTGGCGTCACGGTCCTGCCGATGCCTTTTTATATTGACGGACAGCTTTACCTGGAGGGAGTTGATCTGAGTTCTGAGGAATTCTATAAGAAACTGACCTCAAGCCGGGACATTTCCACCTCCATGCCTGCTGTCGGCGATGTCATGGACTGCTGGAACAGACTTCTTAAGGATTATGAGGAAGTGGTCTATATTCCCATGTCTTCCGGACTTTCTTCCTCCTGCCTGACGGCCAGGAACTTCGCTGAGGAGGAGGAATATCAGGGGAAGGTGTTTGTCGTCGACAATCACCGGATTTCCGTCACCCTGAAGCTCTCTGTTATCGAAGCTAAGAAAATGGCTGACGCCGGAAAGTCCGCCGATCAGATTCGCCGGGTTCTCGAGAAGACGGCGCATGAGTCATCGATCTATATTACGCTGGATACCTTAGAGTATCTGAAGAGAGGCGGACGGCTCACCCCGGCGGCCGCGATGATCGGGACCCTGCTTCACATCAAGCCGGTGCTGCAGATCCAGGGAGAGAAGCTTGACACCTTTGCCAAGGCCAGAACGATAAAACAGGCAAAGCAGATCATGTTAGACGCGGTCGCGTCCGATCTCAGGAATCGTTTTGCCGGATTGCCCATGTCTGACATCACGATATCCATGGCCCACATTCAGAGCAGGGAGGAGGCAAACCTCTTCCGGCAGGAGGCGAGGGCTCTCTGGCCGGATCAGGAGATTATCATTGATCCCCTGCCGTCGAGCATCGCCTGTCATCTGGGCCCGGGCGCTCTTGCGATCACCTGCACCAGGAATCTGGATGATTCCTATTATGCGTAAGCTGTTCTATAGATACAGGAGGATTTGTCATGGTTAAAGCAGTCGTTGGAGCCAATTGGGGCGATGAGGGCAAGGGAAAGATCACGGATACCCTGGCAGATGACGCCGATGTTGTCATCCGCTTTCAGGGCGGCGCCAATGCCGGTCACACCATCGTCAACGAGTATGGAAAGTTTGCCCTGCACACCATGCCCTCCGGCGTCTTTCATCCCAGTATCATGAATATCATCGGCAACGGTGTGGCCTTCGATATCGAGAAGTTTATGGCGGAACTGGATGACGTCACATCCAAGGGTGTGCCTGTTCCTCAGATTATGGTCTCAGACCGTGTGCAGGTGCTCATGCCCTACCATGTCACGTTCGACTCTCTGGAGGAGGCCCGTCTGGCAGGCAAGTCCTTCGGGTCCACAAAGTCCGGTATCGCCCCCTTTTATTCCGATAAGTACGCAAAGATTGGCTGGCAGATCAATGAATTCTATCAGAGCGATGAGGTCCTGAGAGAGAAGATTGCCCGTATTGCAGCGATCAAGGACACCATGCTGGTTCACCTCTACGATGCGGATCCCATTGATCAGGAGGCGCTTTTGACCTGGATCAAAGAGATGAGAGATCGCGTCAAGCCCTATCTTGGCAACGTATCCCTCTACCTGGATCGGGCAATCAGGGAGAACAAGACCATCCTTCTCGAGGGACAGCTTGGGACGATGAAGGATCCCGACCACGGAATCTATCCCATGGTCACTTCTTCCTCACCCCTGGCGGCCTATGGGGCTATCGGCGCCGGAATCCCCCCCTATGAGATCAAGAAGATCGTCGTCGTCTCCAAGGCCTATTCCTCCGCGGTCGGCGCCGGCGAATTCGTCTCAGAGATCTTTGGCGATGAGGCGTCCTCCCTGCGAAATCACGGCGGGGATGGCGGTGAGTATGGGGCGACGACCGGACGCCCGCGCCGGGTCGGCTGGTATGACTGCGTCGCCTCAAAGTACGGCTGCCGTCTGCAGGGATGCACGGATGTGGCATTTACGGTATTGGATGATCTGGGATACCTGGATCAGATTCCTGTCTGTGTGGCCTATGAACTGGATGGCAGGCAGATCAGGGAGTTTCCAGTGACCAAGGATCTGTCCCGCTGCAGGCCTGTCTATCAGTATTTCAAGGGCTGGAAGTGCGATATCCGCGGAATTAAGAATTTTGAGGACCTGCCCAAAGAGGCCAGGGACTATGTCAATTTTATCGAGGCAGAGTTGGGCTATCCCATTACAATGGTGTCCAACGGACCTGCTCGTGAAGACATTATCTATCGCCAGTCTCCCCTGAAGAAGTAAGAGGAAAGAGGATTCCCATGCAGTATAACTTCAAGAAAATCGAGCCCAAGTGGCAGAAGCGCTGGGCGGACGCTCAGATCTTTCGGGCCGTTGACTTCGCGGATCAGCCCAAGTGGTATGGCCTGGTAGAGTTTCCTTATCCCTCCGGCGCAGGGATGCATGTCGGACATATTAAGGCCTATTCCTCCATCGAGGTCCTGGCCAGAAAACGCCGGATGCAGGGCTATAATGTTCTCTTCCCCATCGGATTTGATTCCTTTGGCCTTCCGGCGGAGAACTATGCCATCAAGACCAACACGCATCCGCATGTGATTACGGAGAAGAATATCGAGCATTTTTCCGAGCAGCTTCGCAGAGTGGGTTTTTCCTTTGACTGGGACAGGTGCTTCGCAACCAGCAGGCCAGACTATTATAAGTGGACCCAGTGGATCTTCCTGCAGCTCTACAAGCATGGTCTGGTATTCCGCTCCAAGACGCTTGTGAATTACTGCCCCAACTGCAAGGTCGTCCTCTCCAACGAGGATTCTCAGGGGGGCAAGTGTGATATCTGCGGTTCGGATGTGGTTCAGATGTCCAAGGACGTCTGGTTTTTGCGCATTACAGACTATGCGGACAAGCTCCTGGACGGCCTGAATGATGTCGATTATCCGGACTCCGTCAAGCAGCAGGAGATATCCTGGATCGGGAAGTCCGAGGGGACCTTCGTCAATTTCCCCGTCGCCGACAGCGAGGGGAAAGCCCTGGGTGACAGCAGGCTGGAGGTCTATACGACTCGCTGTGACACCCTCTACGGGGTCACCTTCATGGTCTGTGCCCCTGAACATCCCATTTTGGATCAGTACAGGGATCGTATCAGCAACTGGGATGACATCGCCGGCTATCGCAGGGAGTCATCCAAAAAGACCGAGTTCGAGAGAACGCAGCTTGTCAAGGACAAGACCGGGGTCAGGATTGATGGACTGACGGCCATAAACCCCATCACGGGGGAAGAGATCCCGATTTTCATCTCCGACTATGTCATGATGGGCTACGGTACCGGGGCGATCATGGCCGTGCCCGCGCATGATCAGAGAGACTGGGAATTTGCCAGGAAGTTCGGCGTCAGGATCATCCCTGTGATCGAGGGAGGAGATATCGAGACGGAGGCCTATACCGGCGAGGGCCCCATGATCAACTCCGGCATTTTAAATGGCCTGACCAAAAAGAAGGACTCCATTGCCAGAATGCAGACCTATCTCAGGGAGCACGGCCTGGGTCACAAGGGAGTTCAGTACAAAATGAAGGACTGGGCCTTCAACCGTCAGCGCTACTGGGGAGAGCCCATTCCCCTGGTTCACTGCCCTGACTGCGGCGTCGTTCCCCTGCCGGAGGACCAGCTGCCCCTGACCCTGCCTGATGTGGAGAATTTTGAGCCGGGCACGGATGGACAGAGCCCTCTTGCCAGGATCGATTCCTTTGTCAATTGTACCTGCCCCAATTGCGGCAAGCCCGCCAAGAGAGAGACGGATACCATGCCCCAGTGGGCAGGCTCTTCCTGGTACTTCCTGCGCTTTACAGACGCCCACAATGACAAGGCTTTCGCGGATCGCAAGAAGCTCGATTACTGGATGCCCGTCGACCACTACAACGGCGGTATGGAACATGTCACAAGGCATCTGCTCTACTCCAGGTTCTGGCATCATTTTCTCTATGATATCGACCAGGTCGGATGCCCGGAGCCCTACGCAAAGAGAACCTATCAGGGACTGATCTTAGGGCCGGACGGGGAGAAGATGTCCAAGTCCAAGGGCAATGTCATCGATCCCTTGGATATTGTCAGAGATTACGGGGCGGATACTCTGCGGACCTATGTGATGTTCATGGGAGACTACGCGTCCGCTGCCCCCTGGTCCGACGAGTCCTTAAACGGCTGCCGCCGTTTTCTGGACCGCGTCAGCAGGTTTGACGAGATCGCGACTCTTGACAGGGAAAATCCAGCCATTGAGGTCTCTTTACACAAGGCGATCAAGAAGGTGTCAAATGACATTGAGAATATGAAGTTCAACACGGCGATCGCAACCCTCATGGCTCTGACCAATGAGTTCCAGAAGGCCGGCGCTGTGACCAGGGATGACGTCAGGATTTTCCTGCAGCTTTTATCCCCCTTCGCGCCCCATCTGACCGAGGAGATGTGGGAGAGCATGGGCTACAATACGGACGGCACAAGCTTCTGCACCACATCCGCCTGGCCTGTTTATGATGAGGATAAGACCAAGGACGCGACTGTGAAAATGGGCGTTCAGGTCAACGGCAAGGTCCGCGGCAGCATTGAGATTGCAAACGGAGCCTCCAGAGATGAGGTTTTGGCTGCCGCCAGAGCGGAGGAGAATGTCGCCAGGTATCTTGCGGCCGGCACTCTTGTCAAGGAGATCTATGTCCCCGGTAAGATCATCAATTTTGTCGTGAAGTAGGCAGATTATTTCGGCAAGATCATCAACTTTGTTGTGAAGCAGGAGGTTTTTATCCTATATGATTCAACTTTCCGAGCAGGTGAATCCGGATTATATCATACTGGTGGAGGACATCCTCTCTGACGCGGATTTTCAGAGTCTGGAGCAGTATCGTCAGCACATCAGCTCCAACCGCCTCCAGCACAGCATCAATGTCTCCTATCTGTCCTGGTGGCTGGCCAGGAAGATGAATGCCGACGAGCGCATGGCCGCGCGGGCAGGCCTCCTGCATGATTTCTGCATGTATGACTTTTATGATCCGGCAAATGCCTGCAATGAGTCCCAGCTTCTGCACCACCCCAAGGTTGCCGCAGAGACCAGCAGGTCTCATTTTGAGATCAGTCAGATTGAGTACGAGGCGATCCTGACCCATATGTATCCCTTCGGGCCCAGGCCCCTCTCTAAGGTAGGATGGATTGTCTCCCATGCGGATAAGATGTCCGCCTTCTCGGAGATGACCCATGTCAGGCTTGGTTTAAACCGGAGGGGACGATTGATTCCGCTCTGCGGAAATTGCGCTTGATCCCACAAGTGAAAGGAAAAGACAGATGGCTTTATTTGATGAGTGGAAGAAAATCGCTTATAACGAGAATCAGCCCAGCCAAGCCCTGCAGGCCTTCTGGGACGATTATTTCAAGAAGGAGAAATCCGTCTACGAGATCCTTTTGGCAGACCCCGACAAGGTCGTTGAGGGCAGCGTCAGGGAGCTTGCGGACCGGTTCGGCATCACGGTTCTTGAGATGACCGGATTTCTGGACGGGATCAATGAGAGCCTTCTGACTCCGAATCCGGTTGAGACCATCGAGGAGGACAGCAGGGTTTCTCTGGCATTTGATAAGGAACGCCTCTATAAAAATATGGTCGACGCCCGTGCCGACTGGCTCTATGAGCTTCCCCAGTGGGATAAGATCTTCTCCGCGGAGAAGAAGAAGGAGCTCTACCGCGAGCAGAAGCAGTCAACGACGGTTGTCAAGCCAAAGAAAATCGGCAGAAATGATCCCTGTCCCTGCGGGTCCGGCAAGAAATACAAGTTCTGCCACGGAAGAAAAGGGGCTGAGCCGCTGCCCGGCTACGAGCAGGCCTGACCCTGCCCTAGTCGGCCGCAAAGATCACGCCTTCACTGCTGAATTCACGGATCTTTGCCTGGGAGTACACTTCGTAGCCCATCGCGCGGTACTTATCGCCGCCGCCCTGGAAGGCCTTTTCGATGGCAATACCAATGCCTGCCACCTGGGCATGGGCCTGATCACAGAGGTCGATTAGACCGCCCAGAGCCTGGCCGACTGCCAGAAAGTCGTCAATGATGAGAACCCTGTCTCCGTCGGCCAGGAATTTTTTGTCGACGCGGATGGTATATTCTCTCTTCTTGGTGTAAGAATAAACCTTAGAACTATAGACATTGTCTCCCAGGGTGACGGAGGCAATTTTTTTTGCGAAAACAAGGGGGACCTTCAGGGCATAGGCGGCCGTCAAAGCCATGGCGATCCCGGAGACCTCCAGGGTCAGAACCCTGGTGATCTGCCGATCCTGAAAGTGTTCGGCAAAGTCATGCCCCATAGCCATCATAAGCTGCGGATCTACCTGGTGGTTGAGGAAATGGTCTACCTTCAGAATGTTTCCGGGGAGAATCCGTCCCTCGTCTGTGATGCGGTCTTCTAAGAGTTTCATGCATTTTCCTTTCTTGCGGGCAGAATAACGTTGAGGATAAGAGCGGCCAGGGTTCCGGTGGAAATGCCGGAAGAGAAAATCATCTGCAGAGCCTGGGGCAGGTTCTTGAGAATCTCGGGACGAACCGTCACACCGATTCCCAGGGCAAGTGAGACGGAAATGATCAAAAGCTCACGGTCGCCCAGATGGATGGAGGAAAGAGTCTTGATCCCCTGCGCGGCAACCAGGCCGAACATGATGACGCCGGCGCCGCCCAGAACAGGCTGGGGCATCACAGAGATCAGGGCGGCGAATTTAGGGAGAACACCCATGACAGCCAGAAGAATCCCGGACAGCATCATGACTCTTCTGGAGGCGACCTTGGTCAGGGTAATCAGGCCGACATTCTGAGAGAAGGAAGTGTTGGGGCCGGCGCCAAAGAGGCCGGAGATGGCGGAACCGACCCCGTCCGCCAGGACGCCTGCGGCGACGCGGTCAGAGGAGAGACGGCTGTGTGAGGATTCTCCGATGGCGATCACGATGCCGACCGTTCCAATGGTGGATACCAGATAGGCGGGAACGAAGGCCAGGGTTGAAGCCAGGTCAAAATGAAAGCCATAGCGGAAAATCATAGGGATGGAGAACCAGGAGGCGGATGTGACCTGTCCCAGATCAACCATTCCCAGGGGGATACAGATCAGGTAGCCGAAGACCATGCCGACGAAGACCGCGGCGGACTTGAGAATTCCCCTGCCGAAGTGGTTTAAGAAGAGGGTAAAGAGCATGACGACAAGGGCGACGGCCAGATTGCGCAGGGAGGCATAGTCTGCGGCTCCGGATCCTCCCGCGGCCCAGTCCATGCTGACAGGGAGCAAGGTGATTCCGATCAGAGAGACGACGGTTCCGGTAATGAGAGGAGGGAAAAAACGCATCAGCGGTCTGATAAAGCGACTCAGGATGATCTCGACGGCAGATCCGGTTATGGTCGCGGCCACAATGCCAGCAATCCCGAACTGTGCCCCCACGGAAATCGTCGGATTGACAAAGGTGAAGTCGGTCCCCATCATGCCGGAGACCCGGGATCCGACAGGTCCGATCCCCTTGGACTGAATGAAAGTCGTGAGCCCCGACGCGAAAATTGTCGCGGAAACCATGATCGTTGTTTGCTCGACAGAGAAATTGAGGGCATTACAGACTACCAGGGGGACGGCAATGATCCCGGCGAAGGCGGCCAGAATGTGCTGGAAGGCAAGAAGGAAAGAGAGGCCGAGGGGAGGATTGTCCTCGATGCCGTAGAGAAGCTCATCCTGGTTCTGATTCATAGGACCTTCATCTCGATTCTGATTCATAAGAACTCCTTTTTCTGTAATTAACTGCTGCTGACAGATTCATTTGACAACCGGCTCACTGACCGAGAAGAAGCTGCAGACTCCGATAAAAACCGGGGTAGGAGACGCTGACACAGTCCGGATCATCCAGATGAACCGGGCCGTCGGCGAGCAGAGAGGCGACAGCGAAGGTCATGGCGATCCGATGATCATGGCAGGTGACAATATCAGCCCCCCTGAGTGACGCGCCGCCGCAAATTACCATGCCGTCATCCGTACCTGTCACAGATACTCCCATGGCGGAAAGGTTTTTTACCATGGACTCAATGCGGTCGGACTCCTTGACGCGAAGCTCGTGGGCGTCGGCGATGGTGGTCTCACCCTCGGCACAGGCCGCCATGAGTGCGATGACGGGGATCTCATCGATCAGTCTTGGGATGATGGGGCCGTCAACTCTGGTGCCATGCAGCTCGGCAGAGCGGACGAAAAGATCCGCCACCGGCTCCTGCGAGACGGTGTGAGGATTGATTTCTTCAATGTCAGCCCCCATTGCCCTGGCAATATGCAAAATCCCGTCCCGGGTCGGATTGATGTTGACGTTTTCAATGATGATTTCCGAACCCGGGATGATCGAGGCTGCCGCAATCCAGTAGGCGGCGGAAGAGATATCTCCGGGCACATGGATCTTTTGGCCAGTCAGGTCTGGATTCGGAGAAATGCTCACCGTCAGTCCATCTTCGATCAAATCGGCGCCGAAGGCGCGGAGCATGCGCTCAGAGTGGTCTCTAGACTTGGCGGGCTCTGTCACAGAGGTCTTTCCCTGGGCGTAGAGTCCGGCCAAAAGGACAGAGGACTTGACCTGGGCAGAGGCCAGGGGAGAGAGATAGTCAATTCCTCTCAGTGCGGAGGGCTCGATATCCAGGGGGGCGCAGCCGTCGTCCCTGCGCGATCTTATCCTGGCTCCCATGGCATGCAGAGGATCAATAATACGGGTCATAGGCCGCCTTTGAATCGAGGCGTCGCCAGTTAGAGAGGAGGGAAAGCTCTGCCCGGCCAGAATGCCGGACATGAGGCGGGCTGTGGTGCCGGAATTGCCCACATTCAGAATTTCTTTGGGTTGCTGCAGGCCGTGAAGGCCCCCGCCTAAGATACGGATGTGATCCCCATCCTGGATGATATCAACCCCCAGCTGACGAAAGCACGCGATGGAGGACCGGCAGTCCGCTCCATCTAAGAAGCCAAAGAGCTCCGTCATCCCCCGGGCGATAGAACCGAGCATGATCCCCCGGTGAGAGATGGACTTGTCTCCCGGAATTCTGATCCTGCCGTGAAGTGACTGTGGCATATCCTGTCCTTTCTCTCAGCGCCTGTGAATGGTGTAGTGATGGGCGGCGAGCAGCCGCATGGCCTGCTCCATGGCGTCCTCGTCGTAGAACTCGAGCTTTAATACGCCGTCCGAGAACTCGCGGTTGTGTACAATACCAATGTTGCGGATACTGATTCTGCCTGCGCTCAGGATGGATGCGACGGAGGCAATACCGCCGATCTCGTCGATCAGATCGCAGTAGAATTCATAGATATCCGGGAGAGCGCCCTTGCCACGGATGGGGAGGGAGTCCCGGTATTCCTTGGCATCCGCGAAGAGCCTGCGGATCTGCTCCCCGTCCCCCGCGGCAATTCTCTCCCGGAACTGGTCCAGCTGCCTGCGATAAGCCTCGAAAAGGACAAGAATCTCATCCCGATTGGCCAGGCAGATATGCTCCCACATGAGAGGGGAGGAGGAGGAGATGCGGGTGATATCTCGAAAGCCGCCGGAGGCAATGGCCTTGAGCGTATTCTTATCATCGTCGGACGCCTGGACAAAGTTGACAAGAGACGCGGAGATGATATGGGGCAGGTGGGAAATGGCCGCAGTCGCGTGATCGTGCTCCCTGGGATCCATGAGCATGATTTTGGCGCCGAGGGACTTGATAAAGGAAGAAAATTCTCTGACCCGATCGGATCGGATATCGTCTGTGTGCGTGATCAGATAGTACGCGTTCTCAAGCAGATTGTCTTTGGCGTGTTCATAGCCGATCAACTCCGCCCCCGCCATAGGGTGGCCGCCGATGAAGTTGGAGCTTAAGCCCTCCTCGGTGACAGCCTTTCGGATCTGGCCCTTGACAGAGGAGACGTCCGTGATGATACTGTCGGCTTGAATCAGGTCCTTAAGCTGCCTTAAGTAGGAGATGTTCACACCGACCGGAGCGCAGAGAAAAATCAGGTCACACTGGCCGAAAGCAGAGAGGGGAAGGGCTTGTCCGTTGCGGATAATCCCCTCTTTATGGGCCATGGCAAGAGACGCGGCATTCGGATCATTGGCGATGATCTCGATTGTTGGGTGTTTTTTGCGAATGGTCTTGGCAATGGATCCTCCGATCAGACCCAGGCCCAGAAAACCGATCATTTGATAGCTCATGATTCTCTCCTTAACTTTACTTATCCTAGCAGAAAACCACATTCTCTTCTATATAGGACTTTCATAAGACTTTCCCCAGTCAGAGTTTTTCCTGTCGGTAAAATATCAGATAATTTTCTTCTGATTTGCTTGTCTGTCTTTTGTTCATTCAATATAGACAAATTACATTGCGCAGGCGAAGAGAAATGAGTAAAATTTAACTATAAAATTTCAAATAAGGAGGGTGCTGTATGAGGGTTTTTACCAGTGATAAAATTCGCAACGTCGTTCTGCTGGGCCACGGAGGTTCCGGCAAAACCTCTCTGGCGGAGTCCATGGCCTACTTATCCGGTCTTAAGGACAAGGCGGGGAGCGTCGAGGCGGGCAATACCATCAGCGACTATGACGGGGTCGAAAAGAAGCATAAGTTTTCCGTGCACTTGTCCCTGTTGCCCCTGATCTGGGGGGAGACCAAGATCAATCTTTTAGATACTCCCGGCTACCCCGACTTTGTGGGAGAGGTAGAGGAGGCGGTCTCTGTCGCTGACGCCGCGGTTATCGTAGTCTCCGGGAAAAACGGAATTGAAGTCGGTACCAGGAAGGCCTGGAATCTCTGTGAGAAATATCACCTGCCAAGAATTATTTTCGTGACTGATATGGACATCGATGAGGCCTCTTACCGCCAGGTGATTGAAGACCTGCAGGCCCTCTACGGCAAGAAGATCGCCCCCTTCCACCTCCCCATCCGGGAGAACGGTCAATTCGTCGGATATGTCAACATCATCCAGCAGAAGGCAAAGCGCTGGAACGCGACCGGCGGCATTGACAAGATGGATGTGCCGGACTATTCCTACGAGAATCTGGACCAGTTCCGCGAGGTTCTTCTGGAGGCGGTTGCGGAGACCTCTGAGACCTATATGGACCGCTATTTCAACGGGGATACCTTCTCGGAGGATGAAATCCGTCAGGCCATGCGGGTCAGTGTGATTGACGGCTCTGTCGTTCCGGTCATGATGGGATCGAATCTGAGTCACCGGGGGATGTACACTCTGATGGCGGACATCGTGAAATACTTCCCCTCACCGGACCGCAGATCCTGTGTGGGCATAGACCCGAAGACGAATGAAGCCTTTGAGGCCGACTACGACTTCTCCAAGCCCAAGAGCGCCTATGTGTTTAAGACCCTGGTAGATCCTTTTGTGGGACAGTACTCTATGATCAAGGTGAACTCCGGCGTCCTCAAGACAGATGATCTGCTCTACAACGCGGGCAGGGACAGAGAGGATAAGATCGGCAAGATCTATCTTCTGACCGGATCCAAGGCCCAGGAGGTTTCTGAGCTGCACGCCGGAGATATTGGGGCTTTAAGCAGGGTCGCCGACCTGTCCACAGGCGACAGTCTCTCGACAAGGGCGCATCCTGTCACCTATCTGCGTCCGGTCATCAGCAAGCCCTACTGTTATCTGGCCTATCAGGCAGAGAAGTCAGGAGATGATGACAAACTGCAGCAGGCTCTGCAGAAGATAGCCAGAGAGGATCTGACCCTGCGCACGCAGGGCGATCCGGCGAATCATCAGTCGCTGATTTATGGGATTTCCAGAGCTCACCTGGAGCTGATTGCAGAGATTTTAGCGGATAAGTACAAGCTGACCATGCTTCTCGACAAGCCCCTGGTCGCTTACCGGGAGACCATTTTAGGCAAGTCCGACGTGGAGTATAAGCATAAGAAGCAGACGGGCGGACACGGCCAGTACGGGCATGTCAAGATGACCTTTGAGCCATCCGGCGATCTGTCTGTTCCATTCGTCTTTGAGGAGAAGGTTGTGGGAGGATCTGTTCCCAAGAACTATTTCCCGGCTGTAGAGAAGGGGCTGGCCGAACGGGTTTTAGAGGGACCGCTTGCCGGCTACCCGATTTACGGAGTCAAGGCGACCCTCTATGACGGCTCCTACCATCCGGTTGATTCCTCCGAGGCGGCCTTTAAGACGGCAGCGTCCATGGCTATGAAGGAGGGCATCCTGCAGGCGAAGCCCATCCTCTTAGAGCCGATTGCCTCTCTTGAGGTCACCGTTGCGGATGAGCGCATCGGAGATGTGATGGGGGATTTGAACAAGCGAAGGGGAAGGGTTATGTCCCTGGATCCTGTCGAGGGAGGCTATCAGGTTGTCCGCGCGGAAGTACCCTATTCCGCCCTCTATGAGTATGGAACCAACCTGCGCTCTCTGACCTCAGGGGACGCGAGCTATTGCTACGAGTTCCTGCGCTATGATCCCTGCCCGGCCGACGTGCAGGAGGCGCAGATCAGCATCCGGTCGGCTCAAAATGCTTGAAAAAAGACTTTCCTGTGTTAAAATTCCTACAAGCGTTTGATTGATGATCAGGCAGCCATTCGCTGCCTGATTTTTTTGAAGGAGACAGCTATGGCAAGAATTCAGATGACGACGCCTCTGGTGGAAATGGACGGCGATGAGATGACCAGAGTCCTCTGGAAGATGATCAAGGAGGAGTTGATCCTTCCCTATATTGAGCTCAAGTCGGATTACTACGATCTTGGCCTTGTCAACCGGGATCAGACCGACGATCAGGTCACTATTGCTTCCGCGAAAGCCAGTCTGAAGTACGGGGTTGCGGTCAAGTGCGCGACTATTACCCCAAATGCTGCCCGTGTCCAGGAGTATAAGCTCAAGCGGATGTACAAGAGCCCAAACGGAACGATTCGGGCGATTCTGGATGGAACCGTCTTTCGCGCTCCCATCCTGGTCAAGGGAATCAGCCCCAATGTCAGAAGCTGGAACAAGCCCATTACCATTGCCCGTCATGCCTATGGAGATGTCTACAAGGCCTCTGAGATGAAGATCCCTGGACCCGGCAGGGTGGAACTGGTCTATACCTCTTCAGACGGTCATGTAAAGCGGGCTTTGGTGCACGACTTTGACGGACCGGGTCTGGTGCAGGGACAGCATAATCTCATCGCTTCAATCGAGTCCTTTGCCAGAGCCTGCTTCACATTCGCTCTCGACAGGAGACAGGATCTGTGGTTCGCGACCAAGGACACCATCTCCAAGCAATACGACCACAGCTTTAAGGATATTTTTCAGTCAATTTATGACAGAGACTACAAGGAGGCCTTCGAACAGGCGGGGATTGAGTACTTCTACACCCTGATTGACGACGCGGTTGCCCGTGTCATGAAGTCGGAGGGAGGCTTTATCTGGGCCTGCAAAAACTACGACGGCGATGTCATGAGCGATATGGTCTCTTCCGCCTTTGGCTCTCTTGCCATGATGACCTCCGTATTGGTGTCCCCCGGGGGCATCTATGAGTACGAGGCTGCTCACGGAACCGTCCAGCGTCATTACTACAGATATCTGAAGGGAGAGGCCACCTCGACCAATCCCATCGCGACCATCTTCGCCTGGACCGGCGCTCTGAGAAAGAGGGGAGAACTGGATCATATTCCGGATCTGGTCGCGTATGCCGACCGGATGGAGGCGGCATCTTTGGCCACGATTGAATCAGGACAGATGACCGGAGACCTGGCGAGGATCACGGATCTTACGGATCCTCAGGTGCTCGACTCAAGGTCATTTATCCGGGCGATACGAGCGAATTACGAGAAGCAGAACTGAGGAGTGTCTTCATGATCCTTTCCTGTCAGAATCTCTCCAAGTCCTTCGGAGAGGAAGTTATCCTGGACAGAGTCTCCTTTCAGATGGAAGCCGGAGAAAAATACGCGATCGTGGGCCCGAACGGCTGCGGCAAGTCGACTCTGCTCAAAATTATCGTCGGCCAGATGTCCGCGGACGGTGGAAATGTCACCTTTGCCAGAGAGGCAAGTCTTGGCTATCTGGCCCAGTATCAGAAGGACTCCCTGGAGGGGAGCGTACTGGATATCGTTTTGGACTCCTGCCGCGAGCTGATTGAAGAGGAAGACAAATTAAGAGCGATGGAAGCCGGGATGTCCCGGCTGAAGGGAGAGGAGTTAAACCGACTCTTAGAGGACTACCAGACGGCCTCCGAGTCCTTTGAGCGAAGGGGAGGGCTGACCTTTCGCTCCGAGGCGGCCGGCATTTTAAAGGGACTTGGCTTCGGCGAGGAGGACTTTGACAAGAGACCGGATCAGTTATCCGGCGGGCAGCTGACAAGGGTATTTTTAGCCAGGCTGCTCCTCTTAAAACCTGATCTTCTGATTCTTGACGAGCCCATTAATCACCTGGATTTGACTTCCATTCAGTGGCTGGAGACCTTCCTCGTCAATTATCGGGGAGGGCTTTTGATTGTGGCCCATGACCGCTATTTTTTAAACCGGATTGCGGACCATGTGCTTGATCTGTCGAATCACTCCTGTCACTGTTACAGGGGGAATTACAGCTCTTTTGTCGCCCAGAGGGAACTGATCATGGAAACCCGACGGCGGGAGTATGAGAGACAGCAGAAGGCGATTGAGCATCAGGAAGCTGTGATCGATAAGCTCAAACAGTTTAATCGGGAGAAATCGATCCGACGGGCGGAGAGTCGGCAGAAGGCCCTGGATAAGATGGAGACGGTGCAAGAGCCCCTGGAGGAAAGGCATGCGATGCGACTGGAGCTTGCGCCCGAGGAAGAATCCGGCAAAGACGTCCTTGAAATCGAGAACCTGTCTATGGGCTTTGGGGATCAGGAGCTCTTTTGCGGGCTGAACCTCTTGCTTCGGCGAGGGGAGCGGCTGGCGATACTGGGAGACAACGGCAGCGGCAAGACGACTCTGCTTAAGATCATCAACCAAAAGCTCACGGCCAGAACCGGACGGATCCGGCTCGGAGCCAGGGTCTTCATCGGTTATTATGATCAGGCGCAGCAGGAGCTGGATGATACCAAGACTCTCTTTGATGAGATGTCGGACGCCTATCCCGGTCTGACCAACACCAGAATTCGAAATGTGCTCGCCGCCTTCCTCTTTACAGGAGACCAGGTCTACAAGAAGATTTCCTCTCTCTCCGGCGGGGAGCGGGGCCGCCTGTCACTGGCGAAACTGATGCTGTCCGGGGCCAATTTTCTGATTTTAGACGAGCCGACCAATCACCTGGATATGGAGTCCAAGGATATCTTAGAGCGGGCTTTAAACGCCTATCAGGGAACCCTTCTCTATGTCTCCCATGACCGCTACTTTGTCAACCGTACGGCGAGCCGAATCCTGGAGCTGGAAGAGGGGCATTTCACAGAGTATCTAGGCAATTATGATTACTTTCTGGCCAAGAAGCAGGAGCTGCAGGGAGAGAATCACAGCGACCGCGGGCAGGCAGATTCTTCCGCTGACGATTCCGGGGACAGCGCTAAGGAGGGTGGCAGGTCAGATTGGACCGAGCAGAAGAAGCTGGCCGCCGCCCGGCGAAAGCTGGAAAATTCCAGGGCCAAATTGGAGGAGGAGATCTCCGGCAAGGAGGAGCGGGTGATAGAGATCATGCGGCTCTTTGAGGATCCGGACATCGCGTGCAACTCCGCCAGACTCAATGAGCTCTCTGCTGAGCAGGAGAGACTTCAGAATCAGATCGACAGCCTCTATGAGGCCTGGGCCTCCTTAGATGAGGATTGAGAGGAAGAAGAATGGAGAAGAAGACGATTTCCCCGGCGGTGATCCGCCGGCTTCCAAGATATTATCGCTATCTGGGGGAACTGCTGGATCAGGAGGTGGAGGGTATATCCTCCTATGAGCTCTCCAAGCGGATGCACTCAACGGCATCGCAGATCCGGCAGGATCTCAATAATTTTGATAACTTTGGTCATCTGGGTTACGGATATAATGTCAAGAATCTGCGCGACAAAATCGGAGAGATTCTTGGACTGGACCAGTCCCGCAATCTGATTGTGATCGGGGCAGGCCACCTCGGGCAGGCCATCGCCAACTATGCTCAATTCGAGCGCATGGGCTTTACCCTGACCGGTCTCTTCGATATCAATCCCGACCTGGCGGGAAAAGAGGTGCGCGGCATTCCAATTCTGATGCTGGATGATTTAGACCGCTTTGCCCTGGAACACAGGGTGGACATTGCGGCCTTAACCATTCCCAAAAGTGCCGCGCAATCTGTCGCCAGGCGGCTGACAGGACTGGGCGTTCCCGCAATCTGGAATTTTGCCCATGTGGATCTGGAGGTGGGAGAGAAGACGGTTGTGGAAAATGTCCACCTGTCCGATTCTCTCATGGAGCTCTCCTACAATCTGATGAGCCGCAGTCGAGATTCGAAATGAGCAAGTAAGGGGTGAAAATAGGCGACATGAAGAGAATATATACGGTCAGTCAGGCCAGAGAAGCCGATGTCAGAACCAGTCAATTGCATAAAATCCCCGGGCTTGTTCTGATGGAGCGGGCTGCCCTGTCAGTTTCGGACTACATTGAGGACAAATACGCAAAGCGGACGCGTATTTTATGTCTGGCGGGGACAGGAAACAATGGGGGAGACGCCATGGCTCTCTGCCGCATTCTCTTTGTCAGGGGCTTTGATGTCAGCTACTGCCTCCTGGGGCCGGAGTCCAGGCTGAGTGAGTCGGCGAAGATCCAGTACCAGTCCCTGCTCAGCTACGGTCTGTCTTCTCTGGCTGTCGAAGAGACTGATTTTAAGAGCTTTGACCTGATTGTCGACGGAATTTTTGGAATCGGTCTCTCCAGGGATATTCAACATCCTCTTGCCGAGCTGATCGGGGAGGTCAACGCATCGGGCAGGCCGGTAATCGCCATGGACATTCCATCCGGTCTAAACGCGGACACAGGCGCTGTTATGGGAGCCTGCATCCGGGCGAGCGAGACCTTCAGCTTTCAGTTTTTAAAGCCCGGGATTCTGCTGGGGCAGGGAAGAAGCGTTTGCGGACAGGTGCATCTGCCCGAGATCGGCATCGACGCGATTGAGACAGGCGCCACCCTTCCCGTTTGTCTGGCTCTGGAGAGAGAAGATCTGGATGGATTTCTTACTGACAGGGACGCGACCGGAAACAAGGGAAGCTTCGGCAAGGTTTTGGTCGTCGCCGGATCAGAGGAGATCTGCGGCGCCGCGGTCCTGTCCTCTCAGGCGGCCCTGCTCTCAGGAGCCGGGATGGTTCGCGTATATACGCATGAGAAGAACCGGACAGTGATTGGAACCGCCTTTCCGGAGGCCCTGATCACGACCTATGGGAATTCGTGGAGCAAAGACGAGATCAAAGAGGCTATGGATTGGGCCGACAGTATTTTGATTGGGCCGGGGATAGGAAGGTCCGATCAGGCGCGGGAAATGCTCGACTTCGTCCTGTCCGACCCGGCGCTTCCCGCGGTAATCGATGCCGATGCCTTAAATCTGCTCTCTGAGGAGCCCAACAGCCTCTTAAAGCCCCATGGCAAGTGGATTCTGACCCCACATATGGGGGAGATGGCCCGGCTGACCGGGAAAGGCATTTCATGGCTCAAAGAGCACGCGCTGGAAGCGGCGGAGACATTTGCCCGAGATTACCAGGTCGATCTGATTCTCAAGGACGCGACAACAGTCACTGCCCTTCCCTGCGGAAGGACCTATCTCAACAGCAGCGGAAACAGCGGCATGGCGACGGCCGGAAGCGGTGACGTTTTAGCCGGCTTATGCGCCGGCTATCTGGCTCAGAAGATAAATCCTGAGGAGGTCGCCGCATACGCCGTCTTCATCCATGGTATGGCCGGGGATCTGGCTGCAGCCAAAAAGGGAAAAGGGGCCATGATCGCCGGAGATATATTGGAGGCTTTGCCCCAGATCACAAGGGATGGCGGGGCAATAGTCGCAGTTTAATAAAGAGGTTTTCTATGGATCACAAGCGAGTTTGGATGGATATTGATTTGGATGCCGTGCGGGCCAACGTGGACGCCATGTTTGATCGCATGCGGCCGGATTGCCGGATGATGGCTGTCGTAAAGGCAGACGCCTACGGGCATGGGGCGCGGGAGATTGCCGCTCTTCTGGAGCCGGATCAGCGGGTCTTCGGCTATGCTGTCGCCACCGTGGACGAGGCCTATGAGCTGCGCCGCCATCAGATTTCAAAGCCGATTTTGATTCTGGGCTACAGCTTTCCGGAGGAATATCCGGCGATGGTTCGGCTGGGAATACGGCCAGCGATTTTTTCCTATGAGTCAGCACTTGCTTTTGACCGGGCGGCTTCTCAGGCGGGGATGATTGCCCCTGTCCACATCAAGATCGATACAGGGATGAGCAGGATCGGCTTTCAGGTCGACGAGGAAGACCTGTCGCAGGCTGCCAGGATTGCGCAATTGAAGCATCTGAGAATGGAGGGGATTTTCACCCACTTTGCCAGGGCGGATGAGAAGGACAAGAGCCATGCGTACGCGCAGGCAGACCTCTTTCAGCAGGCGATCGACCGGCTTGAGAGGGCCGGTGTGGAGTTTGAGATACGCCACTGCTCCAATTCCGCCTCAATTATGGAACTGCCCGAGCTGAATATGGATATGGTCCGGGCGGGCATCAGTCTGTACGGACTCTGGCCCTCAGAGGAGATGGATCCGAATTTTCCCCTGTCCGCGGCCATGTCCCTCGGATCTCATATTACGCATATCAAGACCCTGGGAGAGGGCAGGTGTATCTCCTATGGGGGGACCTATCAGGTCAAGGGAAAGGCAAAAATCGCGACCATTCCCGTCGGCTACGCGGATGGCTATGCCCGCGGCCTGTCGAACAGGGGATATGTGCTGATTCAGGGTAAAAGAGCTCCGATTGTCGGCCGCATCTGCATGGATCAGTTTATGGTGGATGTCAGCGCCTTTGACCATATCGCCGTTGGAGAGAAAGTCACCCTGTTAGGCGAAGACGGGAAAGAGCGAATCAGCCTTGAAGAGCTGGGCCGCCTGTCCGGACGATTTAACTATGAGTTTGCCTGTCTGCTGGGGAATCGGAGAATTCCAAAGGTCTTTCATCGAAAGGGTCAGGTGGTCTCTGTCCGTGAGGACTTGCGATAGGACAGCTCCCGGCTCTTCCTGAAGTAAGTCGGAGGGCGATCCTTTTGGAGTAGACGGAGGGGAAATTCCAGGAGGATGTTCCTGAGATATTTGAACTGGGGATTTCAGCATTGAGAGGAGATCAAATGGATCCGGATGAAAGCAGTAAAAACAAATTTTTCTCCCGTCTCTTTCACAGGGATGAAGCGTTAAGCGAGGACGAATTTGAGGAGGATCTGATCTCCAAGATCAGGGAGGGACATGAGCAGGGAGTTCTGTCCGCCCGTGAGGTGACGATGATTCGCAATATCTTTGCCTTTGCGGACAAGGACGTCAAGGATATCATGCAGCATCGGTCCAACATTGTCGCGATTGACGGAGAGAGTACCATGCAGGAGGCGGTGGAGCAGATGATTGAGAATCACTACTCCCGCTATCCGGTTTACATCAAAAATCTGGACAACATCATAGGTCTTGTCCACATCAAGGACACCCTGCGCTATGTCGCGGAAGGGCATGACATGTCGGTCAAGCTCCGCGATCTGGAGTATATGGTTCGCCGGGTGATCTTCGTTCCGCAGACGCACTCGATCGATACGCTTTTAGCGCAGATGCAGCACAGGAAGAATCACATGATCCTCGTGCAGGACGAGTACGGACAGACCTGCGGCCTGCTCTCCATGGAGGATGTCATTGAGGAAATCGTCGGCAATATTCAGGATGAATATGATGATGAAGATGAACTTGTCGCCAGACTGGGAGACGGAGCCTATATGATGCAGGGGTCTACCCCCCTGGATACTGTGGCGGACACACTGGGCATCGACCTGTCAGATGAGGAAGCGGAGACTCTAAACGGCTTCCTCCTGGAAAAACTGGGACGGATTCCGCAGGACCATGAGTCCTTCGACGTCACAGCCAGGGGGTATCACTTTCATGTGATCGATGTGGAGCACATGGTGGCCCTTGGAGTCAGGATCAGCAGGGAGGCCTCCCTTGAAGACGGGGCACCGGCGTGATAAAATAGATTGAAAATTTTATCTGGAAAGGGATATTTCAAACCATGTCAGGACATTCAAAATTCGCCAATATCAAGCATAAAAAAGAGAAGAATGATGCGGCTAAGGGCAAGATATTTACGGTTATCGGACGTGAGATCGCGGTCGCTGTCAAGGAGGGGGGACCTGATCCGGGTAATAACAGCAAGCTGCGCGATGTCATCGCCAAGGCCAAGGCGAACAATGTTCCCAATGATACCATAGAACGCGGGATCAAGAAGGCTGCGGGAGACGCGGATTCCGTCAACTATATTCAGGCCACCTATGAGGGCTATGGCCCCAGCGGTACAGCTATTATTGTGCAGTGTCTGACCGACAACAAGAATCGGACCGCGGCCGATGTCCGCAATGCCTTCAGCAAGGGACAGGGATCCGTCGGAACACCGGGCTGCGTCTCCTATATGTTCGACGAGAGAGGACAGATTATTGTCGACAAGGAAGCGACGGATATGAGCGCCGACGACATCATGATGATGGCCCTTGACGCCGGCGCCGATGACGTGGAGGAAGAGGACGATTCTTTTGTGATCACAAGCTCTCCCGCGGATTTCTCGGCTGTCAGAGAGGCTCTGGAGAAAGAGGGACTTCCTATGGCAGATGCCTCTGTCACAATGGTTCCCCAGACATATGTACAGCTGACCTCTGAGGAGGACATCCGAAACATCAACCGGATCCTGGACCTGCTGGATGAGAGCGACGATGTGCAGGAGGTCTATCACAACTGGGAAGAGTAAGAGCCGATCATCCGAAGCTGCCGGATCTTTGCGAGGGACAAGGGGATATGCGCCTTGCGAATATCCCGCGATTATGAATCAGGAAAGAATGACAAAACCAGGAGGTCGGTCAGGTCTCCTGGTTTATTCATAGGGAATGAACATCAGGGTATGGCAAATCAGAAAAAAAAGCGAACAAGTGCATCGGCGAAGTCATCCGCCGGCAGGAAGAGGGCTGAAAAGAGGACTTCTGCGACAGGCAGAAAATCCTCTTCCCCTGTCCCAAAGAGCGATCTGTCCGAGATTATCCTCTGGATTATGATCGCGCTTTCTGCGCTGATGTTCATCTCCTGTATCGGTGTGGGGGGAGTCTTCGGATCCTATCTGTCGACCTTCCTCTTTGGGATTTTCGGGCTTGTGGCCTATGTATTCCCGATTTTTCTCCTTTTTTTGACATTCTTTCTTCTGGCGAATCCGGAGAATTCCTTCGCCTTAAAGAGGGGGCTGGGGCTGGGGCTGATTCTTCTGGATCTGGACATTGTCCTGGAATTGCTGCGCGAGGGTTCCTTCCCGTCCGGCGCGCTGGCCGCCATGCAGTATGCCAGATCCTATCATACGGGCGGAGGCCTGATCGGGGGTTTTTTTACGGCCTATTCGGTCCGCTTTCTGGGGCTTGCGGGAGCCTATATCTTTGTCCTGCTTCTCCTGGTCATCTCCCTGATTCTCGTCACGGAGAAGTCCATCCTGGATAAGCTCCGCGAGGGACAGTCCCGCCTGTCTGTAAGGGCTGAGGACACAAGCAGGGAATACCGGATTCGCAGGCAGATCCGTCTGGAGGAGAAGAAGACCAAGAGGGAAGAGCATCTGGCGGAGCTGGAAGCTCGCCAGACCCAGGCAATGGAAGAGGCTCAGGCGGCAAGAGAAGCCCGCAGACAGACCTCCAGGGACGCTATGCTCCATGATATGACGGTGACAGACAAGGGAACAGGAGACGGCCGATTCAGCCGCAAGGCAGAGGGGGTCGATTTCAAGAATGCCAGGGTGGATGCTCCCCAGGCCAATCAGGAGTTAAAGACCGATGAAGTCAGGGAAGTGCATATCAATATCTTTGATGAGAACGACCGGGCCCAGGTGGACCGCCTGTCGCTGACCTCGCAAGACGCTTTGTCCAAACAGCCTCTGACGATCCATGAGGAGGAAGACGAGTCCGCCTCCAATGAAGAGGTCATTTTCCATACATCCGGGGCATCCGCTGTCAAGATGGACCGGAGCTCTTCCCATACATCCAAGGCATCCGCTGCCAACAGGGACGAGAATCCCGTCAAGTTGACTGAGTTGAATCCAGGGTCAGAGCAAGATTACGAAGACAGCCTGGGGGATGACTATGCCGACGCGCAGGCTGTCAGCCCGGAGCGACTTATGGCAAAGCCCGGATCGGCTTCTTCAGACAGGGGAAGAAAAGAGATCCCCGGTGCGGACCTGCCCGGAGCTCTGTCCTCCGGGGCCGCGGGGTCTTTGGCCGCGATTCGCCATGAGGACGCTGCTTTTGAGGGAAGCAAGGCGAAATTGCCGCGGGAGGCCTATTCTTTTCCTCCGATCAGCCTTTTGTCCAGGGACAAGTCCGGTCCGTCCGGGAATCGGAGAACGGGACTGGAGAAGACCGCGCACAAGCTGGAGACTGTCCTGCACAACTTCGGGGTGAACGCGCATGTGACAGATGTCTCCGTTGGTCCTGCTGTCACCCGCTATGAAATTCAGCCGGAGATCGGAGTCAAGGTCTCGAAGATCGTCAATCTGGCGGATGATATCAAGCTGAATATGGCTGCCTCCGACATTCGCATTGAGGCCCCCATTCCGGGGAAGGCCGCGGTCGGCATTGAAGTCCCCAACAAGGAGACGCAGCTGGTTTCCTTCCGCGATCTTATGGAATCGCAGGAGTTTCGCAGGGAGAAATCCAATATTGCCTTTGCCCTGGGTAGAGACATCGGCGGAAAGGTGATGATCTCCAATATCGCCAAAATGCCCCATCTTCTGATTGCCGGGGCTACCGGCTCCGGTAAGTCTGTCTGCATCAACACCATTATTATGAGTATCCTCTACAAGGCGCATCCGGACGACGTCAAATTTATTATGATTGATCCGAAGGTGGTAGAGCTGTCTGTCTACAACGGGATCCCCCATCTTCTGATTCCGGTTGTGACCGATCCTAAGAAGGCTGCCGGCGCTCTCAACTGGGCGGTCAGGGAGATGACCGACCGCTACCAGAAGTTCGCGGACGCGGGCGTTCGGGACATCAAGGGCTATAATTCGCATATCAGAAACGGAAAGATCAGGCAGGTGATCAACGGGCAGGAGACAGAGGTCGTCACAGAGAAAATGCCTCAGATTGTGGTCATTGTCGACGAGCTGGCAGATCTGATGATGGTCGCATCCTCCGAGGTCGAGGAGGCGATCTGCCGTCTGGCTCAGCTGGCCCGTGCCGCCGGGATTCACCTGATCATCGCCACCCAGAGACCGTCGGTCAATGTCATTACCGGACTGATCAAGGCCAACATGCCCTCCCGTGTGGCCTTTGCCGTAACCAGCGGGGTCGATTCCAGAACCATTTTAGATATGGTGGGAGCGGAGAAGCTTCTGGGCAAGGGAGATATGCTCTATTTCCCCCAGGGAATTCCCAAGCCCCTTCGCGTCCAGGGCGCCTTCGTCCCCGACGACGATGTGGCCAGGGTCGTAGACTATATTACCAGTCACAATGAGAAGACCCAGGGAATGGAAGAGGAGATCCAGAGACAGATTGAGGAGAATCCGGGGATGACGGCAATTGACGGCAATGGTTCCCCGGAAGACGATCGGGACCCTCTGTTAGAGGAGGCAGGCCGCATTATCATTCAGTCCGGACGCGCCACGGCGGGTGGACTGCAGCGCCAGCTCAAGATCGGTTTCAACCGGGCGGCCCGCATTATGGATCAGCTGGCTGAGGAAGGCGTGATCGGAGAATCTGAGGGGACCAAGGCCCGCAAGGTCTTGATGTCGATGGATGAATTTGATCAGCTCTTTCCCCTGTCATAGATCTCATTAACTCGCACAGAATCAAGTGTTCTTGTGACAAAGGAGGTTTTCCATGAAGACAGATATCCAGATTGCCCAGGAGGCCAGGATGCTCCCGATTCGCG
The DNA here is from genome assembly GCF_000160115.1 of Shuttleworthella satelles DSM 14600. Taxonomy (GTDB): domain Bacteria; phylum Bacillota; class Clostridia; order Lachnospirales; family Lachnospiraceae; genus Shuttleworthia; species Shuttleworthia satelles. The sequence goes on from NZ_GG665866.1 coordinate 1,046,691, forward strand.
ATGTCGCCGCCGGGCTCGGCATTAAGGAGGATGACCTGGAGCTCTATGGCAGGTACAAGGCCAAGCTCTCTGACCAGTATATGAGAGGACTGAAGAAAGAGAAGGACGGCAAGCTCATTCTCGTGACCGCGATCAATCCGACTCCTGCGGGAGAGGGGAAGACTACGGTTTCAGTCGGTCTCGGACAGGCCTTTGGCCGTCTGGGCAAGAGGGCGATTCTGGCTCTTCGCGAGCCCTCTTTGGGGCCTTGCTTTGGCATTAAGGGCGGCGCCGCGGGCGGCGGCTATTCCCAGGTGCTTCCCATGGAGGACCTGAATCTGCATTTCACCGGTGATTTTCACGCGATCACCTCCGCCAATAATCTTTTGGCCGCTCTTTTGGATAATCATATCCAGCAGGGCAATTCCCTGCAGATCGATTCCAGGCAGGTCGTCTGGAAGCGCTGCCTGGATATGAACGACCGGGTCCTTCGCAATGTAGTGGTGGGCCTGGGAGCGAAGGCGGACGGCTTTGTCAGAGAGGACCATTTCGTCATCACGGTGGCTTCTGAGATCATGGCGATTCTCTGTCTGGCCAGAGATATGGCTGATCTCAAGGATCGCTTAAGCCGTGTGATTGTCGCCTATAACCTGTCCGGAGAGCCCGTGACTGCGGGTGATCTTAAGGCTGTCGGGGCCATGGCGGCTCTCTTAAAGGACGCCATGAAGCCCAATCTTGTACAGACCTTGGAGCATACGCCAGCTCTGGTTCACGGGGGACCTTTTGCCAATATCGCCCATGGATGCAATTCTGTCCGGGCTACCGCGATGGGACTCAAGATGGCTGACTATGTCATTACGGAAGCCGGCTTCGGGGCTGACCTGGGAGCCGAGAAATTCCTGGATATCAAGGCTCCCATGGCCGGCCTGCATCCCGACTGCGTTGTACTGGTGGCGACCGTGCGCGCCCTCAAGTATAACGGCGGACTTCCAAAGGATCAGCTGACCGAGGAAAACCTGGCGGCGCTGGAGAGGGGAATCGCCAATCTGGACAAGCACATTGAGAACCTGCACAGCTTCGGTCTGCCCATCGTGGTGACCCTCAATTCCTTTTTGACGGATACGCCCGCGGAGACAGACCTGGTCCGGGACTTCTGCCAGAAGAAAGGCTGTGAATTTGCCCTGTCGCAAGTGTGGGCCAAGGGCGGCGAGGGAGGAATCCCCCTGGCCGAGAAGGTCCTTGAAGTTCTTGAGAATAAGAAGAGCGAGTATCATCCTCTCTATGAGCCCTCTCTTCCCCTTGAGGAGAAGATCAAAAGGATCGCCGACAAGATCTACGGGGCTGACGGTGTCGATTACAGTCCGGCCGCCCGGCGCCAGTTGCAGAAGATTGTCTCCATGGGCATGAACCATTTCGCTGTCTGTATGGCAAAGACCCAGTATTCCCTGTCCGATGACGCCGGGAAACTGGGCCGTCCCGAGCACTTCCGTGTCACTGTAAGAGAGATCTATCCCGCTGCCGGCGCCGGTTTTGTCGTCGTTGTTCTCGGCAATATCATGACCATGCCCGGTCTTCCCCGGGTTCCCGCAGCCAATCATATCGACGTGACGAATGACAGTGTGATTACAGGTCTCTTCTAAGTGAGGTTTTTATGGCTAAGATCATTGACGGAAGGGCAATTTCCGCGCAGATCAAAGAGGAAGTAAAACAGGAGGCAAAGGCCCTGGCAGCCAGGGGGATCAAAGCCTGTCTGGCAGTCGTACAGGTGGGAGATCATCCCGCCTCATCGGTCTATGTCAGGAATAAACACAGGGCCTGCGCGGCCTGCGGGATCAAATCTCTGGAATTTCATCTGCCAGAGAGCTGCGGTCAGGAGGATCTCCTGAGGCAGATCCGCGATCTCAATGCCCGGGAGGATGTGGATGGGATCCTGGTTCAATTGCCCTTGCCTCGGCAGATTGACGCAGACGCTGTCATTGAGGCGATCGACCCGGCCAAGGATGTAGACGGTTTCCTCCCTGAGAACCTGGGCAGGCTCTTGATCGGCCAGGACGGCTTTTTGCCCTGTACCCCAGCCGGCATTCTTGAATTGTTAAAAAGGAGTCATATCCCCTTGGAGGGAAAGGAATGTCTGGTTCTGGGGAGGAGCAATATTGTGGGCAAGCCGGTCGCCCTTCTGATGTTAAGAGAGCACGCGACCGTGACGATTGCCCACTCCCGTACCGCGAATTTGCCCGAGCTTATGCGACGGGCGGATATTCTTATCGCCGCCATTGGCCGGGCGGATTTCGTCAAGGGGGCTGACCTCAAGGAGGGAGCGGTTGTCATAGACGTGGGAATCAACCGCATGGAGGACGGAAGCCTGCATGGGGATGTGGATTACGAAGATGCCTTTGACAGGGTGTCCGCGATCACACCTGTACCCGGCGGGGTCGGGCCCATGACCATCGCGATGCTGATGAAGAACTGCCTCCGGGCCGCCCGGGCCAGGAGAAGCTGATGGGACCGAGAATTCGCCTGCTCTGCGTGGGCAGGATCAAGGAGAAATTTTTCAGAGACGCCGTCTCAGAATACAGCAAGCGGCTGAGTCGTTACTGCAGTCTGGAGATCACAGAGCTGGCGGATGAGAAGATCCCGGAGGGCGCCTCCCGGGCGCAGGAAGAGCAGATCCTCAAAAGAGAAGGGGACCGCCTTCTTGCCTCCATCCGGGAGAGGGACTATGTCGTCGCCCTGGCCATCGACGGGCGGATGATGGATTCGCTTCAACTGGCAGAGCATTTGGATCGCCTGAGTCTGGGAGGACAGTCGTCAATCACACTGGTCATCGGAGCTTCCCTTGGCCTGTCCGAGGAGCTTCTTGCCAGGGCGGATGAAAAGCTTTCTTTTTCGCCCCTGACCTTTCCCCATCAGCTCATGCGGGTGATTGTACTGGAACAGATTTACCGGGCTTTTCGCATCAGCAGAGGGGAACCCTACCACAAGTAGAAAGGATCGGAATTGAGTCTAATTGAAGGATCTATCGATATTCCTCTGGATCACCTGGAGAATATCTTCGGCCAGTTTGACCGCAACATCAAACTCATCGAGCAGACCTTCGCGGTCAGCCTGATCGCCCGCGGCGATTCCATCAAGATCATCGGGGAGAGAGATGGCGTCGAGCGCGCCAGAGATGTCCTGGACTCCCTTTTGGCTCTCTCAAAGAGCGGAGAGAGTATCCAGGAGCAAAATGTCCGCTACGCCATGTCTCTGCATGAGGATGGGATGAATCCCGTGCAGACCATCTTAAAGGTCGACGGAGATGTCATCGCGCACACGGTTGCCGGAAAGCCGATCAAGCCGAAGACGCTGGGTCAGAAGGCCTACGTCGATGCCATCCGGCAGAAGATGATTGTCTTCGGCCTGGGCCCGGCCGGGACCGGAAAGACCTACCTGGCTATGGCCATGGCTATTATGGCTTTTCAGAGAGAGGAGGTCTCGCGCATCATCCTGACCAGACCCGCAATTGAGGCCGGTGAGAAGCTCGGCTTCCTGCCGGGTGACCTGCAGAGCAAGATCGATCCTTACCTGCGTCCGCTTTACGATGCCCTCTATGAGATCATGGGCGCCGAAAGCTATCAGCGCAATATGGAAAAGGGTCTGATTGAGGTGGCCCCCCTGGCCTACATGCGAGGGAGGACTTTGGATAATGCCTTCATCATCTTGGATGAAGCGCAGAATACGACGCCGGCGCAGATGAAGATGTTTCTGACCAGGATCGGCTTCGGCTCCAAGGCGGTGATCACCGGAGACGCCAGCCAGAAGGATCTGTCAGCCGACCAGAAGTCCGGTCTGGATGTCGCGGCTAAAGTCCTTTCGGGTATTGATGATATCGCGGTCTGTCAGCTGACCGGCAAGGATGTCGTGCGGCATCCTCTGGTGCAGAAGATTGTCAATGCCTACGAGGAGTATGAGAAGAAAGAGACGAGGATACGCAGGGACGCCATGCGAATCGGCAGCAAGACGGGTCCCGCAAGAAGAGGACACAGGGCATGACCATTCATTTAGAAGAAGAGTGCGGGCTTGATCTGCCCTTTGACTACAAAAAACTGCTGGAGACTGTGATCCGAAAGGCCCTGGATTATGAGCGCTTTCCCTTTGAGGCGGAGGTCTCCGTGACATTGGTCGATCTGGATCGTATGCATCAGATCAATCGGGAATACCGGCAGATTGACCGGCCGACGGACGTCTTGTCTTTTCCCTTCATCGACTATCCGGCCCCCGGAGATTTCTCGGAAATAGAGAAGACAGACGATTTCTTTAACCCGGACAGCGGCGAGGCTGTTCTGGGAGATATCGTCCTCTGTATTCCAAGGCTGGTCTCCCAGGCTCAGGACTATGGCCACTCGACCAGGCGGGAATTCGCCTTCCTGATCGCTCACAGTATGTTACACTTAATGGGCTATGACCACATGACAGATGCGGAAAGGATTGACATGGAGCGCCGTCAGTCCGAGATGCTGGACCAGTTGGGGATCTACCGATAGAGAGAAGGCGTATGGGTAATGAGCAGCAGAACAAGTTGAGAAAGAGCGACAGCTCTTTTCTGATGCAGGGATCCATCCTGGCGATCGCCTCCATTGTCAGCAGGGTCATAGGCCTGATCTACCGGATTCCCCTGACCAACATCATAGGGAAAATGGGCAATGACTACTATGGAACGGCATATGAGATCTATAATCTGCTCTTGATCATCTCATCCTACAGTATTCCGCTTGCCGTCTCCAAGGTGGTCGCCGCCAGGATGGCCAATCAGGAGCACAGAAATGCCTTTCGCGTTCTCAAGGGGGCTCTGGCCTTTGCCGCTGTGTCCGGAGGCCTGGCCGGTCTCATCGTCTATTTTGGCGCGGATTTTCTGACCGGTGAGCTCTTAAAGACCCCCTATGCCGCGATCGCTCTGCGCGTGCTGGCGCCGACCCTCTTTATTGTCGCCATTGTCGGTGTCCTGCGGGGATTTTTCCAGGGACTCGGCTCCATGATTCCCTCCGCTGTCTCTCAGATCATGGAGCAGATCGTCAACGCCATCATATCCGTCGCAGCCGCCTACACCCTCTTTTCCTTTGGAGGCCGCGTCGCCGCAGACCGATCTGATACCGCCCAGGTTGCTGCCGCCTATGGAGCGGCCGGCGGAACCTTGGGAACGACTTCTGGATCCGTCATGGCTCTGCTGGTCATGCTCTTTATCTTTCTGGCCTTTTTACCCGGCTTCTTCCGTCGCATGGCAAGAGAGAAGACGGGGACGGTCAGCCCCTACAGCGGGATCATGCGGACACTGGTTCTGACCATTGTCCCGGTTCTGCTCTCCACGACCATTTATAATATTGTTCTGATCATCGATCAGGGGATTTTCAAAAACCTGGCTGTCCTGCAGGGGATTCCGCGCGAGCAGATCTCCTCCTGGTGGGGAGTCTATACCGGAGAGTATCGGGTCATACAGAATGTGCCCATCTCGATCGCCTCCGCCATCGGCGCCTCCGCGGTTCCGACCCTGACCATGGCCTTTCACGCAGGGAAGATGGATCTGGTCAAAAGGCAGCTGGAAAATGCCACCCGTTTTGTCATGCTGGTGGCCATCCCCTCAGCGGTGGGGCTGGCCGTTTTGGCCAGGCCGATTATGCTTCTTCTCTTTCGGGATCCCGATCCGACCTCAGCCATGATGATGGTGGTGGGAGGGCTGACGATCGTCTTCGTCTGTCTCTCGACCCTGTCCAACAGTCTTCTGCAGGGAATTGATCACCTGAATCTGCCGATCATTCATTCCCTGATCGCGACAGGAGTGCAGGCGCTCTTTTTGGTCGTGGCCATGCTGGTTTTCCATCTGGGAATCTACGGTCTGATCATGGCATACACGGTGGACGCGCTTCTGATTTCCTATCTCAATCACCGGTCTATCATGAAATACGCCGCTCCCCGTCCCCTCCTAAAGGAGACTTACATCCTGCCTCTGGCGGCCTCAGCCATTATGGGACTGGCGGTTTTTTTAGCCTATCGGCTGGCCATGCTTTCCCACAGCAATTTGCTGGCGACCTTCTTCGCGGTAGTCGTCGGGGCCTTTGTCTATTTTATCGCGATCATCCGGCTGGGGGCGATCAATGAGGAGACCCTCCTTCGTTTCCCCAAGGGCAGCCTTTTGGTTGGCCTTGCCAAAAAGATGCATTTGATGTGAGGAGTTTTCCATGCAGGCCTATGATCTGATTGTAATCGGCGCCGGCGCTTCCGGTATGGCAGCCGCGATCGCGGCCGCTTCGCGTGGCGCCTCGGTACTGATCCTGGAGAAAAACAAGCAAGTCGGCAGAAAGATTCGCATGACCGGCAACGGCAGGTGCAATTTCAGCAATTTGAGGCAGGGTCGCTTCGCTTATCGTGGAGCAGACCCTGACTTTGCTGTCAGGGCCATGGAGAAATTCGGGCTGAAAGAGACCCTGGACTTTTTCTTTGACCTGGGAATTCTCCCCTACGAGAGAGAGGGCTGTCTCTATCCGTCCACGCAGGAGGCCGCCTCTGTGCAGAAAGCTCTGCTTTGCCGTCTTTTGAAGCTGGGCGTGTCCATTCATACCGGGGAGTCCTGCCGGGGTTTTGCAGCCGTCCGACAGAAGGATTTCCGTTACCGGGTCGCTTTCGTCGACCTGAAAAGTCAGAGCAAAGGGGACTATCTCTGCCGCAGTCTTCTTCTGGCCAGTGGGGGAAAGGCTGCCCCTGCCAGCGGATCTACGGGGGATGGCTACTATTGGGCCGAGAAGCTCGGACACAGGATTATTCCTCCGGCGCCGGCTCTGGTTTCTCTGAAGTCCGAATGGCCTCTCCTTGAGGATCTGGCCGGTCTTCGTCTGCAGGCAGGGATTCAGCTTCTGATCGACGGACGAGAAGCTGCTTATGACCAGGGGGAGATCCAGTGTAATCGAGACGGTATCTCCGGTATACCGGTCCTTCAGGTCAGCCGCGATGCCTCATACGCCTTGAACGAGGGCTCCTTGGTCAGCGCCCGTCTTTTGATCCTCCCCTGGCTTGCCATGGAGCAGAGAAAAGAGAAGCTGTCTGAAATCCTTTTTGGAAGGCAAAAAGAGAGCCTGGAGAGCTGTCTTCAGGGGATCCTTCCCGGCCGTCTACTTGGCCTTCTGAAAGAATGGACCGGCTATTCCTTGGACAGGAGAGTGGGAGGACTGGATGCGCGTGAAAGAGAAGATTTGCTGAACAGACTTCTTTCCCTTGAGATCCCCATTGTGGGGACCGGCGGTTATCAGCAGGCGCAGACAACCGCCGGCGGCCTGGCTACCGATCAATTTTCATCAGACAGCATGGAGTCTTTGCTTTCTCCGGGCTTTTATGCCGCCGGAGAGGTCTTGGACATCGATGGAATCTGCGGAGGCTACAATCTGCAGTGGGCCTGGACCTCCGGCTGTCTGGCAGGCGCGGATATCGCAGGAGAGAGGCATTTATGATTCGATTGACACAGCTGCATCTGCCCGTTTCATCAGAGGGCCAGGACAAAGAGGAAGAGAGAAGAGCTCTGCGAAAGAAAACAGCCTCTCTTCTTGGAATTCCGGAAGAGAGGATCAAGATGCTGCAGATTCTTCGCCGGTCGATCGACGCCAGGAAGAAGCCCCGGCTCTTTTACAGCTACAGTCTCGCGGTTTCCTGCGGGAAGGAGGAGAAGCTTCTCAGGCGGCACGCAGGGGACAACCGAATCAGCGCCTATCATCCTCAGCGCTACCTTCTGCCTGATCCAATCGCTGGCCGGCGCGTATCAGGCCGGGCAGAGGAGAAACCCGTGATCATCGGAAGCGGCCCCGCGGGGATCTTTGCCGCCTACCTCCTGGCCCTGGCGGGCTTACAGCCTCTGGTGATTGAGCGTGGCAAGACTGTGGACGAGCGGATGGCGGATGTGGAGGCCTTCTGGAGAACAGGTCGTCTGGATCCCTCGTCCAATGTCCAGTTCGGAGAGGGAGGAGCGGGGACTTTCTCTGACGGAAAACTCAACACGCAGGTCAGAGACTCTCTCGGGAGGAATCGATTTGTCCTCGAGACACTGGCTGCCTGCGGCGCTCCGCAGGAAATCCTGATCGATGCCAAACCCCATATCGGAACGGATATTCTTGTCCTTGTCATGCGAAATCTCAGGCAAAAGATCATCGATCTCGGCGGCAGTTTTCGCTTTCAGACCAGGATGACGCGGCCTCTGATTCGGGAGGGGAGAATCGAGGGACTCTATTTTCGCAAAGGATCCTCTTCGGACCGGGAGGAAGAATTTCTTCCCTGCAGCCGCCTTGTCCTGGCCATCGGCCACTCCGCCAGAGACAGCTTTGAGACCCTGTACAACGAACAGGTGCCCATGGAGGCCAAGCCCTTTGCCCTGGGATTTCGCGTCGAACACCCGCAGAAGATGATCGACGACTCCCAATACGGCAAGACAAGCAGGCCGCCGGTTCCCGCCTCCTATAAACTTGCCAGGAGCTTACCGGGCAGAAGAGGTGTATACTCATTTTGCATGTGCCCCGGCGGATATGTGGTCAACGCCTCTTCTGAGACAGGACGCCTGGCGGTCAACGGGATGTCTTATGCCAATCGGGGAAGCGCCAATGCCAATTCAGCCATCGTTCTCACCGTGGGAAAGAGGGAATTTGACATGCGTGATCCGCTGGCGGGAATGGCCTATCAGAGAGAGATGGAAAAGAGAGCCTATGCCCTTGGTCAGGGATCGATTCCCCAGCAGCTCTGGGGAGACTATTTGGTCAATCGCCCGTCCTCGTCCTATGGAAGCTTTGCCAGCTGCGCAAGGGGGGACTGCAGACTGACCAATCTCCGCGGTTTCTTATCGGAGGACATGGAGGCAGACCTGATCGATGCCATGTCTTTCTTTGGAAAAAAGATCTCGGGCTTTGACGATGAAAACGCCATCTTGAGCGCCGTAGAGAGCCGGACATCCTCACCGGTTCGCATTTTGCGGGGAGAGAACTTTCAGTCGAAGATTAAGGGGCTCTATCCCTGCGGGGAGGGGGCCGGCTACGCGGGAGGAATCACTTCAGCGGCAATGGACGGGCTGAAGGTGGCGGAGGCGATCATCAGAGAGTATGCTGATACTGTGACCTGACGCATCGGATTTTAATAAGATGTATCCGTTTTTATAAAATGAAAGTGTTTCTATGCTGACATACAGTGATCTGGAAAAAAACCCACAGTTCCTCAAGGATCTGACCCCTATGATGGAACACTATATTGCCACAAAGAGGGAGAATCCGACCTGCATTCTCTTCTATCGCCTTGGTGACTTCTACGAGATGTTCTTTGACGACGCGATCTCTGTCTCCAGGGAATTGGAGCTGACTCTGACCGGCAAGGCCTGCGGCCTTCCGGAGCGAGCTCCCATGTGCGGAGTCCCCTATCACGCGGTGGAGTCATATCTCAACCGACTGGTGCAAAAGGGCTACAAGGTTGCCATCTGCGATCAGCTGGAGGATCCCAGGGAGGCAAAGGGGATGGTGAAACGGGGCGTCACCCGCATTGTAACCCCCGGAACCAATATGAACGCGTCCTCGCTCGAGGAGGGGAAGAACAACTATATTCTCAGTATCATCTATGTGGGCAATACCTTCGGTCTTTCGGCGGCGGATGTGTCCACCGGGGATTTCTTCGTCACGGAACTGGATTCTGACCGAAAGCTCATGGATGAGTTGTCCAAGTATCATCCGTCGGAGCTGGTCTGCAATGATTCCATGTCCATGTGCGGACTTGACTTAGATGCCCTGAGGGATCGCTTCCATATGGCGATCAGCCCCCTGGAATCCTATTACTTTGAGGATGAGGCCTGCCTGAACCTGCTCAGAGAGCATTTTCATGTATCAGACCTGACAGCCCTGGGCCTTAAGGATTTCCCGATCGGGAGCATTGCGGCCGGAGCCCTGCTTAAGTATCTGATTGAGACGCAGAAGTCAGATCTGGCAAACATGTCCGCTATCTCACCCTACCGGGGTGGAAACTACATGCTGCTTGATGCCGCCACCCGCCGCAACTTAGAGCTTGTGGAGACCTTGAGAGAGAAGGAGAAGAGGGGATCTTTGCTCTGGGTCCTGGACAAGACCAGGACGGCGATGGGGGCCAGGATGCTTCGCTCCCGTATTGAACAGCCATTGATTGACGAAGAGGAAATTATAAACCGCTATGACGCCCTGGATGAAATGCTCTCGGACATGATCAGCCGCGAGGAGATCCGGGAGTACTTAAATCCGGTCTATGACCTGGAGCGGCTGATCACAAGGATCACCTATCAGACGGCCAATCCGAGAGACCTGGTCGCCTTCGCGTCCTCTGTCGCCGTCCTCCCGGCCATCCGTGCCCTTCTGGCGGATTTCTCATCCCGGAATATGAAGCGGATTCTCGACGACATGGATCCGCTGGAAGACATAAAGACTTTGATTTCGTCAGCCATCGCGGAGGAACCGCCGATCTCCTCCCATGAGGGGGGCATCATCCGAGCGGGCTACAACCAGGAGATCGATCGGCTCAGAGCCGCGGCCACAGACGGCAAGCAGTGGCTGGCGGAGTTAGAGACCAGGGAGCGTGAGAAGACAGGAATCAAGAATCTGCGCATCAAGTACAACAGGGTCTTCGGATACTATCTGGAGGTCACCAATTCTTACCTGAATCTGGTTCCCGACTACTTCATCCGAAAGCAGACTCTGACCAACGCGGAGCGCTTCTATACACCAGAGCTCAAGGAGCTGGAGAATACGATCCTGGGATCCGCTGACCGCCTTCTTGCCTTGGAAAATGAGCTTTTTTGTCAGGTGCGCGACCGCGTCGGCCAGGAGGTGGTCCGCATTCAGAAGACGGCGAGGGCCATCGCCTCCTTGGACTTCTACCAGTCTCTTGCCAAGGTGGCAGAGGACAACCGTTTCTGCAGGCCGCGGCTGAACAAAAGAGGGATCTTGGAAATCAAGAACGGGCGTCATCCGGTAGTGGAGAAGATGCTGCGCGACGGAGATTTTATTGCCAACGACACTTATCTGGACAACAAGAGCCACCGGCTCTCCATCATCACCGGTCCCAACATGGCCGGAAAATCCACATACATGCGCCAGAACGCCATTATTGTCCTCATGGCTCAGGTCGGTTCCTTCGTGCCTGCAGAAGCTGCCAACATTTCAGTGGTGGACCGTATCTTCACCCGCGTCGGCGCGTCAGACGATCTGGCCAGCGGACAATCGACCTTTATGGTAGAGATGAGCGAGGTCGCAAATATTCTCCGAAACGCGACCTCCAAATCTCTTCTGATCCTGGATGAGATCGGGAGGGGGACCTCCACCTTTGACGGCCTGTCCATTGCCTGGGCCATGGTGGAATACATTGCCAACAGCAGACTGATCGGGGCAAAGACCCTCTTTGCCACCCACTATCATGAGCTGACAGAGCTTGAGGGGAGGATCGACGGGGTCAATAACTACTGCGTCGCCGTCAAGGAAAAGGGGGACGAGATCGTCTTCCTCAGGAAAATTGTTCCCGGCGGAGCTGACCGAAGTTATGGAATTCAGGTGGCCAAGCTGGCCGGAGTACCGGACGGGGTCATCGAGCGGGCAAAGGAAATCTCTGAAGAACTGTCCGATCATGACATCACTCTGATCGCCGCGAATATTCTGCCGGAAGCGAAGAGAGGGGCCAGAAAACCGCCATCTTCCCTGGATGAGGTTGATATGGGCCAGATGAGTCTCTTTGACACCATAAAGGATGATGATATCATCAGAGAACTGCGCGATATGGATATCTCCAATCTCACGCCTCTGGAGGCTTTAAACCGTCTGAATGAGATGCAGAACAAGGTGAAAAATCGCTGGTAAATATATGCGAGGGTGCGCTTATGGATAGACAAGATATCGCTCTTTTGAGCCAGGAGACAATTGATAAGATTTCCGCGGGAGAGGTGATCGAGCGCCCGGCCTCCGTCGTCAAAGAGCTGACGGAAAATGCCATTGACGCCGGGGCGACGGCCATTTCGGTAGAGATCAAGGAGGGGGGCATTGACTATATTCGCGTCACGGATAACGGATGCGGCATCCCCAGGGAGCAGATTTCTCTGGCCTTCCTGCCCCATTCCACATCAAAAATCAGGTCGTCGGAAGACCTTTTAGCCATTCATTTGCTGGGCTTTCGAGGAGAGGCGCTCTCGTCAATCGCCGCGGTTTCCAGGGTAGAGCTGATCAGCAAGACTTCCGAGTCCCTGACCGGGTCCCGCTATGTCATTGAGGGGGCAAAAGAAATCTCACTGACAGAAATCGGAGCCCCGGACGGGACGACCTTTATTGTCAGGCAGCTCTTCTTCAATACGCCTGCCCGCCGCAAATTCCTAAGAACGGCCGCCACAGAGGGCAATTACATCTCCGACATCATGGAACGCCTCGCCCTGTCTCATCCCGGGATCTCATTTCGCTTTATCTCCAATGGGAAGCAGAAGATGGCGACGGCGGGAAAGGGAAGTCTTAAGGACGCAATCTATCAGATCTACGGAAGAAGCGTCGCAATGGACCTTCTTCCTGTCCGCTGTGAGAGAGAAACATATACCCTGGAGGGATTTATTGGCAAACCCTCTTTAACCAGAGGAAATCGCAGCTTCGAGAATTTTTTCATCAATGGCCGCTATGTGAGAAGTCAGCTCTTATCGAAAGCCCTAGAAGAGGGATACAAGGGTTATATGATGCAGCACCAGTACCCCTTCTGCGTCCTGGAGCTGACCTTCCCGGACGGAAGCGTGGATGTCAATGTCCACCCGACCAAGATGGAGGTTCGCTTCGACGACGCGGATGAAGTGTACGCCGGCCTTGCGTCCGCTGTTTCCCAGAGACTGCTTATGCGCGAAGACATCTCCAATATCCCCATTCAGAGCCAGAAGCCGGCCAGGACGCCGGCCCCGTCGGCAAAAGCGGCAGGGGCTGAGCCCTTCGAGCGGTCCCGTCTGGAAGAGATCCGCCGTCAGATTATGGATGATATCAAAAATGACTCTCCCTACGAGAAGCAGTATGATCGCCCGATCAGCGCAAGCCATACAGACGACGCGAGCCGTAAAGACAAGGGAATCCATGAAGATGATGTGAGCTGTAAAGATGACGGAACCTCAACAGGTCTCTCAGATCAAAAGAAAAGGAAGCTGAGGGAAGAGCCTTCGGGCCGGGAGATGAATCTTTCGGAGAGGGCCAAAAAGGGCTTTGGCGATTATACGCAGCCCAAATTTTTCAGCCAGGAGGCCAGAGAGAGCTTTACAATCGTGGGACAGGTCTTCGGCACTTATTGGATCATTCAGTATGCCGACAAAATGTATATCATCGATCAGCATGCTGCCCACGAAAAAGTCCTCTATGAGCGCACAATGGCTCAACTGAAGGACAAGGAGATGACCTCGCAGCTGCTCTCTCCCCCGATCATCGTCAGCCTCTCCCCCCTGGAGCAGGAGGCTTATGACAGGTGCTCCGATGCCTTTTACCGCATCGGATTTCGCCTGGAGCCCTTTGGAGGCAAGGAGTATGCCATCAAGGGGGGTCCGGGAAATCTCTTTCAGATCGATGCCAGGACGCTCTTTTTGGATATGATTGCCCAGGCCTGTGACTTCAAGGCGAACGCCTCCTCCGAGCTTGTCATGGAGAAGGTGGCCTCCATGTCCTGCAAGGCCGCTGTCAAGGGAAACAGTAAGCTCTCTCTTGCCGAGATCAAAGAGCTGATCGCAGAGCTTCTGACTCTGGAAAATCCCTATCACTGTCCCCATGGCCGCCCGACGATTATTTCCTTTAGTCACTATGATCTGGATCGCAAATTCAAGAGGATTGTCACATGAAGCCCTTGATTATTATCGCCGGCCCGACCGCGGTCGGAAAGAGCGCCCTCTCAATCAGAATAGCCAAAGAGGTCGGCGGAAGCATCATCTCCGCGGATTCCATGCAGGTATACCAGGGCATGGATATCGGCTCAGCCAAGATCAGAGAAGATGAGATGGAGGGGATCCCCCACTATCTGATCGACTGCGTCAAGCCGGATCAGCCCTGGAATGTCGTTATCTTTCAGGAGAGGGCCAAAAAGGCCATGGCAGAGATCTATGCCCGCGGCCGCATTCCGATGATCGTGGGGGGGACCGGATTTTACATTCAGGCGATCACCAGAGATATTGATTTCACCTCAATGCAAGAGGATGTGGAATTTCGACAGAGGATGGAAGCTCTGGCAGAGGAAGAGGGACCCGAATTCCTGCACGAAAAGTTAAGGGCCGTTGATCCTTCGGCGGCAGACCAGATCCATTTTAACAATGTAAAGCGTGTTGTGCGCGCCCTGGAATTCTATCATGTCAGCGGCCAGAGAATCTCTGACCACAACGCCCGGGAGAGGGAAAAGAAGAGCCCCTACAATCTGGCTTATTTTGTCTTAACGCAGGATCGAAAGACCCTCTATCAGCGCATTGACAAGCGGGTCGATCGCATGATGCAGGAGGGCTTATTAGACGAGGTGGCAGCTTTAAAGAGGGCCGGTTATCATCAGGGAATGGTCTCCATGCAGGGACTGGGTTACAAGGAGATCCTGGAATATCTGGATGGCAGGATCAGTCTGGATCAGGCGGTATATCAGATCAAGAGAGACAGCAGACATTTCGCCAAGCGCCAGCTGACCTGGTTTCGAAGGGAAAAAGACGTTGTCTGGCTGGATAAATCTGCCTTTGGCAATGATGAGGATCTCATCGTAAAAAGGGCTGTCGAGCTTTTGAAGAAGAGAGGAATTTATGGAGCAGATTGAAGAGATGTACCATAAGCTGGGCATCAGTCCAGCCGTCTGTCATTACGCGCACAGAGTTTTAGACGGCTTGAAAAGCCGTTTTGAGGAAATTGATCGGCTGACGGAATACAATCAAATGAAGGTGATCGCCGCCATGCAGAAGAACCGGGTCTCGGCAGACTGCTTCAACTCCTCCAGCGGCTACGGCTACGATGATTTGGGAAGAGAGACCCTGGAGAAGGTCTACGCGGATACATTCGGCGCGGAGGATGCTCTGGTCCGCCCTCAGATCACCTGCGGAACGCATGCTCTTGCCCTTGCCCTGATGTCTAATCTGCGCCCGGGAGACGAGCTCTTGTCTCCTGTCGGCAAGCCATACGACACCTTGGAAGAGGTGATCGGCATTCGGCCCGCAAGAGGCTCTCTCGCGGAGTATCAGATCAGCTACCGACAGGTGGACCTCCTGGAAAACGGCGATTTTGACTATGAGAGCATCCGCGCCGCAATCAACGAGAAGACCCGCCTGGTGACAATCCAGCGGTCCAAGGGATACCAGACCCGGCCGACCCTGTCCGTGGAGAAAATCGGACAGCTGGTCCGCTTTGTCAAGGAGATTAAGCCGTCTTTGATCGTCATGGTTGACAATTGCTACGGTGAATTCACGGAGACAATCGAGCCTCTGGATGTGGGCGCGGATATGATGGTCGGCTCCCTGATCAAAAACCCCGGCGGAGGTCTTGCACCGATCGGGGGCTATATTGCCGGAAGCAGGGCCTGTGTGGAAAACGCCGCGTATCGATTGACTTCCCCGGGGCTGGGCAAGGAGGTCGGCGCTTCCCTCGGGGTCATGAGGGACTTCTTCCAGGGCTTTTTTCTGGCGCCGACAGTGACAGGGGCGGCCATGAAGGGGGCAATCTTCGCGGCAAAGCTCTATGAGAGCCTGGGCTTTTCGGTGCTTCCCAATGGAACAGAGAAGAGGCATGATATTATCCAGGCGGTGACCTTCGGAAGACCGGAGGGCCTGATTGCCTTCTGCCAGGGCATCCAGGCGGCGGCCCCGGTGGATTCTTATGTGAAACCGGAGCCCTGGGATATGCCGGGCTATGATGATCCGGTCATTATGGCCGCGGGCGCGTTTGTCCAGGGATCCTCCATCGAGTTGTCTGCGGACGGGCCCCTGCGCCCCCCCTATACAGCCTTTTTTCAGGGAGGCCTGACCTGGCCTCACGCCAAGCTCGGAATCATGATGTCCCTGCAGAAAGTCTATGAGGCTAATCTTGTGACGGATAGTCAATTATGCTAATATGTTTTTGGCTGACCGATGATATCGCTCTTGTGCAAGACCAATGAGGCAGGCATGAGGAGCAGGAATCATTTTGACAATAGATACGCTGACAACGCGCCGGATCGGAAGTTGGATCGCTGTGGCTGCGCGGCCTTGACGGACGCGGAGCTGATTGCCATTCTTCTTCGGAGCGGGACAAGAGACTGCGATGTCTTAGCTATGGCTGAGGAGCTTCTTCGTCTGCGACAGCACTCGCTGGCTGATCTGGTCAATATCTCCAGGGATGAACTCATGCTTATCCCCGGTATCGGACCGGTCAAGGCAAGAGAATTGCAGTCTGTTTTCGAGTTGTCCAGGCGAATTGCCAGCAATACGAGGCGCAGGAAGTTAAAACTGACTGAGACCAAATCCATTGCAGGCTATTATATGGAACGGCTGCGACACGAAGACAGTGAACTTCTGGTTGCGGCCTATTTTAATGTGAGAGACGAGCTGGTATTTGAGTCTGTCATCAGCCTGGGGAGCAGTGACCGAACGGATTTTCCCATTCGCAAAATCTTCTCGCTGGCCCTGACGCATCAGGCCAGTCAGCTGGTGCTCCTGCACAATCACCCCAGCGGGGATCCCACCCCTTCGCAGGCCGACTATCTGGCCACGCAGGAGGCCAAGATGGCAGGGCAGTATCTTGAAATCGCCCTGCGGGATCACATTATCATCGGCGATCACCAGTATTACAGTTTCCGTCAGGGGGAACTGATCTAGGAGGAGGAGATCCTATGAGCAACGCATACGGTATTGATTTTGGAACGGGGAATCTCAAGATCTTTTCCAAGGCTTCCAACGACATCACCAATATCAAAGACACCATCGCTCTTGTGAATCGCAATCAGATGTATTCCTACGGCGATGCCGCCTATGCCATGTATGAGAAGGCGCCGGCCAATATTGAGGTTTCTTTTCCTATCATCAACGGAGTCATTGCCGACTTCGACAATATGCAGACCATGATCTATGCGGTCTTAGAGGCGGATCTAAAGGCCAATATCAAGAGAAGCGATATTGTGGTCGCTGTCCCGAATGATATCACTGAGGTGGAGAAGAAGGCCTTCTTTGATATTTTCGCCAAGGCCAAGGTCAGGCCGCATTCCATTCGAATCTGCGAGAAGCCCCTGGCTGACGCCATCGGCATGGGGGTGGACGTCAATGAGCCCAAGGGCGTCATGGTCGTCGATATGGGAGCCGATACGACGGAGATCTCAGTCGTATCTCTCGGCGGAATCGTAATCTCCGAGCTTCTTCCCATGGGAGGCAACCAGCTGGATGATTCTATCGTCACCTATATTCGCCGGCAGTTTAATCTGGTCATTGGCCGCAAGACCGCCAAGATGCTCAAGGAGGAGATCGGATCCGCCATCGAGGATGCCCAGGGAGCTCTGATGATTGTCGGAAGAGATGTGGTATCCGGACTTCCCATGGAGTTCGAGGTGGACGCAAAGATGGTCTATGAGGGAATGAGAGATGACCTGCAGAATCTGGCGACCGCGATCAAGCTGCTCTTGGAGAAGGTTCCGCCGGAGCTTGCCAAAGACATTGTTCACAGCGGCATTTACCTGACAGGCGGCGGATCCAATATTCGCTCTTTAGACTCCTTCATCAAGTCCATCACAAATATCCAAATGAACGTGGCCGAGCGGGGAGAGGAGACGGTTGTCATGGGACTGAGTTCCGTTGTGACAGATGCCCATTACTCCAGGTTCGGCTATGAGATGAAGTCAAGGAATATCAACTAGGGTTTATTCATGAAGAGACGCAGGCGCAACGCATTATCCGGTCGATTTATTTTTACAAGTCTCCTTTTCATCTGCGGCATTTTGCTCTTTGCGGGCTATTCAGCCAATTTCAACGGAGGCATCTTCACAAGAGCTGCCTCTGCGATCTTTTTGCCCATGCAAAGGGGGATTGACGCCATCGGCAGTCACATCTCGGTGAACACGGAAGAGGCTAAGTCGAGATCTGCCCTGATCCAGGAGAATCAAGAGCTCAGGAGTCAATTGGCGGATGCGCAGGATCAGGTCAGTCAGCTGCAGAGACAAAAGACCCAGCTCAAGGATTTGCAGGAGCTCTATCAGCTGGATCAATCCTACGGACAGTATCCGAAGACAGCCGCGCACGTGATTGCCAGGGATTCCTCCAATTGGTTCAATTCCTTTACAATCGACAAGGGGGCTGCCGATGGAATGAAGGTCAATATGAACGTGATGGCCGGCAAGGGACTGATCGGGATCATTACGGAGGTCGGCACGCATTACGCGATTGTCGACACGATTATCAATGACGCAAGCAGTGTCTCCGCCCAGATTTCCGATAAGGGTCAGAATCTGATCACTACCGGATCGCTCAAGGATATGACGGAGTCGAATGTCATCCGCATCAGTTCTCTGGAGGATCCGTCAGCCAGTGTGGCGGCAGGTGACGCTGTCGTCACCTCCAACATTTCAGACAAGTATCTGCCGGGTATTTTGATCGGCTATGTGACCAATCTGACCAATGATGCCAATAAACTCACCAGGTCCGGCAGTCTGACCCCGGCAGCGGACTTCAAGAAGCTGCGGGAGGTTTTAGTGATTACGCAGATCAAGGAGACCGGAGATCATGAATGAAACTCTCTATCAGGCGCGCCGTTTCCTTGTGACAGGGCTTATGATTTTCACATGTCTGCTTCTGCAGATGGGGGCTTTGCCTAAACTCAAGCTGGGAATTGTCATGCCGAACCTCATGGTGATTTTGACGTCGACCGCGGGCTTTATGCGCAGCCAGAAGCAGGGGATGCTCATGGGCTTTTTCTGCGGGATCGCCCTGGATTTGTTCTCCTCCCAGGTCTTTGGCTACTATGCCCTGATCTATCTTCTGATCGGCAGCTTAAACGGCCTCTTTCGCCATCTCTTTTTCGGGGATGACCTGAAGATGCCTCTGGCCATGATCGCGGCTTCTGACCTGCTCTATGGACTGATGATCTACATCAGCGCCTTCTTCCTTCACGGGAACAGAGAATTTCTGTTTTATCTTCTGAACATTATGATTCCGGAGGCTGTTTATACCGGGGTCATCTCGCTGATTCTTTATCCTCTGATTTATCGCATCTATCGCTGGATGCAGGAGGATAAGCAAAGGAGGCGCAGTCTTGGCTGATTTTTTCCAGAAAATTCGCGATCGGCTGGCCGGTTCCCGGCTGGAAATTCTGCTGACGCTGATGATGATATTCGCCGCGGTGCTTTTAGCCAGGCTTTTCTATCTGCAGATCATCCGAGGCGCTTACTATCAGAACAATTACAAGCTGCGTGTCGAGAAGACACAGTTAAAAGATGCCTCCCGGGGGAATATCTATGATCGCAACGGAAACCTCCTTGCCTATAACAAGCTGGCCTACGCCGTCACAATAGAAGATACAGCCTCCTACAAGAATGCCGCGGAGAAGAATCGGACGCTCAATGAAAAGCTGGCCGAAATTATTGAGAAATTAAAGGCAAACGGAGATCACATCAAGAATAATTTCAGCATCTTCATTGACGGGAGTGGAGAATACCAGTTTTCTGTGGAGGGAAGTGCCCTGCAGCGCTTCCGGGCCGATATCTACGGCCGATCCAATGTCAACGATCTGACCTACAATAAGAAGCTGGGTTACGACGAATCACAGGCGACCGCAAATCAGATTATGGATTACCTGATTCAAAAGCGCTTCTCCATTGACTTAAACCGCTATGACAAGGAGACGGCCTATGAAATCGCTATCCTGCGATTTGAGATGAGCCTTAACTCCTATCAGAAGTACATCGCGACAGAGATCGCCACCAATGTCTCTGACAAGACAGCCGCTTATATCAAGGAAAACGCCAAGTCCCTGCCCGGTGTTGACATCAAGGAAACGACGGTTCGCAATTACGCGGATGCGGAGGCTTTCTCATCAGTCATCGGTTATACAGGAACGATTTCCACGGAGGAATTTAATCGAAAATCCGCGGAGGATAAGACCGTCGCGATCACCGACCAGGTGGGAAAGGCCGGTCTGGAGCAGTCCATGGACGAACAGCTGACCGGAAAGAAGGGGACCAAGACGGTATACGTCGATAATGTCGGAACTCCTCTGCAGGTAGGGGCCTCAAAGGACCCGGTCGCGGGCAACGATGTCTATCTGTCCATTGATAAGGATCTTCAGGTCAAGACCTACAAGCTCTTAGAGCAGGAGGTCGCCGGCGTTATTCTGACCAAAATGAGCAACACCAAGAAGACCAGTACGGATCCGAACGCCGGCAATTATGCCGACAAAATTCTGCCCGTATATGACATCTATATTCAGCTGGTCAACAATCATATGATCGATGTGGACAAGCTCAATGCGGAGGGGGCCAGTGATCTGGAGCGGGCAGTCGCCGCTAAATTTGACGATCACCTGCGTCAGAGTCTGGACAGGCTCAAGAGCCAGCTGCAGAGCGATTCGGGGCTGGCCTACCGGTCGCTGGGGGATGAGGGACAGGACTACGCTACCTATATTGTCAAAAAGCTAAAGGCGGACGCTGTCTTTAACGCGGACAAGATCGACAATAAAGACCAGATGCAGCTGCGCTGGGCCAATCAGGATCTGTCGGTCAATGACTACCTCAAGTACGCACTGAAGAAGAACTGGATTGACATCAGCAAAATCCCCGGCTTATCCAAGTATCTGGATACGGACCAGGCTTATCAGGGCCTCATCGAGTACATTTTGGGAAATCTTCAGGCAGACCAGGACTTTGCCGCCCTGTCCAGAAGGTACACCATCTTAAATGATGAGGTCTCTCCCAATGCCCTCTGCGCGATTTTATATGACCAGGGAGTTCTGCCCAGGGATGACAGTACGAGGAACGCTCTGGCGTCCGGCAGTCTCTCCGCCTATGGATTCATTCAGAGCAAGCTTCGCAGTCTGGAGATCCGGCCCGGACAGCTGGGCCTCAATCTCTCCACTGCCTCCGCAGTTGTCACCGATCCCAGGACAGGAGAGATCCTCGCCTGCGTTTCCTATCCGGGATACGACTCCAATCAGCTTGCCAACGCGACAGACTCCTCCTACTACAAGAAGCTGACCCAGTCCTCCTCGCGTCCCCTTTTTAACTACGCGACCCAGCAGAAGACGGCGCCGGGTTCTACCTTTAAGCCGGTCACAACCGTCGCTGGTATTTCCGAGGGAGTCATTACCGCCTCGACAACCATACGGGATGAGGGAGTTTTCACCAAGGTCTCAAATCATCCCAAGTGCTGGTCCTATCCCGCCTTCACACATGGGACGCTCAATGCTCAGGAGGCCATTCGCCATTCCTGCAATTATTTCTTCTATGAAGTCGGCTATCGGCTGGCGTGCAAGAGCGGAGGAGCTTACAATGATGGTGCCGGGATCAATCTGATTCAGAAGTACGCGCAGATGTTTGCCCTGGACCAGAAGACCGGAGTGGAGATTCCGGAAGCGGAGTCTTCCATAGCAACGCAGTATCCGGTAATGGCGGCGATCGGGCAGTCGGACAACAACATGACAACTGTCGCTTTGGCACGCTACGCGACCGCTGTCACCAATAATGGCACGGTCTATCAGATGACCCTCCTGGATCATGTCTCCGACAGCAATGGGAACGTGATTCAGAAGTATAGCCCCACCGTCAAATCGCAAATCACAGAAGTCTCTTCCGACACCTGGAATTTTATCCATGTCGGGATGAGAGAGGTTGTGACCGACATGTCCACGATGCGAAATTTTTCGGTTCCGATCGCCGGCAAGACGGGTACGGCTCAGTCCTCGACAAGCACGGCGTCACACGGGCTTTTCATTGGATTTGCCCCCTATGACAATCCGACCGTCTGTCTGGCGGTGCGGATCCCCTACGCCTATGAGTCCTTCTACGCGGCGGATGTCTCCAGGGATATTATCGGCTGTTATCTGGGAGACGCCGCATCTAATGCGCTTGTCGGAACGGGAGCCATTCAGGCCGGAAGCAGCGGACACGGAGATTAAGAGGAGAGTTAAGGAGAATAAGATGAAGCAGACTGTCATAATCAAGAGCAGCAAATACGGAATGACCTTGTTTTTGGATGACCGGATTCCCTTTGAGGACCTGATACGCGATATCTGTCGCAAGTTCCATGACAGCAAATCCTTTTTTGGCGCCAGCTCCTTTGCCCTGGGCATTGAGGGGCGCAAGATGACAGCCAAAGAGATCCAGGTCGTCGTAGAGGCCATTGAGCTCAATTCAGAGATTCACATTTCCATGCTTCAGGAGACGGACCCTATGACTGACAAGCTCCTGGTCAAGTCTATGGAGGAAGCCAGATTATTAAATATTTACAGGAATGCCATGATTATCAACGGCAGCGTCCGCAGGGAAAAGAAGATTTCTTCCGACACCAGCGTCATTGTCCTGGGAGACCTGTCCGCCAGGGCGAGTATTCAGGCGGCCGGGAACGTCATTGTCATGGGAACCCTTTCGGGTCAGGTGACGGCGGGGTATCCGGATAATGATGACTGCTATATTGTCGCCAATCAGTTTGATAATCATGACCTGACCATTGGAAGCGTCAGCGGAAGCCCGGTGGAAGAGAAGAAGTGGTCCTTCCGCGCCAGAAAGAGCAAAAACCTGCCCAGGGCAGTCGCCGTGTTTGAGGGAGCTCTGATTATGGAGCCCCTTTCCAGCGGTCTTGTGCCCCAGTTGACCGGTCGTAAGCTCAAGGAAGAATAGGTATGTTCTCAAATTTTTTTCGAAATTATCGCTTTCGAGATTACAACTTTCGCCTCCTGATCTCGGTGGTCGCGCTGACCGTCATCGGAATCTTTGTCATCGCTTCCGCCAATCCGGATTTTTTTAGCAAGCAGCTCCTTGGTCTTGGCCTGGGTCTGCTTGTCATGCTGGTTATTTCTCTGGTCGACTATGATTTTCTCCTCAATTTTTCGCGGATCTACTATCTTTTGACCTGCCTTTCTCTTTTGGCCGTCTTCTTCTTTGGAAAGACGACGGGAGGAGCGACCCGGTGGATTCGCCTGAAGGGATTTCAATTCCAGCCCTCTGAGCTGGCTAAGGTTCTGCTTGTCCTCTACTTCGCCAAATATCTGTCCGATCACACCGAGGATATCAATGAGGGAAGAAGACTCTTCATCACCTGTCTTCTGGCAGCCGTCCCATTGATTCTGATCGTGAGAGAACCGGACTTGTCTACGACGATCGTCACCTTTTTGATCATCGTCTCCATGTTGTTTATCGCGGGTTTAAGTCGTAAAATAGTAGCGACAGCTCTTGGAGTCACAGTGCCTGCCATCACCTTACTGATCTTCTTTATCTATTGGAGAGGACCGGCCCTGGCGGCCAAGGCCGGATATCAGCTGAAGCGCATCCTGGCCTGGCTGCGTCCGAATGAGTTTCCGGAATCCTCCTATCAGCAGCAGAATTCAATCATGGCCATTGCCTCAGGTATTTTCTGGGGGAAGGGAATCAATAATACTGCTGTCGACTCCGTGAAGAATGGCAACTACATCTCAGAGCCGCAGACAGACTTTATCTTTGCGGTTGCGGGGGAAGAACTGGGCTTTGTCGGTTCTCTTGTCATTGTCGGTCTGCTCTTTTTCATTGTCTATCTCTGCTTTCAGACAGGCTCTAAGGCTAAGACCCTGTCGGGGAAGCTGATCTGTGTGGGAATCGGCTCTCTGATTGGCTTTCAGAGCTTTGTCAATATCTGTGTTGTATCGGGTCTGATGCCCAATACGGGTTTGCCCCTGCCCTTTGTTTCCTATGGCTTAACATCACTTGTCACTTTGTACTTTGGCATAGGTCTGGTTCTCAATGTCGGACTGCAATCAGGCCGTCGAAGAGGAGGTTTACGGTTTTGAATATCGGATTGATCGCCCATGACGCGAAGAAAAAACTGATGCAGAATTTCTGTATTGCCTACAGGGGGATCCTTACGCAGAATGAGCTCTATGCGACAGGGACGACCGGGAGACTGATTGAAGAGGTCACAAACCTGAATATCCATAAGTATCTGGCCGGCCACCTGGGCGGAGCACAGCAGCTGGGGGCTCAGATTGAGCAAAACGAGATGGATCTGGTCATTTTTCTTCGCGACCCCCTGACAGCGAAATCCAATGAACCGGACATCAATCCCATTGTTCGCGCTTGTGACGCCAATAATATTCCCCTGGCCACCAATCTGGCGACCGCTGAACTTCTGATTAAATCACTGGATCGAGGAGACCTTGAGTGGCGTGAAATGTACAGGTAAAAAATACATCCCGGTGAAAAAATATATCGCGGCCCTTCTTCTGGTCTGCCTCTTTGTTTTTGTCGCCTGCGGGGACAAAAAGCAGGCCTCTGACTATCGGATCACAGACACATCGACGGATTACGGTCTGACTGCCTCCCGACAGGAAGCCTGTAATCTGCTCTCCGCGGGGACAGTCATTCCCCGCTTAGACGATGTGAACACGGCGACCAATTCACAGGGTTCTGCTTTTCAATCCGCTCTGGTCATCAATGAGACCAGCGGACATGTCCTCTACAGCAAGCAGGCGAACCGCAAGGCCTATCCCGCGTCCATGACCAAGGTTCTGACCTTTCTGACGGCCATGCGCTGCGGTCAGCTGTCAGATACGCTGACAGTGTCAGAGAATGCCCTGCGTGTCATGGAAGGGTCTACGATGGCCGGTCTTCGGGCCGGAGATCAGATTAGTCTGCAGGAGGCCCTCTACGCTATGATCCTTCCCTCCGGGAACGACGCGGCCATCACGATCGCCGAGGGACTGGGCGGGTCGACGGAGCATTTTGCGGAAGAGATGAATGAGACGGCCGCCTCTATCGGGGCGACGCACACGCACTATGTGACGGTCAACGGTCTTCATGATGACAATCACTACACGACCGCAAATGACATGTATCTGATCTTCCATGAGGCTTTAAAATATCCTATTTTTCGCGATATCATCTCTTCCAAAACTCATACGGGGAGCTTTCAGTCCTCCGGAGGCCTGAAGAGGACTCTGACCTGGAAGAATACCAATCGCTATCTGCAGGGCAGTATTCAGTCCCCATCCGATATGACGGTTGTCGGCGGCAAGACCGGAACCACGGATCAGGCAGGAGCCTGTCTGGTTTTGCTCTCAAAAAATGCCAGGGGAGAGGAGATCATCAGCATTATTTTCAAGGCTGACAATCACGCGGCCCTCTATAAGCAGATGAATCATCTCCTGGAGGTCTACGGTCAGAACCGCTAAGAAATCCGGAACCGCAAGGAAATCAAGAACCGCAAGGAAATCCAGAATCGCCAGGATATCCTGCAGAAATAAGCCGGAGAAATTCCGACGTAAATTCGAGGACAGGACAGGCCGGAAAATTTCAAGACGCATTGTACTTTGGCAGGCCATATACTATAATTTTTTCAGGGTAATACAGATCATTGATATGTATTGGAGGGGTGAATATGGTAGAAATCATTGCAGGAGTCAAGGGTACCGGGAAGACGAGACGCATGCTGGATTCTGCGGAAGAAGATGTTCGCAGTGCCGATGGGCTGGTCGTCTATATCGATAAGAGTGATCAGAGGATGTTGGAACTCAACTCCAAGATCCGCATGATCGATATGAGTCGTTACCCGGTTTCCAATTTAGACGGTTTTGTCGGTTTTCTCTGCGGAAGCCTGTCACAGAACCGGGACATACAGAAGATCTATCTGGATTCTTTTCTGGCCATCGCCCATATCACGGCAGAAGAGGATATCAGCAGGGCTGTTCATTTTCTGGAGCGTGCTTCTGACAAGTTCGACGTCGACTTCATTGTGAGTATTTCAAAGAATCCGGCCGAACTTCCCGGGGACGTGTCTGATCTCGTCTCTGATTGAAATGATTTTGAATGATACAGGAAGCGGGGGTGGCGGATGCGACCTCCGCTTTCCATATAGTAAGGCAGACAGAAAAAATGGCCAAAGTCACACGCTTTCATCGAAATTTACAAATGAATATCGGGTTGATCGTAGGCGTCATCCTTGTTATTTACGTTCTCTTTCATCTTTTCAGCTATGTCACCAAGAAGCATGTGGCAATCTATCAGGTCAACAGCGGAACAATCTCTACCAGCAAGCACTATGAGGCACTGGCGCTCAGGAGCGAGTCCCTGGTCCAGGCGGAGGCGGACGGTCAGATATACCACTTCAAGGCCAACGAAGCTCAGGTCGGCAGTGATTCAATCGTCTATTCTCTGGATCAAAGCGGAGAGATCCAGCAGCTTTTCACACAGGCGCAGCTGAATACTTCCGCGCTCAATGAGACAGAGCAGAGACAAATCGTCAATTCTCTGAGCGACTATGTCAGGACCAAAGATGACAACCGATTCTACAAGGTCTATGATTTCAAGAATCAACTGGAGGCAAATCTCTATGATTCGCTTCAGCAGACCGTCTTCGAGACCTACAAGTCACAGATCAATGAGGCGAAGCAGAGAAATACCTTTCATACGTATCAGGCTCCCTCTCCGGGGCTTTTGGTCTATGCCACAGATGGCGACGAGGGACTGAACCTTGACAACTTCACGCGTGAGTCCTTCGATACATCCAAGTTAGACTACAAGGATCTGAAAAATGTTTCCTCCGTCAAGGCAGGAGATCCTGTCTACAAACTGATCAGCTCAGAGCAGTGGAAGATGCTTGTCGAGGTCGACGATGAGATGGCCTCTCAGATCACTTCATCCTCCAATGTCCAGCTGGTTTTTGACAAGGATCAGCGGTCTGCCTGGGCCGCCGCTTCTGTCATCGAGAAATACGGGAGGAAGTACCTGGTCCTCTCCTTAGATGACTCCATGGAGCGCTATGCGGACCTGCGCTTTGTCGGAGTGACGCTCAATCTGGACCGGGCTTCCGGACTGAAAATTCCCCTTTCCGCGATCACTAAGCAATCCTTCTATAAGATTCCCAAGAGCTATTTTTTCAAGGGAGGCAACAGCAACGATCTTGGCCTGCTCCGCAAGAAGGGCAACGGCAGTGAATTCATTGTCCCGACGATTTTCGCCGAGGATGAGGAGGATTACTTCATCAACGCGGATCAGCTGAAAGAAAGCGATATCCTGATCAAACAGAACAGCAGCGAGAGCTGGCAGGTCAACAGCAAGTCTGAGGAGCTGACCGGAGTCTATCAGGTCAACAAGGGATTCGCGGAATTTAAGCCCATTGAAGTCCAGTTCCAGAACAAGGAGTTTGCCGTTGTCTCATCGACGACTTCTTACGGACTGGTTCTCTACGACCGTATTGCCCTTAACAGCAGTCAGGTCAAGGAAGGGGACATGGTGCAGTAGCCAAAGAGAAGAGGAGGCAAAATGCTTGCAGAAAATTTAAAGACCGTCCGGGAAAATATCACAGAGGCCTGCAGGAGGGCCAACAGAGATCCGTCAGAGGTAACCCTGGTCGCCGTATCAAAGACCAAGCCGGAAGCAGATATTCAGGAGATTTACGGGCAGGGCGTCCGTGATTTCGGCGAGAACTACGTGCAGGAGCTGGTCGAGAAAATTGATCATCTGCCCGGGGATATCCGCTGGCATATGATTGGGCATTTGCAGCGCAACAAGGTGAAGTACCTGGCGCGAAGGGCTGACTCCATCGCCTTGATTCACTCCGTTGACACCTACCGTCTGGCTGAGGAAATCAATATCCAGGCCAAGAAGAACAAGAGAATCATCGATATTCTGGTAGAGGTCAATATTGCCGATGAGGACTCCAAATTCGGGATCAGCAGGGAGGACGCTCTGTCTTTGATCCAGGATATCGCCGGTCTTGACGGCATACATATCAGAGGACTGATGACATCCGCGCCAAATGTCAAAAACGCTGAGGAGAATCGGGCTTACTTCCGGTCGATCAAAGCCCTTGCGGTTGACATCAATTCTCGAAACATTGATAATGTGGAAATGGACATTCTATCTATGGGAATGACCAATGATTATCAGATTGCCATAGAAGAGGGTTCCACCATGGTAAGGGTGGGAACCGCGATTTTCGGAGCAAGAGACTATCACAGGAAGTCATGAGGATATGACCTGTGAGCACGCGATCATTTGAAGTGCTGCAGGCGTGATTTGGGAATGATTCATAATGATGAATAAGAGGTGAAAGATGGGCTTTTTCGATAAGATGTTAGACGCCATGAAATTATCGGATGAAGATGACGAGTACTACGATGATGACATCTATGAAGAGGATGAGAAAAGATCTGCCTCATCCTCCCGCCGCAAGAATTCCGCAAATGACGCTCCTGCCTCTGAGGAGAGCAGCAGGTCTGTGGCCGCGCATTCATCCAAAATTACGCCCATGCGGTCTGCCAGGCGGGGCAGCGTCTCAGGAATGGAAGTCTGCGTGATTAAACCGGCTGTTTTTGAGGATTCCAAAGAAGTCATCGATACGATTCTATCTGAAAAACCGGTGATCATGAATATGGAGGGACTGGATCTCTCCCTGGCCCAGCGGGTCATCGATGTTGTCAGCGGAGCCTGTCTCGCGCTGAACGGAACTCTGCAGAAGGTTTCTTCTTATATCTTTATTGTAACTCCGGCTTCTGTCGACATCTCCGGCGACCTGCAGGGGATCATGGATTCCTTCGACATTTCCGGGATTCAGACAGGATTTTAAGTGATTGTTAATTTTGGGCGCCTTGAACATTGCTTCAGGGTGCTTTTTTGGAGTAAGCATGCATTATCATCGTCTTCCTGTCTCATATGAGGACAGACATTCCTATGATATTCTAATTGAAGATTCCTTCAGTGCGCTTAAGGCGGAAATTCAAAGACTGCCGAGTTACTATCAGAGGGTCTGCATTGTCACTGACTCAAATGTTTCCCAATTCTATCTGGATCAGCTGAGGCAGGAGCTTCAGGGGATCTTTCAGCAAATCGTCGTCCATATTCTTCCCGCGGGTGAGACAAGCAAAAATCTCGCATGCGCGGAAGCTGTTTATGAACAGATGATAGAGGCCCGTTTTGATCGCCACGACCTTCTGATTGCTCTTGGGGGAGGAGTCGTCGGAGATCTGACCGGTTTTGTCGCCGCGACTTATATGCGGGGGATTGACTACATACAGATCCCGACCAGTCTTCTGGCTCAGGTCGATTCCTCTGTCGGAGGCAAAACGGGGATTGATTTTCGAGCCTATAAGAATATGGTCGGAGCCTTTAAGATGCCTGTCCTGGTCTATATGAATATCAGCTGTCTTAAGACGCTTGATCCCCTTCAGTTTACCTGTGGAATGGGAGAGGTGATCAAATACGGCTTTATTCAGGACAAGGGTTTCTATCGGTGGCTTCAGACCAACGTCAAGCGTATTATGAGTCGGGATCTTCCAGCTCTGGCTCAAATGGTCTATACCTCCGCGGATATCAAGAGAAGAATCTGTCAACTGGATCCGAGAGAAGAGGGGATCCGGTCCCATCTTAATTTCGGACATACCATCGGTCATGCTGTAGAGAAGCTTTCCTCTTTTCGGCTCTATCACGGACAATGTGTTTCGATCGGGTCTGCCGCGGCTCTTTATCTGTCCCATAAGCTGGGGAAAATAAGCACTGCGGATCTCAAAGAGGGGATTCAGACTCTGACAGACTTCGGATTGCCTGTATCTGTTGATCCGGGGGACTTTCCGCAGATGACGACAGACAATATTCTGCTCGCCTCAAAGTCCGACAAAAAAATGCAGGGAGACCGAATCCGCTTTGTCATCCTGGACGCGATCGGACAGGCAGATACCTATCTGGATTTTGTCGATGATGATCTGCGAGAGGCGATTGACTTTATTCGCGCGTGATGAGAGTAGACGTGATGGGAGTAGATATGGCGCATTCCGACAGGACAATAAATTCCATAATCTGGCGGCTGACCGGAGGCCTTTTTATTATTCTTCTCGTCGTCTTCGATCACTGGACCAAAGGACTGGCGCTTGTTAGACTTAGATCAGGAGATCTCGATTTGATCCCGGGAATACTGAAATTGCACTATTTGCAAAATACCGGCGCAGCCTTCTCCATCCTGGAGGGACAGCAGAGCTTTTTTCTGCTTCTGACGCCGCTTTTGATTCTGTGCATTGTTGTTTTTGCTCTGACGACACCGCCTTCAAAAAAATTTTTGCCCTTACATATCACCTATTGTTTTCTGATTTCCGGAGCTGTTGGTAACTTCATTGATCGTGTTGTTCAGGGCTATGTTACAGACTTCATTTATTTCTATCTGATCGATTTTCCTGTCTTTAATGTGGCGGATATCTATGTGACGATATCAATGATCGCCCTGATCCTCCTGGTTCTTTTTGCCTATCGGGATGAGGAGCTGGAAGAGATTCTTCCCTGGAAGAGATGGGGCTTAAAACGGAAAAAATAAAGACACAAGGGATGGTGGAATAGAAACAGGGGATTGCCAACTGGCAATTTGCGGATCAACCGGCAATGTCATTGACAGATATTCGCAGATCAACCGGCAATGCTATTGATAGATGTGGGATGAAACATGCAGGAATTCAAACTAAACTGCACAGGAGAAGAAAGTGGACTGCGAATTGACCGCTACCTGGCGGATCATCTGGACGGACAGTCCAGAAACAGTATCCAGAAATTGATCGAAGAGGGGCTTGTTTTGGTCAACGGAAACGCCTGCAGAGCCAGCTACAAGCTGCAGGAGAAAGACCAGATCTTTGTTTCCGTTCCAGACGCTGTTTTGACGGAACTTCGGCCGGAGAGGATTCCCCTGGATATTCTCTATGAGGACGATCAGCTCCTGATTGTCAATAAGCCCAAGGAAATGGTGGTGCACCCTGCTCCCGGACACAATACGGGAACCCTGGTCAACGCCATTATGTACCACTGCGGAAAAGAGCTCTCCGGAATCAACGGAGAAATCCGCCCGGGGATTGTTCACCGGATTGACATGAATACGACCGGCTCTCTGATTGTATGTAAAACAGACGCCGCCCATCGCTTCATCGCGAGCCAAATCAAAGAACACTCGGTTCATCGCGTCTATCGCGCGATTGTATACGGACATCTCAATCCGACAGAGGGAACCATTCGTACAAGCATAGGCAGGGATCCCAGGGATCGGAAGAAAATGTCTGTCGGCGTGAAAAACGGACGGCAGGCTATAACGCATTACCGTGAACTGGCCCGCCTCAGGAACAATTTCTCTTATGTAGAATTTGAGCTTGAGACGGGACGGACCCATCAGATTCGTGTCCACATGGCCTCTATTGGCCATCCGATTCTCGGCGACCAGGTCTACGGGCCTAAGAAAAGCCCCTATCACCTGGACGGACAGACCCTGCACGCCATGACGATCGGATTTGTACATCCGACAAGCAAAAGGTACGTGGAATTCACAGCTCCCCTGCCGGAATATTTTCAACATCTCCTGGCGATCCTGGGAGAAGAATGACCGATTTAAAAGAAGAGGACCGGAGTGAAAAGAAGATGGCCGATATCAGTGAGGATGGCTGTCATCAACTGAAGATGACCGGTATCAGTAGAAGATGATCGATATCAGCAGAAAAATCCAGGCCTGCGAATCAGGTCTGATGATTAGGATTGATATCTTTTCGATTGAAGTCAACTGCATTGGCGGCCTGACGCTTGTGCTCATCCTCAATTGCCGCGTAGTAATCGATGGTTGTGTTGATATTCTCATGCCCGAGGACGTCCGCGACCAGCCGGATATCACCTGTCTCCCGATAGAGGGCTGTTCCATAGGTTGAGCGAAGCTTGTGTGGCGTAATGTGTTTGCCCGGGACGGCGATCCTGGCGTATTTTTTAACCAGTTTCTCGATGGCGTCGACGGAGATCCGCTTGCCCTGCAGAGAGTAGAAGAGGGCCTGCTGATGGCCTTCCAGAGGACTGATGGTCTGCCGCTCCCCCTCAATATAATCAGACAGGGTTGAATGAACCGGTTTCCCGAAATAGATGATGTCCTGTCCCCCTCCCTTGCGTACAATAACAAGGCTGTTTTCTATCAGATTGACGTCATTTAAGTCCAGGCCCCGGCATTCCGACACACGCATACCGGTATTTAATAAAATTGTCAAAATGGCCAGATCTCTCTGCTGTGTTTTCAGGCAGTATTTTCGCTGACGGTCTGACATCTGCTGGTTGCCGATTGTAATGGCATTTAAGATATCCTGCACCTCGTAGTTATTCATGCGGACGATATTCTTGTCCTTCTTGAGTCTGGGCATCGCCACAAGGGCTGCCGGATCCTCCGAAATATGCTTGTGAATCAGCTGATATTTATACATGCCGCGCAGGGCAGACATCTTGCGGGCAATGGCTTTCTTGCCATTTTCATGGTATTCCCCATCCACGTTAAGACTTAAATAGCGCTGGTACTCGAGGATATCCTCAGATTGAATCTGCTTTAAGATTTCCAGTTTCATTGACTTCGGATCGATATCCTTTAGCTGGGGATTTTTCTCCCGCAGAAATCGCAGAAAGGTCAGCAGGTCGTAGGAATAAGAAATCAGTGTGGAGGTCTGTGTCGTAAGCTCCTTGGAGTAGATAAAATCAACGCAGAAGTCCGGAAGCTGATCCAGCAGGCTGCGCAGCTTCAGAGTCTGTTTCTTTTGTTTGTCCTTGTAGTATTCAGAGTCCCGAGCCATGGTATCTAGTATATTCCTCCTCAAACAGATATATCATGCGGAAAAACAGATATTTATCCGCTAGATTGATAGAGATAGTTTACTCCTCTTTCAGAACCCTGTCAATCACCGAGATTAAGCATTTTGGGATTTGTATCACAGGAACTAACTTAACTATTTGAGACTTGTCATGTATCAGATCACTATCCATTACTTGCCTACTACATCCCCTTATTTTTATAACATAGCTATCAATCTTAAATTTCCCGAAGGCCTTCGGATTTTAGATCTCTATTGAACCTCA
This sequence comes from Shuttleworthella satelles DSM 14600, assembly GCF_000160115.1. Taxonomy (GTDB): domain Bacteria; phylum Bacillota; class Clostridia; order Lachnospirales; family Lachnospiraceae; genus Shuttleworthia; species Shuttleworthia satelles. The sequence goes on from NZ_GG665866.1 coordinate 1,079,682, forward strand.
GCATAGACCGGTACGACCAGAGACATTCCGGAATAAATATTCTGACTGGTCAAGTGATTGGTCTCGATGATCTTGTTCACGTATTGGCGGCGGCTTACCGATGGATCCTTCTTATACTGATCAGCCAGCTTATAGAGCGTGTCGCCCGGATTGATCTCAATGGACCGATAACACTCCTGATAGGTCTTCTCCTGTGACGCCGATGCAGTCATGGGCCGGTTCAGGAAAAAAATCGCGAGCAAGGCGATGACGATTAAGACAAGGGATATCGCCAGCTCCACTCTGGTCTTATGCCGCTGTCTGGATGATCTGCTCCCTGCCCGGCCGCTTCTTCTATTTCTATCAATGATAAGCTCTTTCTTGGTCCCATATCCGCTAAAACGACTGGTCATCATCTTCTGTCCTCCCGTGTTCGATTATCTGTTCGGAACAACTGTTCGATTCATATCCTAGCAAACAGTTGTTCGGGTGTCAAGCATTTATCGAACATATTTTTGCGAATATGTGTTTGCTTTTTAAAAAGAGCTTTTCTATAATAGAAGTAACTTCATTCCAGAGGATTTCCGACCGCATCCCAGACCAGAGGCTTTTCTGCGGCGATTTCTTTGGCAGGATGATGTAAGCGGAATTTAATTTTGGAGGTGTTGGAGCTATGTCCTATGGCAAGATCACAGAGAAGCAGATGCAGATTTTGGAGTACATTAAGAATGAGATTTTAAGCTCCGGCTACCCTCCCACGGTTCGCGAGATCTGTGACGCGGTGGGTCTTAAGTCCACCTCTTCTGTCTTCGCCCACCTGGAGAAGCTTGAGAATAACGGCTATATTCGCCGTGATCCGACCAAGCCCAGAGCAATTGAAGTCGTGGACGATAATTTCAACCTGACCCGCAGAGAGGTCGTCAATATTCCCATGCTTGGACAGGTGGCTGCCGGTCAGCCTCTTTTGGCTGTTGAGAATATCAGCAATTATTTTCCTATTCCGGCAGAGTTCATCCCCAAGGAGCAGACCTTTATGCTCAAGGTCAAGGGGGAATCCATGATCAATGTCGGCATCTTCGACGGAGATTTTATCATGGTCGAGAAGCGACCGACCGCCCGCAACGGGGAGATTGTTGTCGCTCTTGTCGATGATTCCGCCACGGTTAAGACCTTCTACAAGGAAGAGGATCATATCCGTCTGCAGCCGGAGAATGATGATATGGACCCCATTCTTGTCCCAGACTGTCAGATCCTCGGTAAGGTTTTCGGCGTATTGAGACTCTATTGATCCGGCTTTCGATGGTGACCGAGACCGGTTTATTCCATTTCATTATTACTTTTACCAATGCTCATACATCTTTCTGAAAAAGATCAGGCCCCCTGAGATAGATCCTCAGAGGGCCTGATTACGGCAAGCACATGCTTGCGGAACGTGTATATGACTGTCACAAAACGGGATACCGCGCTTGAAGCTGTCCTTCGGCAAACCAGAGCGGGCGATAGAGGAAAAAGAACAGGAAGTCGCGCCTTCTACTCATCTTCTGCTTGGCCCTTCTTTGAGATATGATATTTTATGATAATAATTACGATACTTAATGGTAGATAGGTTAGCCAGAAGGTGATTATGGTATAGCCTGATATGAATGACCAGAGACTCATAGTCATTCTTGTAAAATAGCTAACCAAAATGAATCCGATAATCTGTGCACACAAAATAAGCAATATACGTCCTATTAGCTTCTTAAATTCAGCTTTCACATCCATCAATGACCATTCCCCCATCGCTTACTAAATGTCCAAGATCCTACATATTGCGTTCGTGCCCGGTCCAAATAATATCTATTTTCATAGCGCATATATCTCTTACCAGCTACTCAGCTCCTGCTTTGCCCTTCTTTGAAATAAGGTACCATACGATATAAATTACTGTCTTCAATAGTAGATAGAATAGCCAGGAGGCGATAAAAACATAGTCAGACACAAATGACCGGATACTCCTGGCCTCGCCAGTAAAATGGGTGATCAGAAAGTATACGATAATCTGTATACATAACGCAAACAATGCGAGTCCTATATCTTTCTGCAAACGCTTCTTCACTGATACCACCTCCCCCGAATTTCTGTCTTCCCTCCTTTATCTTTCCTTCTTCAGGTAAATTCAAAATAGCATGTTTTAAGACTGAAAACAAGATTTGATCACAAACTCTCGATTTCAACCTCTCTCCCATCGGTCCAGATCCGCTCCAGGTCATAGAAGAGACGATCTTCCTCAGAGAAGATGTGAACGATAAAATCTCCATAATCCATCAGAATCCAGGTGGAATTGCGGTTTCCCTCGACCTTGGGCTGAGCCATGCCGATTTCTCTCATCTTCTGTCCGACAGAATCCTCCATGGCCTGCAGCTGACTCTGATTGCTGCCGCTTGCCACGATAAAATAGTCGGCAATGGTAGAGATACCGCGAATATCAATGATACGGATATCCTCTGCCTTTTTCGCTTCCAAAGCCTGAAATGCCACTTTTACCTGCTCTTCTATTGTCATGATTGAAATCTCCTTGTCTGAATGATGTCTCGATAGGAATCGAGAGTCTGTCTGCTGCTTACATCGATCTCTGCCCCGGATGCCTCCAGAAACGCGATGGTATCCTCCAGAATCAGAGTCACTGCCAGGTCCAGGTCGTAAAAGGCAAGCTGTCTGATGTCGGACAGGTGAGGAGCCCGGTCCCGTCCCGGCTCAATATAGTCGGCCACAAAGATGATCTTGTCTAAAAGCCCCATGGCAGGACTTCCGGTCGTGTGCAGCCGAATGGCCCGAAGGACAGCCGGGTCCTGCACTCCATAGATCTCCTCGGCAAAAAGAGCGCCAACCTTCGCGTGAAGCAGCTGAGGTGCCTTCTCTTCTCCCGGGCTGATCAAAAGCCCACGCTTTTTGGCGATTTCTATCAGCTGATCATTGGACAGGTATTTGGCACAGTCATGCAGAAGCCCCGCGATCTGCGCTCTTGTCATGGGGTAGCTGTGGGCCATGGACAGAGCGCATGCCGTGTGCATAACTCCCAGGGTATGAACATAGCGATGGGGACTGAGCAGGCCTTGCAGAGACTTCTCAATGGCCACGATATCATACCCTGTGACGTTCTGGTAGAGAGCGTGTGTTCGGATGTAATCGACAACCTTAGACGGCGTATAAGCAGAGATATCCTCTTTTTCTGCGACCATCCGGCGAATCTGTGTCGAGGAGATGTCCATCTGCCCGCAGTCAAGAATATGAAAGGAGCCCTGATATGTGTCAGACAGCCGCTTGATCTTTTCCTGTAAATCTTTCCGGCGCAGCCTGCTCTCTTCCACCTGGAAGCTTTCCACCTGGAGACTTCTCGACTGGATTTTTCCTGTCTTAGAACTCTTCGGGGCCTTTGCCGGTCCGGCGCCGTGAGAAAGTCCAGCCTGGGATTTTGTCCCGGCAAAAGAATCCTGCGCCCCTGTGGCAGCTCCCGTTTCCTTCTCTACTCTTCTGGTCAGCGCGGCCGCCTGGTCCCGGCTGATCTGCTGCGAAACAGTGATCGCGTGCAGGGTTTCCTCCGGACTTCGGCAGGCAATGAGAATGGTCGCCATGGCACAGATCCGCTCCGGGTGGACCCAGCTGAAGAAGAGGTCCAAAGAATCCTCTCCAATGATGTAATAGAAGCTGTCGTCAGAAAAACGCTGACGCAATTCCTTCAGACTGAGATAGGTGTAGGATTTCCCGGACCGGCGAATCTCCAAGTCGCTGACCTTTACCCCTCGCATTCCCTGAACTGCAAGTTGACACATGTGAAGGCGGTCATAGCGTCCAAGAGAATCTGTAATCCCCTTGTGGGGCGACTCCCCTGTCGGCATCAGCCAGACCTCGTCCAGGCCGAATTGCTCTCTGGCCTGACGGATGATATTCAGATGGCCATTGTGAATGGGATTGAAGGTTCCTCCCATAATTCCAATCCTGCGCGTCATACATGACTCCGATCTGAAGACTTCTTCCCCGCGGCAACAGCAAATTACTCTGTCCAAATTTGTGATAACAGGAATCTCATCCTGTCAGTCAGCTGATATTCACCTGGGCAGCTCAATCTTTGGCTTTTTGGCCGGGCGGTAGAGAATGATAATTTTTCCGATCACCCTCACGACAAGAGAGTGACTCCTTTCCGCCAGGATATTGGCAAGCTCCATGGGGTCATCGAAGCAGTTCTTTAATACGTGAATTTTGATCAGCTCTCTGGCCTCCAGAGCCTCGTCAACAGAGTTTACAATTTCCGGGGTTACTGAAGATTTGCCGATCTGCAGGATTGCGTTCAGAGGGTTCGCCATGGAGGACAGATAGGCCCTCTGCTTGTTGGTCAATGTCAGCATAGTCACTCCTTATAGTAGTCAAATGTCAGCCCATACATGCGAACCGTATCTCCGTCCTTAATTCCCCTGGACTCAAGATCCTTGAGGATCCCCTCTTTCTTCAGGAACTGCTGGAAGAAGACGAAACCGCGCTCTGATTCAAGATTCGTGTAACCGAGCATTTTGTCAATCTTTGGCCCCTCAACGACATACTCTCCGTCCGCGTTGATCTCAATACTGTAGGGCTCGTCTGCGCGTATCAGGTCGTTGGGGTCGAACTCAGCATCGTAGACGACAGGTTCTTTGGGGAGGGAGGATAAGAGCTCTGATACCCTGTAGAGCAGTTCTTTTACACCCCGGCCTGTCACAGCGGAGATTCCATACACTTCGATTCCTTCCGAAGAAAATGCCTCCCGCAATCTGGTCAGAACCTCTTCCCCGCCATCCGGGCAGAGGTCCAGCTTGTTGGCGGCAATGATCTGAGGTTTCTTAAGCAGCTTAGAATGATAGGACTCCAGCTCATGGTTGATGGCCCTGATATCTTCGATGGGATCCCGCCCCTCCACAGAGGCCGCATCGACAAGGTGGACAATCAGCTTGGTCCGTTCGATATGACGAAGGAACTGGTGACCCAGCCCCAGTCCCTCAGAGGCTCCCTCAATCAGACCCGGAATGTCAGCGATCACGAAACCGGAGGCCCCCTCCAGATCGACGACGCCCAAATTAGGATTTAGGGTGGTGAAATGGTAGTTGGCGATCTTGGGCCGGGCATTGGTCGCCCGGCTTAAGAAGGTGGATTTGCCCACATTTGGGAATCCGACCAGGCCGACGTCTGCAATTACTTTGAGCTCCAGGATCACTTCAATTTCAACGGCATTCTGTCCTGGCTTGGCGAATTTGGGCGCCTGCATGGTAGATGTGGCAAAATGCATATTGCCAAGTCCGCCATTTCCGCCCCGTAGAACGACCATACGCCGGTTATCTCCGGACATGTCCGCAATCACCTGCCCGGTCTCCGCAGACTTGACAATGGTGCCCTCGGGAACCTTGAGGACAATGTCCTGTCCATTTCTGCCGTGGCATCGCCTCTTGCCGCCCTCTTCTCCGTTGCCGGCCGCAAACTTGTGTCTGTGACGATAATTGTAGAGAGTGTTCATTCCGTCATCCACCTCGAAGATGACGTCTCCCCCCTTGCCTCCGTCGCCGCCGTCAGGCCCTCCGTCGGGTACGAACTTCTCTCTGCGAAAACTGACATGCCCGTCTCCCCCCTTGCCGGAAACGATCCATATCTTAGCGCGATCTGCAAACATAATTATCCTCCACTTATCCAAGGGAATCGAGGAATCTATCTTTTGAGATTTCCTGATCCCCATGGGATTACAGATTCTCTTGGGCGCTATGACCGCAAAGCGTCAATCACTGCACCGTGCAGGAGCATCATAGCCTATCCGACCGGATAGAACAAGAAAGTCCTGAAAGAAAAAACCACCCCGGATCGCATCTGCAAGCTCCAGGCAAGTGCGAAACAGGGTGGTTGATTTTATTCTGACAGAAATGCCCTTTTATTCCGCGTCCGCAACGGGATAGACAGAAGCGACCTTCTTGTCTCTTCCCTTGCGCTCGAAGCGAAGCACACCGTCAACCTTGGCGAAAAGAGTGTCATCGCCGCCAATCCCGACATTCAAGCCCGGATGGATCCTGGTGCCGCGCTGTCTGTACAGAATATTCCCGGCCTTTACATGCTGTCCGTCCGCCCTCTTGGCGCCCAGTCTCTTGGACTCGGAATCTCTACCGTTCTTGGTAGAACCCATTCCCTTTTTATGAGCGAAGAACTGAAGATTCATCTCTAACATGGATCACACCTCCTGTGTGTTAAATGAGACATAGGTCTCACCATAGCTGTCTATAATTTTTCGGATACCCAGAATCATGGTTTCCATCAACAAATGACTGTCATGGGATACGGTATCTTCAAACTGAAAATCAATCATGCCCTGGCCAGGGTCCTCTCCGATAGAGAAGTGATCCTCAGTAAAGGTCTCAATCGCATTGATGGTATTGAGCACAAGCGCCGAAACCGCTGCACAGACGACATCATCTGTATCGGCGTAGCCCGCATGCCCCAGCAGATAGAGTCTGCGAAACTCGCCCTTTTCCTTTGTGACAGTAACAGAAATCATGGCAGTCAGCCATTGATCTTGTCGATCTTAACCTGCGTGAATGACTGTCTGTGACCGTTTTTCTTGTGGTAGCCGGTCTTTCTCTTGAACTTGTAGACAATCACCTTGCGAGCGCGTCCGTTGCGAACGACAGAGGCCTCCACGCTGGCGCCGTCAACTGTAGGACTGCCAACCTTTAGCCCGTCATTGCTGACTGCTAAAACCTGGTCGAAAGTCACCTTCTCGCCCTCCTCGGCACCGAGCTTCTCAATGCTGATGACGTCTCCCTCAGATACCTTGTACTGCTTACCACCGGTAGCAATAATTGCGTACATGTCTGTACCTCCTCAACATACGCCAGTTTTGGTGTCCCGGGACCATCCCGGAATCTTCATACCTAACTGCGCGACATACTAGATTATATTAGCATCACAGAAAATCGCTGTCAAGCTGGCAGACGATCTGATCGCAGACAGGTGGCCGATGGATCCGATCATAGGGTGGACTGCAACCGAACTTACGAATCGACTAACGGACAATCCGGTAGTAGATGCGGCTTGTCAGAAGGAAAATCAACAGGTAGACTAGGGCGAATATCCCTGTCACAATTCCAAGTCGAATCATGTAGTAGGTCATATTGCTCACGCCAAAGAGGATCAGAATGTTGGACATAATCTTGCCGGCCGCAAGGCAGTGAACGATTGCCACCGCAAGAGGGGCGAAGAAAAGCCATACGATCTGACTGGCCGCGGTTCTGCGGATCAGAGCATCCGGGAGTCCCACCTGTTTCATGATCTGATACTTTTCGCGGTCCTCATAGGCCTCGTTGACCTGCTTGTAATAGGTGACAAGAACCGTTCCGATCAAGAAAACCAGGCCGACCACAAGCCCCAGGAAGAGGAAGCCTCCGTTGAGGGAATAGACTTCATTTCTCGCCTCTGTTTCATTGATTGCCACAAAGTTATCGTGATTCATACTCTTAACTGCCCGGTTTAGAGCCTCGGATTGATCGGCTGCATTCCAGGCGTAATAGGAATTTGTAATTGTTCCCATCCCCATTTCGTCAGGCGCCTGCAGCAGGTCAGATACCTCCAGCATGGTTTTTTGATCCGGCAGAACCAAAAAGATATAGTCCACATTGAAGTTAGACGAAACCATGGTCTTTCCCTTGCTGAGCTGGTAGGTCTTATCCCCTATCTTCAAGCTCTTGATGTTTGACACGCTGTCTCTGTTACTATAGATCAAAGCCTGTCCCTGACTGAGTTTGATATCAGTTCCAAAATACCGGTTATATTCGTCAAGACTTCCCAAAATGGCAAAGCCGGTCTTAAAGCCGTCTTTGGGATTCATCAGATCCTTCTCTTTCCTGGAAACATACTTTATCTCCTGACTGGAATATAAGACGGCACTTGTCAGCTGAGTAATGCTGATCCCGTCCTTGACCTTCGTATAGGCTTCTGTCGTCTGGCGGGCTTTCTCCTCCACCTCGCCTGCCCATTGTTGAAGCTCATCCGTACTTGGAGACTGTTCCGTATTTTGAATGGAGTAGAGCTCATAGTAGCGGTTATGCAGGATTCCATCTACCGTTTTCTCCATGTTGGAGTACATGACAAAGACCGTTGACAGGGTCAGAATGACCCCGCAGGCCATAATCGCCATCGAGGCAAGCCCAACCGCGTGAGATTTCATGCGGTAGAGAAGACCTGAAATGTTTAGAAAATTCCTGGCCTTATAGTAAGACTTCCTCTTTCGACGAAACTTGAGATAGATCACAGAAAAAGAGATAAAGAGGCAATAGGTGGCCAGGGCAACCGCTAGAACAGCAAAGACGATTTTGCTTATGGCGGATAAGAGCCCTTCTACATGCATGGCCTGATAATAGCCATAGCTTAAGGCAGCCAGACCGATAACCAGAAGCAGCCAGTTGGATCTCGGTTCCTTTTCACCCTTCTTCTCTCCTGTCAACAGGGCAAGAGGAGCCTTGGAGCGGATCTTGCTGCAGTTGATGACAAAGAGGACAAAAAAGAAGGCCAGCTCGAATCCCGCCGTCATAAGAAATGCCTGCGCAGAGAATGGGTAGTTCATCAGCTTGACCCCGGAATCATGGAGCAGCTCATTGAGTCCGGCAAAGATCAGCTTGCCGAAGATGAAGCCCCCAATGGTGCTGATTATGGTCATAAGGGCAAAGAGAATCAAGAGCTCAATGAAGAGAATTCGGCGGATATGCCGTTTCTCCAGGCCCAGAATGGAATAGAGGGCCAGCTCCTGCTTCCTTCGACTCATGAGAAAGCGATTGGAATAGAGGACAAAAACACCGGCCAGAATCAAGATCAGCCAGGACCCGTATTGAATGAAAGTGATCAGGTCCTTATGCCTGGTCAGAACATATTGATTGGACTGCAGGGACACCATGACATTGTAGAGAAGAAACATAATGCCGTTGGAAATGACAAAGGGGATATTGACCAGGCGGTTTGCCCTGATATTCTTGAGAGCGAAACGGGCTGCGATGGTAGTCATGCAAGCACCTTCTTTCTGAGGACTGTCTGGGCCTGATGGATGCGCTCCATAAAGGCCTCCTGATCTTCCTCCCCCCGGTAGAGCTCATGGAAGACAATCCCATCCTTGATAAAGAGAACCCGCCTGGCGTAAGAAGCTGAGCGCAGGGAGTGGGTTACCATGAGGATGGTCTGAGCATTTTCATTGATTCTGGTGAAGAGTCTCATGATCGCGTCAGCAGAAGCGGAATCCAGGCTTCCGGTCGGCTCGTCCGCAAGGAGCAGGGCTGGCTTTGTAATGATCGCTCTTGCCGTGGCAATGCGCTGTTTCTGGCCGCCGGAGATCTCATAGGGATATTTGTCTACAAAATCTCCGATCATGAGCTGATCCTGAATCTCCGCTAGGCGGCTTTTCATCTCCTCTGCCCTGACGCCTGAGAGAACCAGGGGAAGATAGATATTGTCCCGGTTGGTAAACTGGTCCAGGAGGTTAAAGGTCTGGAAGACAAATCCGAGCTCATTGCGTCGGAAGGCGGTGATGTCCTTCTCCTTGAGATGGGCCAGATTCTGTCCCTCGAGGATAATACTGCCGGACGTGGGCTGGTCCAAGGTGGCAACCAGATTTAAAAGAGTCGTTTTCCCGGATCCGGACTCGCCCATAATCGCGATGAACTCGCCCTCGTCGACGGAGAAATTGACCCCCTTCAGGGCCTGGGTCTCGATGCCTCTGGACCGGTAGGTCTTCTTTACATCCTGCAACTCCAGTATTTTCATGGGATACCTCCTCTGATATCGTTTCAATCTCATTTTGCTCTGATGTGTGCGCTCAAAAATCAGAAGGATCGTTTCGATCGATCATCCGATTCGCTATCATCATAGACCTATCCGGTCGGGCAGGCATTTATATAAAATAACAGCTTCCTTACAGACCTGTAAGGAAGCTGTGAAAATCCTCTCTTACCCGGCCAAATACCTGAAGAAATGATATGGGCAGCTTGTTTTTCTCTCACGAGGCGAAAGATAGATCCGAGCAAGGCAAAAGATGGATCCGATCAAGACGAAAGGTGGATTCGATCCATGGAAAAGCTGGATTGAATCAGGGAAAGAGCACTGTAAAACAGCTCCCCTCTCCCACTTTGGATTCGACAGCAATTTTAAGCGATAATTTCCTGGCAATCGTATCTACAAGAAAGAGTCCCAGACCGGAGGACTTATCTGTTGCGCGTCCGTTAAAACCGGAATAGCCCCTGTCGAAGATTTTGGGCAGGTCCTGCGCGGGAATCCCGGCGCCGGTGTCTTCAACCCGCAAGGCTTTCTTGCCCAGATCATAGCAAATCAAGATCTTTCCCCCGCGCGTGTACTTGACCGCGTTGGAGATGAGCTGTTCCACAAGAACAGACAAACCGCGGGCATCGGACAGAACATAAGCGGACCTGGGAATGTCAATCTCAATCCGATCGTCGTTTTCCACGAAAAGGAGAGAGTAACGCTTTAAAATCTCTGTCACAAGCGGCTTCAGCTTCACCCTGGTCAGATCCATGTCATTGGAATCTTGCATAAGCTTCAGATAGGACATGGCCATATTGGCGTATCCGTTGATCTCCATCAGGCGGGATTTGATTCGAATGGCGTTGCTGTCACAGGACATAGAGTCGGATTCCAGAAGCAGGGAGGCTGCTGTAATCGGCGTCTTCATCTGGTGCATCCAGAGAAGGAAATAGTCTTCCAGATCTTTCTGCCTCTGCAGGGTCTCCTCTTCCAATTGACGCTTTTCTTTCATAATCCTCTCCAGTTCCCTGCTCAAGTCCGTCCGGCGCCTGATATGATAGCTGGCAAAGACAAGGTAAATCAGCCAGGAGAAGACAATAATCTGTACGCAGAGAATCATATAAGAGTTCTCCATTCCGCCAAGCATAGAAACGGTGGCAAGGAGAATGACAACCAAAAGCAAGCTTGTCGTGACCGGAAGAATTTCACGGAGAAAATCGAGGATTTCTTTTTTGTCAGGCATTATGTTTCCTCCGACAGGCAGTAGCCGATTCCCTTTTTGGTTTCGATCAGATTTTCCAGGCCGATTTCTCTTAATTTTTTGCGAAGTCTGGAGATGTTGACCGCCAGAGTGTTGTCGTCAATAAAGTTCTCGCTCTGCCAGCAGTGGTCGATCAGGGCTTCCCGGCTGATCACCTTTCCCCGGCCGACAAAGAGGGGTTCTAAGATCAAAAGCTCTGTCCGGGTCAGATCCAGCTGTCGATCCCGAAAGTAAATCGCGGTCTTGGCAAGGTCCAGTTTCACCCCATTCCAGACGAGCTCATTGGCATTCTGCCCGAACTCGTAGGATCGACGGAGAAGGGCGTCGATCTTGGCTCGCACCACTTCTAGGGAGACCGGCTTGGTCACATAGTCGTCCGCCCCCATCTGCATGCCCTGGATCAGATCCATATCATCAGACTTAGAGCTCAGAATTAATATGGGCAGAGTCGAGAAGGCGCGGATCTGCTGACACCAGTAGAAACCGTTATAAGAGGGGAGCACGACATCCATGATGACCAGATCCGGCGCCGCTTCCCTGACCTCCTGGGCAACCCTGGTGAAATCGCGGACACATGTCACCTTATGGCCCCAGCTGGTCAGATATTCTTCCAGAGACTTAGCGATGATCTCATCGTCCTCGACAAGAAATAAATTCATATCAGATCATTCCTTCCCATATTCCATGACCGTCTTTGCGGTCGTCTCGCTGTCATGAGCGCAAGCCGGCTTCTATATAAAATGCAGGCCTTTTCCCCGAGCGCAAGCAGTTTTTTCGTCCCGAGCGTAAGCAGTCCAGTTGATGCGGGCCCACAAATCGCATTATGACGAGAGGATCTGCTTTAATGATGCGTATTTCTTCTGCCTGGTTATCTCCACCAAGCCCAAAGCGGTGACGTCAACCAGACTCACCCCCTGGGGGTCCCTCTTGCAGCAGGAGGACAAATGTTCCATCACCCGGGTCAGATCTCTCTTATCTCTCATATTGATAAAATCAATGACGATATTGCCCCCGCAGGGAAGCCAGACAGTTCTTGAACTGATTTCTTTCATCAGTCGGGTCAGATTGCGCAGCTGATAGAGGGGGTATTCGTCCCGGTAGGCGTGAAAGAGGGGAGCATAGTCTGCCAGTCGACTGTCGGCTCGCCTGGTCCATGAACATCCTTTTGATCCCTGTGTGTGAGAGCCATTGTTTCTTTCTCCCGCAAAGGAGGCAATCACCTCCTCTAAATCACTGGTGATGGACGCGATCTGCCCGGCGGGATAGGTCATCAGCCGCTCCATCCAAAGAGGCTGACCAGGCTGAAAGACCGTAAAAAGCGCCTGCTGACCGATGGTCGCCTGAAAGTCCTCCATTTGCTCAACGAGAGCTTCGACCTGCCCGGACAACTCCTCCTCTCCTAAAGAGGCTGCGGACGTCCGCAAAGTCAGATGATAGTTTTCCCCCTGGCAGGCTGACAGAAAATCTCTGAGACGTCTTCGGTCCTGTCCGCTGATCTTCCTGGAGATACCGGATTCTCCCGATCCCAAATGCGCAATGACGTCGGCGGATTTAAAGACGATATCACTGCTCCCTATGGCGTCCTTGCTCTTGATGGGGTCGGCGACAATCTGCAGGAGGATTTGGTCACCCCCGTGAATCCCCTCGGATTTGGACTGTCTGCGCACATAATTGAGTTCATCCGGACTCTTCACGGGGAGAAAGACCTTTTTCTGGTCTGCGATATCGACAAAGGCTGCATGCAGGGAGGGCAGATATTTTTGAATCCGTCCAATGTGAATCTGTCCGACCATGCTGGGTCTGGCCAGGTTCTCCACCTGCAGCTCAATCGCCTGTCCGTCCCCGGTCCGAACAAGAAAAAGCCCGATCTCTATGTCCTTCCAGGGCATCCGGGTAATGCATATCTCAAGTTGTTCCTGCTCTGAAATTTCCGGCATCCTGTATCCTCATCAAGTTTCCCATCAAATCCCCATCAGATCCTTATCAGATCCCCATCAAAGCCTTATCAGATTAGACACGCCAATCAAAAAATTCCCTCCCCTACATCCTCCAGGGAGACAAATTGTCCATCCACCCTGGTGAACATATCCTCCCGGTAGACGCGGATAGCATATTCCTGAGGATCCAGCCCCAGGAAGCGATGGAAATGTTCCATGACCAGATCCGGCTTGATATTATCCGTCGAACCGGAAGACAGCATGATGCGGTGGCAGACAGGGCCGCATTCTTCGTCCGCTGGATCCGCCGGACAAGCCTGATTTCCTGGGATAAAAGGCTCAATCTCCCAGCGGTAGATCAGGGGCTTGAGATCAAGCGAGCGCTCGGATTTTTTGGTCTTCTTGACAATTGTAATATGTTCTGCCCGATCATAGAAGTCCTCCCTGGCATCGATCAGCTCCCTCAGCTGAAGAGGCGCCTTGCCCCTGCGATAGGTCAGGCGGTAGCTGGAGGCCTCTACAGACGCCATGGCGTTTTTCGCGTTCTCGGGCAGCCGGCGAAGAGAATGAATCACCATCCCGTCCACCATAGTCTCCCCAAGCGCCTTCATAGCGGAAAGCCCATCCAGACCCTCTTCCGTCTCAATATCCATGTACTCCCCGTCGGAAGTAATGCCGAGGCCCAGGGGCTCCGCAAAGGACATAATGGGATGGGGATGGTAGCCCTGAGAGAACTTCATGGGAATGCGGGCCCTTCGCATGGCCTTCTGGAAATAGCGCATGATATCCAGGTGCCCGATGTATTTCATGGCTCCATGTTTACCGAAGCGGATTCTGATTTTCAAAGCACACCCCTCCCCCCATCGATCTCATACCGCAGCCGGAGCACTGGTCCCTGCAGTTTGGCGTCAGTTTACCCGCCATGGCATTCTTCCACTCCCGCTCCAAAAAGGGACGGGTCAGGCCGCAGTCGATGAAGTCCCAGGGGAAGATTTCGTCGAGGGGGCGCTGACGATAGGCATAGAAATCAGCGGAAATACCGAATCTGTCGAAGGCCTCCTGCCAGACCTCATCGTTAAAGTACTCGCTCCAGGCATCGTAGATCTGGCCCTTTTGGGTATAGGCCCAGAGAATGGCATCGGCCACCTTGCGGTCCCCTCTGGCGAAAATCCCCTCTAATACGGAGATCTGGGGATGATGCCACTCATAGTGCAGGCTCTTGCGATTGAGCTGCTCGTGCATGGTGTCTTTGACCAGCCTGGCCCTTCGGATGTAGTCCTCCGGCGGATGCATGGGGGCCCACTGAAAGGGAGTGAATGGCTTTGGGACGAAGAAAGATGTGGACATGGTGATCTGCGCTCTTCCATTTCTCTGGTCTTTGGGGATCTCTTCAAAGTAGAGGGCTGCCAGATCGTTGCCCAGCCGGGGAATGGCCATAATGTCCTCATCAGTCTCCGTGGGCAGGCCCAGCATGAAGTAAAGCTTGAGCTTGTTCCAGCCCCCGTGAAAGGCCTCTTTTGCCCCCGACATAATTTCTTCCAGGCTGATTCCCTTGTTGATGACATCCCGCATTCGCTGGGAACCGGCTTCCGGGGCAAAGGTCACAGAGGACTTGCGGACATCTTGAATCTTTGACATGACGTCTAAGGAGAAGGCGTCAATGCGGAGGGAGGGCAGGGAGATATTGATCTTCTCCCGGTCGCATTTGTCAATCAGATAGTCCAGAAAATCGGACAGGCCCCGATAATCGGAGGAGGACAGAGAGGACAGAGAAATCTCGTCATAGCCGGAGGAGGAAAGCATCTCCTCCACATAGGATTTCAGCGTCGCAAGGCTCTTCTCCCTGGTCGGTCGATAGACCATGCCGGCCTGGCAGAAACGGCAGCCGCGGATGCAGCCCCGCATAATCTCAATGACCACACGGTCCTGCACCGAGCGGACAAAGGGGACGATCGGGTGAACCGGATACGTCGCGTGGTCCATGTCCATCATGACCTGCCTGCGCACCCGACTTGGAATGTCATCGTATTTGATTTCCCAGTCCTCAAGCCTGCCGTCCTCCTGATAGACCGGCGTAAAGAAGGCAGGAACATAGACCCCGGGAAATTTGGCCGCCTCATGCAAAAAGTCCTCCCGGCTGTAGACTCCCTCCTTTTTCATGCGCTCATAGAGGCGGACGACGTCAACATTGTTGACCTCCCCTTCTCCCAGGAAGAACATGTCAAAAAAAGGGGCGATGGGCTCCGGATTATAGGTGCAGGGGCCGCCTCCGACGACGATGGGATCTTCCTCGCCGCGGTCTTTAGCCAAAAGGGGAATCTGACTCAAATCCAGGATCTGCAGGATGTTGGTGTAACACATCTCATACTGGATGGTGATGCCCAGGAAGTCCTTGTCCCTGACTGCTGTCTGGGTCTCTAAGGTAAAGAGGGGAATATTCCTCTCCTTCATGATCTTATGTAAATCCGGCCAGGGGGAGTAGAGGCGCTCGCAGTAGATCCCCTCCTCCCTGTTGTACATATCATACAGAATCTGAATGCCCTGGTGGGACATTCCCACCTCGTAGACGTCAGGGAAGCACATGACAAAGGAGACAGCGACCTCAGAGGGATCCTTCATGACGCTGTTTAATTCATTGCCGATATAGCGGGCGGGCTTATCCACCTGCATCAAAATATCCTCTGAGAGAGCAAGTTTTCTCATAGATTCTCCTGGTCAACAGACTTTTGGTCCAGCCCATCTGCGCTGACGATGGGATTGTGAAAACAGGAATGAGCGCCGGTATGGCAGGCGATTCCTCCAATCTGATGCACTGTCGCAAGAATAGTGTCGTAATCGCAGTCAGCGATCAGAGAGACCACCTCCTGCCTGTGTCCGGAGGTCAAACCCTTGGTCCAGAGCTCATTTCTGGAGCGGGACCAGTAGGTCATGAGACCTGTCTCCACAGTCTTCAAAAAGGCCTCCTCATTCATATAGGCCAGCATCAGTACGTCCTTGCTGCCCTCTTCCTGCACAATCACAGGGACCATGCCGTCTGCGTTGCGCTTGAAATCAGACCACTGCAGACGGGGCTGGTGGAAAGAAAATGGTCCGGACTCATCTTGTGTGATTGCTCTCTGATCCATGGGATATCCTTATCCTAGCTGCTTTCTCGTTTCTCATCCTGCTGACTCTATCAATCATTCGCTTTTGTACTCATGAAAAAAGCAAGAAGCTGAACCCCACAGGAATTCATCTCCTTGCATTTTACTTGATCCTGAAATGGTTTTCACCTTCGGAGTATTTTCCTCCGTCAGCGATCGTCTTTCGTGCCGATCAGCGCTCCGGCGCCGACAAAGAAAACGGTTACAAGAACAAAGGCAAATAATGTAGACATCCCGTCACCCCCATGACATGATAGTCGATTGATTCCCCAATGAACTTTACTCAGACATTATAGCAAAAGAATCCAAGTTCGGCGAGTGTTCTTTCTTTCACCCCGTAGCCTGACGTGTGTAGCACGATAACGATATCTAATCTTCTTTATAACAGATAATATATGCTTTTATATTGTCACTTCCTTCATATAAAGTTAAAGGAATTGTTAAAATATCAGTTTCAGTACTAGCTGTATTATAATCTTTTCTTTCTTCTGGAGGATACGGATACATTGCTACTGTATAGGTATGTCCTTCCTCCAAATAAAGATCGAACTGTATTTTTTCAGTTTTTAAATTCCTTGTTTTCCCTAAAAATACATCTGTTGACTCAAAAATACCTTCAAAAGAATGATTCCCCGCGGATAATGCCAGTATTTTTTCTAGATTTTCACCAGAAACAGGGTTGAAAACAGAAATATCCTGATTATCTATCTTGATTTTTCGGCAATACAAGTGAACAATCGCTTTATCTTTATTATTTACAAGATAAGAAGAGGCTTTTGCTTTATTCTTTTTACCTATCAGCATAAATAAAATAAAAAGTATCAGCCACACAAGTGCAACAATTGAAACAATTAAAATAGTCTGGTTCATAAATTTACCCCCTGCTTTCTTGTTTAGAAAATATTCTAATTAATTTTCAAAAAATATTTTTATTAATTGTATACTTTTATTAAAATAATAACAACCTATTGATTCCGTCATATTTTCCCCTTGGTGGACAGGACATCCACGATTCTGGGATCAGAGGAAACCGCCTGATCCAGGGCCTTGGCAAAGGCCTTAAAAATCGCCTCGATCATGTGATGACAGTTTCCCTCCGTCAGCATCTTCACGTGCAGGTTCATCATAGCCGAGTAGGAAAGGGCGTAAAAGAACTCCCTCACCATCTCCGTGTCCATCTGCCCTACCATGGGGACGGGAAAGACGGGATCGAACTGCAGATAGGGGCGGCCGGACAGGTCAACAGCAGACAGAACCAGGACCTCATCCATGGGCAGGATACAGGAACCATAGCGGCGAATCCCCCTCTTGTCTCCCAGAGCCTGTCGGATGGCCCTGCCCAGGACAATGCCGGTGTCCTCGATGGTGTGGTGGCAGTCCACACCCAGGTCTCCCTTGACCTGAGCTTTCAGGTCAAAAAACCCGTGGCGGGCAAAGCCCTCCAACATGTGATCGAAAAAGCCAATGCCGCTGTCAATTTCAGATTGACCGGATCCGTCCAGATTGATTGTGATTTCGATCTCCGTCTCCCTTGTTTTGCGGCTTACGCTTGCAATTCTGTCCTGAGCCATATTCTACCTCCCTAACACTGTTTATCTCTTCATCCGGCTTGTCTTTCTATCTTCTGATCTTTTGATCCGGCTGTTCTCTCCATACAACTGGTCTCTCTTTTTTCCTGTTCTCTATAAAGTCTTTTCAACGATCTGCTGTGATCTGGATCTTATGTCATAGACAGAGCCGGATCAACTCTAAAAGAGATTCAAGTCAACTCTACATTCTCCTCATCTTCCTCAAAGCGAACACGCACAGAATTGGCGTGACCAGTCAGACCCTCCGCCTCCGCAAACCGGGCCACATCCTGATAGACTCCCCGCAGGGCCTCTTTAGAGTAAGAGATGACAGACGACTTCTTGATGAAGTCGTCGACGGACAGGGCGGAGAAGAACCTGGCTGTACCGTTGGTTGGAAGGACATGGTTGGGCCCGGCCAGGTAATCTCCGATGGGCTCGGAGGAATAGGAGCCAAGGAAGATCGCCCCGGCGTTTTGAATCCTGGTCAGACTCTCCCAGGGATCTCTGGTCACAATCTCCAGGTGCTCCGGAGCGATGGCATTGACGCAGGCGATGGCCTGATCCATATTTTCAGCCAGGAGAACATATCCGTAGTCCTCAAGAGACTTTCGGATGATCTCTCTGCGGGCCAGCTTTTCAGTGAAGTAATCCTCCCAGCGAATCACCTCCTTGGCCACCCTCTCATCGTCTGTCACCAGGATGGCGGAGGCCATGGGGTCGTGTTCTGCCTGAGACAGGAGGTCGGCCGCGACATATCTGGGATTGCAGCTTTGATCGACAAGGGCCATCACCTCAGACGGACCCGCGATTGAATCAATCGAGACGTAACCGAAGACGGCCTTCTTGGCCAGAGCCACGTAAATATTGCCGGGGCCCACAATCTTGTCTACCTTGGGAATCGTCTCCGTTCCGAAGGCAAGGGCCGCAACCGCCTGAGCCCCGCCCAGCTTGTAAATCCGGCTGACCCCTGCCTCTTTGGCGGCCACCAGAGTGGGGGCATAGACCTTCCCCTCCATGTCGGGCGGCGTGGTCATGACAATATCGGGAACGCCTGCCACCCGGGCGGGAATGACATTCATCAGAACAGAGGAGGGATAAGCGGCCCTCCCGCCGGGAACATAGACCCCGACCCGCTCCAAAGCGGTCACTCTCTGGCCTAAAATGACGCCGGGATGATCGGCGTCGAACCAGGATTTCTGACGCTGTTTTTCGTGAAAGGCGCGGATGTTGGCAATCGACTTGCGGATGACGTCTAAGAGAGCGGGATCTACCTTCCGGTAGGCCTCCTCGATCTCCTCCTGACTGACGAGGACAGAGGAGGCGTCCAGCAAAATTCCGTCAAATCTGGCCGTATAGTCAAAGAGAGCCGAGTCCCCCCCTTCCCGAACCTGGTCGATGATCTCCTGCACGCTTTTCTCAAACTGATGATAAGAGCTTGGGCTTCTCTTTAAGAGCTGGTCTAAAATATTGGCGATACTGCTGTCATTTAATTTTGTGATCTTCATGCTCCCTCCTGACTCGCCCTTTTAAGCGCCTCGATCAAGGCGGTGATGCGCTCGTTTTCCATCTTCATGCTGACCTGGTTGACGACCATGCGGGCGGACAGGGGCACGACCTCTTCTAAGACAGTCAGTCCGTTCTCACGCAGGGTAGAACCGGTCTCGACAATATCACATATGACCTCCGACAGGCCGACAATGGGAGCCAATTCGATGGACCCGTTCAGCTTGATGATTTCTACCGTCTGGTGCTTCTTCTTGTAGAAATAGTCCCGGGTGATCTTCGGATACTTGGTCGCCACGCGAATCAACTCCTTATGTCTGAGCTTATCCTTTGCGCAGGAGGGACCGGCGATACACATGCGGCACTTCCCAAATCCCAGATCAAGAACCTCATAGATCTTTCGCCCCTCTTCTAAGATGGTATCCTCGCCCACAATGCCAATGTCGGCAGCTCCATACTCGACATAGGTGGGGACGTCCGGCCCCTTGGAGAGAAAGAAGCGCATCTTATGCTCCTCGTCCACAAAAATCAGTTTTCTGGTCTTTGAATCATCCATCTCTGGACAGAAAATGCCGATTCTCCCGAAGAGCCGCATGGCCTTTTGCGCCAGGCGTCCCTTTCCCAGAGCCACCGTCAAATATCTCTCTTCTGCCATATCTCACCTCGTATGATACCTGATTTAACTGACACCAATTTTGATTCAACCGGTATCAATTTCTCTTGTCACAGATTCTATTTCATTCTCAATTTCGTTTCATTGCGCCAGCAGTGCTCTCGTCAATTTCCGGCCTCTTCTGACTCAGATCAAGCATGTCAGGCGGGCGCCGGCGTAGCGGCTTTTCTCTGCCTCCAGATCTCTCGTGTCCTCGCAGGATATTAAAGTCACCCTCTGTCCTGCCTGGCGCAGGTCATGAGCCAGATGCAGGGCCTTGACGCGCTGAGACCTGTGGTAGAGGACAAGCTGGTCCTGACCGTCCTCTTCGATCTCAAGTTCCTGACTGGATGCGGCCAGCATCAGCCGGTCGACAGAGAACGCGAAGCCGATGGCTGCGGCATTCTTGCCGAAGTAAGACAAAAGCTGATCATAGCGGCCGCCTCTGACGAAGGCCTGTCCGCTTCCGAAGGTGTAACCGGCAAAGATCAGCCCCGTGTAATATTCACTGGAGGCCAGCAGCCCGGGCTCAAAAGAGACATAGGAGTCAACTCCGTAAATTTTGAGGATCTCGTAGATCTGCTCCAATCGGTCGAATGCCTCTGTAATCTTTGGGTAGGCAGCACATCGATTCGTCAGGTCAGCCCAGTCGACAGGACTGTTGTAAATCCTTGTCATCGAGTCAAAGAGCTTCGCCAGGTCGGCAGGGACGGACTCCTCTTCCAGGTACTCCTGCAGACCGAAGCGATTGTGATTTTCAATCAGACTCTGGATCCGCTCGCGGTTGTCATCGTCAAAGCGGCAGGCATCCATAAGACCGGAAAGAAGATCGGCGTGCGTCACAGAGATCTGAAAGTCCAAAAAGCCAATGGCCTGCATCCCGCAGACGACAAGCGCAATCATCTCGGCATCTGCGTCGACGGAAGGATCCCCGATCAACTCAGCCCCAAGCTGCGTGCTCTCCTTAAGATGCCCCTGATAGGAAGAATTGTTATCGAAAATATTGCCCTGATAAGAGAGGCGTATGGCCCTGTCCTCCTCTGTGAAATATTTCGCGGCGGCCCTGGCAATGGAGGGAGTGATATCCGGCCGAAGAACCAGGGTATTCCCCTCCCGGTCAAAGAACTTGTACCAGGATTTCGCGTGGGAAGTGCCCCTCTTTGATCCGAAGACGTCAAAGAATTCAAATGTCGGCGTCTGAATGGGCTGATAGCCGAAAGAAGCCAGTCTCTTGTGCAGGGCTCTCTCAATATGCTTCTTTCTGGCCAGCTCTTCTCCGTAGAGATCTCTTACCCCCTCCGGCGTGTGTAAGATGCGGTCGTTCATCTTCCCTCCTGACTTTATCTAATTAACGCGATAACGCAGTATCATATTAAAGCTATTTTACTCTCTTAATCGCTGTCGTCAAGTTGATTCACAAGAGATCCAGGTCATGGATCCATATCATAGCGGATGGGGATTCTCACCTCTTTTGCAGATCCAAGGCCAGCTGATCCAGGTATGGGACCAGAAGGTTTCCCCTGCGGGAAAAGAAACAGTCCGCATCCAGCTCCTCCCTGCGAAAGCTCTTTCGTCCGCCCTCTTGCATGCGATTCCAGAATCGCATCATCTCCCGATATTTCATATAGTAGAACTCTTCCCTCCGGGTGAAGGAGAGCAAAAGAAAGCTGATTCCGTCCTGTCTCTCAAAATCAGTCATGAAGGCAACCTGATGCTCATGGATATTGGCCAGTGGAAAGGTATCTCCCGCGCACTCCTTGGCGTCAAAGCAGACCGGAACCCCCTGGACCAGGCCGATATAGTCTACCGTGGATTTCTGATCGAAATAGGCCAGCGTAATGTGCCGATTGGTCTTGTCAATATTGATGGGAGTAATGGGCGTCGGTATCTTCTGCACCAGAGCAAGTTGATTGTCCCGATAGACCTCATTGGTCTGATTGATATATTCCTCTAAGCCGGATCCTCTTAATCCCCTCGAATTCCAGGTCGCCATAACAGATTTATCCTATCTTTCTTTTAAGACCGTTTGTTTTTCTTTCTTTTAAGGTCGTCTGTTTTTCTTTTTTTGGGCCGTTTGCTTCCCGGTCAGGTCTGTGACTTTCGATTTTTCAATGTCCCGTCACGCGCGCACCCATCCTGTCCTGATAAAACCCGCCTGTAAATCTCTCCCTCCGGACAGATGATCTCTCTGCCATCCGGCAGTTTGATGGAATAGGAATGGAGCAGCTGGCCTCGGACCCCATATTTTCTCCTCAGGATCTGATTCCAGTGAAAATCTCCATATTTGGGATCTCCGGCGATGGGATGACCGATCGATGCCAGGTGAGCGCGAATCTGATGGCTTCGCCCGGTCATCAGATGAACTTCAAGCAGGGTCAGATCCTTCCTATGGTCAAGAGGGCGATAGGCGGTGTGTATCTCCTGCGCTCCCTCGGGCAGGTCTTCTTTCTTTTCAGAGACCAGAACCTGATTCCTGCCGACATCCTTATAGAGGTACCCGTCCAGCTGCAGCTCTTCTGTAAGGCGTCCTCTGACAATTGTGTGATAGAGCTTGATGACGCTCCGATCTCTGAGCTGTTCTGACAGATATTGCTGTCCCCGCAGGGTCTTTCCCGCCAAAATAAGCCCGGAGGTATTTCTGTCCAGTCGATTGGCGACCGAGGGGTGAAAAAGGAAATAAGACTCCCTTGTCAGCGCCCCCTTTGCGATCAGATAGGCGAGCATCTCCTCATTGAGAGAAATGTCTTTCTGTCCGGCTCGCTGGGAGAGACAGCCCGCCGGTTTATCGAGGGCAAGAATATCTTCATCCTCATAAATCACATGAACATGTCTGTAGTCGATTTCCTTCAGGGTGAAAAAGGCCTGATCCTGATGATCCCCTCCCCTCATCCGTTCAAAGGTCTCATCCGAAAAGAAAACCTGAATGCGATCGCCCTCAGACAGCAGCTCTCTTCCCTCTGCCCTCTTTTGGTTGAGGACGATATTCTTCTTGCGAAGCATCTTATAGAGAAAGGAAGTCGTAGCTGCGCGGAAGTATTTGCAGAGGAACTTGTCTAACCTCTGACCGGCCTCTTCTTTTGTGATAGAGATTTCTCTCATATTCTCTTCCCTTTTCTCTCATATGCTCTTCTGTTTCTCTGTCACTCTTCTATTTTTCTGTTGTCCTTCTATTTCCTGGTAAAGGGACATGAAGCTTGCGCAGGGAACCTGCCGGAAACAGTTTTATTGGCTCAGAATCGAGATTGCCTCCGCAAAGCTGTCAATGAAATAATCCGCCTCCCGGATTTTCTGATC
The DNA here is from genome assembly GCF_000160115.1 of Shuttleworthella satelles DSM 14600. Classification (GTDB taxonomy): domain Bacteria; phylum Bacillota; class Clostridia; order Lachnospirales; family Lachnospiraceae; genus Shuttleworthia; species Shuttleworthia satelles. Next base: position 1,102,811 of record NZ_GG665866.1, read on the forward strand.
ACGGACAGCGGCGGAATAGGGGTCTTCAACGGCACAGACCTTCATTCCAGCGGTCCTGGCAGCTGCGATACCGGGAAGGATATCCTCGAAAACCAGACAGGACGCGGGCGAAAGAGACAGATCTCTGGCGGCCCTGAGATAAATATCCGGCGCGGGCTTCCCCCTGGAGATCTCGTCAGAGGTGACGCAGACAGAGACCAGTTGATCCAGATGGTTTCTGGAAAATGACGCCTCCACCAGGGGACGGGAATTGGAGGTGCCGATCGCCAGAGCATAGCCTCTGTCGCGAAGCATTTTCATGAACTCGATGGCGCCAGGCTTGGTCTCTATGGTCTTCTCATAGGCCTCCATAGCCATGGCATTCCAGATTCTTGTCAGCTCCTCAACGCTCTCCGCCAAATGATAGCTCTCCTTAAACCAGGCCGCCGTCTGAATCATAGACATCCCCTCGATTCTCTCCTGCAGATCCGGCCGCATCAAAAGTCCGCGGGAATTCAGGAAGTCCTCATCAATCTGTCTCCAGATATGCATGGAATCGAGCAGGGTGCCATCCATATCAAAAATCACTGCTTTTACCTGATCGAACAAGTTCTGCCTCCTCAAACAGGCCCAATATAGAGGAAGCCGACCACCATAGGATCGCCTGCGCAGCTTGGCTGCAAAAGCGAACTCTGGTGATCGGCATATATGAACTCAGCTTCCTGCCGCGATCTGCTCCTTAAGAAAAGAGCTCATCCGGGACCTCGATCGAAGCGTCCTCCTCAGCAGAAGCCTCCAGGTCAGCCGTGGCGGCCAGCTTGGAATCCGCGGATGGCTTGGCTTCGGACTTTGCCGGCCTCTCAATATGAGGGGTCTGCACCGGAACCGGGCGCAGCTCCTCACGGTTCTGCTGAATCAGATCCAGATATCCGTTCATGGAAGAGGAGAACTGCTCATCAGATGTGCGGACAGCCTCTGTCAGAGCAGTGTGGTACTGGCTGGCGTCCCGCAAGGTATTCTCTACAATGGATTGCACGCGGGAAAGCAGGTCATCGGTGTACTCAATGGCGCCGGTGCGGATACTGTTGGCATCTTCTGTCGCCTTGTCCAGCATCTCCTGCGCGTTCTTGGTCGCCACATTGACCACTTCATTGGCCTGCGCATAGGCCTGCTGCATGATCTGGTGCTCGCTCACAAGCTCATTGGTCTGAATCTGCGCCTGCGCTATGATGGCGTCCGCTTTGGTCTGCGCGTCTGCGAGAATGGCCTCCTTGTTGTTGATAATCTTCTGATAACGCTTGATCTCGTCCGGAGTCTTGCTCCTGAGCTCCTCGAGAAGAGAGTCGATCTCATCGCGGTTGACAACAATCTTGGTCGAGGAGAAGGCGGACGGCTTACAGCTGTCAATGTACTCCTCAATCTCACTGATCACATCTTCAATTCTACTTGACATCTTTTCACTCCTTATCAATATTGTATTTGCCGTAAATCAACGGAATGATCTCCGCCGGTACAAATTGACGAATGTCGCCCCCATAGGATGCAAATTCCCTTACTATTGTAGAACTTAAATAGGAATAATTCAAACTGGTTGTGAGAAAAATTGTGTCAATTTCCGGATACTCCACGTGGTTGGTCTGCGCGATCTGAAGCTCATACTCGAAGTCACTGACCGCCCGAAGCCCCCGAACTAAAAAACCGGCGTCCATGCGTCTGGCGTAGTCGATGAGCAGGCCCTCGAAGGAATCGACTTTCACATTGGGGCAGCCAGCTGTCAGCATTTTTAGCATGTCGACTCTCTCTTCCACGGAAAAGAGAGATTCTTTGGCCGAATTATTGAGAACCGCGACAATCAATTGATCAAAGAGCTTGCTGGACCGCTCGATGATATCCAGATGTCCGAATGTGGCCGGGTCAAAGGAGCCCGGATAAATTGCTGTGCGCATAGCTTACTCCAGAGACAAGAATACATGCTGATTGGTCTTGTAGCGTTTGATCCTGTCGATTTGATAGCCCAAAGACTCCGCGTAGGAAAAATCACTGTTCAGAGGGGACTCGATAATGACGATGGCATTGGCCCTGAGAAGATCTCTCAGCTGTCTTAAGACGCCCTCTTCAAAATCCTGTCCATAGGGGGGATCCATAAAGACAAGATCCGGCAGATCCCGTCGATCCCAGAGAGCCAGGGCTGAGGAGACGTCAGAGGCAATTACCTTAGCCCTCTTTTCCAGATGACATCTGCGCAGGTTTTCCTGAATGCAGGCGATAGCCTCTCTCCCCTGATCCACAAAGGAGGCTGCTCTTGCCCCGCGGCTCAAGGCCTCAATCCCCATCTGCCCGCTGCCCGCAAAGAGGTCCAGGAAATAAGCCCCCTCGACTTCATTCTGCAGAATGTTAAAGAGGGTTTCCTTTACCCGGTCCTGAGTCGGTCGAGTCTTGAGCCCCCTGGGCGTCAAAAGCTGTAATCTTCTGGCGCTGCCAGCAATCACTCGCATAGCTGATCCTCTTTCTCCTTCTCCCGGATACAATCCAAAAGAAGCTCCAAAGCGGCAGCGGTCGCCTTGTCGCGAACCGTATTCCGGTCCCCGGAGAAGGCATAGTGGCGAACCAATGTGTTGCCCTCGTAGGAACAGGATAAATAGACCGTGCCGACCGGTTTGGACTCGCTTCCACCGTCCGGCCCCGCAATTCCGGTCGAGGAGAGGCCAAAGTCAGACTGGTAGCAGACTCTGGAGCCGAAGGCCATCTCCCTGGCTGTCTGCGGGGAGACCGCTCCGAAGAGTTCCAGGGTCTCATGGCGAACCCCCAGCAGAGACTCCTTGGACTGATTGGAATAGGTGATCAACCCCTGGGAAAAGACATTGGACGCCCCCGCTACTCCGACCAATTCGGCAGATATCAGCCCACCGGTACAGGATTCACTGCTGGTGACCGTCCATCCATGGCTGACGAGATTACAAACAACCTGATCGGCGAGCTCTTTCGCCCGCGTCCTGAGCTTATTTTCCATACTATTTCTGCTCCTTTAAGACAGCCGCGTTCTGCAGCAGGTAGGTGACCAGTGAAATCAGAGTCAGGGCCAGGGCGATCCACATGAGGATGTCTCCCAGAAGGGCCCAGTAGACATTATCAAATGCCAGCACCTTGACAATGACCATCAGCATCTGAAAAACCGTCTTGAACTTGCCCCAGTAGTTGGCCGCGATTACAATCCCGTTATCAGAGGCAATCAGACGAAAACCGCTGATTATGAATTCTCTGGCCACAATGATGATCACGATCCAGGCATAGACCTGTCCGGAAACAATCAGACAGATCAGGGCGGATACCACCAGAAGCTTATCCGCCAGAGGATCCATAAATTTTCCGAAATCCGTGATCAGGTTGTACTTGCGCGCAATCTTGCCATCCAGAAGGTCTGTCAGACTGGCGACGATAAAAATCGCCGCAGCCGCAAGACGCAGTCCCTGCGACTGCCAGCCCAGAAGGTAGACTATCACGAAGACCGGAATCAGCAAAACGCGAAAGACCGTTAGTTTATTGGGAAGATTCATCCGTCGGCTCTCCTATCAGATCGTACTCATAAGCGCCTGATACGTGCGTCATAACCAGGTCGCCTGTGTGAAAGACGTCGTTTTCTCCGCTGACAAAAATATAGCCGTCAACATCAGGGGCATCCCGATAGGTTCGTCCCACATAGGCGGGTTCGTCAGCGATCTTGCCCTCGATGATCGCCTCCAAGTCAGAGCCGACCAGGGACTCATTCATGGCGAAATTGATTTTCTGCTGCTTTTCCATCACCCGGGCCAAACGCGCTTCCTTGACCTTTTGATCCAGCTGTCCGGCAAACGAAGCGGCAGGCGTATCCTCCTCCTGGGAATAGGCAAATGCCCCAAGGCGGTCAAACTGCATCTCGTCGATAAAATCGAGCAGATTCTGATGCATCTGATCCGTCTCACCTGGGAAGCCGCAGATGACGGTGGTGCGAATGGCAATGTCCGGCATGGCCTCTCTGAGCATGGCAACCTTTTTTCGAATATCGTCCTGATTGGTTCTGCGGCCCATTCGTCTGAGGATCTCGTCATCCCCGTGCTGGATAGGCATATCGATATAGTGCAGGACCTTGTCATTGCGAACCATCGCCTGAATCAGCTCCTGATCAATCTCCTCCGGATAGGCGTAAAGAATGCGGATCCAGCGCAGGCCCTCGATATCGTTCAGCTTATCCAGAAGCTCCGGCAGCATCTTCCTCCCATAGAGGTCACTGCCATAGAGAGTCGTCTCCTGGGCGACTAAAATCAATTCTCTGACCCCCTGGGAGACCAGTTCCCTTGCCTCTTTGATCAGCTTGATCATGGGGACCGACCGGTAGCTGCCGCGCAGCTTCGGAATAATGCAGTAGCTGCAGTGCTTGTCGCAGCCCTCCGCAATCTTTAAGTAGGCGTAGTGACCTGCCGTCGTCAGAAGCCGTCCTGCTTCCTCATCATCCGGAAGATCGTCAAGATCATCGATACGGGTCTGCGGCAAGCCGTCGAGGACCGCATGCAGGACAGGGACGATATCATCGTAGGAGTTGGTTCCCAGCACCCCATCCACCTCCGGGATCTGCTCTCTGATCTGCCTGGCATACCGCTGGGAGAGACAGCCTGTGGCGAGCAGAGCCTTGAGACGTCCTTTCTCTTTATAAGCAGCCATCTGCAGGATGGTCTCTATGCTCTCCTCCTTGGCTGATTCAATGAAGGCGCATGTATTGACAATGATAATATCCGCTTCCTCTTCACTGTCAGTCATGGAAAAGCCGTCGCGGTGCAGACGGGAGAGCATATGCTCCGAATCCACCAGGTTTTTGTCGCAGCCGAGGGAGACAAAGAGGATCTTTAAAGACACCCTACGCCTCCTCCAATTCGCTGCCGGCGGCATCCGTCAGATCAGAGCTCTCCTCTTCATCCTCCTCAGCCTCATCCTGGGCCTTAAGAGCGTCTCTCTTCTCCTTCTCAGCTCTGGCAGCGGCCTCCGCAGCGGTTCTGGCAGCAAGGGCCTCCTCCTCATTTAAAATCACAAGCTTGCCCTGAGCCAGCTCATGGACGGCGATCGTAATCGGCTTCATTCCCTCGGTGTTCTCTATCATGGGGCTGGCCCCGGCGATCAGCTGACGGGCGCGCTTGGCGCAGGCCGCAACAATGGTATAACGGGAATTGACCATCGGCTCCTCTCCGACCTCAACCTGATTGTTGATGATCTGCATCAGCTCCACATAAGACGGGTGGATCATCTCAAAACGCGCATCGTTCTTAGCCATTCTTACTCTTCTCCTTTCGCGAAGACCTGAAGTTCTCTCTGAATCCGGGCAATCGCCCCTCTTCTGCGGAATGTATGATTGTGTTCACTCTGAATGATCGAGTGAACCTGAGCGACAGAGTCCTCGATCTTATCATTGATTACCAGGTAGTCATATTCGTTCATGAGTCTGGACTCTCTGGCGGAAATTGCCAGCCTCTGAGCCACAACCTCTTCGCTCTCGGTTCCCCTGCCCAAAAGACGATCTCTAAGCGCCTCGGCGGAAGGCGGCGTCACGAAGAGGAGGAGGGCCTCAGGGAAGATCTTCTTTACCTGCAGAGCGCCCTGAACCTCGATCTCTAAAATGATATCCCTGCCGGCCGCGATCTCTTCCTGCACATATGCCCTGGGCGTACCGTAATAGTTGCCGTTAAAGTTGGCGTATTCCAGCAGTTCTCCGGCCGCAATCATCTGCTCAAAGGACTCTTTGCTCTTGAAAAAGTATTCCCGTCCATCCTCTTCTCCGTCCCGAATCCCTCTGGTCGTCGCTGAGATAGACAAATGGTAGGTATCCGGGTGACGACTCATGAGGTGCTTCATAATCGTCCCCTTCCCCGCTCCTGAAAACCCTGAGAGAACGATCACCATTCCGCTGTCTTTCTCTAACATCTGCCACTCCTTAATCTATATGCCACATCGATATGCTGCGCATCGACATCTGAACCTGCTCAACAGACAGAAATAATTCAATTTATTATATTCTAGGAAACAAGCTCCGTCAAACCCGTGCGGGATCGAATCAAAGCCCGTCATAGCCCGCACGGACAGTTCCCTCATCATCTCTCATTTTTCAAGTCGAATCATAACTCCATTGCTGAAGTGAATTTCCTTTGTTGAAGTGAATTTTCTTTATAATAGAGCAAAAATCAAGCATAATATAGCAATATCAAACGTTAAAATATCTCGCAGACATTCTCTTGTCGCGATTTACACAGAAAGCAGGGTGATTCTATGGCATTCGACGGATCCAGCATCCACTGCCTGGTATCAGAACTGAATCGAGAGCTCACGGGTGGACGCATCTCAAAAATCGCCCAGCCGGAGGCCTTAGAGCTTCAGCTGACCATCAAGACAGCCGCAGGCAACCGCCGTCTTCTGATATCGGCCAACGCCTCTCTTCCCCTTATCTATCTGACCGAGGAGAATAAGACCGCCCCTCTGACCGCCCCTGTCTTCTGCATGCTCCTTCGCAAGCACATTCAGGGCGGACATATTTCTTCTATTGAGCAAATCGGCTTCGAGCGCGTCATCCGCATCCGCGTCCGCCATATGGATGAGCTGGGCGACCCCGCCGAGAAGCAGCTCTACATTGAAATTATGGGAAAGCACTCCAATATCATCTTCTGCGATCAGGAGGATAAGATCATCGATGCCATCAAGCGCGTCCCCTTCTCCCTCTCCTCAGTCCGAGAGGTTCTGCCGGGACGAGATTATTTCATTCCCGCTCAGGAGGGAAGACACAACCCTCTAAACAGCAGTCAGGAGGAATTCATCTCCGCTGTCTTCTCCTCGCCCAGGCCTCTGGTCAAAGCCATCTACTCCGCCTATACGGGTTTTTCTCCGGTCATCGCCAATGAGATCCTCTGCCGGGCGGGACTGTCCTCAGCCAACAGCAGCGCGGAGCTGACAGAAATCCAGCAGATCCAGCTCTACGGCGCGTTTGACCGCATGATGACCGACCTTGGCCAGGAGCGCTTTAGCCCCTGTCTGATCAGGGATGCGAAAAGCGGCGCCCCCAGGGAATACGCCGCCTTTTGCATCAGCTTTTATCCAAAGGATACACTGGTCAGATACGAGTCTATCTCCCGCCTTTTGGTCGACTACTACGCGGGCCGCAACAAGGCGACCAACATGCAGCAGAAATCCTCGGATCTCAGGCATCTTCTGACCACTCTCCTGGACCGCAACCGCAAGAAGGAGGCCATCCAAAAGAAGCAGCTCAAAGACACTGAAAAGATGGACCTCTACCGCATCCGGGGCGAGCTGCTGCACACTTACGGTTGCAGTGCCAGACCGGGCGACAGGTCTTTAACCTGCGTCAACTACTACGACAACAAAGAGATTGTCATCCCTTTGGATCCTCTTTTGTCCGCGCAGGAGAATGCCGCCAGGTGCTTCGCTCGCTACGAGAAGCTGAAGCGAACCAAAGAGGCCTCCCTCCGCTTGATCGAGGAGACCTCTTTGGCCATCGCCCATCTGGAATCCATGCTGACTGCCCTGGATCTGGCCGAAAACAGCGCTGACCTGGAGGCCGTCCATCAGGAAATGATCCGATACGGCTACATCAAAAAGAGGGGCAATGGCAAGAAAATCCAAGGAAAGAGCAAGCCCCTGCACTATGTGACGGAGGACGGCTATGACATCTATGTGGGCAAGAACAACGAGCAAAACGACTATCTGACCTTTAAGGTGGCCACGGGCAACGACTGGTGGTTCCACGCCAAGAAAATCCACGGCTCCCACGTCATTGTCAAGAACCCTGCCGGAGGAGAAATGCCCGACCAGGTCTACGAAATTGCCGCCTCCCTGGCCGCCTATTACTCCCAGGGACGGGAGTCCGGAAGCGTCGAGGTCGACTACCTGCAGAAGAAGAAGGTCAAAAAGCCTGCCGGAGCTGTTGCCGGCTTCGTCGTCTACTACAGCAACTACTCCCTTTTAGCAAGGCCCTCCACAGAGGGCGCCAGGCTTGTCGATTGAAGGGATCTTTTCCGGGGAAAAACTTGAATCGGCCTCATGAGATTCTTCTTTTCCCCTTTCCCTGCGGATTCGTGCAGACTTCCTTCCCTTACAGGTTCGTGTAGACCTCCTGCCGTCTGCGCTCTAAAAAGCTGCGAATCCCCGCGTGCTCCTCAAAGACCAGCCTGGGATCTGCCTCCAGGATTTCCTTGCTGTCCTCGGAAGCCATCTGCAGGACATCGGCGTCCTGGTAGATGTCCGCGATCTTAAAGTCCAGGTCTCCGGACTGTCGAATTCCGAAGAAGTCGCCCGGGCCGCGCAGCTTCAGATCCTCTGAGGCGATGGCAAAGCCGTCATTGGAGTGCACCAGAATCTCCAGGCGCCTGGAGATCTCCTCTGAATCCGAGGAATCAATGAAAATGCAGTAGGCCTGATCCGCTCCTCTTCCCACGCGGCCCCTGAGCTGATGGAGTTGGGCCAGCCCGAAGCGGTTGGCATTTTCAATAAGCATAACGCTGGCATTGGGCACATTGACACCAACCTCGACAACCGTCGTGGAAACCAGGACCTGAATCTTGCCGGAGGCGAAGTCCTCCATCACCTTGTCCTTGTCTTTGGACTTCATGCGCCCGTGCAAAAGACCGACGGTGATCTGATCCCCGTAGAAATCCTTCAGTGCCTGCGCATAGTCCATGACATTTTCATCCTCGCTGACATCGGAGGCCTCTATCAGAGGGCAGATCACATAGGCCTGGCGGCCGGCCAGAACCTCTCTGGCCACAAACTGCCAGGCGCTTTTCTTTTTATCCGAGCGAATGATGGCGTTCTTGATCTTCCTGCGGCCAGAGGGCAGCTCCCGTATCACAGACAGATTCATATCTCCATAGAGAATCATGGCCAAGGTTCTGGGAATGGGGGTCGCGGACATGACAAGAACATTGGGCGACTGACCCTTGGAGGCGAGGATCTTTCTCTGTCTGACCCCGAAGCGGTGCTGCTCGTCCGTCACCACCAGAGCCAGATCCCTGAATTCGACCGTTTCCTGAATCAGGGCGTGTGTTCCGACGATAAAAAGGGCATCCTCCTCTGAGATCCTGGACTGGATTTCCCTCTTCTCTTTGGCTGTCGACGCGCCGGTCAAACATACCACAGAGTAGGGCAGCGCATACTCCTGGCAGAGTCTGATAAACTCTTTTTCGTGCTGTCTTGCCAGGACCTCGGTCGGGGCCATAATGACAGCCTGAAAGCCATTCTCCAGGCAGGCCAGCATCGCCAGAAAGGCCACGATCGTCTTACCGCTCCCCACATCGCCCTGAATCAGCCTCTGACTGACCAGGGGCGCTGAGAGGTCTCCCAGAATATCAGCCAGAGCCTTCTTCTGTCCGGGAGTCAGGTCAAAAGGCAGTCTTTCCTTGACATCTTCCATCTGGGCCGTCTCTGTGATCGGATGCCGGTTTTCTTCCGGGGCCTCATCCAGGCGGTTTCTCCCCAGCTCCAGAAGGAAGAAAAAGAACTCGTCGTAGACCAGGCGCTTCCTGGCTCGCAGCAGATGATCAAAATCGATGGGAAAGTGAATCTGCTTTAATGCCCACTCATAGGAGGCCAGCTGATTGCCTTCCAGAATCTCCTGCGGGAGATATTCTCCCAGGCGGATACCACTGTCAAAGACGGTTTGAACCGCCTTCTTGACGTTGTTATTGGTCAGCCCGCCGGTCAGACTGTAAACCGGCTGTGGCTGCTGCATAAGGGCACTGTACTCGTCCGGACTGTAGATCTGAGCCTGGGATATTTTGAGCCTTTCCCCCTCCGCTTCCAGTTTTCCATAGAAGACATAGGCCTCTCCGACCGCGAGCTGACTTCGGATATAGGGCATGCGAAACCAGACCAGGTCCAGAGACCGATCCCCGAAAAAGGCGGTCGCAAGAGTCACATCCATGCGCCGCCCCTTCCTGACTTTGGCCGGACTCTTGAGCCTGGCCAAAAGAGCGACGGACGCGCCGGGCTTTAAGTCCCCGTAATTGGACAGGGGCGGATAGACCTGATAGGACCTCGGGTAGTGCAAGAGAAGGTCGCCCACCGTGTAGATATCCAGTTTTTGGTAGAGTTTCTCTGTCTTCTCCCCGATCCCCTTAAGGTCACGGAGTCTTTCCATGTAATCCATTCTGTCTCTCCGCTTTTTTGTCCTGTCTGCGTTTTTCTTCAATAAATTATTGGCATATCATTGGCATTTTTCTCTCAGAGACGAAATCAATGATTAAAAAGAGCCGGCCGACATACACCGCGGATGCACAGAAGGTAAAAAACGCGATATATGCCGGTCGGCTCTGTATTACTTATTTCTGTCCAGGGAAGGACTCACGCGACACTGTAATACCCATTTCTGTCTGAGGAAGGTCTCACTCGACACTGACCACATAGCAGTATACAGGCTGCCCGCCGTTCTGGACCTCGACTTCGACCTGGGGATGACGCTGGCGCGTCTGCTCGGCAAGGGCATTGGCGTCCTCTTCACTGGCATCCTGTCCAAAATAGATGCTGATGATTGAGGACTCTTCATCCACCATGGCGTCGATCATCTGATGAAAGGCCCGGTTCAGATCCGCGTCAACGGAAATGATTCCATCATCTCCGATCCCCATAAAGTCTCCCTGGTGGATCTGCTTATTGTCAATCAGAGTATCCCGGACCGCATAGGTGATCTGCCCGGTCTTAACCAGAGCGATCTCTTCCATCATGCGGTTCTGATTATCCTCCAGAGACTGATCCGGAATAAAGTTGATCATAGCCGTAATTCCCTGTGGAACCGTCTTCGTGGGAATGACGACAACCCTCTTGTCCTCGGTCAAATCTGCCGCCTGCTTCGCGGCCATGATAATGTTCTTGTTATTGGGAAGAACGATAATATTTCTGGCATTGGTCTTCTCGATCGCGGAGAGAATATCCTCCGTAGAGGGATTCATGGTCTGCCCTCCGGTGATGATGTGGTCGCAGCCCAGCTGGCGGAAGACATCATTCATTCCCTCTCCGACAGAGACGGCAACAAAGGCGATTTCTTTGGCCGATTCAGCCGATGATTCACTGCAAGAAGACTCTTTTTTCTCCTCTTCGGCTCTCTCCGAAGAAGCCTGCTCTGTCAGAGCCTCTTTCCCCTCCCTGGCCTGAACTGTCTTGGAGTTGGGATTGGAGTGCAGATGAACCTGATGCAGGACACCGTAATCCATGGCAATCGAGATCACCTGACCGGGATCATCACATTCGATTTCAACAGAAATGGAATTGGCATTGCCGGTCACCTGGCATTCCCTGCCCTTCATGATCTTATGCCTCAGGTCAGAAACCTGATCGCCTGTGACAAGCATGGCAGAGACGACCTTGAAGCGAAGGCGATAGGCATAGGCCGCCTCCGTCTGAATCTCAACGGCCTTCGCCTCTACTTCACCTCCTGAGAGAACAATAAAGGCGCCTTTTAAGACCTCGATCAGGCCCTGTCCGCCGGAATCGACAACACCGGCCTGTTTTAAGACGGGAAGCATATCCGGGGTCTGGGCCAGAACACGTTCGGCTTCCTTGATGACAGCGTCGGAAAATACCAGAACGTCGTCCGTCTGCGCCGCCATCTCAAGGGCCTTGTCAGCGGCGGCTCTCGCCACGGTGAGAATCGTACCCTCCTTTGGCTTCATCACAGCTTTATAAGCGGTCTCACAGGCTCTTTGCATGGCCTCGCAGAGGATCTGAACATTGAGTTCGGAATAGTCCCTGCTGATCTTGCAGAAGCCTCGAAAGAGCTGGGATAAAATAACGCCGGAATTACCCCTGGCGCCCCGGAGGGAACCGGAGGAGATGGCCTTGCAGATATCCTTCATGGCAGCTTCGCTGCCGAGTTCTTCTACCGCATGCGCGGCTGACGCAATCGTAGCCGTCATATTCGTTCCGGTATCACCATCCGGGACAGGGAACACATTCAGCTCATTGATCCATTCCTTGTGATTGTCAAGGTTGGTTGACGCACCGAGAAATGCCTTTGCAAGAAGCCTGGCGTTGATCGTCTTCATTTCCACCTGAGTTCCTCCTTAATCGGTAACGCGAACACCCTCGACGAAGATATTGATTTCTTTTACCTTCATTCCGGTAAAGGCCTCTACCTGATATTTTACCGTGTCCTTGAGGTTGCGGCAGACGGTACTGATCCCGACGCCATATGCCACGATGACATGGAAATCCAAAGTGATCTCGCTCTTGTCATCAATTGCGACATTGATGCCTCGATTCAGGTAATCCTTCTTGAGCAGGCGCGTCAGTCCGTCCATCATATTGACGGCTGCCATACCCACGATACCAAAGCACTCCACCGCGATAGAGCCGGCATATGTCGCGATCACATCCGGATTAATCTCTATCTTGCCGAGTCCGGTAGACATTGCACCTTGCATACAGGCACCTCCATTCTGAACAGACATTTTCACATGCAATTATATCGGATTCCCCGGAAAATACAAAGGGATTTTCCTTGCTTTTGCCCTGGCACTCTGCTATATTATCAATGTTGTGATTTGCCACTGAGGGCAAATAATCTTAATTTAAGGAGGTGTCTGACGATGGCAAAGTGTGCAGTTTGTGGTAAGGGCGCTCATTTTGGTATTAAAGTGAGCCATTCTCATAAAAGATCAAACAGAATGTGGAAATCCAATGTCAAGTCTGTTCGCATTATTGAGAACGGTACCCCGAAGAAGGCTTATGTCTGTACTTCATGCCTGCGTTCCGGTGCAGTTGAACGCGCATAAAATCATTCCTTCGGATTTATGACCCGCGAAGAAATTCGCGGGTCTTTTTTTACTTTCTGCGACCATCCTTTTTACTCTCGATGCCAATCTTTTATTTTTACTTTCAGTGACTTTCAAAGATCATCTTTCTTTTTTTTACATTTAATGAGCATCTTGCCATCTCCTTTTGCAGCCAGTATCATTTTATACAGGCAGTAGCTTCTGCTGTATCGCGTGTATCGCGGGCAGAAGCAGTTGTTCATAATATAATAAGGAGGGTCTGCATATGGAACTGTTTTTCCTGATTGGATTTATCGGAGCACTTGTCGCCCTGCTCTTTGCGCAGAGTCGCCGCCTTGTCGTTATGGCCTGCCCGGAGGGCAATGACCGGATGAGGAAAATCGCGTCCGCGATCCGCGAGGGCGCGAACGCCTATCTGAAACAGCAATACGCCACCGTCGCCAGAATCTTCGCGATCGTCTTTGTCATCCTCTTGCTCATGGCCTTTGGAACCAATGGGTCTATGCTCTCCAAATTCACTCCATTCGCATTTCTCTCAGGCGGCATTTTCTCCATGCTGGCCGGATATATCGGAATGAAAATCTCTACCCAGGCCAATTCCCGCACTGCCAGCGCGGCGTCAAAAAGTCTCAACCGGGGTCTTCGTGTCGCCTTTGCCTCCGGTTCCGTCATGGGCTTTACCGTCGTCGGACTCGGCATACTGGATATCTCCTGCTGGTTCTTTTTACTGCGTTTTATCTTCGGAATCTCTGACCCGACGGATCTTGGAAACATCATGGTTATGAACGGGATGGGAGCTTCTTTCATGGCTCTATTCGCCCGTGTCGGCGGCGGCATCTACACCAAAGCCGCCGATGTCGGAGCCGACCTGGTGGGCAAGGTTGAGGCGGGCATCCCGGAAGACGACCCCCGCAACCCCGCTACCATCGCTGACAATGTCGGCGATAACGTCGGCGATGTCGCTGGCATGGGAGCCGATCTCTACGAGTCCTACGTCGGTTCCATTCTCGCGACCTTTTCTCTCGGCCCCCTGGCCGGCTATGGCTACCGGGGGATGCTCCTTCCCATGGCTCTAGCAGTGACCGGCATCCTCTGCTCCGTTCTCGGGACCTTTTTAGTTCGAACGGATGAAAATACAGACCAGAAGGCTCTGCTGGGCTCCCTTCGCAAAGGAACCTACTCCGCGGCAATCCTGGCAGCGCTCTTCGCCGCGCCCCTTACCTATGTGATCCTTGGGAATATGGGCGTCTATGTATCGATTCTGTGCGGACTCGCCGGAGGAACAGCAATCGGCTACTTCACCGAATACTATACATCCGATAGCTACAAGCCCACGCAGGAGCTCTCCGCTTCCGCTCAGAGCGGCACCGGACCGCTGATTATCGGCGGTATCTCCCTCGGCCTCAAGTCCACAATGTCCTCCATCCTGATTGTCGCAGCAGCGGTTATCATCTCCTTTATCGCGGCCGGCGGGTACGGCAACTATAATCAGGGCCTTTATGGAATCGGTATCGCCGCAGTCGGCATGCTCTCAACGCTGGGCATCACGCTGGCGACCGATGCCTATGGTCCTGTAGCAGACAACGCGGGTGGCATCGCTGAGATGTCCGGTCTTCCGGAAGTCGTTCGTGAGCGCACGGATGCTCTGGACTCTCTCGGCAACACAACGGCCGCTACCGGCAAGGGTTTTGCCATCGGTTCCGCCTCTCTGACAGCGCTAGCCCTGCTGGTATCTTACGTCTCCATTGCCGACAACAAGCTCGCCGCCGCGGGGAAAAAGCTGATGGATCTCTCTCTGACCAACCCCCAGGTACTCGTCGGTCTCTTTGTCGGCGCCATGCTGACCTTCGTCTTCGCTTCCTATACCATGAGCGCCGTCCAGATATCCGCCCAGAGCATCGTCAGCGAAGTACGGCGTCAGTTCCGCCAGATCAAGGGAATCATGGAAGGGACTGCGGATCCGGACTACGCCAGATGTGTTGCTATCTGCACCAGGGGCGCCCTTCGCCAGATGGTCATTCCCGCGCTTCTGGCAATCATTGTTCCCATCCTCACTGGCCTGATCCTGGGCTGCGAGGGTGTCGTAGGACTCCTTGGCGGAGTCTCTGTCACAGGCTTTGCCATGGCCGTATTTATGAGCAATGCCGGAGGCGCCTGGGATAATGCCAAAAAGTACATTGAGAAGGGCAACTTCGGAGGCAAGGGGTCCGAGAGCCACAAGGCGGCCGTTGTCGGGGATACCGTGGGTGACCCCTTCAAGGACACCTCCGGTCCGTCTCTGAACATTCTGATCAAGCTCTGCTCTACGATTTCCATCGTCTTCTCCGGACTGATCGTCGCCTTCCATCTGACCGGCTTCTTCATGTGATTTCTCTCAGTGGAACCTGTGTCTGTCCGACATATACTCATGTGATTCCTTACAGTGATCATTCTCTCTGTTATTGTAAAAAGCACCCGGACAGCGGAAACCAAACCGCTGTCAGGGTGCTTTCTCTTACGTGAGGAGCCTTGTTGGAAATTCCTTCTTATTTCTGGTCCTTCTGTGAGACTTTCTGGCGGATCGCCTCGGCCGCCTTGTCTCTGGCCGTCTCAGACAGACTTTTGTCCTGTCTGTCCTGTTTTTCTTTCTTGTCAGCTCTGGCTGTTGTAAAGCGGTCGACGAAATCGGGAACCATGTCCAGAATGCGGTCCATTCCGCTATGCGTCGATATGTTAATCAAGCGGGTGATGCCATTATGAATGACAATCACTGAATTCGGAGAGACACGTCCTCCCATGCCTCCTGCCTGGTAATCCTTGGGTCCCATAGAACCGGCCCCCATTCCAAAGGAGACAGACACAAGGGGAATAATAATCGTGTCATCAATGTGGATGGGGTCGCCCACAACCGTCTTGGAAGAAACGAACTGATCCAGGCCATTGATCATACTGGCCACAGAGGATTTAATACCTTCATTAGCTGCCATTGCTGTCTCCTTTACTCATCCAGTATTTCCTTGATCCTATAATACGACTTACGGCAATCCCGATTCAAGAAGATTCGTATTGCGGCCCAGAGAAAACTGCGCAGGGCCAGGCGCATTCGCAGGCAAAACACACCGGAAAGATAGATCTCCTCACTGACAAAATCCGGGCGGATCGACACGTTCTTCTGGTAAATCACCGGCAAGAGGCTGAGCAGGCCGGCGAGGTAGGCCGTATTCTGCGGATCATCCAGATCAAAAGCGACCCGCGTATCTCTCAGGCTAAGATGAAAACCGCGAAGGAGTTTTTTCAATCTCTTCCAGAGAAATTTCAGGCTCTTCTTGCTCTCTTCCTGGCGGATAAAGCTGAGAATACTTCGTATCTTCTTTGCCGCATCCTTTCCTTTTCCTGAATGGGCGCCAGAATCAGATATGCTCTCCTTCTGCCCGGACTCTTTTCTCCGGCTTCCTGTCTTTTTTCTCAGCTTCTTTTGGGATTCTATATTCCCAATATTTCGAACCGGCTGGCTGATCTCTTCCTTTATCTCCTGCTTCTTCTGAATTTCTGTATTCCCGGCATCCCGGGACGACTGCCTCTTCGCCTCTTTTTTCTGCGGCTTTCCGGCCTCCTGGCTCAGCCGGCTCGTCTGCCCTGTAACTCTCTCCGTTAATACCTTGTCCACAGGATTTTGTTCCCCGGGCTCTTTTCGTCTGACGGCCTTGGGCCTCTGGTAGAGAGTGAGCAGACCCCAGAGAAGACTGACCCGTATGCTCGCCTCCTCTTCTCCCGTCGCGCGAACCAGGTCCAGCCCCAGAAAATAGAGAAATCCCCTGACCGACAGGCGCAGATCCAGGCTCTTATCTCTGCTGTCTCCCTCGCCGCTCGCCCGAATATGCATGGGGAAAATGACCAGATAGAGCAGACAGGCGAAAAGAAAGAGAAGAAGCGCCAGAAGGATGATTCCTGTCCACTTGAGGATGAGAAGTAATATCATAATCTCTCCTCCTCGAACAATCTCTTCAGGTCCCCCTCGTATCCCATAGAAAGACTCTCTTTCACCATGCCAAGGATCAGGAGTCTGGCGCTGATGAAATTACTGGCCAGGCCAAGGACACGTCGGTCATCAAAACGCCCCCGGTTCCACTCCAGCCCACTGTAAATCTCAAGCTGGTTTTCTGTCGAGGGACAGTCTAACAGAACAAAGTAATAGGGCTTCAGCCGATGATGCTTTAATCTCTGCAGGACTGTGACCCGTTTGACCCCGACCAGATCGGGACTGCGGTATATCTCTTTTAAAATATGCACTTGTCCCTCCCCCTTTGCCGGGAAACATCTCTTACTTTCAAGCTCCATTGGATTAGAACCGACTGACTCTCCACTCCAGTCAGAGCTTCTTTACGCACAAGGATCAGAATTCACAGTGATCAGAAACAGGCCTTGAAAACGGCCCCCGCCGCGGATGTTGCCGAGGTCGATGTCCCGCCGACCTCCTCGAGGATCACGGCAACAGCTACCTTCTTCTGATCCTGCTCCGCAAATCCAACGAACCAGGAGTGAGAGTCCTTCTCACTATTATACTCCGCCGTGCCCGTCTTTCCATAGATGGTATAGCTTTTGCTGTTGATCGACCTGGCTGTTCCGTTGGTCACAACATACCGCATATAGCTTTTCAGCTGATCTGCCTCGGCTGAAGTCATGAGCTGACCTGCCTGTCGGGCCTCCGCGGAATAAACCGGCAATCCGTCCTCGGAAGTCACCTTGTCCTTGATATAGGTTCGCATCAACTTTCCGCCGTTAGCGACCGCAGAAGCCAGCATCGCCATGTGAATGGGCGTCACAAGCGTATTTCCCTGGCCGATTGCTGTCTGCATGATTGCCGCGGCTCCGTCGCTTTTTGCCAGCTGAAACTTACTGGTCGCGCTGTTACTTAAGTCTGTCGGCAGATTCGTATCAAAAAGCATATCCCCCGCCGTCTGCTTCCACTGCTCATAGTTTAAGGACAGGCCCACATTCGAGAAAGCCGTGTTGCAGGAGTTTCCGAATGCCTGGGTCAGATTTTCCCGGCCGTGCTTCTCATTGCCAAAACAGTGGATGGTGTATCCGTCTTTGCTGAATGTTCCCGTGCAGTCATAAGAAAAATTATGGTCAGATCCATTGTTCTGTCTGAGATAAGCCAGGCTGGTCACAATCTTAAAGGTAGATCCGGGGGGATAGAGTCCCTGATTGGCCCGGTTGACCAGGGCTGCCTGATCCTTGTCCGTTGACAGCTTGTCCCAGTTCTTCTCCAGCTTGTTAGGGTCGAAATCAGGCTTGGAGACCATGGCCAGGATCTTTCCCGTGTCAGGATCCAGCACAACAACCGCTCCCTTGTGATTCCCGATCGCACCATAGGCCGCCTGCTGGATCTTAGAATCCAGGGTCAGGGTGACATTATCCCCCTGGTCCTTCTTGCCTGCGAAAAGGTTCTGGATCCGGCGGACAGGGGAGACATGAGACCTGAGCAGGGTATCGTTCTCCTGCAGCTCGACTCCGCCCTTGCCGTTGCTGTTATATCCAACGGCATGGGCATAGACATCCTCGAAAGGATAAGAGCGATTCCCGTCCTTGCTGCTGGCTAAGACCTTGCCGTCAGAGGAGAGGATATCCCCCCTCGTCACCCTGGCCTCCGCCACACTGAGGCGGGGATTATAGGCGTTATTTCTGTAATAATCTCCCTCCTGTACCATGAAATGGATAAAATAGGCCCCTACCGCGATAAAAAGGGCGACAAAGACCGAAGAAATCACGGTGAACTCCGTGTTGTGAATGACCGGCGCATGCAGGTTGCTTCTGCGCAGGCGGCGCTTCGGCCGGCTTGTCTTCCCGGCAAGAGGGGCTCTCCCCTGATTTGCCGCTGAGGCATTCTGGCCTTCCGTTCCCTCTTTTCCTGCCTGAAGGTATGAGCCTGAAGGAGCGCCCTCTTCCTTGGGGCGCCCCTCTGATCTTCCCGAAGAGGGATCGGCCCTGTGCAGTCCCGGTCTGTGCAATTGATTCTTCTCTCTTGACATATTCGCCTCCTTACAGGTGCTCCCGGTCGGACTGCCTGCAGTAGAGTCCCTGGATCACAGCAATCATGAGTATGGTCGAGAGCAGGGAAGATCCCCCGTAGCTGACTAAGGGCAGGGTGACGCCGGTCGAGGGGATGAACTTGATGACTCCGCCGATCATGAGAACGACCTGAATGGCATAGGTAACCCCCAGGCCACAGGCAACAATCTTGTAGAAGGGATCTCTCATGCGAAGAGAAATCCGCATAAAGGCCAGAAAATAGGCAATGCAAAGGAGCAAGAGACAGAGTGCGTAGATTCCGCCGAACTCCTCACAGATGGCCGCGAAGATAAAATCCTTGGTCACGACCGGGATTTTATCCGGCATTCCCTGGCCAAGTCCTGACCCGAACCAGCCACCGGAGGCAATGGCAAAGAGGGACTGGCTCATCTGAAAGCCTGACCCATCGAAAGACTTCACCGGATTCTGCCAGGCCTCTACTCTCTGCTGCACATGGGGGAAGAGCCGGTATCCCACGAGAGCCGCCAGGGCAAAGGCCCCCAGTCCCAGAATAAAATAGCCCGGCTTTCTTGTCGCCACATAGAGCATCGCCAGATAGCAGAGAAAGAAAATGCTCGCGGAGCCGAGGTCCTTGGCCCCGACCAGAACCAGAACATGCGCCGCCGCAACGCAAGATGTGATGAAGACAATCTTGAAATCAGGCCTGTGGATATGAATCCGAAAGGGATCTCTGTCCTCCAGAGGCAAAACCTGCAGCATACTGGCGACGAAAAAGACGAAGAATATCTTGACCAGCTCAGAAGGCTGAATCGTAATCCCGGCAACGCTGATTGAGAGGTTGGCCCCAAAGGTTCGATTTCCCAGCAGGGTCACCACGCTTAACATTCCCAGGCCGATGATGGCATAAAACCACTTGATTGTCTTAAAGAAGCGAAAGCGCTCAAAGAGAACCGGAATCATCGCCGAGAAAATCAGGGCAATCGCGCAAAACATCAGTTGTTTTTTGGCCAGAGAGAACTTGAGTCGAACCAGCATGAGAAAGCCAATGGTCAAAAACATGCACATGTGATTGACCAGAGAGTAAGAAGCTCCCGAGTAGATATACTTGTATAGAATCATGGCGGCCGTAATGATTCCCAACTCAGCCAGGCTGGCCAGCAGGATCTTGTAATCAAACTGCTGCACATACAAAACGATCACGCCATTGATCAGAGTCAGATAGATCAGTATAGTCTGTCGGTTAAAGAGGCGCCTGGCCTCCTGACTCCGGGTATCCATCAAGAGCGAGCGAAAGGCCTCAATGGTATAGAGGACCATCATCAGTCCCAGTGAAAATCTTGAAATGGATGCGACAATATATCCCATTACTCCACTCCTCTGCGATAATGCCCTCTGGTATAGTCCTTCTTCCAGACAAGCCTGTCCCCTCTCACAGAGCGGCAGGCAAACGCAATGATCTTTCTCATCTGATCCGGGCTCTCTGTACTGAAATCCAGGCGGAATTCCCGGAAGCCAAAAGAGGCCAGCTCCGGAATCTGATCCAGAAGCATTGTGGGCAAATGATTATAGATTAGATTGTAGCAGGAGTCGCAGCGGTTTAAAACCCGCATGCGAACGCCCTTGCGATCCTCTAAAGACAGATGATGGGCCCTGTGGTCACAGCCCATACTGTCTTTGACCAGGCAGTTTGCCGTGATCATAAGCGGCAAATGCCCGTAAACACAGATGATCCCATCCTCATTATCCCGATGCATGAGCTCAGCCCGATTCAGTTCCACAGGAGCTGTCAGGTGATGATAGCCCCAGGATCTGGCCCGGGCAAGAGCCCGGTTATTCATGGTGTAGAGGCGATAATCAAAAATGATCTTATCTGCGTCAATTCCCCTCTCACGCAAATATCCCAGGGCGTCTAAGCTTGAGACCATAAAGCCGTCGATCCATGCAGCCGCGCGATCGGACAAAAGCCCCTCTATCCAGGATTCGCTTTGCATGCGAAAGATCTGCGGCATGAAGAGATAGAACTTCTGCCCGCTCTCTCTGACCTGAATCCGCATCCGCTCACAGCTTTCCTCAGACATCCCGAGAATAAGCTCAGCCGGGCAGTAGATGGCTGAAATTTCCTGATTGCCGATCAGTTGATCAAGCTGTTTTCGATCCATAACAGAGGCAGAGAGGAATTTCTGTCCGCCTCCATCTGACCTCGCGGGCTTTGGCAGGGGAAGAAAGGGCTTGGCCCTTCTTTGCAGCTGCGCCCTCGTGAAATCCTGCCCCATCTGCTCGGCGATCAGTCCCTCTTCCAGCTCTCCTTGCATCCTTCGCCGGAGCTTTTTCAGAACAGACACAGGCACAAAGGGCCTGCCAATCACCTTCACCGTAAAATCACCGGGCATAAAGCAAGTGCCTCCCAGCTGAAGAAATTTGCCGGCGACAGAGGCCTCTTCGGCAGCCTGCCTGCCCGCTGTCGCAAGCTCCTCCCCCACAAGCTGACAAGAAACCGCATGTCCGCGGACACTGGCCTGAAGATACAGGGCTTTTCCCTCCTCTAATATCAACTCTCCGTCCAGGAGATATTTTTTCTCCTCTTCCTCCTCGACCTGACTGATCTTATGCTGGTGAGACGGCTCAGTATATGTGAGCATGTCGGCGGAATTGTTCTCGTGCAGCCAGACATTCGTGAAGCCCTTGCGGTTGCCGAGATCCAGGAGTCTTTCAACCGTCTTCGGGTCGACGCGATAGTTTTTGGCCCCCTTCTCCAGGTACTGATCGATCATGGATCGATAGACACGAACGACACCCAAGGCATAAGACATCTGCTTCATGCGTCCCTCGATCTTCAGAGAGTAGACGCCGGCAGCATCCAGCGCCGGAATGTCCTCCAGGCCGCAGAGATCCTTCATGGAGAGGACATAGGGCCCGGCAAGGGGCATTCTTTTGCCATCGTCGCCGAGCAGAGTATAGGGCAGACGGCAGGGCTGTGCGCAGCGTCCCCGATTGCCGCTTCTGCCGCCGAACATGGATGACATATAGCACTGGCCCGAATAGCAGACGCAGAGAGCCCCATGAACGAAAGCCTCCAGGTCCGCCTGACAGGACTCATGAATCCGGGCCATCTCCGCAATGGAGACCTCGCGGCTGACAACAAGGCGCTCAAAGCCCTGCTCCTGCAGAAACCTGGCCCCATAGATATTACTGACCGTCATCTGTGTCGAGGCGTGCAGTCCCAGTCCCGGAAAAGAGTCCTTGAGCAGGCCAAAGACTCCGAGGTCCTGAACTAAAATCCCGTCCACGCCCGCTTCATAGTAGGCTTTTGCATAGTCATAGAGACTGCGCTCAACCTCCGTGTTCTTAAGAAGGGTATTGATGGTCAGATAGGATTTCACCCCATGAAGATGCCCGTAACGAATGATCTCCTCCCCCTCTTTCGCGCTGAAATTGGCTGCGTAAGCCCTGGCCCCGAAGCGATCTCCGCCAAAATAGATGGCGTTTGCTCCGGCATTGATCACTGCCCTGGCGATCTGTGGACTTCCCGCGGGGGAGAGGAGCTCCAGACCCTTTTCACTCATTGTTCTTCTTCGCTTTTCTCTCGCGGGCCTGTGTGTCTCTCTCATGAGACTGCGCGCCGGCCCCGGGATTCGCGGTCAGATCATCAAAGGACATCTGCATATCGTCCAGGCTCTTATCCTCGGCAATTTCCTGTAATCTGGCTGTCTCTGTTCCGCCGCGGCCTGTTTTTTTGCGCTCTGCCTTGATGTCCGCGTCACCTTTAGCAGGGTCTGTGCTCTTGTCTTTATTTCCGGCCATTTTGGTCGCTCTCTTGACAGCGGAAATTCCTTTTCCCAGTTCTTCGGTCTGCTCCTGAATCGTTCTGGCCGCGGCGGCAAGCTCCTGGCCCTTTTTGGCCAGCTGGCTCTCCTGCTCGTCATACTGAACCCGAAGCGAGGCCAGCTGATGTTTGAGCTCATAGAGCTCCTTCTCCTTGGCAAGCGCCTCGTCCTCCAGCTCCTCGATCCTCTTCTGCGCCTTAAAGTAATCGTCGGCAATATTAATCTGGGTCAGAACATGGCGCTCATCTCCGGAGAGCTTGCGCCAGGAGTCCATCTCCCTCATCTGATCCAGCAGATTATTGATATAGACGCCAACCTTCTGCAGATACTCCTGAGACTCATATCCGCCCAGCCGATAGATTTTCCCGTCGATCAGCACTTCCTGTACATTCTTATCAGACATCTCACTCCTCCATTTCTCTCTTCTGACCGAAATGATGATAGGCCTGGTCTGTCGCCACTCTTCCCTTCGGGGTCCGGTTGATCAGGCCGTTCTTCACCAGATATGGCTCATAGACCTCCTCGATGGTTCCCGCGTCCTCTCCAATGGCCGCCGACAGGGTATCCAGTCCGACCGGGCCCCCGTCAAACTTCTCGATGATGGTCATGAGAATCAGGCGGTCATTGCTGTCAAGCCCCATCTTATCAACCTCCAGCAGATCCAGAGCCTCCCCGGCCACCTCCCTGGTGATTTTCCCCTCGTACTCTACTTCCGCGTAGTCGCGCACCCTCTTTAAGAGTCGATTGGCCAGACGTGGCGTTCCCCTGGACCTCCTGGCCATCTCATAAGCCCCCTCCCTGTCAATCGTGACGCCGAGCTTATCTGCCGAATGCCTGATGATGACGGATAACTCCTGGGGGGTATAGAATTCCAGATGATGAATGATCCCGAAGCGGTCCCTTAACGGGGCGGACAAGAGACCTGCTCTGGTGGTCGCCCCCACCAGGGTGAAATGGGGAAGGTCCAGGCGAATGGACCGGGCCGACTGCCCCTTTCCGATCATAATGTCGATCGCGTAATCTTCCATTGCCGGATAGAGGACTTCTTCCACCTGCCGGTTGAGTCTGTGGATCTCATCGACGAAGAGAATGTCTCCCTCTCCCAGGCCGGACAGGATCGCTGCCATCTCTCCCGGCTTTGCAATTGCCGGTCCGGATGTGATCTTGACATTGACCCCCATCTCATTGGATATGATCCCTGCCAGGGTGGTCTTTCCCAGGCCGGGCGGTCCATAGAGGAGGACATGATCCAGAGATTCCCCCCGGTTTTTGGCCGCCTCAATATAAATTCCAAGAGACTGCTTGGCCTTCTCCTGTCCGATATACTCCGATAATTTCCTGGGCCGCAGGGAGAACTCCTGGGCCTGATCTTCCTCCTGAATTTCTGTACTGATGATACGTCTTTCCATATTCTCGGACTCCCTCTTTCCCTGACCTTTGTTTGTGAAAGGCCCTCTGATGAAGCTGAATTACCGCAGGGCGAGTTCCTTCAGGCCTGCTCTGATCAGATCCTCGACACTCATGGAGGATATATCAAGATCGCGGATGGCCTGCAGGGCCTCAGCGGAGCTGTATCCCAGGGCGTTTAACGCCAGGATCGCCTCTCCCCTGATATCGTCGGAGGAGCGATCACTTGCCTTTGAATCCAGCTGGGCCTCCAGTGTCTGCGTGAAATCGATCTTATCCCTGAGATCTAAAATCACCCTCTGCGCCGTCTTCTTTCCAATACCGGGCGCCTGCGCGATCGTCTTATCATCTCCGGCCGCAATGGCAAAACGAAGCTGATCTACGGAGAGAACTCCGAGAATCGAGAGGGCTCCCTTGGGGCCGATTCCTCCCACCCCGATCAGGAGTTTGAAGAGATCAAGATCCTCCCTCTTGAGAAAACCGAAGAGAGAAAAGCCATCATCTCTCACCTGGAGATAGGTGTAGACGCGAAGCTGCATCTGCCTTCGAATCTGGGACAGACTGGACTGAGGAAGTCCGATCTCATAGCCGATACCGTCATGATCCAATACGATCCCTTCCGGGTTTATTTCTTCTACTCTTCCTTGAATATAGGAAAACATCGTCACACCTCCCCTGTCTGTGACAAAACCGCGATATGCTTAATCCGATCGTGAATCAGGGCGGCAATAATTCCGATCAGAACTCCTGTCAGACAGCCCGCGATCATGAGTACCGGCAGGTAAAAGAGCACATTGTAATTGTTGACCAGCAAAACCGCCATGAAGATCTGGCCTACATTATGTGTAAAGCCACCCACGACCGAAACGCCGATCATGCGCAGCTTTAAAAAACGGCGGGCTAGATACATACAGAAGAAACTGAGCAGTCCGCCCGCGAGGGAGTAGGCGATGGAGAAAGCATTGCCGAACATAAAGCCGGACAGGATGATTCGCAGGAACGAAATCAGAAGCGCCATGGGAGCCCCATAGAGATAGAGGACTAAAACGACAACCGTGTTGGTCAGTCCCAGCTTCATGCCCGGCACGCCAAAGTAGAAGGGGATCAGAGATTCCACATAGGAAAAGACCAAAGCCAGGGCCAGGAGCACTCCCATAACCGGGACTTTTCTTCGATTCATACAGCCTCCTCTCTCCTTACCTTCCAAGCTATTCCCTAAACAGATACCATGTGCTGTCAGCTGACTTCTCAGCCAGCAAGAATATCCCAGGAGTTCATCCTTGCTCCATATCTCCTGTCTGACGGGGGATCTCAAGCATTCGCAAACATATCCTGTCGTCGGCTCTCCTACTTGACAACGGAATCCATGGAATCCTTATCTCCGCTGATCACGGTAATGACAACCCGATTGGGAAGACAGACAATGGACTGACCGACCTTATTGATTCTCCCCTGTTTGACACAGAGCTGATCGTGGCAGTTAGCCTCGGACATATGCGCCTGCCCTCCCTCAATCGTCACCTGATTGATCACGTTTCCGTTTGAATCGCGAATCAAAATCACCTGATCCTTATCCAAATCGTAGACTCCTAAAAGGGCGCCTCTCTGTTCAATTCGAATCCTCCCGCCTGATCTGCTGTGCCTGAAGGCCCAGAAGGCGAAGAAGGCAAAGGAAACGGCTAACAGAAGGACGATAACGACAATATCACGCTTAGCGATGTAACCCTTTTCAAACACGGATCTGCTCTCCAATATAGTAAAATCCCCTGCATTCAGTCAGTCTGACCTGAACCAGTCTGCCGATCAAATCGGCGCCGCCCGGAAAATGAACCGTCGAATTGTTGCTCATACGGCCGGTGACAAGAGCAGGGTCCTGGCGGTTGACTTCCTCCACTAAAACCTCCTGTATACTTCCGGTATAAGCGGCGGCCCGATTGCGCGCGTCCTTCTGCGTCTGAGCCAGCAAGCGGTCGAAGCGGTCCTTTATCACAGATGCCGGGGTCTGATCCTCCCTGGCCCACTTGGCCGCCGGAGTCCCGGTTCTGGGCGAATAGACAAAGGTAAAGGCCGAGTCATAGCCAACCTGCCTGACCACATCCATGGTATCCTCAAAGTCCTCTTCCTCCTCCCCGGGAAATCCCACGATGATATCCGTTGTGATCGATACATTGGGGATGCGCTTTCGGATCCGGTCAGCCAAGGCCAGATAGGACTCCTTGGTGTACCTTCGATTCATGCGGGCCAACAGGCGTGAAGATCCGGACTGAAGCGGCAGGTGCACGTGATGGCAGATCTTGTCGGAAGCGGCAATGACGTCGATCAATTCGTCAGACAGGTCCTTGGGATGGGATGTCATGAAGCGGATGCGGGCGAGCCCCTCAATCTTCTCAATTTCACTCAAGAGCTGAGCGAAGCTCATGTGATCCTCCAAGCCCGCCCCGTAAGAGTTGACATTCTGTCCCAGAAGCATGACCTCGACTACTCCGTCGTCAACCAATCGCTCGATTTCCCGAATAATCTCAACCGGCCGACGGCTTCTCTCACGGCCCCGGACATAGGGGACGATACAATAGGTACAGAAGTTGTCGCAACCGAACATGATGTTGACGCCGGATTTAAAGGAGTACTTGCGCTCAACCGGGAGATTCTCCACGATTCGATCCGCATCCTTCCAGATATCGATAATCATCTGATCCGCCTGCAGGGCCTCATATGCCAGCTCAGCGAACTTGTAGATATTGTGAGTCCCGAAGATCAGGTCGACAAAGCGATAGGACTGCCGGATCTTATCCACAACGACGTCCTCCTGCATCATACAGCCGCAGAGGGCGATCATCATGCCTGGATTGGTCTTCTTGAAACCGTGCAGATATCCGAGCCGGCCATAGACCTTGTTGTTCGCGTTCTCACGGACCGTACAGGTGTTGTAGATGACGAAGTCAGCCTCCTCCGACTCCTTCTCCACATAGCCGATCTTCTCTAAGATCCCCCGCAGCTTCTCCGAGTCCCTGGCATTCATCTGACAGCCAAAGGTCGTGACACAAAAGGTCAGCTTGCGGCCGGCCTCCTCTTCCCTGGCTTTGACCAGACGTCTGGCCCTCTCCATAAAATAGTACTGGCGCAGAGGCTCCTCCCGGGGGGGCACAGAGGAGTCGTAATCTATCTCAGCGATCCTGGCGCTCAGGCTGGCCCGCGCGGTCTCTTCATCCTTCTTCCATGCCGCGGGATCCTCGGAAAACAGGTCGTTTCCCGTGGAAAAAGCGGGTTCTGAAAGGTTTTTTATGCCGCCCTCTCTTGTGGCAGCGGTAAATTTCTCATGTAATTCTCGGTTCATTTACAATCCTTTCAGGAGAACTCCCGATCGGTAACGACTGCAGTCAATCCATTTCTCTTCCGTCACGATATAGTCCATCTTCTGATCCCAGTCCGCCTGAGGAATCGGATCATCAGAGATCTGAAAACGATAGGCGACGGCGATTCGAATCAAGTCTTTGTGTTCCCGTAAAAAGCGATCGTAATAGCCGCCTCCATAACCGACCCGACTGCCGCTGACATCGAAGGCCAGTCCCGGAACAATGGCGACAGCAAAGCCGGATTGATAGGGATTTTCTCTTCGAACCGGCTCTTTGATTCCCCAGAGCCCAGGCTCAAGATCGAAGACGGAGGAGGCCGGATAAAATCTGAGCTCTCCCTCTTTCGTCAGCGGAAAGTACTGCTCTCTTCCTTCCTCCCAGCGCTTCTTAATCCAGGGCCAGAGGTTAATCTCTTCATCCATGGGGGCAAAGACAAGCAGGGGCCTGTCCTCCCTTCGCTCTTTTATGGAATCCAAAAGCTCATCCAGATTCCCGCGGATATCCTGTGACCAGAGCGCTCTTGTTTGGGCAGGGATCCTCTTTCTCATCTGACGCATATGCCTGCGCAGTTCTTCAATCTCCTGACAGATATTCATATCACCCTCTAAAAAAACAGCGTGCACACCTGTGAAAAGGCGGCGTGCATACCTAAGAAAGTTTACCATATTTCTTGTATCTTGAGTACGTTTCGGATTATGCTATACAGGACTAACAGAATGTTCCGTACGGAGGTTTCAATGAAAACAGCCCTTAAAAAAATAGTCCCGCTCAGCCTCATCGCCCTGACAGCCGCACAGGTCCTCTGTTCCTGCGCCAGCGCTCAGAAAAGTGAGCCCTATCAGAAATCAGGCTTCTATTTCGATACGATCATCAACCTGACTCTCTACGGACAAGACGGACAAAAAGAGTCGAATTTCGACGGTGCCTTCGCTCTGGCCCAAAAATACGATAATCTTCTCTCCATGCAGAAGGAGGGCAGCGATATCAACCGGATCAACGCCAACCCCAAAAGCTGGGTTGAAGTTGACCCCGCGACGATCGAGGTCTTAAAGGACGGCATCCGCTATTCTCAGGAGTCCTCAGGAAGCTTCGACATAACTGTCGGCAAGCTCTCCTCTCTCTGGAATATCTCCGACGCGGCGGAGAATGACCACAAGGGTCAGATCCCGTCTCAGGATCAGATCCGCCCCCTTCTCTCCCATATCGGCTGCGATAAGATCAAAATCGACGGCAATAAAGTTATGCTGGATGATGATCAGACCGCCATTGACCTCGGCGGCATCGGCAAGGGCTATATCGCCGACAAGATGAAGGAATACCTGCTTTCCCAGGGAGTAAAGAGCGGCTTAATCAACCTTGGAGGCAACGTCTTAGTCATCGGCCAGAAGCCGGACAAGACCGATTTTGAGATCGGTATCCAAAAGCCCTTCGATCAGGACGGAGATGTCCTGGCCTCTGTCAAGCTCAATGACCAGACGGCCGTGACCTCAGGTATTTACCAGCGCTACTTTAAGGGGGAGGACGGAACCATTTATCACCACATGTTAAATCTCAAGTCCGGTTACCCGGAGCAGAACGACCTGTCCTCCGTCACCATCATCTGCAAGGAGTCAACGGAGGCGGACGCCCTCTCGACCATCACCTATCTCAAGGGTAAGGATGAGGGAATCAAATTCATCGAATCCCTGGACGGCGTGGAGGCCGTCTTCATCGACCGGGACAACCATATCTCCTATAGCTCAGGCATTGGAAAAAAGATCCCCTTCCGCGAGATCAGCCAATAGGCATCCTGACTGATTTCTGTTTATAAATAGACTTCCATTCATAAATAAATTTTCGTTTATAAAATACGAGTTCTTACCTCTAAAAAAAGATAAGAACTCGTCTCTATGGTTCTCTGATAAGAAAAATCCGGTGGCGCGTGACCTTCCACCCGGTCAATCCGTTATGTGTTGATACATCGGAGCAGAAATTATATCAGGCCTGTGCCGCTTCGGCGCGCTTTGCCCGGTTCTGCTCTGCCAGCGGTACATTCTGCATGAGAATGACCTTTTTGGGACACTTGTCCGCGCACTTGCCGCAGCCGACACACTTGGACTGGTCAATATGAGCGATGTTGTTGACGACGTGTACCGCATCGTACTCGCAGGCCTTCTCACACATATGACAGGCGATACAGCCGGCCTTGCAGACCTTGCCGACCTTTGGCCCCTTATCCTCTGA
The DNA here is from genome assembly GCF_000160115.1 of Shuttleworthella satelles DSM 14600. Taxonomy (GTDB): domain Bacteria; phylum Bacillota; class Clostridia; order Lachnospirales; family Lachnospiraceae; genus Shuttleworthia; species Shuttleworthia satelles. Next base: position 1,132,403 of record NZ_GG665866.1, read on the forward strand.
AATACAGGATACCGCGTAAGAGGAATCATAGGGGATCATCTCTATGATATCGCGGGGGCAGGCCGCAACGCACTTGCCGCAGGCCTTGCACTTCTCACGGTCGACAAAGGAGATCCCATCTACGATATGAATGGCGTCAAAGGGACAGGCCCGAACGCAGGTCCCGAGACCGAGACAGCCGTAACTGCAGGCCTTGGCTCCGCCGCCGGGAAGCTGAGACGCGGCGACGCAGTCCATAAGTCCCTGATATTCATACTGATCTTCCGCCTTCTCACAGTTGCCGGAACAGCGGACGAAGGCCACTTCTCTTTCAGCGGCGTCCGCGGAGACGCCCATGATCTCAGCGACCTGGGCCGCGACGGGTTCCCCTCCGACGGGACATTGATTGACGGGGGCCTCTCCCTTGGCGATTGCCGCGGCAAGAGCGGCGCATCCGGTGTAACCACAGCCGCCGCAGTTATTGCCCGGCAAAACATCTAATACAGCCGCCTCCTTGGGATCTACCTCCACAGCGAACTTCTCCGCGGAAAAGCCCAGGAAGAAGCCGACAATGACGCCGGCTCCGGCGACAACTACTGTTGCAAGAATTATTCCAGTCATACTTACCTCCCGATCATCCCGGAGAATCCGAAGAATGCAATTGCCATCAGACCTGCCGTCACAAGAACGGAAGCCGTTCCCCTGAATGGCTCAGGAAAGTCATTGAACTGAATTTTCTCCCGGATACCGGCCATGATTACAATGGCGATCAAAAATCCGACCGACACACCGGCTCCGTAAATCACACCCTGCAGAACATTGTACTTATACTGAACGATATTTAAGGCCGCGCCTAAAACAGCGCAGTTGGTTGTGATCAGGGGAAGGTAAACACCGAGAGACCGGTAAAGGGCCGGGACATTCTTCTTCAGGAACATCTCGACAAACTGTACCAGAGCGGCGATTACAACAATGAACACAATCGTATTCAGATAGTCCAGCTTATTGGGGCCGAGAATCAGTGTGTATATCGCTCCCGTCACCGCAGACGCAATGGTGATGACAAATACAACCGCTCCTCCCATACCTGCCGCGGTCTTAACGTCCGTGGATACCCCAAGGAAGGGGCAGAGACCCAGGAACTGGCTGAGCACGACATTGTTTACAACGGATGCCGCAATAAAAATCAAAAGTAAAGAAGCCATTTTCGCTCACCTCCCTCAGTCTTCCCTGGCCAGAGTCTGGTCTTTGTCTTCAGCCTCGGGCTCGGGCTCGGTCTCAGCCTTCGCTTCCGTCTCAGACACAGGCTCAGATTTAGACTCATCCTTAGCCTCAGTCTCAGCTTTCGCTTCTGTCTCAGACACAGACTTAGTCTCGGTCTTGACTCCAGTCTCAGCTTTAGCCTCAGTCTTAGTCTCGGTCTCCGCCTCATCCTTAGCCTCGGCTTCAGCCTTTGCCTTTGCCTCAGCTTCAGCTTTTGCCCTGGCCTTAGCCTCAAGAGCCGCCTTCATCTTCTCTGCCTTGGCCTTCTCGGCCTCAGTAAATTCGACCGTGGCAGGCGTCATACCATGACATTGATCCTGCAGAGAACAACTCTTGCAGTCTCCGGTAAAGACACAGCCCTGGGCCGGAGGCAGGGGCTTGCCCTTGGCATCCGCCTTCTTGCGGACCACATTCATCACTGCGACCAGGATGGAGAGAATGAAGAAAGCGCCCGGGGCCAGGACAAAAATCGTAATCGGGGTATAGCCGATCTTTCCTGTATCCGCCAGAGGAAGAACCTGCATCTTAAAGAGCTGGCCTGCGCCCAGGAACTCACGGACAAGGCCGATCGCAGTGATCGAACAGGTAAAACCAAGTCCCATGCCAAGTCCGTCAAAGAAAGAAGGAATGACAGGATTCTTGGATGCATAGGACTCCGCGCGTCCCAGGATAATGCAGTTTACAACGATCAGGGGAATGTAAATGCCCAGCGCGTCATTAATCGCCGGCGCGTAGCCCTGCAGGAGCATCTGCACCACCGTTACCAGGGATGCGACAATGACAATATAAGCGGGCATGCGCACGCGGTCAGGGATGATTTTTCTCAGTGCTGAGATGATCAGATTTGACAGGGCCAATACCGCTGTGGTAGAGAGTCCCATTCCGATTCCGTTGACGGCGGATGTGGTGACCGCGAGTGTCGGGCACATTCCAAGCATCAGTACAAAGGTGGGATTCTCCTTGTAAATTCCATTAACTAATCTCTCGATTGGCTTGTTCATTACTTGTCACCTCCCATCAGACTCCTGGCATAGGCCACACCTGAATTGACGCCAATGGTCACAGCGCGAGAGGTGATCGTCGCGCCAGATATGGCCTGGATTTCATTGTCTGCAGAGGGCTTCTCCTTTACGACCTCAAGGGCCTTATCCGTCTTCTTCCCGTTAAACTGATCCTTGAACTTTGGTTCTGTAGACTTCATGCCAAGACCGGCTGTCTCAGAAATTGTCGTAATAGAATAGCCGTTTAGGGTTCCGTCATTTTTGATACCGACAGAGAAGGTGATATCTCCGCCGTATCCCTTATGAGAGGTTACGGTCACGACATAACCGATCTTATTGCCTGAGCTGTCAACAGCCTCGACCGCGTTTTTAATATCGTCATCCGGAAAACCATTCTCATGAATGTAAGCGGAGGCCTTGTTTTTCGAGGCGTCTTCCTCTGAGTCAAATCCGTCGATCTGCTTAAAGTCGGCCGCGTCCGCGTAGACCTCTTTATAGGCTTTTTTGGTCGCTGCCTCCTGAGCATTTTTAATCGGGATCTCGGTAATGTTGTTGACAAAGCCGAGGGAAACACCGGAGATCAGAGTGATACCGGTCAGTATCAGAGCATCATGTACAATACGGTTCACTGTGCGCCTCCCTTCTTCTCCTTCACTTGACCAAATGCCATGGGCACCGTCCATCTCTCAATCAGAGGAACGAGCAGGTTGGACAGAATAATCGCGTAGGAAACGCCCTCTGCGTTCGATCCATAGAATCGGAAGAGACCGGTAAAGATACCAAGAACAACTCCAAAAACAATTCTTCCCATGGGCGTCACAGGACTGGTGACATAGTCAGTTGCCATAAAGAAGGCGCCCAGGATGATACCTCCGCCGCAGATTTCCTCCGCTAAAAAGAGCAGGTCAAAGCCATGCTTTCCAAAGAGAAGGGCGAAGACCGAAAAGGTCGCGATATAGACCAGAGGAATTCTCCAGTCAATAATCTTCATGGCAATCAGGAAGACAGCTCCGATCAAGAGGCAGAGGGTAGATGTCTCACCGATCGTCCCTCCGATGCGCCCCAGGAACATGGACAGAAGATTCACGCTGCCATTGCCTGACTTGATGATGGCAAGAGGCGTCGCGCCGGTATGTCCGTCAAAAGCGAACTTGGTCATATCACCGGCAAATGAGATCAGAAGGAAGCATCTCGCGCCAAGAGCAGGGTTCATGAAGTTCTGCCCCAGACCGCCGAAGACCATCTTGACAACAAAGATGGCAAAGAGACCGCCGATCACCGCCTCAAACCAGGGAAGTGTCGGGGGAAGGTTCAGGGCCAAAAGCAAGCCGGTCAGGACAGCGGAATAATCTCCCGTTGTGTTCTTGTGATGGGTGATTTTGTTATATAGCCACTCTGAGCAAACCGTTGTCGCAATGGTAATGCAAATCAGAAAGAGGGCATACCACCCAAAGTTGTAGACGCCAAAGATGCTGGCGGGCATCAGGGCCAAAATCACGCACTGCATAATGGTGCGCGTGCTCATCTTATCTCTCACATGAGGAGATGAGGTCACATTCAACATATTACTCACGATTCACCTCCTACCTGGCAGCCGCTGCCTTAGCCTTGGCAGCCGCGGCTCGCTTATCCGCCATCACCTGCTTCTTCATCAGACGCACGCTCTGCGCGGTATGTCTTCTCGCGGGACACACAAAGGAACAGGATCCGCACTCGATACACTCAAGGCCATGCCACTGCTCAAAGAGTTCCTTCTGCCCCCGGTCATTGTAGTCGGCCAGGCGGCAGGGAATCAGGTTCTCCGGGCAGGCCTCAACACAGCGGCCGCAGTTGATGCAGGCGGACGCCTCATAGCTGACGCAGGTCTCTGCCGTCATGGCGAGGAGGGCGGACGTCGTCTTGGTGCTGGCGACATGGGTGTCGTACATGGCAAAGCCCATCATGGGGCCTCCTGAGATGTACTTGGCCACCTCCTGATTGGTCCCGCCCGCGGCGGCAAGAATCTCATCCATGTAGGTGCCGATATGGATGTGGAAGTTCTGCGGCTCAGCAACCGCGTCGCCGGACACCGTAAAGATACGGTCAATAACGGGAATGCCGAAGCGAACCGCCTTGTAAATGGCACATATGGTGGCTACATTGTCTACGATGCAGCCCGCGTCAGCGGGAAGCATCTTGGAATTAATAGCCCGGCCGGTGCAGGCATATATGATCTGCCGCTCACCTCCCTGTGGGTATTTGGTCTTGAGAGGAATCACACTCATGCGCGGCTCATCCTTGACAAGCTCCTCAAGTTTGGCAATGCAGTCGGGCTTGTTGTTCTCCACGCCGAAGAAGCCCCTGGCCTTGCCGAAGATCTGCAGGATGATGCGCATTCCCTCAACCAGTTCCTCCGGATGATCCATCATCTGACGATAATCGGAAGTGAGGAAGGGCTCACACTCCGCGCAGTTGGCGATGATTGTATCGATTTCATCCGGATTCTTGGGGGACATCTTGACCGCGGTTGGGAAGCCCGCGCCGCCCATACCGACAACGCCAGCCGTGCGGATCTTGTCAATAATCTCCTCTTTGCTCAGATAATCGACCTCATCACACTCTGTGAAATCGACTTCCTGGTACTGCTCGTCATTCTCGATAATGATCGCGTCGCCGACAGCTCCGGCCGCGCCCAGACGGGGCTCAATTCCCTTCACCTTTCCGGACACAGAGGCGTAGATGGGGGCGGAGACAAATCCACCGGCCTCCGCAATCATCTGGCCCCTCAGCACGGTGTCACCGGCAGCCACAATGGCCCTGGCCGGAGCGCCGATGTGCTGGGAGAGGGGGAAAGCCAGTTCCTTACCGGGAAGCAGCTCTTTGACCGGCTTGTCCTTCGAGAGATCCTTCCCCTCGATCGGATGCACGCCGCCCTTAAATGTGTTTAAAGACATACTTAGTCCTCCCATAAAATATAAGCTGTGTTTATTATAGCATTCTGCCGATTTCTGGCATCTTTCCTCGGATGATTTTTTGTATCTTTCAGAAAACATCTCTTGATTTCTCCGGCGTTTTTTGTTATATATGCCTAACTTTTTATAGTCTCTGTTTCATGAACTCAGCCCCTCTTTTGTGCGTGTTTTTTAATCTGATCCTATTTTACGGATTCTGTTTTATTTTGATCTTTCGGGGAATTTTCTTCTCGCCTTTGCTTCATCTTTTTGATTTATATTTTTTGGCTTATTTTTCGGATCCTTTCCGCCCCTTCATGTTAGAATGTTTTTATGAAAATTTGGACAGATGCTCTCTCTTTGGATGGACAGGAAGAAACAAGTGAATATCAGGCTCTTGGCCCCGGAGCATTTCTTTTGGATATTGAGACCACCGGTTTTTCGGCCAAATTCTGCTCCATCTACCTGATCGGCTGCGCTGTCCGTCGGGATCGTCAGCTGCTTCTGACCCAGTTCTTTGCCGAGACGCCTGCCCAGGAGCCGGCGATTCTGGCCGCTTTCGCCGACTATCTCTCGGACAAGAATTCCATCGTCACTTTTAACGGCCAGGCCTTTGACCTGCCTTTTCTGGAAAGCCGCGCCCGAAGGTCCGGCGTGAATCTTCCCCTGCGACAGCTTATCTCCATTGACCTCTATCGAACCGCCAGAAAATATCGTGCCATTCTGCATTTGCCCTCTTATAAACAGGAGTCCATTGAGAAGGCTCTGCATATCGAGCGCAAGGACAAGTACAGCGGAGGACAGTTGATCGATGTATATCAGGACTATTGCCGGAACAGGGCCTCAGAGTCAGAGTCACTTTTGGCCCTGCACAATCACGACGATGTCTTCAACATGTACCCTCTGCTTGGCCTTCTCTCCTATGAGAAGCTGAGAGAGGCTAATGTAAGCCTGACTGATATCCAATCCAATGACCGGGAGATGATTTTGAGCGCCAGATTAAATCTGACCCTGCCCGCAATAGCCCGGGTGCAATCCGAATCTGTCTATATGATTCTGGAGAAGAATCAGCTTCATGCCTCTATCCCCCTGCGAAGGACACGCATGCGCTATGAGCTGGATCATCCGGCTGACTACTACTACCTCCCCGAGGAGGATATGGTGATCCCCAAGGTTCTCGCCTCAAGCATAGATTCCTCCCGTCTGAAGAAGGCCACCCGTCAGAACTGCTGTGTCAAGAAGGAGGGACTCTTTTTCCCCATAGACGACTTTGTCATGAAGCCGGAGGGACTCCCTGTCTTCCGCGAGCATCCAAAGAGCCGCCAGACTTATCTGGAATTTCCAGAAACAAAGTCAGAAGAATTCATACAGAGATATCTGGAGTCCATTCTGCACTCCATCGAAAGCTACAAGTAACAGCGTACACACTGCCCGTAACCTGCGATCAGACACAGAAGGAGAAACTCATGAAACGCTTTCTTCGCGGCGCCAGACACAACAGACAGATCTATGCCTTCGCCCTGCTTGGTCTGCTCTTGATTCTCTTTCCCGGGCAGATCACCAGCTATGCCTCTGAGCTGATCGGCGGTCTTATGCTTCTCTACGGAGCATTTGACCTCTTTATGCATCACTTCTACAGGACCCATCATATTCACACAGGGACCTCCCTTCTCTATCTGATCCTGGGTGCGGTCATCCTCTTTCAAACGCAGCAGGCTCTTGTCACAATAGGCATCACATGGGGTATCATATCCCTGCGCGAGGGGGCTTATGAAATCGATGAGATCCTCAACGGCAGGAAGATCACGATTCCTCAGGCTATTATGCTGTTCCTCTCTTTCATCTTTGCCGCCATGCTCCTCTTCGACCCCTTCCATCATTTTGAGTTCCATGTGCGCCTGGTCGGCTTTGAGATGATCTTCGACACCCTGGATTTCATGTGGGCAGAGCGCAGCCGCACGAAGACAGAAAGAGCTCCCTCCGAAGAGGGAGCCGATGGGGATCAAAAATCATAAATTCCCTTCACTGCAGCAAATTCGCATTTCATGATGTGGGATCTTTTCCCTTTACATTTGGGAAAATCCTCGCGTATTTCTGGTCCGGAATGTCTGCGAAAAACAGGTGACAGCTCCTGCAGACATAGGATTTCAGATTCATATTGGTCAGGTTGCTCGTTAATTGTATTGATTTTTTTGTCTTTTCAATGAGGTTTCCACCATCGGGGATCCACTTCATGCCAAGTCGATCAGGAATAACCCAGCCGATTTCCGCCTCGTTTCCGCAAATTGGGCATTTTCTCATGGGTATTACCCTCCATATTTTTTATACTGAATATTATTTAATATCTCTCTAGTTCTGTTAGAAATATTTTATATGGTTTCAATTCAGCTGTCTTCAGATTTTGTAATATGATAACTAATCCAATCTTTTCAGCTTACAGTTCAGCATATTCATACTCCATATTTGTCGAGAGCTTCACCATCTCAAGAAGAATCCTGGTCACCCTGGCCATGTCCCTCTCCTGCCAGGACTCCGCGTCAATGGATACCAGTCTCTGAAATTGCCGCAGCAGGCGCTTTTCATTTACCATATTTGCCTCAGATATCTCATTCTCTCTTCCGTCACGATATAGATTCAGATATCTCTCTTGCGCTTCTCCAGGCGCAATATGGACTCAGATCTCCTCTTTGGAAAAAGATAAACCCGCCCCATCCCTATTCACAAGGGATGGGGCGGGCTCATCAGCACATTTTGTCCTGATACCATACAAAATGATATCTCCATTTAAAACACAGATATCAATGCGACAGTCAGCTTTTTTGTCTCAGAAAAGAGACAAGCTTCTCAGAGAACAGTCGACCTTCCTGAAAATCATACCGCCAACTACTCGGCATCGCTGTCGGTGTAAGCGGTCTCAACATCCTCATCGTGAGCGAAACGGGAGTTGGAGTCATCAAGAGCCTTCATGGAAAGACTGATCTTGTGATCCGCCTCGCGGAACTCGACGATAACCGCGGTAACCTCCTGACCTACAGAGAGAATGTCAGAGGGCTTGTCGACATGATCCTTAGAAATCTGAGAGACATGGAGCAGGGCGTCAATGCCGGGAGCAAGCTCAATAAAGGCGCCGAAATCAGTCATGCGGGCAACCTTACCGGCAACAACGGTACCGACAGCGAACTTCTCAGACGCGCCGTTCCAGGGATTCTCATCAGCGAACTTGCGGGAGAGGGCAATCTTGGTTCCGTTGATCTCCTTGATGAAGACGCGAACCTTGTCATCCACATTGAATACCTTGCGGGGATTCTCAACGCGGCCCCAGCTCATCTCAGAGATGTGCAGAAGTCCGTCGATTCCGCCCAGGTCTACAAAGGCGCCAAAATCCGTGATGTTCTTGATGGTGCCCTCAATGATGTCGCCAACCTTGAGCTTCTCCAGAAGATCCTTCTGGATCTCGCTCTTGCGCTCTACAAGAATCATCTTGCGATTGCCGATGATTCTTCTCCTGCGGGGATTAAACTCCGTGATCTTGAACTCGATTTCCTGGCCCAGATACTTGTTCAGATCGCGCTCATAGCGGTCAGATACAAGACTTGCCGGGATGAAGACTCTGGTTCCCTCGATCTCGACAGAAAGGCCTCCCTTGAGAACCTGTGTCACAGGCGCTTTGAGCACTTCCTCGTTCTCGAAGGCCGCCTCAAGCTTCTGGTTGCCCTTCTCCTGGAGCAGTCTCTTGTATGAAAGACTCACCTGACCCTCTCCGTCGTTCACCTTGGTGACAACGGCCTCCATAGTATCGCCAACCTTATGCAGGGTGGTCAGATCCAGGTTGGAATCATTGGAGTAGTCACTTCTTAAGATGACGCCATCGGACTTGTAGCCGATGTTCAGGATGATCTCGTCCGGCTTAACGGATAAAATCGTGCCTTCCACTACCTCTCCATTTCTGATTGTCTTAAGACTCTCTTCCAGCATTTGTTCAAAACTCATTTCTGACATTAGTTTGAACCTCCTTTATAATTTTTTGTGGGGTGCTGGCCCCTGCTGTTATGCCTACATTTTGAATGGATTGTAGTACCGACACATCAAGATCATCTATGGTCTGGATAAAGTATGTTTGCTTGCATTCACGGCTGCAGATCTCATACAACTTCTGTGTATTGGAACTGTTTTTGCCACCAATAACCAACATGACATCTGTCTTGCGTGCGATCTCGTAAGCGTCTCTCTGACGCTCTTCCGTCGCATTGCAGATCGTATTAACAGCGGTAATATCATATCCTTTTTGCTCAAGTATTTCAACCAATTGGCCAAATTTCTTATAGTTGAATGTAGTCTGAGAGACCACAAGCAGCTTGTCATTTTCGGACAGGGTAAATGCCTCCGCCTCTTTTTCTGTCGTGATCGCGGTATAGGGGCTTCCCGCCGGGATCCAGCCGATGATCCCCTCCACCTCCGGATGTCTCGCGTTGCCGATGATAAGAATGTGATAGCCCTCCCTCGCGTATTTCTCCACCAGGCGGTGAATGCGAAGAACATTGGGGCAGGTGGCGTCCACCAGCGTAAATCCGTGATCCTCCAGGTCATGATAGACCTTCGCTGTGATCCCGTGAGAGCGCAGGATTACAATGCCGGGCTCATACTCAGACAAATCATGCCCTTCCTCGATGACTGCGACCCCTCTCTTTTCAAAATCCCGGACGACAATCTCATTGTGGATGATGGGACCATAGGTGTAGATCGGCCCCTTCCCCCTGGCGATTTCCTGATCGACCATGTCGACGGCCCTCTGCACACCGAAGCAAAAGCCGGCGGAAGGCGCCAAAATCACGTTTTTCATTTTATTTCCTCTTCTGCCAATTGCAGGATCCGCTCCACCACCTGATCGATGGACATTTGAGAAGAGTCGATCCGAACCGCATCCTTGGCCTGCGCTAAGGGAGAGATCTTACGGTGCATATCCCTGTCGTCTCTCTCCTCGATGTCTCTTTGAATCTGCTCCAGATCAAAGGCTTTCCCCTGGGCCTCATACTCTTTTGCCCTGCGCAAAGCGCGGGTCTTTGCCGACGCGGTCAGATAAATCTTGAGGGATGCGTGGGGCAAGACGGTCGTGCCGATATCTCTCCCATCCATGACCAGATTTTCCTGGGCCGCCAGTTCTCTCTGCAGACAGGTCAGCTGGTCTCTGACCTTTGGGTAGATACTGCTGGCAGAGGCGGCATTTCCAACCTCTTCCGTGCGGATCAGGCCGGAGACATCCTCCCCATTGAGGAGAACCTCCTGTTGTCCCTCGCGATAGCGAAGGGATACATGGCAGTCTTTGACCTGCTTTGAGACAGCGTCTTCGTCACTTAAATCCACTCCTGACCGAAGCAAAAAGAGGGCAATGGCCCGGTACATGGCCCCAGTGTCGACATAGAGATAGCCGAGTTCCTTTGCCACCCGCCTGGCGATAGTTGACTTTCCTGCCCCCGCGGGGCCGTCAATTGCGATATTCATATACATGATACGCCTCTTTTCTCTTTCATATCCAAATCAGAGCACTCCATCAAAAAACCCGCTCAAGACTCCGCCGCGGACATCCCGGCCAGATATCCTGTCGACCAGGCCACCTGCAGATTAAAGCCGCCGGTCAGAGCATCCACATCGATGAGCTCCCCGGCCAGATAGAACCCTTTTACCAGCCTGGACTCCATGGTAGAAGGATTGATTTCTTTGACGCAAATCCCACCCTGGGTGATGATAGCCTCTGAAAATGACCGGGTTCCGGTCAGAGTCAGGGGAAAGTGTTTTAGGCAGCGCATAATCCGCTCCCGGTCTTCCCTTGTGAGATCATGCATCTTTTTGTCCTGGTCAATCCCGGTCCTTGCGATTACAAGCGGTATCAGCTTGGATGGGAGGAGTCCTCCGTAGAGATTCTTATAGGACTTGTTGATCTTATCCCTGATCTCCCTCTGCAGTCTGGCGTCAAGCTCCTGCTCGCTTACAGCGGGCTTTAAATCAATCTCCGCCCGCAGAATTCCTTCTTTTCGAAGACGTCTGCCAAGGATACTGGCCGCAGACAAAATCAGGGGACCGGAGACCCCGAAATGGGTAAAGAGCATCTCTCCAAATGCCTCGTAAAGTTTTTTCCCCTGCTTGCCGAAAACCTTAAAGCTGACATTGCGCAGGGAGAGTCCCTGCAAGGTAAGGAGGTCATCTTCTGCCACAGTCACAGGTACCAGACCGGGGATCGGCTCCTTTATGGAATGTCCCAGGCTCTCAGCCATCCGGTAACCGTCCCCGGTCGACCCCGTCGAGGGGTAAGACAGACCTCCGGTCGCAAGGATGACGGCATCCGCCCGCAGTTTTCGCCCGTCTTCAAGAATCAGACCGGTGACAGCGCTCGTTTCTCCTGCCTCAAGCACCAGATCCCTGACCCTGCAGGAAAGCCAGATCTTGACTCCCGCTTTCCTACAGAGCCCAGCCAGAGTATTGGTCACGTCCGAAGCGTGATCCGACTGCGGAAAGACCCGGTTTCCGCGCTCGACCTTGCAGGGCATTCCCCCCTGAGCAAAGAGCTCCATTACCCTCCGATTGTCAAGGCAATAGAAGGCGGAATACATAAACTTTGGATTTGTGACCAGATGCGAGAAGAATTCCTCCGGATCACAGGCGTTTGTGAAATTACACCTGCCTTTTCCGGTGATGTAGATCTTCTTGCCCAATTTCTCATTTCTCTCCAGGAGAGTGACCTTAGCCCCATGACTTGCGGCGGCGTATGCTGCCATAAGCCCGGCAGCGCCGCCGCCGACAACGATGATCTCAGGCATGCTTCACCTCGCCCGGATAGTCCATCCCAAGGGAATCGTCCGATGGATTGAGCTCATCGATCCCATCAAACGCATACTCTCTGACAAGCTCCTCCAAAGTCTTCATCTGTCTTGCGACCGCGCTCTTCCTCTTTCTGGCCATGGCGACCAGAAGGGCGTTGATCAGGCTCATGGGAGCGACCAGGGACTGGGCGATTTCGTTGAGCTCTACCTGTGCTGTCAGATTGCAGGAGGAATAGAGGTTCATGGGGGATGTGACCCGGTCTGTCAGAGAGATCACCTTGGCGGAACGGGCATTCGCGAACTCCATCGCCTTTAAGGTCCGCATGGAATAGCGGGGAAAGCTGATCCCAAAGAGGGTGTCTTTGGATCCGATATGGATCATCTGCTCAAAAATCTCTGAGGTGTTCAGACTGGTGATCATATGGATATCGTCTCTGACCAGGCGCAGGTATGAGACCAGATACATGGCCAGGGGCGCGGACGCCCCTAGCCCCACAATGTAGACATTTTTAGCTGACAGGATAATGTCGACCGCCTCATCGAAAGCATTCTGGTCCGTCTGCCGGAGAGTCTCCTCCAATTGATGGCGATCAGACTCCAGGATCTGGGCCAGGATCTGAGATTTTCCGGCTCTTTTATTCTGGCTCTTGATCTCCTGTCGCTCCATCAGACGATTCTTGACATTGTCCTCCAAGTCCCTGCGAAAGGCCGGATAACCGGAGTAGCCGAGCGACATGGCGAAGCGGACCGCTGTGGACTCAGAGACGCCGACCGCTCTTCCAAGCTGAGCCGCCGTCATAAAAACCGCCTGATCATAATAATCCGCTATATAATTGGCGATCCACTTCTGTCCCTTGCTCATCCTGCTGTAGTCGGCATTGATGCGGGCCATCAAGTCATTTTTCACTGCCATATCCGCTGCCCCTTTCCTCGCGATACACCCATTCATTATAAAAAAGAGGACCGCCCTTTGTCCAATCGCGTTAACTAAAGGGCAAGCCGGGAATTGGCTGGTGAATTGACGGTGAATTGGCTGAAGGATGATTCGGGAACTGACCGAAGAGAAAAGCCGGGACATTAAACAAAAAGAATAGCCGGGAAGACCTGCTCTGTCCTCCCGGCTCTTTCGTTTTTATTCCAAGAATACGTTATCGCCAGCTCACTGACATCTCTCCGTCTATATCGCGCATATCCATATACCAGACAAGGAAATGCAGGATCAGATAAAGGGCAAATAAAATGAGGGCAATTATCCCAGGGAAGGATGTGCCATACACTGCATTCCTGCCAAGCAAAAATGCACTCCAGCTGCAGACCAGCGCAAGGTTCCTTGCTCCTACCAGGGCCTTGCCCGCCCCCTTTTCCTTATGGTCTGATTCTCTGACCGCAGTTCCGTCATCCATCCAGTAAGCGACGATCTGGCATATGAAGATCAGGAGAGCCGCACTGATTTGAATGAAAAAAACATTCCAATCTTCCCTCAGTATACAAATACATTCCACCAGAAAGGCAAAGCCTGAGAGGAAGTAGAACGCGCTCCTTAATCCTTGGCTTTTCATCCCGGCATAGAAATCATAGGCAGCCAAAAGAAGTAAGGACACCGAGAGCATTAGGATCCTCATTGGAAAATAAAATGTCAAACAAATCGCAATCATCATCCACGCCAGAAGAAACAGCGCCTCAAGGGTAATTCTCAAGTTCTTATGCTTCATCTTCCCCTCCTGTTAAGTGATTCCTGTCCCCTATCAATCATATATCCGATCTCTATACACAATATATCAGACTTCTATACGCCGCCAGACGCTTCTACTCCATTTCTCCCCTATAACAGCTGTTACTAAATATAATCTAACACGATTGCACACAGTTTGTCCACGAAGTTAAAATCCGGTTTGGAAAAAGCTGGTTTAGCCGGTTTAGACCGGTTTATCTTCGATGGCTTTCAATCCAGGAAACAGAGAAATCTACAATATCGCGTTGCCTCATGAATCTGGAATCGGCGTTACCCACCTTACCTGCACTTGCAAGTCCTGTTTTATCAAAGGCACTTCCGATCTCCTCAAAATCTGCTCCGTCAACAAACAAGGTACTGTATGCCTTCCATACGCGCACCCCCTTTTCAAGGATGGCGCTGTGTTCGACGCAGTTATGTTTCCCCGGATATGTTGCACGTACATCTGCCAAGTGAATCGATGTATTCTTGTCATATCCGACGCCCAGTAACAATACCTTTGCGTCAAGTTCATAGAGCTTTGCGATCGGTGAACCCTCTCCAAATATATTGGAAAGGCTATGTTCTGCCGTAATATAGGCAGCATGTTTTCCCCATGCGCACAGGGATCTTGCCGGATGATCTGTTCGGATGCTGCCTGGCCATTGTCGAAACATTTCCGCAACAGCTCCCATCGTATTGGTCGGTGTGATCTCTTTGTCATATGCCGGCCAGTTTTCTCTGATGATATTCCAGTCTGACTTGTCTGCATCCCAATGCACACCTGTTTCGGGATCCAGATTTTTCCATGACTGTGTCGGCATTACAATGGTACCTTCAGATGTCACCACTTCCATGAGGGCTTCTATCACAGCCTGTGCCCCGCCGCATACATATCCAATGTTCTTTAAGGATGTATGTACCATAACAATATCCCCTTTTTTCAAACCAATTCCTCTTAATCCCTGCACGATATCTTTTTTACATACCACTTTCATCATCTTTACCTTTTCCCATCAAAAAATTGCAAATTTGCCAGAGATTGCGAATTAAAAACGGGATACTCGCTCCGCGGGTATCCCATCGTTCATGACAATGGAATACTCGCAGAGCGTGTATTCCATTGTTTGTGAAATATATCTTTAAAAAACGATACGCAAGAAAGCATGGCTTTACACAGGATAGGCCCCGTTCTCGCTGTCTGCCAGCTTGGCGTCCATCTTGGTCTGCTGAGCCTGACGGTACTTGAAGTACTCGACAGCAACCTGAGGGAAGAGGGCATAGGACAAGGTATCCTCATCCTGCTGTTTGTAAGGAGCAACTGCCTTTTCCATTTCCGGGAGCTGGGGTTCTATCAGATCCGCCGCCCGACAGCTGATCGCCTCAGACTTACGATCGCCTAGAGCTTTCTCGACAACCTCAGGATTAAAGGGTTTCTCGGTCTTTCCGTATTTACCCAGGAGCAAATCCTTGGTCTGATCCGTCACGACCTTATAGCGCTCTCCCATGAGGACATTGAAGACGGCCTGTGTCCCCACGATCTGTGAAGAGGGGGTAACCAGAGGGGGCTCACCCAGATCCTTGCGGACGCGGGGTACTTCCTCGAGGACCTCCTGCAGCTTGTCAGACTTTCCCTGCTCCTTGAGCTGTCCGATCAGGTTGGAGAGCATTCCTCCGGGAACCTGATACATGAGGGTCTTGATATTAACTCCCAGAACCTTGGGATCCAGGCGGCCATTATCGATGTACTTCTGGCGAATGGGAGCAAAGTACTCGGCGATCTCTGCCAGCTTGTCCAGATCCAAGCCTGTATCATAGGGAGTATCCTTGAAAGCCTCAACCATGACCTCAGTCGCCGGCTGTGAAGTCCCCAGGGCAAAGGGGGAAATGGCAGTATCGATGATATCAGCGCCTGCCTCAACCGCCTTCATCAGGGTCATGGAGGCTACGCCGGAGGTGTAGTGAGTATGAATCTCTATCGGCAGATCCGTCGCGGATTTTAAGGCGCTGACAAGCTCGGTCGCAGCCTTGGGAATCAGCAGCCCGGACATGTCCTTAATGCAGATGGAATTGGCTCCCATCTCTTCAATGCCCTTGGCCTTCTTCATCCAGTAATCTAAGGTATAGGCGTCACCCAGGGTATAGGACAGGGCTACCTGGGCGTGTCCCCCCTCCTTAACCGTCGCCTTGACCGCCGTCTCTAAATTGCGCAGGTCATTCAGGCAGTCAAAGATACGCACCACATCAATTCCATTGGCCACAGACTTCTGTACGAAGTACTCCACAACGTCATCTGCATAGGGCTTATAACCTAAGATATTCTGTCCGCGAAAGAGCATCTGCAGAGGCGTGTTCTTGAAGCCAGCTTTGAGCTTGCGCAGACGGTCCCAGGGGTCTTCCTTCAAAAAACGCAGGCAGGCATCGAAAGTAGCTCCGCCCCAGCACTCCACTGCATTATAGCCGATCTTGTCCATGGCCGGAACAATGGGAAGCATCTCCTCCGTCGTCATGCGGGTTGCAATCAGAGACTGGTGGGCATCACGCAGAACCGTCTCTGTAATCTTTAATTTCTTATCAGCCATGTATCTCTCCTCTCAACAAGTGATACAAGTGTTTCCTCCCTGCATTCGCATTCCCGCTCTGCTCCGCATCGCTTCATGCTCATGCAGGGGATTTTCCTGTCGTCTTGATGATCACCGGATTGCTCCGCACTTCGCGCTCCCGCAATCCTCCCCTGCATTCGCATTCCCGCTCTGCTTCGCATCGCTTCATGCTCATGCAGGGGATTTTCCTGTCGTCTTGATGATCACCGGATTGCTCCGCGCTTCGCGCTCCCGCAATCCTCCCTGCATTCGCATTCCCGCTCTGCTTCGCATCGCTTCATGCTCATGCAGGGGATTTTCCTGTCGTCTTGATGATCACCGGATTGCTCCGCGCTTCGCGCTCCCGCAATCCTCCCTGCATTCGCATTCCCGCTCTGCTTCGCATCGCTTCATGCTCATGCAGGGGCGCCTCTCAAAGTTGGTGTATCGCGCTTTGGTGAGCGAGCTCCCCACGCGCAATACACCAGCTTTGCTCGGCTGTGATCATCATATCCCAAATATTGCCATGAAGACGCCGGCCGCGACAGCCGTGCCGATAACGCCGGCGACATTGGGTCCCATTGCATGCATCAAAAGGAAGTTGGTCGGATCCTCTTCTGCACCCACCTTCTGGGAGACACGGGCGGCCATCGGCACAGCGGATACTCCGGCGGACCCGATCAGAGGATTGATCTTGCCGTGTGTGATATGTGATAAGATTTTTCCCAGGATCACACCTCCGAAAGTACCGAAAGCGAAGGCAATCAGACCCAGAACAACGATTTTGATCGTCGTCACATTGAGGAAGGCCTCCGCGGAAGTAGAAGCTCCTACGGAAGTTCCCAGCAGGATAACGACAATGTACATCATGGCATTGGACGCGGTCTCTGTCAGCTGACGAACCACACCGGACTCACGGAAAAGATTGCCCAGCATCAGCATCCCGACCAGGGGCGCCGTCGTGGGAAGGACAAGGCAGACAATGATCGTCACAATGATAGGAAAAAGAATCTTCTCCAGCTTGGACACCGGACGAAGCTGCGCCATATGTATGGACCGCTCCTCCTTGGTCGTGAACAGCCTCATGATCGGAGGCTGAATGATGGGCACCAGGGACATATAAGAATACGCCGCCACGGCGATCGGCCCCATCAGAGCCGACTGTCCCAGCTTGCCCGCCAGGAAAATCGATGTAGGACCGTCCGCTCCTCCGATAATGGAAATGGCCGCTGCGGCCTTGTCGGAAAATCCCATAAAGATGGCCAGAAGATAGGCCAGATAGATCCCCAGCTGAGCAGCCGCCCCCATCAAAAATGAAATAGGGTTGGCGATCAGAGGACCGAAGTCAGTCATTGCCCCGACGCCCATAAAGATGAGAGACGGTAAGATGGACCACTCGTCCAGCTGGTAGAAATAGTAGAGCAAACCTCCTACGCCGTTGCTGGTATCCTCCGGACTTGCGATAATATCGGGATAGATATTGACCAAGAGCATGCCGAACGCAATCGGCACCAGCAAGAGGGGCTCAAAGCCCTTCTTGATCGCAAGAAAGAGGAAGACGCAGGCCACGCCGATCATGACATAATTTCCGGGAGTGAGACTCGCGAAAGCTGTCTGACCGAGGAGGTTTGTTATCGTCTCCAAAACATAACTCATGAATTATTTCCTCCTGGAAAGGCTCGCTTAGTTCATGGTGGCCAGAAGATCACCGGCCTCGACCTGCTGTCCCTCTGTTACTTCGATTGACGCGACGGTACCGTCCTGGGCAGCAACAACCGGGGTCTCCATCTTCATAACCTCAAGGGTTAAAACTGTATCCCCCTTCTTGACCGCGGTTCCCACAGGAACATTGAGCTTAAAGACCTTGCCTGCGGCTCCGGCCTCAATGCGAACAGATCCTGCTCCACTGCCTGCCGCAGGGGCTGCAGGGGCTGCTGCGGGAGCTGCGACGGCCTGGCTGCGTGGGGCGGATGCGGATCCGGCTCCCTCTTCTACAGTGACATCATAGCTCTTGCCGTTAACGGTGATCGTATAGTTTTTCATGGTGACTTCCTCCTGATTAATATCTTCTCTTGATGGACCGAACGACGAAATCATCGGTCGAGCTTCCGGTGGACGCAGCAATCGCTGCGGAAACAATGGCGACTAGCTCAAGATCGTCGGCATCTTCTCCTTCATCCTCATCTTCCTCCAGGAACTCATCTATCAATGGTTTCTTGACAGACGCGCCGGAACCGGGAATGAATTTGAAGAGACTGATCAAAATTGAGATCAGGATCAGCATGAAAAATACCGTTCCCATGCCCATGAGGACATTGAGTCCCGCCTTGCCCATGGTCTCGCCTAACCCATAGACTTGCTCAATGTTGATGGATGTGACCTCCATGGTCTTGGCCTTCATCACATAGGTCAGCTTTAAGTCGCGCTTGCTGTACTTAAGGATCTGTGTCGCGGTCAGGGTCTTTCCTGACTTACTCAAAGTGAATTTGCCGTAGTCCTGGAAATCTCCCGCCTGGTCGCGGTTTTCGGCCCAGTTTTTAAACATCTCGGCATAGACCGCAGCATTCTCTTCCTTTGTATTCTTGCTGTAGTAGTTCTGATACTGTCTGGCTTCATCGGCGGACAAAGCCTGCAGCTGACCGGCCGTCTTTTGAATCACAGACTGAATATCCTGCTCAGAGTAGCCATTGTAGTCCGTCCTGGCGCTGCCGCAGGCAGTCAGAAGAAAAATGCTGATCAAGGTCAGAGCGAGAATTCTTACTTTCTTTCTCATAGTCTCACCTTTCTTACTTGGTCCCGTGCTTCTTGAACGCGAAATCCTCTCTCTTTCCAAGGAGCATTTCAAAACCGGCAATCAGGTATTTTCTCAAATCCTCGGGAGCGACAATCCGGTCGACAAAGCCTCGGCCTGCCGCCGTGATGACGCCTGACTGCTTCTCTGCAAATGCCCTGGCCTGCGCCGCCTGCTCTGCCTGATCGGCAGAAGCATACATGACCTGGGCGGCCAGACTGGCGTCCATAATCTCAATCTGCGCATCGGGCAGAGCGAAGGTTAAATCAGCGCCGACAGACTTGGCGTTCATAGCTAAAAATGCCGTTCCGACAGCCTTCTTAGTAATTACATTGATCTTGGGAACCGAGGCGGAGGCCAGAGCGTAAATCAGACGGGCCGCAGCCTGTCCCAGGGCCTTCTCCGCATAGAGACTCGCCTCATAAGAAGCCACGTTGGTCAAACTGAGCAGAGGAATATCAAACGCGTCGCAGAAGCGGACAAAATCAGCCGCCTTATAAGCCCCATTGACTGTCAGCTGATTGCCGTCATCCCGGTCATCGCACTTCTGCGTGTTGCCGAAGATGCCGACCGTAATTCCGCCGAGCCGGATAAAGCCTGTGGTCATCTCTTTGGCATATCCTGCCCTGGTCTCAAAAAACACATGCTGGTCGGCGAGCTCCGCTGCGGCGGCCCGGGCATCGTCTCTCTTGACATCCAGCCCTTCGGCGGCGCGATTCAAATCATCAGAGGCCTCAGCGACCTCTCCCTCCTGCAGATTGGAGCCGGGAACAAGAGAGATCATAGAGCGGATCTGAGACAGAATTTCTTCTTCGCTTCCAATTCCATCCGCGTTACCTGCCTCAAACTGAAAGGCAGCGGAGGCAGTATCTAAGGTCTCCTCACTGTTGCCGGGAATTGCGTTGGCGGAGTTGATGAAGAGTCTGGCGCCTTCCTCGATAAAGGTGAAATCTGATATCGATGTCAGAATTCCCAGACCTCCGCCGCAATTACCAAAGACCGCTGTCAGCTGAGGAATCACACCGGAAGCCGCAACTGCGCTGGCATAAATCCGTCCGACCGCGTCCAGGGCGTCTATAGATTCCTGCAGACGAATCCCGGTCGAATCGAGAAGCCCGATCACTGGCGCTCCGACCTTGACTGCCATTTCGTAGAGCTGGCAGATCTTTCTGGCATGCATCTCGCCGACGGATCCGCCCATCACCCCGGCATCCTGGCTGTAGACAAAGACCAGATTCCCGTCGACGGTTCCGTGACCGATCACAACACCGTCAGACGGAGCCTTCTGCTCCTGAGAATTAAAATCCGTACTTCTTGAAGTCACAAGCGCTCCGAGTTCCACGAAGCTGTGCTCATCGAGAAGAGATTCGATTCTTCGGAACGCAGGGCTTGTTGCTACATTACTCATGCTCATTCCTCCATATATTATGATCTCTCTCACGCATTTTTATATGCTCTTTGCAGAAAAAACGCGTTCTACTGGCCCTGTCCCCCGAAAAAGGTCCAAAAGCCGACTAAATAATAGTATCTCTCTTATCTGGATAATTCAACTGAATGAATCGCTAAATAATCAGATATCCACCTCCATCTCTGCGGCCTCCTCGGAGGCCTCCTGACGGAACTCCTCGACCTGGAGAGGGCTCATGGCCGGCAGTTCATCCAGGGAAGAAACCCCGAAGGAACGCAAAAACTGCTCCGTCGTTCCAAAGAGCATGGGTCTTCCCGGAGCGTCCAGCCGTCCCAGCTCCTCAATCAGGTCATACTCCACAAGCCGACTGATGGCATGATCTGAGGATACCCCGCGAATCTTGTCCACCTCCGCCTTCGTGACCGGCTGCTTATAAGCCACAATCGAGAGGGTCTCAAGCATGACATCCGTCAGGACCTGTTTTTTGGGCTGTCTGGCAATTTTAATCAGTGACTCGTAAATATCAGTACTGGTGCACATCTGATAGGCGGACTCCAAAGAGATGATCCGCATTCCCCTATCCTGAAGCTCATAGTCCCGCTTCATCTGCTCCAGACAGTCGGTCACCTGAGAAAGCGGAATCTGAAGAGCCTGCGCGATACGCGTTGGCTCAACGGCATCTCCCATGGTAAAGAGAATTCCCTCGACTGTCTTATAGAGTTCTTTCTTCTCCATGATTCCCTACTCCTCCGTCAGTCTGGACTCGATCTCGATCTCTCCGAAGCTCTCCTCCTGACTGACCACAATATTTCCTGCCTTCATCATTTCAAGAATGGCCAAAAAGGTCACGACAAGTTCCGTTCGGCTCTTCGCCCCCTGTAAGAGACTTCGGAAGGAGAAACGCTTTCTCGTCCGGGCGAATTTTCTCAAGTCGTCGATCCTGTCATCAACAGAGACCTCTTCCCTCTTGATATTGCCGAATTTGGCCCGGATGGGATCAATCCGCCGCTCCTGTCTGAGCAGTGCCTCCCGAAAGACCTCATAGAGCCGGTTCAAGTCGACGCCGGACTCTTCAATCAGCTGATTGGGATCTACCGGCGGCTCATAGGCCCGGACCTCTTTCGGAATCGAGGCCCTGTGGTAGAAATGCAGCCTGGCCGCCGACTGCTGATCCCTCAGCTGGTCGGCCATATATTTATAGAGCTTGTATTCCAGAAGCTGACGAACCAGGTCTGCCCTGGGGTCCTCTTCCTCCTGAGCTTCCTCTCCGTCAGACTTGGGAAGAAGCATCCGGGACTTGATATCAAGAAGAGTGGCTGCCATGACCAGAAATTCACTGGTCACATCTAAAGACTCCTCCTTCATAGCCTCCATATACTCCATATATTGTCTGGTGATTTCGACAATCGGAATATCGTAGATATCGACCTTATTCTTGTCAAGGAGATGCAGGAGCAGGTCTAAGGGCCCCTCAAATGTCTCCAGTTTCACGTTGAGTTCCATAAAATCTCCGACAGCGACACAGAAGAAAAATCACAAAAAAATCCGCTCGCAGGAAAGATCCGGCGAGCGGGGTCAGGCTTTTAAAGTCACTGAGCCAGGTCAGACGACTTCATCGAGAAAGACATGCGACCCATCTTATCCTTGCCCATGCAGACCACTTCGACGATATCGCCCAGGGTCAGTACATCCTCAACGCGGTCAATTCTCTGGTTGGCAATCCTGGAGATGTGCACCATCCCCTCCTTGCCGGGGGCGAATTCGATGAAAGCGCCGAATTCCTTGATGGAAACCACCTTTCCTGTCAGATGCTGTCCCTTCTCAAAATCCATCGTGATAATCTCTACCAGACGGACCGCCTCGTCGATTGCGGCCTGATCCATCGCCGAAACAGAAACTGCGCCGGACTCGTCAATATCAATCTTGGCTCCGGTGCGATCGATGATCTCGTTGATGGTCTTGCCTCTCTGACCGACCACATCGCCAATCTTGGACGGATCAATCTGGATCTGCACAATCTTGGGAGCGTACTTGGACAACTCGGCGCGCGGCCGGTCGATCGCCTTTGACATGCAGTTGTCCATGATAAAGAGACGGGCCTCATGGGTTCTTCGGATGGCCTCCTCAACGATGGTCCTCGTCAGACCGTGGATCTTGATATCCATCTGGATGGCCGTGATGCCGTCTTTCGTCCCGGTCACCTTGAAATCCATGTCCCCAAAGAAATCTTCCAGACCCTGAATGTCCGTGAGCAGAACATAGTCGTCATCGTCCTCCCCTGTTACCAGTCCGCAGGAAATGCCGGCAACCATCTTCTTGATGGGAACGCCCGCCGCCATCAGCGACATGCAGGAAGCGCAGGTAGAGGCCATGGAAGTAGACCCGTTTGACTCAAAGGTCTCTGAGACAGCGCGAATCGCGTAAGGGAAATCCTCCACGGTGGGCAAAACCGGAAGCAGCGCTCTCTCCGCCAAAGCCCCATGGCCGATCTCCCGCCGTCCGGGTCCCCTGGAGGGCTTGGTCTCTCCCACAGAGTAAGAGGGGAAGTTATACTGGTGGATGTAGCGTTTATTTGTCACATTGGCGTCCAGTCCCTCTACCCTCTGCACCTCTGACAGGGGCGCAAGGGTGACAATATTACAGATCTGGGTCTGTCCTCTGGTGAACATGGCGGATCCGTGCACGCGGGGGATCAAATCCACCTCCGCGGACAGAGGGCGGATCTGATCCAAGGCGCGGCCGTCAGGCCGCCTGTGGTCTTTCAGGATCATCTTCCGAACCGTCTTCTTCTGGTACTGATAGACCGCGGAATCCAGGACAGCCAGGTAATCCTCACGGTCAGCGAAAGCCTCGGCCAGGCGCTCTGTCACCCTGCGGATATTCTCCTCCCGAACCTGTTTTTCATCGGAGAACACAGCCTCTTCCATCTGCTTTGGAGTCACAATCTTCTTCATTTCCTCGAACATCTGCCGGTCAATTGCCACATGTTCATAATCGTGCTTGGCCTTGCCGACCTCAGCAACCATCTGATCAATCAGGGCAATAATGGTCTGGTTGACGTCATGCGCCTTGTAGATCGCCTCAATCATCTCCTGATCAGACAGCTCATTGGCCCCGGCCTCGATCATGATAACCTTGTCTCTGGTGGATGCCACCGTCAGACGCAGGTCTCCATTGTCCCAGTCAGACTGGGAAGGATTGATCAGCAGATCCCCATTGATCATCCCCACCTGTGTCATGGCGCAGGGGCCGTCGAAGGGAATATCAGAAATCGCGGTCGCCATTGCCGTGCCAATCATAGCGACCAGTTCCGGTCTGCAGGAGGGATCCACGGAGAGCACCAAATTGTTCAGGGTGACATCATTGCGGTAATCCTTGGGAAAGAGAGGCCGCATCGGACGATCAATCACGCGGGCGGTCAAAACAGAGTTCTCGCTGGCCTTACCCTCTCTCTTGTTGAAGCCGCCGGGAAACTTGCCGACCGAGTAGTACTTCTCCTCGAATTCGACGGACAGAGGGAAGAAGTCAATCCCCTCTCTGGGCTTTTCGCTGGCAGTCGCCGTACACAGAAGCGTCGTCTCCCCGTAGCGGATCATAACCGCCCCGTTGGCCTGCTTGGCGACCTTGCCCACTTCGATCTGAAGTTCCCTTCCGGCTAATTCCATCCTAAATGTCTTCATACAAACCTTCTCCACTGATACAAACCCACTATAAAACATCATCTACAAGCGCAACCTGCGGCTATGTGATTTTTATAAAAGCAATGGAATGTGAGCCTCTCATACATTCCCTTGTCAAAAATAAAGCGGAGTGATAATCACTCCGCCTAAGAAATTCTTATTTACGCAGACCCAGGCGCTCGATTAAGGAACGATATCTCTCAATATCCTTGTCCTTGAGATAGCCCAGGAGATTGCGTCTCTTTCCGACCATCTTCAGAAGACCGCGGTTGGAATGGAAATCCTTGGGGTTCTTCTTCATGTGCTCGGTCAGCTCATTGATGCGAGCCGTCAGAACTGCAATCTGTACCTCGGGTGAACCGGTGTCGTTCGCTCCCTTGGCGTACTCGTTGATAATTGCTGTCTTTTTGTCTTTTGCGATCATTCGAATCCTCCTTATTTCAATCGATTCGCCGCTACCAAGTGCGGGTCGGAGTTTCCGCGCACTGAGTATGGCCTCAATTACCGATAGATCATACCATACCTGCTCTTAATATAGCAAGCTGTATTTCACTCCGAAAGACTCTCCGGGTGACGGCTCACGTATCTGGCAATCTGCTCTTTATCTCTGCCGATCTGCAGCTTCAGGGCCTTTATATCCTCGAATTTCTTCTCATCTCTCACAAAGTGCAGAAAATCAATTCTGGCCTCCCTTCCATAGATATCTCCCTCAAAGTCCATCAGATAGGTCTCGATCCCGGGCGCGCGTCTGCCCTCAATCGTCGGCTTGACGCCGACATTGGTCATGCCCCAGTAAGACTTTGTCCCCATCACTACTCTGGTTACATAGACCCCATAGCGGGGCAGAAGTTTGTCCTCAGGCGGAGAGAGATTGATGGTCGGAATTCCGATCGTCCGCCCGATTTTTCTGCCGTGAACAATCTCTCCGTAACAGAAGAAATCGTAGCCCAGGAGGGCATTCGCCTCTTCGATCTGCCCCCCTGTAATCAGACGGCGGATGCGGCTGGAAGAGATATCCTCCCCGCCCTCCTTGAGCTTGGGAATAATCAGGGGGCGAAAGCCAAGCTCCGAAGCCAGTTGCTTAAGGGTCTCAACATCTCCCGCCCCGCGATAGCCAAAGTGAAAGTCCTCTCCCACGACCAGCGTTCGCATAGACAGGTCATGAACCAGCTGTCGAAGGAAGGCTTCCGGCTCCATACGCGCAACCTTTTCGTTGAATTCCCATTGGAGCAGGCAGGAAATTCCGGTCCTCTCGAAGAGCATGCCTCTCTCCCTGTTATCCACGATGTTAAAGCGATCCTGATCCAGAAATCTGCGAGGGGATGTCTTAAATGTCAGGGCAACTGAGACCAGTCCTCTTGTCTCCTCCTCCCTGGTCTTATCTATCAAAAGGCGGTGTCCCCTGTGAAGGCCGTCAAACTTGCCCACACAGACAGCGCTGTCTTCCATTATCCGATCCTGCGCGGGACCATAGAGATAGATCATAGCCTCTCCTCATAGAAGAAGTTCTTCAGGCGAAGTCCCTCCTCGCATCTCACATAAATTCCAAGAAAAACCCCGTCAGACAGATAGACCCGAAAGGCCAGTCCCAGACCGGCCTTTCGCCAGTCTGACCCTGTCCGCGACTGCTTTTCCCCCTCATAAAGACAGGTTATCCCCTCTGTCTTCTCCGCGATGGGAGCCCCGTTTTTCCCCGCCTTCGTCAGTCCCTCTGGAAGCTTTAATGCCGGAAGATCCGCGAAGACAGCGTCAACCGGATAGAGAATGTCTTCCAGTCTCCCGGCGGCGGCTGCTTCCTGGATCTGATCCAGCCGCAGCGCGTTCTTACTGTCAAAATCCCCTACCCGGATTCGCTCCAGGGCGGCCATAGATGCTCCGCATCCGAGGGCGTCCCCGATATCCGAGCAAAGGGTACGGATATAGGTTCCCTTGGAACAGGTCACCTCCATTATGACATGGGGTAATTCCATGGATAGAATCTGAATGTCATAGATCACGATGTGACTGGCCCTGCGTTCCAGCTCAATCCCCTGCCTGGCGTAATGATAGAGTCTCTTTCCTCCCACCTTCCTGGCTGAGTACATGGGCGGAATCTGATCCTGCGGGCCGAAAAAGGAGGCGACCTCTCTTTGAATCTCATCCTCACTGACCGAGACTGGATTTCGTTCGAGAATTTGCCCCGTCATATCCTGGCTGTCCGTTCGTATTCCCAGCTGCATATCGGCGATATAGGTCTTGGTCCAATTCGCCATGAGATTCACCGCCTTGGTCGCCCGACCGATACAGACCGGGAGAACCCCTCTGGCAGCCGGATCCAGAGTCCCGGTATGACCGATTTTTCTAATATGCAGGATTCCCCGCAATTTGGCCACCACGTCAAAGGAAGTGAAGCCGGGCTCTTTGTAGACATTGAGGATTCCGGATCTCATCTTTTCTCCATTGCAATCTATTGAACATATGCTCCGCAAATGCTTCATCCGCATTCCATGTCATGAAAAAATATCCCGCCTGCCGAAACAGGCGGGATCGACTGGATCATGACAGCAGATCTTCCACGCGATCAGCGAAGAGACGGATGGCCTCCTTCGGTTCAAGCGCCGTATTGCAACCCGCTGCCCTGACATGTCCGCCGCCCCCGTATTCCATGGCTAAAGCTGCCACATCGATCCTGCCGTTGGACCGGAAGCTGACTTTAAAGTCATCCTCACCCACCTGATATAGGAAACAGGCCACCTCCACTCCCTTAGTAACGCGCAGCTGACTGACGATCTGATCCAGATCACTGGCCGCGACGCCATAGGCGTCCATCTCCTCTTTTGTGATATAGGACGCGACAAAGCTGCCGTTTGCGTAGAGTCTGGCCTTGTCCAGGGCATGACCAAGGACGCGGTTCTGCGCAAAGCTTCTGGCTGAGAAAGTGGCGTCGATGATCCAGGAGTAGTCGATTCCTGTGCTCATGAGTCTCCCGGCGATCCGCATGGTCTTCTCAGAAGTGCAGGAATACTGGAAAAGTCCGGTGTCATGGGCGATTCCCATATAGAGACATTGGGCGATCTTATCGTCCAGCATCTCCTGATCAATCAGATCAAAGATGAGCTCCGAAGTCGAACTGGCATCTGGAAAAATATAGTTGATCCGGGCAAAATCCCCCATACGGACATGGTGATCGACGCAGACGGTCTCTTTGGCCGCGTAAAAATACCTTGCGGCCGGGCCGATGCGGTCGATGGCGCCGCAGTCCAATGTGATGAAGAGATCAAATTTTCTCTCCTCACCAACCTGCCTCACCTGACTGGCCCCCGGCAAAAAGAGAAACTTGTCCGGCAGGGGATCCAGATAAACCCTGATATCCCGATCCGGATATTTTTTCGTCAGATAGTTCCAGAGACCCAGGCAAGAGCCGATGGCGTCCCCATCGGGACGAATATGGGCCGTAATCCCGATGACCCTGTGGCCTTGAATCACTTCGTCAATCTTTCTCATGATGCTTTGCGTCCTCTTCATTTACCTGATCGATCAGCTTGGACATGCGAACTCCGTAGGCGATGGAATCATCCAGGATAAAGAAGAGCTCCGGCGTATTGCGCAGGTTGACAGAGTGGGCAAGCTTGCCGCGGATAAAACCGGCGGACGACTTGAGTCCCTTGACGGTATTGATCCCCGCCTCTTTGTCTCCGAGCACGGAGACGTATACCTTGGCCGTCTTGAGATCCGGGGCCACCTCAACCAGCGTGACACTGGTCATAAGGCTGACCCTGGGATCCTTGACGTCTTCCCGGATAATCTTGGAGAGCTCACGCAGAACTTCTTCATTGATGCGATTGTTTTTGACACTGCGTTTTCTCATGCATCCTCCTTGGAGGCGAAGCTCCTAACGGGGAACCTCCACCATCTTGTAAGCCTCAATCTCATCGTCAACCTGAATGTCCGCAAATCCGTCAAAGACCAGACCGCACTCATAACCGGCCTTGACCTCTTTGACATCATCCTTGAAGCGCTTGAGGGACCCGAGATTCCCCTCCCAGATCATATCCTTGCCGCGATGAATCCGAACCTTGCAGCCGCGCTCCACCTGACCGTCCAAAACATAGGAACCGGCGATATTTCCGACGCCGGAGGCCTTGAAGATCTGGCGAACCTGGGCATGGCCGATCACCTGCTCCTCATAGATGGGCTCAAGCATTCCCTTCATAGCGCCCTCGACATCTTCAATGGCATTGTAGATAACGGAATAGATCTGAATGTCAACCCCCTCGTCCTCTGCCATATTCTTGGCCACGGTATCCGGGCGCACATTAAAGCCGATGATGATCGCGTTCGAGGCAGACGCCAGCACGACATCAGATTCAGAGATAGCTCCGACGCCTCCATGAATCACCTTGACGATCACTTCATCATTTGACAGCTTCTCCAGGGCGCTGGTGACAGCCTCGACAGAGCCCTGTACGTCCGCCTTGACGATCAGATCCAGTTCCTTCATGCTGCCAGCCTTAATCTGGTCAAAGACATTGCCCAGCTTGGTTCTGGCTCTCGTCTCATCCAAAAGCTTGGACTTGGACTCCTCGACAAAGGTCTGGGCATAAGAGCGGGCCTCCTTGTCGGAGTCGAGCACGTTGAAGATCTCCCCGGCATTGGGAACCTCAGAAAGTCCCAAAATCTCAACGGGAACAGATGGACCTGCCTGCTTCACCCTCTTGTGATGGTCGTCAGACATGGCCCGGATCCTTCCGAAGCTTGCGCCGGCGGCCATGTAGTCGCCGACATGCAGGGTTCCCTTCTGTACCAGGGCGGTCGCGACAACGCCGCGTCCTCTGTCCAGCTTCGCCTCAATGATGACGCCGCGGGCATTGCGGTTGGGATTGGCCTTGAGCTCCAGAACATCTGCCGTCAAAAGAATCATATCGAGAAGGGTATCGATTCCCTCTCCGGTATGGGCGGATACAGGAACCATGACCGTTGATCCGCCCCAGTCCTCCGGAATCAGTTCATATTCCGAGAGCTCCTGCTTGACGCGGTCTACATTGGCCCCGACCTTATCGATCTTGTTAATGGCGACAATAATCTCCACGCCGGCAGCCTTGGCATGATTGATCGCCTCAACGGTCTGCGGCATGACGCCGTCGTCAGCGGCAACCACTAAGACAGCAATATCCGTAGAATTGGCCCCACGCATCCGCATCGCGGTAAAGGCCTCGTGTCCGGGCGTATCCAGGAAAGTGATTTTCCGATCCTTGGCCTTGACCGTATAGGCTCCGATGGCCTGCGTGATTCCTCCGGCCTCCTTGCCGCTCACATTGGATTGGCGTATTTTGTCCAGAAGAGAGGTCTTACCGTGATCGACATGACCCATGACAACGACAACCGGCGGTCTGGGTACCAGGCTCTCGGGATCATCATCCTCATCGGTCAGGAGCTCCTCGATCACGTCTTCTTTTTCCTCAGGCTCGCAGATACAGTTGAATTCCTCAGCGATCTTCTCCGCCTGTTCGTAGTCCAGCTCTGTATTGATAGTGGCCATCGTCCCCTTCATAAAGAGGTTCTTGATCACCTCGGATGGGGTTACCATCATCTTCTCAGCCAGAGACTGAATGGTCAGATGTTCGGGAAGCTGAATCGTGAGCAGTTCCTCCATATTTCTCTCCGGTCCCTTGTTCTTATTTCGGTTGCGCTTGGTTGTGGTCTTCTCGAGAGAAACCATATTCTCGGCATGACGGCTCCTGTCGTCCCTTCTCTTGCGGTTCCCGTAGGCAGACCCTGATCCGTAATTCTTGCGGCCCCCGTTGCCGTTAGCGACAACCGGGCTCTGAACCATTGCGGCTGCGGAACCGCGGCCGCCCTGACCGGCATTTCCCCTGCGGGCTCCACTGTCATTGCCGCCTCGTCCGCGATTGGAGCCTCGATTATCTCCCCCTCTGCCGCGGTTATTTCCATAGCCGGACTTGGAGAGGTCAATATGGCCGAGGATCTTGATTCCGGCTCCCTTGGAGGCTGCCTTCGCGGGCTCCCTCCTGGCAGGGCGCTCGCCCGCGGCAGTCTGTTCTCTCTTTCTGGTCTCTTCCCCTTTGGCCTTCCGGTCAGCCCCCGGAGCCTGCTCTGTCCTGGACGTCTGCTCTCTGGGTGCCTGCTCTCTGGGTGCCTGCTCTCTGGGCGTCTGCTCCCTGGGTGTCTGCTCACGAAGAGTCGCGTCCTCCTGCCCGCTGATCGCTGTGGGAGTCTGCTCTTTTATCTCCTCCTGAGGCTCATTGGAGACAAGCGTTCTCTGAGAGACCAGTCCCTTGGGCCGGATGATTCCCCTTGGCGCGGTCTGACGGCGATCGTCCCGATTCCTGCGGCGATCCCCTTCTCTTCTCCTTGCCCTTCCATCGCCGCCGCCATTGCTCATGTTCTGGTGATTGACGATAAACCTGACATGTTTTTTCTTTGGCTTCTCCTGTCCGGCAGCAGTCCCATCCGCCGTCTTCTCTCTGGCCTTTTCGCCGTCGGCGGTCTCCGGCTTCTTCTCCCGGACCGGCCTATGCGCAGCAGCTTCCTGACGCACCTTCTCTGCCTCCATGTCCTTTTTGACAGAAGCTTCCTTCTTTTTCTCCGACTTTTTCATAAAATGCCCCCGGATCCCGTCCGCCGTCTCCTGGTCGAGCCCGCTGGAGACGGTCTTTGCATCCGCGCCCATCTTCTGCGCAAGGACAAGGACATCCTTGGATTCCGCTCCGATCTCTTTTGCTAATTCATATATTCTGGTTTTTGCCATTCCTGGTCCTCCCTTATTCAGTTGTGGACTCCGCGTCAATCTTTTGGCACAAAGCCTCCGCCATCTTCCTATCCGTCACACAGACCACGGCCCGCATCTTTTGACCGATGGCGTGCCCGATGCTGATCTTACTCCCGTAAATACGGAGATCCGTATGGTAGTAACTGCACATATCACGAAAATCCTTTTTCGTGTTCTCCGAGGCATCCTCAGCCACCACCACCAATGCGGCCCGATGTCTCTTCACATTCTTTTCTACGGAAAAAGCCCCGCTCTGTACATGTCTTCCTCTGGCACAAAGGCCAAGAAACTGGAGAACACGGTTCATGAATCACATCTCCTCGCTCAATGCCCGCAGCACACTCTCATCGACTCTCGCGCCCAGGGCCCTGTCTATGGCCTTGCTGCGGATCGCTTTGGCCAGGCAATCCGGGCTCTGACAAAGATAGGCGCCTCTTCCCTGTCCCCTGTGGTCTCGGTCAATGAAGACGGATCCCGACTTGCATCGCAGGCAAATGAGTTCCCTCTTAGATTTCATCTGCCGGCAGGCGACACACATGCGCATGGGAACATGCTTTAAGCTCATGCCTCATCATCCTCATCAAAGTCCGCGTCGTACTCCTCATCGTCCGCATCGCTTTGCTGATCATACGAATCCTCGCCCTCATAGGAGGGATCATCTTCATAGTCCTCCTCGTAAGCGTCCTCATCATAGTCGTCGTCATAGTCCTCGTCGTAATCCAGCCAGCCCTCAGCCTCCTGAGCCTGTGTCTCCGACTTGATATCAATCTTATAGCCGGTCAGCCGGGCTGCCAGACGGGCGTTCTGCCCCTCCTTTCCAATTGCGAGGGAGAGCTGATAGTCGGGAACAACCACCTTTGCCTCTCTGGCGTCTTCATCCGCAAGCACCGCGATCACCTTGGCTGGAGACAGGGCATTTTCAATCAACATGGCAGGGTTCTCATTCCAGTTGATAATGTCTATCTTCTCGTTGTGGAGCTCGTTGACAATCGCGTTGACACGGCTTCCGTTGACGCCCACACAGGCGCCAAGAGGATCTACATCCGGGTCATTGGACCAGACCGCCATCTTGGTCCGGCTGCCCGCTTCACGCGCAATCGCCTTGATCTCAACGATTCCGTCCTTGACCTCTGTCACTTCCTCCTCAAAGAGCCTCTTCACGAGCTCCGGGTGCGTGCGAGACACCCGAATGCGGGGACCCTTGGCCGCGTCCTTGACCTCAAGCACATAGACGCGGATCCGGTCGGACTGGTGATAATGTTCTCCCTTTACCTGCTCGCTCTCCGGAAGAAAAGCGTCGACCTTACCCAGATTGACCGAGATATTCCTTCCGATGAATCTCTGCACGACGCCGGTAACGATATCGTGTTCAATCTTGATATACTCATCCAGGAGAATTTTCCTCTCCTCCTCCAGGATCATCTGCTTCATGATGTTCTTGGCTGTAGACGCCGCGATACGGCTGAAGTCATGTGACTGCAGCTCCTCTTCCGCCGTGTCTCCCACATTCAGACTCCCGTCAATGTCGTGCGCCTCCTCTAAAGACATCTCACTCTGCGGATTGGTCACTTCATCGACAACCGTCTTTTTGACGAACACGTGGAAGTCCCCTGTCTCGCGATCTACAACCGCCCGCAGATTGGTCGCGTTGTCGGAGAACTTATAAGTCACCTTGCAGGCGGCAACAAGAGATTTTTCAATCGCTTCGAGAATATGCTCCTTGCTGATACCGCGCTCCGTCTCCAAGGCATCAAGCGCTTCCAGTAAATCTGTGTTACTCATGTTTTCCCTCCTGAGATAATTCTAAAACGACGAGAGATCAATGGCCTCTCGGATCAGCGCGATATCCTCCCTGCAGATCTTTCGGATCCCCTCTTCGCTCTCGATTGTGACGTCCGCCTTTGAGTAGTCCCGCAGCAGACCCAAAAATTCCTTTTCACCGTCGATCGCCCGGTAGCTTTTAATTTCCACCTCTTTGTCAAGATTGCGCGCGAAGTCCCGCTCTTTGCGGATGGGACGGCCCAGACCCGGAGAGGACACCTCAAAGGTATAGGTCCCGTCGATGTAATCTTCCCGATCCAGGATCTCGTTCATTTCTCTGCTGACATCGACGCAGTCATCGATGGTAATTCCACCCGGCTTGTCGATATAGGCTCGAAGATAGTACTGTCCCCCCTCCTTGACATACTCCACGTCCACAAGAGAAAAGCCATCTTTCTCCAGGATGGGAAGGAGAAAAGCCTCTGTCTTCTCTTCATAGGTCTCTTTTCGTGACATTCCGTCTCCTGTCCTGCTCTGCACAAGATGGGAGCGGGTCCTCTCGGATCCGCTCCCAACAACAACATATATATGATAGCACCTCTTGACCTGTCTTGCAAGTGCCGGGATTTCCTTTCTTTCAGCCGTCGGCCAGCGGAACTATTTTATGTCTGCCGACCCGTTTTTTAAATTTTTGCTGAAAGCCATCCACAAATTTAAAACAACAACAGCCAAAAGAACAATCACCAATGTAAGATATAAAAGAAATGTATACTTAAAAAAATCACCTAAAAAGCCAATAAGCGTCGCCATTGCACAAACAGCATAAAACCGAGCGATCCCTTTATAAAAAACTTTCTTATTATATTTATCTTGTTCTTGTCGAGATAAGGCATTATAGATCGGTATAAATAGGCCTCCCTTACCTGTGTACAATAAAATACTGATTACCACCAGATAGACCAAAACACACCATTCAATAATATATCGTTCCATCATTCCCCTGATTTCTCCTAACACACATGCTAATTGCTCCAATACAATCATTCTTTCACAATCATTAAAAGGATTTTGTGGACTCCATTATTTCTGCTCAATACCCACTCAAAATCCGAATAATTGCCGGATAGTTCTCTGCCTCATGGGGATAGGTGCAGTCTGTGCATACCTTGACCATGCGGCCGCGGATCTCTCTCATCTCGTAGTCCCCCGGGCAGTCATAGGTGTAGAGAGGACAATAACAGAAGAGGCAGTTGATATGCTCCATCTTATGGCAGGGGTAATACTTGCAGTCCCTGTTCTCAAAATATCGAAATGAATTCTTCACGCCATTCTCCTTATCATCAGATACTGCCCTCACCCGCATGTTGTACCCGGCAGCCTGTCTTTGATTTCTGTCTCGTTTCAGTCATCATTTCTCTCCTCGGCCATCCTTCTCTTATGATAGAGGTCAGCTGCATAGAGGAAATTGGCGGCAAACCCGGGGCAGGAAGCGTAATAGAGATGGGGAAAGCCCCACCAGTGATCCGGACCCGAAAAAGCACAGGACCAGCTCCTCCCTGAGAGCGGCTTGGTTGCCAACATATCGGACCCGTTTTCACTTGTGTCATAGTAGTGAAACTCATGCCCGCGAATCCCCTCTGTCCCGGAAAAGCCGCTCTCCGTCTTCCCCAGCAGTTCAACATAGCCAAAGCGAACCAGTCGGTTGGTCTTCCAGGCTTTTCCGGGCAAAAGCCCGCACATGCGATAGGATTTACCATCGGGATCACTCACGAGCTCCTGCAAGTATAGAAAGCCTCCGCACTCGGCAATCGAGGGCAGGCCGCCGGAAATGGCTCTTCGGATATCGGTCCGCATACCGTAATTGTCCTCCAGCTGCTTGAGATAGAGCTCCGGGTATCCTCCGCTTAAAATCAGCCCGTCAATATTCTCAGGCAAGCGCTTGTCATGCAGGGGGGAAAAGGGAATGATCTGCGCCCCCATCTCCTCGAAAACTCTCTGATTCTGCGGATAAATGAAGGAAAATGCCCGGTCCTTTGCCAGAGCAACGCGAAGGCCGAAAAATTTGCCGGCATATTCCCTGCTTTTAGGCTTTTGCCGATCCTGTCCGCCCCGGCCATCGCTGTATTTCTGCTGCTTTAATCCGTTCCCACTGTCGCCGCGATTTTGCTTGTCCAGTTCTCCCCCGTCATCGCTGTAGCTTTGCCGGTCCCGTCCGCTCCTGTCGTTGCCACAACCCGATCTATTCTCCCCAACATTCAGGAGAGGAGCCTGTCCTGCAATTTCTTCAATGGCCGCAAGGTCCAGGCTTTCTTTTGCCATCTCCGCCAGCTTTGTCAGCTTTAACTCGAGATCAGAAAGGCTGTCCGGAGTCATCAGACCCAGATGTCTGCTTCCGATTTCAATCTGCCGGTCTTTTGCCAGATAACCGCAGACGGGAAGCTTGAGCTCCTCCTCGATCAGGGTCTTCAATCGGGGATAAAAGGAAGGGGAGACCTGATTTAGAATACAGCCGCGGATCAGTCCCTCCCGGTCGTCATCCATAAAGCCCCGCAAAAGAGAGATCAGGCTGCGCCCGATCCCCCCGGCTCTGACCACAAGAATGATCGGCGTCTTTGTCCAGACCGCAAGCTGGTAGGAGGACGCCTCTTCGCTGACCCCTCCCAGGCCGTCATAGAGGCCCATCACTCCCTCAATCAGGGCAAAATCACTCCCGGCTCTTTTGGCATCCTCTGCCAACAGATGGCAAATATCACTTTGCCCCAGAAAGTAGGGATCTAAGTTATCAGATGAAACGCCTAACATACGGCGGTGAAACATGGGGTCGATGTAGTCCGGCCCGCATTTAAAAGAAACGGGATTTCTCCCTCTCTTCTTCAGAGCCGCCAGAAGACCGCAGGTGACTGTGGTCTTGCCTGAACCGCTCATAGGAGCGGCAATCATAATTCTACTGACCATTTCACTCCTCTTTCTGCTAATCCGAAATGCACTTTCTGCTGACCCGTAAGCTATACCTCTCCCAGAACTCCACTGATGATGTAGATCCCATTTTCAGCCATCATCATGTGATAGGAGGCAATATTCCTGGCCCTGGAGACCTGCACCAGGCTGATCTTCTCCCTCCTAATCGGCAGACTGACCGCCAGTCTCTGATATTCCGCCAGAGTCTCCAGTGTGATGGCATTTAAGACAAAGCGAACCGGCTTGCCACAGCGCCAGAGTTCCTCAAAAATGGCTCGAAGCGCCCCGGAAGAACCGCCGATGAAAACGGCGTTTGGATCCGGCAAATCCTCCAGAGCCGCCGGAGCTCTTCCATGGATCAGCTTGATATTGTTTAAGTCAAGAGCAGCCATATTCCTGCGGATTAAATCGACAGCCTCCGTCTTCTGCTCGATCGCGTAGACTGTGAGATCTGGGCTGATATTAGCCGCCTCCATGGCGACAGATCCGCTGCCGGCGCCGATATCATAGAGAATATCTCCGGGCTTTAATCCAAGAGCAAGGACAGACAGGTGGCGGATTTCTTCCTTGGTCATCGGCACCTTATCCCTGAGGAACTGGCGGTCCTCTAAAACCGGTGTCAGAGGGCGGACCACCCGCTTTCCGATGAAAAATGCAGACCAGAGACCTTCCGCGTAGCTGATGTCCGCGGCCTCCTTCAAGTCACAGAAGATCACCTTCTCACCCTTACATCCCAGCTGATAGCCAAGAATCAGATCCATTCTCTGCCTCTGTGCCAACAGAGTCCTGGCCAGGGCCGCAATCTGCTCTCCTCTGCTGAAGATGATAAAGCACTTCTCATGGCTGCTGATCTGACCGAGCGCGTCATCCTCCCTTCCGTGGAGACTGATAAAGAAAGCATCCTGCCAGACAATCCCCGCTTTCGCCGCCAGATACTGGGGAGAGGAAAGACCGCAGTGCCGAAGGATCTCCCAGTCCGCCCACTCTGACCTTTCGGACGGATTCTTAAATAAGTCATAGGAACCGGGATAAGCGGCGGCCCCGCTGAAAAAGCCCAGATCTCCCGAGAAGACCACACCGGCGGAGGAGATCTCGGGATGGCGAATCAGGTACTCCCGCACATAATCCTGGCGGTACTCTCTCTCTGTGTCCAGATCCTCAGGAAGCTGCAGACGATCTAAAAGACTTCCGGCTCCGAAGATGATCTGGCAGTCAGCGAGAGCCTCTTTTGCCTCATCCGTCAGATACCTCTGTCCTCCCGGTCCGATGGCAATCAGGTGCAGGATTTTCTTCCCATCCTCTGTAAGGCGACCCTGCGCAGGACAAACTGCGCGCCTGATACGCTTTTCTTCCTCCCGATAATGCTCCAGTTCCATCCCGAGTCCCAGCCGGTTTGCCATCATTCGAAGAACCTGAGAAAACGAATAACCCTGTTCCGGCGGACGGGAAATCATCACCGTATTCACTCCGACAAGGGCAGCGGCCGCCAGCTTCTCCTCGACGCCTCCGACACGGCCGGAGGCCTTGGTCATCTGCCATTGAATCCGCAGATCCTCCAGAGTCGCCTGGTGCATCTTCTCAGAGACAGGGCCCTGCATGGCTATGATCTGCCGGCCGAAAAAACCCGCCTCATGGCAGAGTCGAATGCTTTCCTCAGAGGGCAGGACCCGGACGTAAACCCGTGACAGGTCCCTGAATCGACCAGCGATTTTAGCAAGATCTTTCGAACCGGTCGTGAGAAGAATATTCCCCTCCTGCTGATCAAGGAAGTCCGCCCCCTCCTCAATCTTCGAAAAAATCTTCACATGATCTTGATTCAGGCAAGCCTGCTCATCTCTGAGCAGGCGAAGATAATCCAGCTTCAGCTTTGCGGCTGCCTCGCGAATATTAGAAGAAACCTCCTGCGCAAAAGGATGGGTGGCATCCACGACAATGGTTCTCGGCTCCTTCGTCAGGAATGTCTCCATTTCCTTTTCATCCATGCGGCCCCTGTGAATTTTAGCCTTCTGAAATCCCGGAAGAATCATTTCTCCGTATTCCGTTGCGACGCAGATATCCAGAGGAACCCCGGCCCGGTCCAGAATACCGGCAAGGGTCCGTCCCTCGGTTGTGCCTGCGAAAATCACGACATGTCTCATAAGTGGTATCCTCGCTTGGTCACCAGGCGCCCGCCCAGAGTAATCGTGGCTGACGCGCCGATGAAAACCGTAGTAAACATATTTACCCTGGTCTTTCTCAGCTGATCCAGGGGAAGAATTTGCATCCTCGCTCCCTCTCTCCCGATCCTCTCGACAATACCGCAGGGTCGATCCTGCGGCATGTACTCCAGGAGGATATCACAGGCCTTTTCCAGATAATCCTCTCTCTTTTTACTGGAGGGATTGTAGAGGACAATGGAGAAGTCTGCCGCGGCCGCTGCGCGCAGCCGCTTTATGATGGTCTCCATGGGAGTCAGAATATCGCTGAGAGAAATCACGCAGTAGTCGTTTCCAAGGGGAGCGCCCAGCATGGCGGCTCCGGAGTTGGCTGCCGTCACGCCTGCTATGATCTTAAGCTCGATCTCCGGATAGTCCACGCCGACTTCATACATGAGTGAAGCCATGCCATAGACTCCGGCATCACCGGAACAGAGCATGGAGACCTGTCTTCCCCTCATGGCCTCCTCAAAGGCCATGACACATCGTTTTCTCTCCTGCTTCATAGGAGTGGAGAGCAGCCGCTTGCCCGCGAATTCCTCAGACAGCTGCTCAAGATAGACCGGATACCCGACAATGGTATCACTCTTTCGCAGGGCACGCCTGGCCTCAACGGTCATATAGACTTCCTGCCCCGGCCCCATACCCACGACATAGAGCTTTTTCATTGATTCTCCCTCTCCTTATCTCAGAAACGGTTTTTCCTGTCGATCGGTCGCCCCGCTATCAATCAGTTGCTTCAGCATCGATCAATCGGCTCAGCATTGATCGGTTGCCTCAGTGTCGGTCGTTTACCTCCATGTCGATCGGTTATCTCGGCAGGATTCAGCGCATTTACAATTTCTATCCGCCTCTGACCAGGTTCTCTAGATCCGCAGTAATTTCTTACATCTGGCGACGGCAAAGGTCACCTTTTCTTTTGCCTCTCTTTGAACAAGCAGCTGTGCCGATTCCTCTTCCGAGGACAGATCCTTTGCCAGCAAGAGGGCCGCGCGCTCACAGACATTATCGCAGCCCAGTGTTTGCATGACAAAATCGGAGTGGTGAAAATCCCCTTGGACTGCCATCAGTTCCTCAGGGCTTCTGGTAAAGAGCTCGATCCCCTCCCTGCGATGCAGAGCGAGCAGGGCTTTTTCCTTTGCCTTTCGATCAACCGTAGCGAGCGCATAGACCTCACGCGGGTCGATTCCATGCTTCTGAAGAAAGGCATGATACTGCAAAGAGACCCTGTCCGTATCTACACCGGCTCGACAGCCGATCCCGACAATATAGGGTCTGGCATAGAGGATCAGACAGCCAGGCTTTTTTCTCTCTCCCTCCAAACCAGCCATGGTCAGATGATCTGCAAAGCCTCTGGCTCTGGCATAGCTGTCAAAAACCAGGAGATAAGCCTTCTCCTCCCCATGACCCGCAGCCTGCAGGAGACTTTGTATATGGTCAATTCTCACCAGCTCCCCGGGCAGAGCGCTCCCCTCCTCCCAGCCGATTTCCGACCAGACGCCGACCTTTTCATCACGCAGGATGCTTGAGGAGATCGCTTGAATCCTCTCTCGGTTCAGAATGCCCAGTCCGTTCTTTTTGGCCCATAGATCACAGGCAAAGGCCCTCGCTCCGTCGGTCGACGTCGTCAGCACGGGAGTGGCATGGATCCACCCTGCAAGCGACTTGGCGAGCGCATTGGCTCCTCCCACATGACCGCTGAGCAGAGGGATGACGAAGCGCCCCCCGTCGTCCATGCAGATAACGGCAGGATCCAGCAATTTGTCCCTGACAAAGGGAGCGATAGCCCTTATAGCAATCCCGGCCGCTCCGATGAACACCAGGGCATCAAAATGAGAAAAGGCATAGGCAGTCCAGTCAGACAGGCTCTCCTTTCTGCGGCGCATCCAGCAGAGCTTTTTTTCTCCTGACTCCTCCCTGAAATCAGTATGGCAGATCAGGCTCTCCTCCAGTCGTTCTCCCTTGGGGGAGAAATGACAAATTCCGATCTCCACAGCTTACTCCTCTCTGCTCGCGCTCATTCCTCCCCGGCGGTATTCCGTGGAAAAGTCCGGATCATAGAGCTTGCTCCTGGCATAGGTCCGATGGGCGACTGCGTCCCCCACTAAAACCAGAGCGGTCTTTGTGATCCTGTTTTTTCGCCCCGTCTCGGCCAGATCCTTTAAACTGCACAGCCAGCTCCTCTCATCCGCCCAGCTGGCCTTGTAGACCAGGGCTGCCGGCGTGTCCGGCGGATACCCTCCCGCGATCAGGCGATCTGTCAGCTCATCCAGCATGGCCGCGGACAGGTAGATGGCCATGGACGCCTGATGCGCTGCCAGAGATTCCATCTTCTCCTTGTCCGGCACGGATGTCTTTCCGTCCATTCGGGTCAGGATCAGGGTCTGACTGACCTCAGGCAGGGTGTACTCAATGCCCAGGGAAGCTGCCGCCCCGAAGGCGGCGGTGACGCCGGGGGTCACATCGTAGGGAATCTTCGCCTGGTCTAAAAGATCCATCTGTTCCCGGACCGCCCCGTAGAGAGAGGGGTCTCCTGTGTGCAGGCGGACTAGATCCAGCCCCTCCTCACTTGCATCCAAAAAGACGTCCATCACCGCCTCCAGAGTCATCTTGGCTGAATTATAGATTTTGCATGGCTCCTTGGCATAATTGAGCAGCTCCGGGTTGACTAAAGATCCCGCATAAATAATAATATCCGCTTTTCCAAGCAGATACATACCCCGGACTGTAATCAAGTCCGGCGCCCCGCATCCGGCTCCGACAAAATGTACCATAGTCACCTTCTCCTCTATCTCCGCATGGCCCAAATACAATCAGGACCTGTCTTCCCTCTCTGTCTCCGCATGGCCCAGGACACGATCAGGATCCGTCTCCCTCCTCTATCCCCGCATGATCCTGGACACGATCAGGATCCGCCCTTCTTCCGGCAGGCCTTAAGGAGGGCATCGGCGCCCTTTGTCCTGGCCAGACAGCCATAGGCATCCGCGTAGGTCATAACTTCAATCTGGATTTTGCCGTCAGCCCTGCGATTGAGATGATAGGAGATCCTTTCCATCAGGTCATTCATCACAGCCGGCAGCTTTCCCTCCTGCTGCAGAAGCTCACAGGCGGCCTCCGTTGTGACGCAGTTCAGAAGCTCGCGCAGGAGTTTTTCTTCCAGTCCCTGGCGAATTCCCGCGGCCGCCATCAATTCCAGGCGGCAGTCAGCCATCCTGGAATGCGTGTTCATGATGCCTCCGGCCAGCTTGACCAGCTTGCCGATGTGCCCGGTTAAAAGCAGTTTCTCAAAGCCCAGATCTACCGCCATATCAACCGACTCGCCCACATAATTGGAGATTTTAACCGAGGCATCCAGATCATAGCCATAGCTTGTCCTCAGAAAGTCTCTCCCGTAATTGCCCGGCGTCAGGCAGATGACTTTCTCCCCCAAGGCGGCATGCTGTTTCATCTCCACATAGATGGTATCCAGCAGGGCCTTCTCGCTCATGGGCTCAACAATTCCTGTTGTTCCGAGCACAGAGAGGCCTCCCACAATCCCCAGCCGCGGATTAAAGGTCGACCGGGCGATCCGCTCTCCCTCGGGCAGAATGACCTGGGCAAAAAAGGGTCCCTGCTCATCCAAAAGGTCAGCCGCCCGGCAGATCTCCCGCGCGATCATATGTCGGGGAACCCGGTTGATCGCGGCCGCTCCAACCGGCTGGTCAAGGCCCGCCCTGGTCACCCGTCCGACCCCCTTGCCCCCGTCGATATAGACCTCATGGGACAGGGCCTGTCCCTCAAGATCATGACTGGTCAAAAAGAGCTCCGGCCTCGCGAGCATCTGGTCGGGAATCCTGCGGCTGACCCGGACGCCCACCGGCATATCCCTCGTGGCGTCCGGGTCATCTCCGGACTCCTTGCGGACAAAGCATGTCACTGCCCCCTTCTCCACAAGAACTTTAGTCAGCTTCGGCCGATACTCTCTGCCGGCCGGCGTCACAATGGACAGGTCTTTTAACCTGCGACCGGATAAGAGGGTGTAACAGGCGGCATAGGCGCAGGCGGCCGCGCAGGAGCCGGTGGTAAAACCGGACTTCAGTCTCTCTCTCATAGACGGCTTTCCTCAATCTGATAGAGCAAGCTGTTGACGATGGCGGCGGCGACATTGCTCCCGCCCTTGCGTCCTGCGTTGACAATATAAGGAACCAGAGTCGACATGATCCGTTCCTTGGAGGCGACCACATTGACAAATCCCACAGGCACGCCGATCAAAAAGTCAGGAATCCATCTGCCGGACTTAATCATCTCATAGACGGACAGCAGAGCCGTAGGGGCATTCCCGATCGCGAGCATCACCGGCCCGGGAAGTCGGCTGGCCGCCTCCATAGAGACAGCAGCCCTGGTGACGCCGCGCTTTTTCGCCTCGGCGGCAATCCGAGGATCCGCCATATAGCAGATCGCCCTGGCCTTACATCTGTCCAGAGCCCTCTTGTTAATTCCGGCCAGGGCCATGTTGGTATCCGTCACGATTGTTGCCCCTGCCTTGAGGAGAGCAATTCCCCTCTCAACGGCATTTTCAGAAAAACGAAGGGTCCTGACATAATCGAAATCTGCGGAGCTGTGGATGCAGCGCATGACAGTCGCTGCCTGCACGGGATCTAAGGTCACGCCTCTTTCAGACAGCTCCTGGCGAATGATCTCCATGCTCCGCGCCTCAATCTCCATGGGCCTGATATACTCGATTTCTGTAAATACCCTGTCGGCCATCATCGTTCTCTCTTTCCTGTCTGTTCTGAAGGCGGCCGCTTCTCTCGCCCCTCTACAATTCTACCAAGAAGACGAATCAATGTCTGATTTTTCTCGTGATCTAAGACGGCAACGCGGTAAAAGCCCTTCCCTAATCCCCGGTAATTGC
The DNA here is from genome assembly GCF_000160115.1 of Shuttleworthella satelles DSM 14600. Taxonomy (GTDB): domain Bacteria; phylum Bacillota; class Clostridia; order Lachnospirales; family Lachnospiraceae; genus Shuttleworthia; species Shuttleworthia satelles. The sequence continues at coordinate 1,175,140 of NZ_GG665866.1, forward strand.
CGCAGTCTCGAATCAGAAGCTTTTCTTTTCGCAGGATCTGACCAAGGCTCTGCTCCTCGGAAAAAATCCCCTCCTGTCTCCATTTCTCCTCCGCCGGGTCCGCGAAAAGGATGAAATTTCCCTCTCCCCCACAGACCCGAAAGCCGAGCCCGCCAAGGGCCTTTCGAAGATAGCTGTTCTCCTCCTTAAGCAGCTGACTTGTCTCTTTTAAATAGGCGTCCAGTCGGCCGTTTTCCCCCATTCCAAAGAGCTCGTCAAGTGCGATCTGCGCCGGCAGAGAGAGATTCCACTCGGGAAGTCCCTGTCTGATTCCTGCCAGATGCTCGCTGTCCCCCAGCAGATAGCCCAGACGCAGGGAGGGAATGGCGAAGGTCTTGGTAAAGGCTCCCAGAACCAGAAGCTCCCTGTGCCAGGCGAAGTACTTTTGCAAAAGAGCCGCGTAAGTCCGCCGGCTGCTCCATGCCGCCGAGTCACTCTCCTTGACAGTCCCTTGACTGGACTGGATCCAGTCTTCCTGATCAGGCCCCTTACTGACGTCAGGATTCTCGCGGGTATTCTCCCCATGCAACTCCTTTTCGAGTTCAAGGTTGCCTTCGGTTCCAGCGTGCGGATTCTGGTGGGCATTCTCCCCATGTAACAGGAGGCTCAAGGGCATGAAGCAGAGGTCTAACATCACAGGGATCCGACAGGCGGCCGCTCTCCTTAAGATCTTCTCAAGCAATTCCTCCTTGATCCGCCCTCCGTTGGGGTTATTGGGGTTGGCAAGCAAAATCAGATCCGGCTTCTTATCCATCTGCTCCAGAAATCCCTCGTCTAAAAGGAAGTCCTCTTCCTCCCGCAGGGGATAGGATAAAAGCTCCGCCCCAACCGCCAGGGCCGCGCGGCGGTATCCATAGAAGGATGGGTCCGCCAGCAGAACCCTGTGGGGTCTTTTGACGAGGAAATAGGTCATGAGGAGCTCTGAGGCGCCGCTTCCGAGAAGAGAGCCGATTTTCGCCCCTTCTCTCTCCGCTTCTTCTTTTTCTTCTTTCCCCTCTCTCTCTGCTTCTTTCTCTTCTTCTCCATCTACTTTCGGGACAGAATCATCCGGGAAATTTTGCCCTTTTCCCCTCTCATATGCCTTTCTTTCTCCTGAAAGTCCGAGAAATCCAAGCAGCCGCTTTTCTTCTTTTCTGTGGTCCAATTGGGGATAGCGATTGAGCCAGACCTCAGGCTTATCCAGAGCCCTTTTGATTTCCTCCGGCGGCCCCAGCGGATTGACATTGACGGAGAAATCCAGGGCGACAGGAGACGGATAGATGTTTCCGCCGTGTAAATCCATATATCTCATATCTCCTAAATCATCATTCTCTAACTTTCGCTTAATCCCCTTGCGTTGGCGCTATTCGCTGTGCAAGCGGCCTTCTTCCCAGGAACTCAAAAACAGTTGATGTCTTCTATCGATGTCTTCTAAAGAAGGACAACTAGCAGGAGCAGGACCATCAGCCCAAGTCCCCAGACGATCCCGGTCGTCAGGTACATAAGATGACAGGCTCTTGGAATATCCTCCGCCTCAATCTCCCTGAGAGGGTCGCCAATGGTAGACTTGTGAACCGGTTTGCCGAAGTATGAGGCGTCTCCTCCCAGCTGCAGCCCAAGAGCTCCGGCCATAACAGACTCCGTCTGAGCGGAGTTGGGACTTTTGTGACAGAAGCGGTCTCGTCGAAAAATTCCAAGAGCGCGCGAGCCGTCTCCTCGCCCCCGCCAGATAAAGACGGCGGCGATCATGCTTAAGGCCGAAAGACGGGAAAAAGGAAAATTGACCAGGTCATCCAGTCTGGCCGCGGCAGTACCGAAGTCACGGTAGCGGTCATTTCGGTAACCAATCATGGAATCCATGGTGTTGATGGCCTTGTACACAAAAGCCAGGACAGGGCCTCCAAGCCAAAGGCAGCAGAGGGGAGCAATCACACCGTCCGAGCTGTTCTCCGCGACGGTCTCAACTGTCGCCCTGCAGATTCCCGCCTCGTCCAGACTGTCGGTGTCTCGTCCGACAATCATGGATACTGCCCGGCGGGCCGCCAAAATATCATGCTTTTTAAGAGCATCATACACTTTCATACTCTCTGTGGCCAGACTGCGGGCCGCAATCGCCTGCCAGCCCATAATTGACCAGAGGGCGACCCCGAAAGCCCAGTGCAGGTGGAAAGCCAGCTCCAGAAGTCCTCCCGTAAGAGCGGCCGTGACCAGGACGACAAGGAGGACGAGGATTCCCCCCCGCAGGCGAGCGGATCTCCCCTGCCGGATGAGCCAGTCCCTTTGCTCCGCCTGTGTCTTGCCAGAGGATTCAGATGACCTCTCCTCTTCCCGCGGATAGAGCCGCCCCTCCAGTATCTGAACCAGCTTTCCCATGCCCCGAACGGGATGCCAGAGCCAGTGGGGATCCCCTAAGAGCAGATCCATGGGCAAGACCAAAATCCAGGCAATGATCGCGTGAAGGCATAGGGTTCTCATTCTTTTTCTTCCTCGAGCCTGAGAGGAACAAGGTCTGTCAGGTGCAGGCCATGCCCAGAATCCAGCATGATAAGACAGGCAAAGCCCTCTCCATTGGCGCACTGATAGTCAAAATACCCTCCGCCGGCATAAGCGGAAAGAATTGTCATGATCACGCCTCCGTGCACAACAGCCGCCACATTTGGAATCTCTCGCTTGGAGCTCTCATCTATGCTCTCAAGGAGGATTCCCCTCTCCCCCGGGGTCCAGGTCTCCATCTCTGTGACCACCCTGTCAAATCCCCTGAGAACCCTTTCTCGAAAGGCGGCGCGGCTCTCCCCTTCCGGGAAGTCGCCTTCTCCCCCACCGTCAATCCAGGCCTGATAGGCCCTGTCTGTCTTTAACTCCTCGTAGTTGTGCCCCTCAAACCTGCCGAAATAAATCTCCCTCCAGTCCTCAATACTCTCCTTTAAAACCTCCGGATAGAGCAATCCCGCGGTCTGACGGCAGCGCATCATGGGGCTCATATAGAGCTTGAGCAATTGGGAGGGCGCAGGTAGATAGGGAGCATGCCGCAGGGCCTTCACAGCCAGCATGCCCTCCATGGACAGGTCTTCATCGCTGGCCGAGCCAATGTAACGCCCCTGGGCATTGCCCTTGGTCGCGCCATGGCGAATGAAGAAAATCCGTCCCAGACAGGACCATTTGCGTGCATCCTCAATCTTCCAACGGACCATTGCGCTCTCCATCCTTTAAGACCTGACCCAGGCCGGCCGTCACCAGTTCCACATGTCCTGCCCGCGCAGCCATCCTGACCTGCAGGCGACCAAGCATCTCCCGGTAAATGCGATCCCCCGGATCCAGGGGTACAATGCCGTTTCCCGCGATATCTGAGATCACGATCAATTTGCCGCAGGTCCGATCGGCCTGTCGGATTACTTCCAGGCATTCATCCAGGAAAAGATCCTCCCACTTCTCCTGCTCGCGATAAGGAAGCTTGGACAAATGCTCTGGCAGGCGGTTTTTAAGCATTTCCCTGACAAAAGAGTGAAAGTGGTTCCAGATTCTTAGGGCATCCGTCTGCTCGAAGACGCATGCCAAATCATCGCCCCGGCAAGGCAGATGGGATCCCTCCACAATTTCCGCCCTGGCGGCCGGATATTTTCCCAGGACATATTGCAATTTTCCCTGGGCATAGCCCCCGAGATATAAGTCCAGACTCATCTGTCACTCCTAACCAACTCTTATCAAAAGCCACCGATTTCCGCGGAATCTCACAGCAGAGAACTAAAAAACATCTCAGCAGACGAGGTCTGACTAAAATCCCACAGGAACAGAGACCTGGCCGAAATTTCACCAAAACAGACTGACCAGGCTGGCCGAAAGGGCCATTGCGACCTCGCTGTAGGACACAAACCAGCCTGCCAGATCCCCGTTGATTCCACCAAACTCACGCCCGGACTTCCAGTGATAGTAGAGAAAGCTTGCGCCGCCTGCGATCAGGACAAAGAGGCCCGGGATCCCTCCCAGGATCAGAATCCATAGACTGGCCAGGATCAGCTGCAGGATGAGAAGAAGAAGCACCTTCTTCCGGTCGGCCGCCTCTGCGAAAGAGGCTACCGTCCCGCCGCCGGACATGGGCGAAAAGGTCAGCACAGATAAGGCGCTTAGAATCCGACTCAGCCAGAAAATGCCTGCCACGGCCCCGGGAAGAGCTTTCTTGCCGCCCGGATCGAGGATTGCCGGGGTGGAAAATTGTCCTGTCTTATCGAAAGACTCCAGAAGGATACAGGCAGCCGCCAGGGCAAAAAGCAGAAGGCAGACGAAAGAGATCACCGCGAAGGCTCCCGTATGGGGATCCTTTAGGATCCGAATCTTGTCCTCTCTCTCTCGATAGGAATGAAGGGCGTCGGAAGTATCCATAAAACCGTCCAGGTGGATCGCCCCAGAGATCAGGATCGGCAAGAGAAGGAGAAGCAATGCCAGGGGAAGCCTGGGAAGAGACAAGCGATGCGCCAAAATCAGCAAGAGTATCTCTCCCAGACCGATCACCAGACCGACCAGGGGAAAGAAGGCCATGACAAAGCGCATGTCTCTCTCCTCCCAGTCAAACTGGGGAACCGGAATTTTTGAGTACATGGAAAAGGCAATCGCCAGCGAACGAAGCATCCCTTATCTCTCCTTCAGCAGCACGGGCAGACCTGCCAAAACTTCTGTGACCCGGTCCGAAGCCCGCCCTAAGCGCCGGTTGATCAGACCTAATTGCGCAATGTAATCCTGCGTGACCTCATCATAGCAGATTCCGTCCTCGTGGACATTGTTGCTGACAATAAGCAGATCTTTGCAGATCTCTCTCAGGCTTAAGATCCCCTCGCAAAATCTGTCCGGATCATAGGCCATGGCATGGCGGTCAAAGATCTGATTGGCCAGGAGGTTGGAGACGCAGTCCAGGAGAATGACTCCCTTTGCAGAAAAGGTCTGCAGATGAAGCGCCTTTCCTCTTTTCAGGCGGTCTCCCGCCTCTGCCTCTCCCTTGGCAGGATCTGATATCAGGCCGGTTAAGAGACACTCTTTGACCCTGTCACAATCCAGGTTATAGGGAATTTCCAAACTGACAAAGCCCATTCCCCTCCTGCGCCTGACATGACGATCAATTCTGACAAGGGTCTCCGGATCATCCCCTTTCATGGTCGCCAGATAGAGCAGGGGCTGATTCGCCGCAAGCCTCAGAGCCTCTTTCTCCGCGTATTCGGATTTGCCGCTGGCGCTTCCGCCCAGGATCAGATGCATCATAAGCTCTCCCTCTGGTAGGCATCCATACCGAGCTTTTCAAAGGTCTTTGTGGAGGTGTAGACAGAGGCGGCTGTCTGCAGAAGCTGCAGCGCCAGAAGGGCTCCCGTTCCCTCCCCAAGGGCCAGATCGGCGTGGATGATCGGATTCAGCTTCAGGACCCGCATGGCATGGGACATGCCCGGTTCTCTTCCCAGATGAGAGGCCAGGCAGACCTCTCTTGCTCCGGGACAGAGACGGTCTGCAATCAGAGCCGCAACCGTGCTGATCAGTCCGTCCAAAAGCACCGGGGTTCGGGTCTGGTTGGCTCCAAGAATCAGGCCGACCAGGGCGGCAATATCAAAACCGCCGACCTGACAGAGAATGGCCAGAGGATCCGGATTCTCCCGGCGACATGAAGAATAGAAAATTTCTCTAGCCCGGTCGATGACCTCTCTTTTTTTGGCCAGTCTCCGGTCCGACAAACCTGCCCCCCGCCCGGCCACAGCCTCTGCCGGCAGGTCAAGAAGGGCAGAGAGGCAGGCCGCGGAAGTCGTTGTGTTTCCAATCCCCATCTCTCCAGTCAAAAGCAGTCCAACTCCATCCTCCTTCGCCCGCGCAGACTCCTCAATCCCGACAGAAATCGCGGCAAGCGCCTCTTCCTCTGTCATCGCTCCCCGATGAATCTCAATGCTTCCGTCAGAGCAAAAACCGGACGGGGATATCTCTTTCTCCGTCATCGCTCCCCGGCTGATCTCAGCGATATTTTGCGCGAAAAGGCCTCTCTCTTCTTCCGTCCTGCCGGAAGACCAGCTCTGCGCAAAGTTCCTGCTTCCCCGGGCGACCTTGGCACAAATCACAGAGGGTTCTCTGGCGTCACAGGCCATCCCGACGTCTACAACCCTCAGCTGACAGTCGCAGCGAGCGGCAAAGATGGCGGACGGAGATTCCCCGCAGGCAATGGAGTCGGCGACTAAGGCGGTGACCTCCTGTCCGGTCTGGCTCACCCCCTCCGCAACAATCCCATTGTCTGCGCACATGACAAGAAGTCGAGGCGCTTCCAGAAGATGATCCGCATTTCCCAGAATACCGGCCATGCGAATCAGATCCTCCTGCAGAGTTCCAAGACCATCCAAAGGCATGGCCACCTTATCCCAGCGGTCTCTTGCCTGGCGCATTGCCCTTTGGTCAGGCACAAGCGCCTTGATTTTTCTGATTTTCTCTCTGCTGATCATCTTCTCTTTCCTGACATTAAAGTATACCCGGAGGGCATCCTTCTAAGCACCGATATTTAGGCTGCGCTTAAATATAGATATTTCCCCTTATCGTCTCAATTGGATATTTCCCCTTATCGCCTCAATTGGATATTTCCCCTTATCGCCTCAATTGGATATTTCCCCTTAACATTTCAAATGGATATTTCCCCCTATCGTCTCAAATGGATATTTCCCCTTATCAGCTCAAAAGAACGGATTTCTGCCTTGTCCCATGAACCATAACTCACCTGCTCCATCCCATAAACTGCAGCCTATAAATTTAAGATTTTCTCAATTTGTCTCATATCCATGTGGTCTTGCAGACAGTCAGCCAGAATGTCATATTGCTTCCCGGCAAAATCTGCCGCTTCTCTTGGCTCATATCGCTGACTGAGTCCCTTTTTCTCCGCGATGGCATTTAAAAGGGCTTCCGCGTTTCCGGTCCCGTCAAAAATCCCATGGACATAGGTCCCCAGCACTGATCCCAGAATCATTCCCTCCGTCCTTAAATCATCCTTCATTAGATCATCCTTTTCAGTAGATCCATGAATTGACCCTTGTAAAGAAGTGCTTTGGACCTGGTCCAAACAGACCCAGTCCTCCCGATCTTTTTTCCTGTCCTCAGGAGGGAAGTCCACAAGATTCGTCTTTCCCATGTGAATCTCGTAGCCATTTAGGGACCTTCCACATAAGCAGGACCAAAAGCCCGGCAGATCATCGCAAAAATGCCCTCTGACCTGAGTCAGCTCCTTGTTTCTTTCGAGCAGAGTCTCATGGGGAAATAGACCTAAGCCCTTACAGCTTCCTCCGCCTTCCAGGCCCTGGGGATCTGACACCCTCTGTCCCAGCATCTGATAGCCTCCGCAGATGCCCGCCACAAGGCCTCCCCTCTCCGCGAATTTCCGGATTTCCTCTGCCAGGCCGACCTCTTTCATCCATTCCAGGTCTGCCGTCGTGTTCTTACTTCCCGGAAGAATGACCAGGTCTGCCCTGCACAATCGATCCGCTGACCTGATATAGCGAAGAGATACCCCCTCTCGCCCCTCAAAAACGGTAAAGTCAGAGAAATTTGACATATGAGGCAGGCGAATCACGGCAATATCAATCGCGTCCGGCCGCCCATCCCGCAGCCTGTTCGAGAGCGAATCCTCCTCGTCAATGATCAGATCCATATAAGGTATGACGCCCAGCACCGGAATCCCGACTTTCTCCTCCAACATCGCGATCCCCGGATCCAGGAGGCTCTGATCACCCCGAAACTTATTGATCACAAAGCCGCAGATGCGCCTTCGCTCCTCACTCGGAAGCAGGGCCCAGGTTCCATAGAGCTGGGCGAAGACTCCGCCCGGATCAATATCTCCAACCAAGAGAACCGGGGCGTCGATCATCTGGGCCAGCCCCATGTTGACGATGTCCTCTGCCTTGAGATTGATCTCAGCCGGAGAGCCTGCCCCCTCGACGAAAATAATATCATGTCCGGCAGCCAGCCGCCGGTAAGCGTCCATGATCCGCGGAACCAGGGTCTTCTTATATTGGAAGTAGTCTCTGGCCCTCATATTGGCGAGGGGTTTGCCTGAGACAATGACCTGGCTTCCCACATCACTGGTCGGCTTTAAGAGAATGGGATTCATGTCAACAGAGGGCTCAATTCCACAGGCCTGCGCCTGCATGGCCTGGGCCCGTCCTATCTCCAGTCCCTCCCTCGTCACAAAGGAATTGAGGGCCATATTCTGTGACTTAAAGGGAGCGACCCGATAGCCCCGGCGGGCAAAAAGGCGGCAGAAACCGGCCACCAGAAGACTTTTTCCGACATTTGACATCGTGCCCTGAACCATGAGAACTCTGGCCATGCTCACCTCCCGTCTTCTACCATGATTCTGCCTGTCATTTTCTCTGCTATTGTAGCTTAATCCGAACCATCCATCGAATCAAACAGCCACCTGTTATTTTACACCCCTTAATGGTAGCTTTTGCAAACACTGCCTGACATCATCCGTCGAAGCTGAGACCCGCAGAGGAAAAGAAAAAAGCACCGGCAGAGCCGATACTTCTTCTGGGTTGGGCTGTTCATTGATTGAACAAACAGTTCCTAGCGGAATCGAACCGCTGTTTTCGCCGTGAGAGGGCGACGTCTTAACCGCTTGACCAAGGAACCCTATGAATTGCAGGTGTTCATGACACCAGTAGTTCCTAGCGGAATCGAACCGCTGTTTTCGCCGTGAGAGGGCGACGTCTTAACCGCTTGACCAAGGAACCGGATTCATTGTTGTCACAAGAGAGACAACAATGAAATGATACATGAGCTGCGCGCTCAATGCAAGTCTTTTTGTTTGAAAATTTATCAATCTTCGTAGCCGTTCGGATTGGACTTCTGCCAGTTCCATGAATCAGCGCACATCTCCTTGATTCCGTACCTGGCCTCCCAGCCCAGCTCTCTTTTGGCCTTTTCCGCAGAGGAGTAGCAGGTGGCAATATCACCGGCACGACGGGGCTTGATCGAGTAGGGAATATGAATCCCGGTAGCCTCTTCGAAATTGTGGACAATATCGAGAACCGAATAGCCAATGCCTGTACCCAGGTTATAGATGGACAGGCCGCTCTTCTCCTCCAGCTTCTTAATCGCCGCTACATGTCCGCTTGCCAGATCGCAGACATGGATATAATCCCTCACCCCGGTACCGTCAGGCGTATCGTAGTCATTTCCAAAGACACCCAGCTCCTTGAGCTTGCCGACAGCAACCTGGGTGATATAGGGCATAAGGTTATTGGGAATGCCGTTGGGATTCTCTCCGATACGGCCGGACTTGTGAGCCCCGATGGGGTTGAAATAGCGGAGCAGAACCACATTCCATTCCGGGTCCGCCGTGTGCAGGTCGGTCAGAATCTGTTCCAGCATCCACTTGGTCCAGCCATAGGGATTGGTGCAGGTTCCCTTGGGGCAGTCCTCTGTAATGGGAATCTGTGCCGGATTCCCGTAGACCGTTGCCGACGAGGAGAAAATGATGCTCTTGCAGCCGTGCTGACGCATGACGTCAAAGAGAACCAGGGAACCGGAAATATTATTCTCATAGTACTCCCAGGGCTTGGCGACAGACTCACCGACTGCTTTTAAGCCGGCGAAATGGATAACCGAGTCAATCTTCTGCTCCTCAAAGAGCTTGTTTAGGCAGTCGCGATCTCTGATATCCCCTTTGTAAAAGGTGACCTTCTTGCCTGACAACTCCTCGATCCGGTCCACAACCTTTGGACTGGCGTTGACCAGATTATCTAAGATCACAACCTCATATCCGTTCTCCAAAAGCTCCACACAGGTATGACTTCCGATATAGCCGGCACCACCGGTAACTAAAATTGCCATCTTTATCCTCCTCATTGTCTGCAGAACAACATTCCGACACCGCCGCCTTTTTGCCCTTGAACTAATAAGCAGAGAAGAGGCAAATGCCTTCCGTCTCGGAAACTGCGCTTATTTTATCACAATACAACCGGACAATCGAATATCAACGCCTCGCACCTGCAAATTGAAATTTTGATGACATGTAATACGCAAGAATTTATAGATGAAATCATTCACGAAAGAGCTTTATTTCATAAACAAAAAAGAGAGACAGCCTGATCAGGATATCTCTCAAAAACATAGAAAACAGGTTAAAAAGGCCTCACTTAATCTCAGCCTTTGCGGTCTCGACCAGAGAGGCAAAGCCCTCCGCGTCATTAACTGCCATCTCGGCCAGCATCTTGCGGTTCAGGTCGATGCCGGCACTCTTGAGACCGAACATGAACTTGCTGTAGGACAGACCGTTGAGACGCGCTGCCGCGTTGATACGGGCAATCCAGATACGGCGGAACTGGCCCTTGCGCTGACGGCGGCCTGCGTATGCAGAAGCCAGCGCGCGCATCACGGACTGCTTAGCCACGCGATACTGCTTGGAACGCGCTCCTCTGTAGCCCTTAGCCAGCTTTAATACTCGATTGTGCTTCTTCTTAGCGTTATATGCGCCCTTAATTCTTGCCATCTTAATATCCTCCTGAGAATCTCAATTACATGTAAGGTAAAATCTTCTTCAAGCTCTTGACGTTGCTTGCGTCGGTGATTGCAGACTGACGAAGATTTCTCTTACGCTTGGTGGTCTTCTTGGTCAGGATATGGCTCTTGAAAGCCTTGTTTCTCTTAAGCTTGCCGCTGCCGGTAGCTGTAAAGCGCTTGGCCGCTGCTCTCTTTGTCTTCATCTTTGGCATTATCTTGTCCTCCTGTTAATTCTTCTTGACTGCCAGCACCAGACTCATGCTTCTGCCTTCCATCTTAGGCGCCTTATCCACTGATGCGATATCCTCCAGACTCTCGGCGAACTCCTCGAGAATATGTCTGCTCGCAGAGACATGTGCCATCTCGCGACCCCTGAAGCGCAGGGTGATCTTCACCTTGTTCCCCTTCTCGAGGAACTTGCGTGCAGCCTTGGTCTTGGTCATGAGATCATTGGAGTCGATATTCGGTGACATGCGAATCTCCTTGAGCTCAATCTGCTTCTGCTTGCGCTTGGCCTCCTTGGCCTTGCGGGCCATCTCGTAGCGGTACTTGCCGTAGTCGATGATCTTGCAGACAGGCGGTTTCGCCTGAGGGGCTACCTTGACCAGGTCAAGCTTTGCCTCGTCGGCGAGCTTCTGCGCCTCGCGGGCAGACATGATACCAAGCTGCTCTCCGTGAACTCCGATCAGACGAACCTCGCGGTCTCTGATCTGCCCATTGATCTGTAATTCGTTGCTAATGGTTACACCTCCGGGAACATACCCAAATATTGCATGAAAAAAGTGGACAGGCAGACTATCCACTTACAAGTCACAAAGATAAAAATCCTGTGAATATGCAACCGCAAGACGCCTGAAGCGGCGCTCGGGTGAGAGCGGATAACTCTGCTTTAATTTCACAACATGTGGATGATACCACTGAAGCATCCACCCCGTCAAGTCCCTGTGAAGGTCTCTGTTCGGAAGCACTGCGAAAGCCTCTGTTCGGGAGCTTTCGCCAAAATCTACACCGAAAAAACCACTTCCAGAACGCTTCTTCCTGAAGATCGAAGATCGCGGAGCTATCACTCCTAGAAGGTCCCCAGGATAAACATCTCCTCCGTCTCCTCCTTGAGACCCTGCAGGCAGTTCATAACAGCTTCTTCTCTTAGATTCCCCTCGAAATCGATGAAAAAAGTGTACTCCCATTTCTTTCCGCGCAGGGGTCGGGACTCGATCCGGGTCATAGACAGGCCATTAAAGATAAAATGCGAGAGAACCCGGTAGAGGGAGCCGGATTCATTGGGCAGGGAGAAGGCGATGCTGACATTTTTGGCGCCGGACGTATATTCCCGCTTGGGAGAGACCACAATAAAGCGGGTCTCATTGCCCTTGATATCCTGAATCGCCTGATCTAAGACGACCAGTCCATAGATCTGAGCATTGATGCTGCCCGCGATGGCTGCCTGCGACGGATCTTTATCCTCCATCACCTTCTTCGCCGCCATGGCGGTGTTCTTGAGGGAATAGGCCTCAAAATCCGGATGAATATTGCGCAGGTAGCCCTCGCACTGGGCCAGAGCCTGGGGATGAGAGTAGACCCGTCTGATATCTGAAATCTTTGCCCCCGGCAGACCTAAAAGCGCGTGATCAATTCGGATGATCTGCTCTCCAACAATAACCGCCTGGTACTCCATCATCAGGTCATAATTTTCAGTGACAATCCCCGCCGTGGAATTCTCCACCGGAAGAACCGCGTAATCCGCCTCTCCATTGGAGATCGCCTCCATCGCGTCTCTCCAGGTCTCTACCGGTTCCATGGAGGCACAGCCCTCGCGAAAGAAGGCCTTGCAGGCCGCCTGCGAATATGCGCCCCGCACCCCCTGGTAGACTACCCTGGCACTGGGGAAGTCATAGTCTTCAATTTCGTAGAATCCCAGATCTTCCGACATGCCATGCTCTGCCAGAAGGCGGTACTGCTTTTTGCGGGAGACCGACATGATCTGTTCAAAGAGTTCTCGAACCCCCTGCCGCAGGAAGGCGTCATCTGTCATAGCTTCCAGCCGGGTCAGCTTCTCCTCTTCTCTTCTCTTGTCCAACACCGGACGATGATTGGCGATCTTGTACTCTGCCACATCCCCGGAAATCGCCAGACGCTCCTCATAGAGCTCTGCAATTCTGGCGTCAATCTCATCAATTCTTCTGCGCGACTCTGCTAAATCCTTCATTCCATCCATCCTTATTCTATCAATTCTCATTTCCCGCCTGCCCGGCGAAGGGAAAATACTTACAGCCCGGCGAAGGGAAAATGCCCCCTGCCAAACCGGCATTATTCTGTCACAAGCCGATCCTGCCACCGGCAGATCACGCCTGACAGGATGGCGCAAATTTCCCTGACCATCCAAGAGTCCCTAGGCAAAGTCAAAAATGGAGAGCTGGTTGCTCTTTGGCATATCCCCGGTCAGCCCCAGTTCATTTAACTTATCGGCAATGGTCTGGGAGAGCTTGCCGCGCTCCTTGAGATCATCCATGGAGAGGAATTTCCCCTGGGCAGCCGCAATCGCCAGCGTCTCAGCCGCCTTATCTCCCATGCCGTCGATGGAGGCAAAGGGCGGGAGCAGCTTTCCGTCAACAATTTTAAAATAGCGGGCGTCCGACTGGTAGAGATCCAGAGGCAGAAACTCATATCCCCTGACGTACATCTCCTGCACAATGCGCATGTCCCGGTAGGTGTCCTGTTCCTTGTTGGACAGCTGATCCCTGCGCTTGTCGTACTCCGCCAGTATGGTCTCCAGATAATTCCTCCCCCGGCACATGATCTCGTAGGAGAAGGCAGTTGCCCGGATGGAGAAGAAAGCGGCGTAGTAGGCCAGAGGGTAGTAGACCTTGCAGTAGGCCACGCGCCAGGCCATCATGACATAGGCAGCCGCGTGGGCCTTAGGGAACATATACTTGATCTTCTCACAGGAGCCGATGTACCAGTCAGGCACCCCGTGCTCCTTCATATCCGCCGTCCATTTCGCCCAGTCGTCGGCCACTTTCCCCTTGGCCACCAGGCCCTTTCTGACCCGCTCCATGATGGTAAAGCTCTCCTCAGAGTCCATTCCCTGATTGATCAGGTAGACCATAATATCGTCCCGGCAGCAGATCGCTGTGGAAATAGTAGCAATTCCCTGCTGGATCAGATCCTTGGCGTTGCCCAGCCAGACATCCGTTCCGTGGGACAGACCGGAGATACGGATCAGATCCGAGAACTCCTTTGGCTTGGCGTCCCTGAGCATCCCCATGGCAAAGTCTGTTCCGAATTCCGGGATTCCAAGCGTCCCCATAGAGGTCCCGCCCCAGAGCTGATCCCCCTCCGGGATCCCGAGGCTGTCCGTTCCCATGAAGAGTCCCATAACTGCCTTGTCATCCAGGGGAATATCTGTGGCGCGCAGGCCTGTCAGATCCTCCAGCTTGCGGATCATGGTGGGATCATCATGTCCCAGGATATCCAGCTTGAGCAGGTTCCCGTCGATCTTATGATAATCAAAATGGGTCGTGATGATATCGGATGTCATATCGTCCGCCGGATGCTGTACCGGTGTAAAGGAGTTGATCTCCTCTCCCACAGGCAATACGACAATGCCGCCGGGATGCTGTCCCGTGGTGCGGCGAATCCCCACACAGCCCTGGACAATGCGGTCGATTTCACAGCTCCGCTTATGGATTCCCCGCTCCTCATAGTAGTTCTTAATATATCCGTAGGCCGTCTTGTCCGCCAGCGTTCCGATGGTTCCGGCCTTGAAGGTCTGGCCCTCGCCGAAAATGACCTCTGTGTACTTGTGGGCCTTGGCCTGATATTCTCCGGAGAAATTGAGGTCGATATCCGGCTCCTTATTGCCCTTAAAGCCCAGGAAGGTCTCAAAGGGAATGTCAAAGCCCAGCTTCATCAGATCAGCCCCGCAGCGCGGGCATTTGCGGTCAGGCATATCGCAGCCGGACCGGCCGGCAAAGGCCTTGACCTGGTCTGAATCGAAGTCGACGAACTTGCAGTCCGGGCAGAGATAGTGAGCCTGCAGAGAGTTTACCTCTGTGATCCCGGCCAGATAAGCGGCAAAAGAGGACCCGACAGAGCCCCTCGACCCCACCAGATAACCGTCCTCATTGGACTTCCAGACCAGCTTCTGGGCGATGATGTACATGACCGCATATCCGTTGCCGATAATGGAATTGAGTTCGCGTTCCATGCGCTCCTCGACGATGGCCGGAAGCTTTTTGCCATAGAGCTCATGCGCACGGTTGTGACAAATGGTCCGAAGCATCTGGTCTGAATTGGCAATCACCGGCGGGCACTTGTCCGGGCGGGTCGGATGAATCCGCTCACACATATCCGCGATCCGGTTGGTGTTGGTGATAACCACCTCTCTCGCCTTGTCCATCCCCAGGTAAGAGAACTCCTCGAGCATCTCCTCCGTCGTATGTAAAAAGAGAGGAGGCTGATGATCCGCGTCCTTAAAGCCCTTTCCGACCTGAATGATCCGCCGGTAGATCTCGTCCTCCGGATTTAAGAAATGCACGTCGCCGGTGGCGCAGACCGGCTTGTGGAAGTCCTCTCCCAGCCGGACAATCCGACGGTTAAAATCTCTTAAATCCTCTTCGGTCTGAATATTGTCGTTATCCGCCTCTAAAAGGAAGCGGTTATTCCCAATCGGCTGGATCTCCAGGTAATCATAGAAAGAGACAATCCTGGAGATTTCCTGCGGCGGTCTGCCGCCCTCCAGAGCCTGAAAGAGCTCCCCTGCCTCACAGGCGGAACCGATAATCAGCCCCTCCCGGTACTTCTCGACCAGACTCTTTGGGATCTTGGCCTGACGCTGGAAAAAGCGCAGGTGGGACAGGGATGTCAGCTTGTAGAGGTTGATGCGGCCAATATCATTCCTGGCGATCAGGATACAGTGGTTGGCATGCATCTTTCGGATGACTTCATCAGACATCCTGGCATTGGCATTGATATCAGACAGTTCGTTCATCCCTCTGTCTCTAAACATCTGGATGAATTTCTCGAAGATATGGGCGGTCGCCTCGGCGTCGTCCACAGCCCGATGGTGATGGCCCGGATCAATCTTCAAGGCCTTGGCCAGGGTGTTTAATTTCTGATTGTGCAAAGAGGGCATGAGATACCGCCCCATGGCAACCGTATCCATATAAGTCGCGGGCGCCTCAAGATGAAGGCGCAGACAGTTCTGGCGGATAAATCCCATATCAAAATCCGCGTTGTGGGCGACCATAATCGCCCCCTGGGAAAAGGCAAGGAAGTCCGGCAAGACCTCCTCGATCCCCGCCGATCCGATCACCATATCGTCTCGTATGGAGGTCAGCTCCGTGATCCGGAAGGGAATGGGGCGACCCGGGTTGACAAAGCTTGAGAAGCGATCAGTGATCCTCCCGCCTTCCATCCGTACAGCACCGATTTCGATGATGCGATCCTTCTCGGCGGAGAAGCCTGTCGTCTCAATATCAAAGACCACGAAGGAATCGTCCAGACTCTGCCCCGGCAGCCCGTCTGTGACCACCGTCTTGGTATCGTCGACCAGATAGGCCTCCATCCCGTAGATGACCTTGAAATCCGGATCCTTGCCAATTTCGTGATCGGCATCCGGGAACGCCTGAACCACTCCGTGATCCGTGATCGCCAGAGCCTTGTGCCCGAAATGTCTGGCCTGCCTGACGATGTCCTCCACCGCGGAGACTCCGTCCATATCGCTCATCTTGGTGTGGCAGTGGAGCTCGACACGCTTTGTGGCCGCATTGTCCGCGCGGATTGTCTGAAAGGATGGAATCGCCATGATCCCCTTGACATAGCCCATGGTCAGATCGTGATCGAATGTATCTAAAGAGGGCGTTCCCTTGATTTTAACGAAGGCTCCCTTGTGCAGTCCCTTTTCCAGCTCCTCCATATGGGCGTTTGCCACAAAGAGCTTGGTCACGATGCTGTCCGTGAAATCCGTCAGGGCGAAGCTGACAAGGGTCCGCTCGTTTCTGATCTCTCTGGTCTCAAAGGAAATGATCTGACCTCGAATACAGACCTCCCCCACGGCTCCCTGGATCTCGCTGATCGGCGTAACCTCATCATCGAAATCACGGCCATAGATCAGGTCTGCGTGCGAGGAGTATTTGAGGGGCCTGGGGCCTCTGAAGGAGGCGCTTCCTCTCTCCCCCTGCTTCCATGAGGGCTTGCCTCTGTCGGCAGATGAACCGCCGGCGGCAAAGTAGACGGACGTTCGTCCTCCTTCCTGCCTTTTCCCCGTCTCTCCCTGTCTCTTTGCGAAATCCGGACTCTGTCCCTTTTTCCCCATCTGCTTTTGCAGATGAGGCCGGTGCCCCAGGCCCAGATCCTCACTTGGCAGGCCCTGGGCCGCTTCTGCCGCCGCCTCTTTCTCCAGCATCTGCTTCTGACGCTCGACAATCTCTGTCACCCGGTTGGCGATCACCGCGTCCGTATCCGCCCGATACTTACTTTTCTTTGCCTGCTTATAGGCAATGTCAATGAGCAGAGTCTGCCCGCATCTCTGACAGAAAATCTTGTCTAAAATATCATGGATCTCCTCTTCTCTTCCCCGGGCTAAAACCGTATCCTCTAAGGTCAGCTCCAGGTGATCATCGCGGTCAAAGGTGAAATCAGCCTTTTTGATGATTCCATAGAGGATGGAACTGTAGTGCTCGATTTCCTCATAGATACTGTCCCGATAGGACGCGAAGAGATTTTTGGCGTTGTAGGCCTCAGACAGGTAAAAGCGCTCAATGATGCGGACGTCGACCTGCTGCTCTTTAAAATACTGGCTGGCAATCGCCTTCTCCAGCTTCCAGATCCTGCGCTTGGGAATCAGATCCTGAAAGGACAGATAAATGCGCATGACGTCATGCTGTCGGTTTGTCGTCACCCGTTCAATCTGCGCGTTTTCCAGGAGCCCCGTCAGTCCGGCGCTCAATTTCAGATTGGAAAAAAGCTCCTGAAAAGCCTTAGCCATTGTCTGCCTCTTATCTCAACCTTGTTCCCAGTGCTCGAGCTCGTCCCGCAGAGCATCCAGGAGTTCTTCCTCCGCTACCTTGCGAATGATCTGCCCATGCCGCATGAGCAGACCCTCTCCATTGCCGCCGGCCACGCCCAGGTCCGCTTCCCTGGCCTCTCCGGGCCCATTGACCGCGCAGCCCATGACAGCGACCTTGATTTCCAGGGGGTACTGCGTCACCAGGGCCTCTACCTCGTTTGCCAGAGAAATCAGGTCGATCTGGGTTCTGCCGCAGGTGGGGCAAGATACCACCTCAATCCCCCCGCGGCGAAGACCGAGGGTCCGCAAAATCATCTTGGCTGACGAGATTTCCTCTATGGGATCTCCCGTCAGAGAAACGCGGATCGTATCGCCAATGCCCTGTCCTAAAATCAAGCCCAGTCCCAGGGCCGACTTGATGTTGCCGCTGGTGATTGTTCCCGCCTCTGTAATCCCCACGTGCAGAGGGTGATCAGTTCTGTCTCTGATCTTCTCATGGGCGGCGACACAGGTCATGACATCGGAAGACTTAATGGAGATGACCAGATTGTCATATCCCATGTCCTCAATGATTGCCGCCTTGTCAAGTGCGGATTCCACCAGTCCGTCCGCCGTCACCCCGCCATACTTGACTAAAAGATCCCTCTCCAGAGAGCCGGAATTGACGCCCACGCGGATGGGGATTCCCCGCTCCTTCGCGCAGTCGACCACGGCTCTGATCCGCTCCTTGCCCCCGATATTTCCCGGGTTGATCCGGATCTTGTCCGCCCCATGCTCCATGGCCGCAATCGCCATCTTATAGTCGAAGTGAATATCCGCAACCAAAGGAATGTGGATACGCCGTTTAATCTGTTCCAGAGCCTGAGCCGCCTCCTGATTGGGTACCGTACAGCGGATAATCTCACAGCCCGCTGCTTCCAGGGCTAAAATCTGAGCCACTGTTGCTTCCACATCCTGTGTCCGGGTATTGGTCATGGACTGAATCAGTATGGGATGGTCGCCGCCGATGACCCGATCTTTGATCTTTACTTCACGCGTTTTCATCCGATTGTATTTCATCTTCGATTTACCCCATCTCACACAAGGTCTCAGACGCCCCCGCCGGCCGGCGGGTGTCCTAAGCGAATATCTTGAACAGATCGCTGAATACCACTAAAATCATCAGGCCCATCAGAAGAACAAAGCCCGCCATATTGACATAGCCCTCCAGCTTCTGCGGAGCCGGCTTGCGCCGAATCATCTCGATCAGAAAGAAGACCAGCCTCCCTCCGTCCAGAGCCGGAAAGGGGAGCAGGTTCATAACTCCCAGATTCGCTGTCAGAAGGATGGCGATCGAGAGCATATTGACAAAGATATAAAAGGCCCCGTCTCTTGCCGACTGCTGATAGGTATCTCCGATGGTCTTAACGATCCCCACCGGGCCGGAGATCTGGCGCAGGCTGACCTGACCTGTCACCAGAAACTGCAGGCTCTTGGCCGTATTGTAGATCTGGTAGCGGATCTCATGAAAGGAATAGCCCGCAATCTGCCCCGCAGACAGCTTCTCATAGTCACTTGGCCCCTGGATCCCGATCAGATAGCGCTTACTCTCTTCATCGTATCTGGGGATGAGCGTTGTCTGATGGTTCTGTCCCTCTCTGGTATAAGTCACCGAAATCGCTTCTTTTCCGTGAAAGAAGACATATGCGGAAATCTCCTGATAGAAATAAACCCGGTGGCCTCCGAGCGCTGTGATCTCATCTCCCGCCTCCAGGCCGGCCTCCTGGGCCGGATAGTCCTCCATGACCCCGCCGATTTTCGGCTTCATCACTCCAATGGCTGCCAGCAAAATGGCTGAGAGAATGAAGGCCAGAAGGAAGTTAAACATGGGCCCCATGAGGACGATGAGAAAGCGCTGCCAGACCGGCTTATTGCCAAATGCCCGGTCGTTGTCGCTCTCCTGGTCTTCCCCCTCCATCACACAGGCGCCGCCGAAGGGAATCAGCCGCCAGGCATAGAGGGTCTCTCCTTTCGTAAAGCCGATGATCTTGGGGCCGAAGCCCAGGCAGAATTCATTGACCTTGACTCCGCAGGCGCGGGCGGTTAGAAAGTGCCCCAGTTCATGAAAGATAATAATAAAACTAAAGATTAAAATCGCGATGACAATATTCATATACTCACTTATCCATAATGCTGTCAATGTAGTCGCAGCTCGCCTGCTCCGCCATTAGAATCTCCTCCAGGCCGGGATCCGCCACAAAGTCAATTCCTTCCATGGTCCGGGCGATCAGTTCATAGATGTCCAGAAAGCGGATCTTCCCCGCCAAAAAGAGGGAGACTGCCCGCTCGTTGGCCGCATTGAAGACGGTGGGAAGATTCCCGCCCCGCCGCATGGCCTCGCAGGCCAGGGGCAATCCCAAAAAAGTCTCCGTATCCGGCCTTTCAAAGGTCAGGGCTCCTGTCGAAAACAGATCCAATTCATTTCCCCGCATCCGGTGGCGGCGAGGGTAATAGAGGGCGTACTGGATCGGAAGCTTCATGTCCGGAAAGCCCATCTGTCCGATGACTGCCCCATCCTCATACTCCACGGCGGAATGAAGTATGGACTGGGGGTGAACGAGAACCTGAATCCGATCCGCCTCAAGGCCAAAGAGCCAGCCGGCTTCCATGACCTCCAGCCCCTTATTGACCAAACTGGCGGAATCTATGGTGATTTTTTTGCCCATAGACCAGTTTGGATGCTTTAAAGCATCCCGGACGCCGACCTCCTCCAGATCCGCTCGCTTTTTCCCCCGGAAGGGTCCACCGGAACAGGTCAGAAGAATCTTCCTGACCCGATTCATTTCATTCCCCCGCAGACTCTGGAAAATGGCCGAGTGCTCAGAATCCACCGGGAGAATAGAGCAGCCTCTCTCCCTGGCCAGAGGCATAATGATGTGCCCGGCGCAGACCAGGGTCTCCTTATTGGCCAGGGCGATGTCCTTGCCGGCCCGAATCGCTTCTATGGTGGGACGAATCCCGATCATCCCGACCACTGCAGTCAGCAAAATCTGCGCGGACTCCTCTGTCGCGACAGCGCAGAGCCCTTCCATGCCGGAGTGGATTTCCGGGAGTCTTCCCGCATCCGGATCGGATGTGAGCAGGTCTTTGAGCTTTTTCGCATCCTCCCCCTTTTCGACGGAAACGAGCTTCGGATGAAAGCTTCTGACCTGCTGCGCCAATCGCTCGATATTGCGGCCGCAGGACAGGGCGGTCACCTCGAAATCCTCTGCGTGGTCAGCGATCACTTCCAGCGCCTGGCTTCCGATGGATCCGGTAGAACCCAGAATTGCAACTTTTTTCACCATACTCTCCTCCGGGGCATCTGTTACGCATCAGGCGGATCTAATCCGCCCGGCATATGTCTTTCCTCGTTCTCAGCCAGGCGCCCGCTCTGTCATTTCTCAGGGATAAAACTCTGCAAGCCGTCTTAATGCGTGGGACTTGACCTCCCGCGCGTGAAATGTAACCTTTAGCGTGAGATTCAGCCTCCCGCGCGTGAAATACAAACTTCAGCGCGTGAGATTCGACAACAGATAAAAGACAATCGGCGCCGTAATAATCACCGAATCAAAGCGATCCAAAATTCCGCCATGTCCCGGGATCAGCCTCCCATAATCTTTGATCTCATAATTGCGCTTGATAGCGGAGGCCGCCAGATCGCCCACCATGGAGATCAAAGCGCCCACAGCCGCGGTCATAGACAGGAGGAGGATCCCCCTTGTGTCTACCGAGAGAGCCTGCCGGAGAACACAGGCATAAATCCCTGTCAACAGGGCGGATCCGATGACGCCCCCGACCGCGCCCTCTATGGATTTCTTCGGGCTCAGAACAGGCGCCATCTTGTGCTTTCCAATCAGAACTCCGACCGCGTAAGCGCAGGTGTCACAGCCCCAGGAGCAGAGAAAAACCAGCCAGACCAGATAGCTTCCCTTGCCCGCAATGGACCGGGTCTGATAAATAAAGGACAGACAAAAGGCCACATAAAAGAGGCCGAAGAAGATTTTCATGATCTGACCGGCCTTATACTTTGGATAGGAGAAGACATAGACCGACAGGAGAAGAATCAGATAGATCATGGCGATCATCATTGTCTCCCTGAGCCAGCCGAAATAGAGATTCCCATAATAGAAAGCGCAGACCAGATAGGACAGGTTGGCGGGCAGACTTTTCTCAAGACCGAAAACCCGATAGAGCTCATACATGCCGATGATACTGACAGCGCAGGTAGAAAGAGCCAGAATCGGCCCGCCCGCAATAACAAGGATCAGGGCAAGCAAAAGCAATACAATTCCACTTACTAATCTGGTACGAAACATAATCCCTCGCTTCTCGACTCTGATTCAGGCAGAACCAACTCTCCAACTCCCCTGAATTCATATCTTACCATACCGGCGCTCTCTGTGCTCATAGGCGGCAATCGCCTCCAGGAATTCTTCTCTGCGAAAATCCGGCCAGGGCACAGGAGTAAAATAAAACTCCGCATAGGCGAGCTGCCAGAGCAGATAGTTCGACAGTCTCTGCTCTCCGCTGGTGCGGATCAGCAAATCTGGATCCGGCAGATCCGCCGTGTCCAGATAAGAGGAAAGTCGTCCCTCGGTAATTTCAGACGCGTCCGCTCCCTTCTCTGTGAGATCAATATACATTTCTCTCATGGCCCGGACAATTTCATCCCTGCCCCCGTAATTCACCGCAATCGTCAGGTTCAGTCCGGTATAGACGGAGGTCTCTCTCTCCACCCTGCTGATCAGCTCCTGCAGCGAGGGTTCCAGGCGACTGATATCTCCAATGACTCTCAAGCGCATATTATCCCGCCTGGCTGTCTTCAAACAGGTGTTTAAATAGGTGGTCAGAAGCTTCATCAGGGCGCTGACCTCATCATCCGGCCTGCTCCAGTTCTCCGTCGAGAACGCGTAGAGGGTCAGATATCTGACGCCTGTCTCATAGGCAATTCTTGAGATTCTCTCCACGTTCTTGGCTCCAACGGTGTGCCCGTAAGTCCTGGGCATTCCCTTGCTTTTGGCCCAGCGACCGTTGCCATCCAGAATAATTGCCACGTGCTCCGGTACTGCCATATCGTCTCTCCGCTAAAATCAATCGATTGTGATGCGCGTGCGCCAAAGGCGCTTCTCCTGAAAAAGCCATGAACAGGAAAGACCAACCGCCGGATCGCGTCTGCGTCTTTTCTGCGCGAACGATCCGTAGCGGTTGGCCCTGTTCTCATGACAATAAAATCCCGCGATCAGAGGGTCATCAATTCCTGGGTCTTTTTGTCAATCTCCTGGTCGAGGATCTTGACATAGCGATCTGTCAGCTTCTGCGCCTGATCCTCCAGATCAGCGATTGCGTCCTCCGACATATCTTCCGACTTCTTTAATTTCTTAAATTCATCCATGGCATCCCTGCGGATGTTGCGGATTGCGACCTTGGCATTCTCCCCCTTCTTCTTGACGTCCTTGACCAGCTCCTTGCGCCGGTCCTCTGTCAACTCCGGGAATACCAGGCGAATGGTCTTTCCGTCATTGGTCGGATGAATGCCGACATCCGACATATTGATGGCCTTTTCAATCTCCTTGAGCAGGGAGCTCTCCCAGGGCTGAATCTGGATCATGCGGGCCTCCGGAACAGAGACATTGGCCACCTGCTGCAGGGGGGTAGGCGCCCCGTAGTACTCAACCTCGATCTTGTCAAGAATATGAGGGTTGGCGCGTCCGGCGCGAATAGAAACATACTCTGCCAGAAGAGCGTTGACGCTCTTTTTCATCTTCTCCTCATAGGGATTTAAACGACTATCCATAATACTCTCCTTCATTGAAATCTGTAACCTGTCAATCAACGGTGACAATCGTCCCGTGAAAATTCCCGGAAGCCGCAGCCACGATGCTCCCCTCTTCCTTCAGAGCGAAGATATAAAGAGGCATCTTTTGCTGCTGGCACATCAAAGAGGCGGACAGGTCGATGACCTGCAGCTTCTTCGCAAGCACTTGCTCTAAACTGATTGTATCATAGCGCCTGGCGTCAGGATGGATCGCCGGATCACTGTCGTAGACTCCATCGATATTCTTGGCTAGAAGGATCCCGTCCGCGTCAATCTCAACAGCGCGAAGGACCGCCCCTGTGTCCGTGGAAAAATAGGGATGTCCTGTTCCTCCGGCGAAGAAGACAACCTTCTTATGCCGGAAGGCCGTATTGACACGGTCCTTAGAGAAGAGCTCCGTGAAGCTTCCTACCGAAAAGGGAGTCATAATCGTCGTCGCAAGCCCTACATTGCGGAAGGCCTCGGAGACATAAATGCAGTTCATCACAGTCGCCAGCATGCCGATCTGATCGGCCCTGGTCCGATCCATATTGGCCTTACCTGCTCCGCGCCAGAAATTCCCTCCGCCGATCACGACCCCGACCTCCAGTCCGGAGTCGACCAGCTGTCTGACCTGATCCGCGACCATCCCGCAGGTCGTCTCATCAAAGCCCTTGCCCTTATCTCCTGCCAGGGCCTCACCACTCAACTTCAGAAGCACTCGTTTCATTGATTTTTCCCCTCTGCCTTTGTCTCAGATATCGGAATTATTCTACCATAACTGGCATTTGCTGAAAACAAAATGGAAGTCGCCCACCGGCAATATCGCCCCCCTGAAACAAAAAGAGGAAGTCACCCACCGGCAACTCCCTCTTGAAGTAATTTTTACTGATTCCTTATTTAGCTGCGGCAGCTACCTCAGCAGCGAAGTCCTCTTCCTTCTTTTCAAGACCCTCGCCGGTCTCATAGCGAACAAAGCTGACAACGTCAACTGCGGCTCCCACCTGCTTGGAAACCTGCTCGAGATACTTGGCGACAGACTGCTTGCCATCCTCCGCCTTGACGTAGACCTGATCTACCAGGCAGATCTCCTTGAGTTCCTTGTTGATCCGACCCCGGATCATGCCTTCCTTCACCTTGTCGGGCTTAGCGGCCTCCTTGGGATCATTTTCAATCTGAGCCTTGAGAATCTCCGTCTCATGGGCAATGAAATCGCCGGGAACCTCTGAGTCGCGGACATATCTGGGGTTCAGAGCTGCAATCTGCATTGCCACATTGTGCAGTGCCTCTTTGACCTCATCGTTGACAAGCTCCGCCTTAGCGTTGACAGCAACGCTGATACGGCCATTGCCATGGACATAGGAAACGACCAGATCGTCTGAAGTCACCTTCTCAAAGCGGCGGATTTTCAGATTCTCACCGATGACGGCAATCTGGTTCACCAATTCCTCAGAGACCGTCTTGGACGGATCCTTAAACCACTTCTCAGCCAAAAAAGAATCCAGGTCGCGGGCGTCGGAAGAAGCAGCCTGCTCAGCCACATCCTCCACATAAGCGCGGAACTTCTCATTATTGGCGACAAAGTCTGTCTCAGAATTCACCTCAACAATTGAGGCCGTCTTGTCGTCCTTCTGGAAAACAAGAGAGAGGCCCTCTGCCGCAATGCGGCTCGCCTTCTTCTCCGCCTTGGCGGCTCCCGTCTCGCGCAGGAACTCAACAGCGGCATCCATATCGCCGTTGGTCTCGGTCAGGGCCTTCTTGCACTCCATCATGCCAGCTCCGGTAGCATCGCGAAGCTCCTTAACCATCTTTGCAGAAATAGCCATGAATATCCTCCATTCAAACATTCAAATATGATTAGCGTCTGATAACAAGCATCTGATCCCTGCGACCTGAGTTTACTCCTCAGTCTCTTCCTCGTCCTCGGCCTTGGGCTCAGCCTCGGCAGTCACAGTTCCCTGCTTGGCCTCAATGACAGCGTCAGCTATTGTAGAGGTGATCAGACGGATGGCGCGGATCGCGTCATCATTGCCGGGGATGACATAGTCGAGCTCATCGGGATCGGCATTGGAATCGGCAATACCGATCAGAGTAATGCCGAGAGACTCGGCCTCCTTGACACAGATTCTCTCCTTCTTGGGGTCAACGACGAAGATCGCGTCTGGAATACGGTCCATATTCTTGATACCGCCAAGATTCTTCTCGAGCTTCTCGAGCTCCTTCTCAAGACCGGCGACCTCCTTCTTGGGAAGAAGATCAAAGGTTCCGTTCTCTCTCATCCTCTCGATTTCCTTCAGGCGCGCAATACGTGTCTTGACGGTGGAGAAGTTGGTGAGCATTCCGCCCAGCCATCTCTGGTCAACATAGAACATGCCGCAGCGGGTTGCCTCCTCGGCGATAGCGTCCTGCGCCTGCTTCTTGGTCCCGACAAAGAGAATGGTTCCTCCCTGAGAGACGATATCATATACCGCGTTATAGGCATTATCGATCATCGGCACTGTCTGCTGCAGGTCGATGATATGGATCTGATTGCGCTCCGTAAAGATATAGGGAGCCATCTTGGGGTTCCATCTTCTGGTCTGGTGGCCAAAGTGGACTCCTGCCTCTAACAGCTGCTTCATAGATACAACACTCATTTTCTTACCTCCATGGTTAAACTTCCACACGATTCATCCCTGAAAATCACCATAGATCTCAGCATTTGCCTACCCATCTGACGGCACCATTTTTCAAGTCCTCGCATGTGTTGTATAAACTAACTTTCAGATTTTAGCACAATAAAAAGCGAGACGTCAAGGCACCCTCTCCGTCTCACCACACAAGCCAGCCTCTCGTCTCACCGCACAGCCATAGATAGGCCCAAATTCTGTCTCACATCCGGCTCACAGCAATCACAGGCCTGCAAATCCTGTTGATTTCACACCGTTTACAGATCTGTGATCCTGTCTCAGCCTCTTAGCTTACAAACAATCCGTCCCGACTCCTCTGCAATCAGCGAATCGTGATCTTGTCATTCTGTTCCTTGATTTTATCCAGTGCCTCAAAGACATAGTCATTGACAACCTTGATATAGGTCCCCTTCATGCCGGAGGATCTTGACTCAATGACTCCCGCAGACTCGAACTTGCGAAGCGCGTTGACGATCACTGATCTTGTGATCCCAACCCGGTCCGCAATTCGGGACGCAACTAAGATCCCCTCGTCCCCTTCCAGTTCGTTGAAAATATGAATGATTGCCTCTAATTCAGAGAAGGACAGGGTATTGATGGCGGATTTGACCACTTGCTCCTTGCGCGCCTCTGCCGCGTTCTCCTCCGTGACAGCCCGCATCATTTCGAGGCCAACAACGCTTCCGGCATACTCTGACAGGATAATGTCATCGATTCCGTAGCTCTTGTGGTAGCGATAAACCACCATGGTTCCAAGGCGCTCTCCCGCGATATCAATCGGCGTGACAATCGCAGTACAGTCTGGAATCGTGTCTCCGGTAATTCCAAGGGTCTCCAGATTCACATTCTCTTTGGTAGAGAGGATTCCCAGGAGACGCTCATTCAGGATCGGCTCAATAAAGGTACCGATCTCCTTACTCAAGTCATTCGTCAGTTCTTCCCCTCCGGATCCAAAGCGCACTCCAAGAATCTTTCCCTTTCGGCTGATAACAAGCGCGGTAGATTCCAGGATATCTGTCAGGACAAGGCAAATATCATTAAAAGTCACCTTGGATGATGAGTTATTGTGGAGCAATCTGCCGATTTTCCTGGTTTTATCCAGCAATTCTACACTCATGATATACCCTCCTTTTTTGCTGAACGACCCTACTTGTTTCTTGACAATATTTTAACATCATTTTTTGACAATTCAACCAAAAGGTCGTTTTTTCTTTGAATGTTTTTGGGGTTATCCAAAGAATATTCGAAAGGTAACCTGAGACCTTCGAAATTCTTTCAGTTCCTTATGATCCTTCTTCATCTTTGGGCTTGGAAAAACCACAGGCGGGATCTGAGCAGACGATCTTATTGCCCTTGATCACCATGTATTTGCCGCAGCGGGGACAGGCCTCCTTGACCGGACGATTCCAGGACATGAATTCGCAGTCCGGATTATTCTCGCAGCCATAGTAAACCCTTCCCTTGCGTGTCCGCTTCAGCACGACATCCCTGCCGCAGAGAGGACAGGAAACTCCGATCTTCTCCAGACAGGGCCTGGTATTTTTGCACTCGGGAAATCCGGGACAGGCCAGGAATTTACCGTGCGGTCCGTATTTAACTACCATATGCCGCCCGCAGTTCTCGCAGATAACGTCGGTGATTTCCTCCTTGATCTCTACCTTCTCCAGCTCCTTCTCGGCCTTCTTGACAGAGGCGTCCAGGTCCGGATAGAAATTTCTGACCAGAGACTTCCAGGCGACCTTCCCCTCTTCTACCCCGTCTAAAAGTCCCTCCATATTTGCCGTGAAATTCTGATCAACAATGCTTGGGAATGACTCCTTCATAATGTCATTCACAACCTGTCCAAGCTCCGTCACATAGATGCTGCGCCCCTCCTTGGTAATATAGCGGCGCTTGAGCAGAGTTGAGACAATCGGTGAATAGGTCGATGGGCGGCCGATACCAAGCTCCTCCAGCGTGTGCACCAAAGAAGCCTCTGTGAAGTGGGCCGGCGGCTGTGTAAAATGCTGTTTCTCCTCAAAGCTCTGAAATTCCAGCCTGCTGTCCTGGTCGATCTTGCTCAGATTCTGCTTGTCCGCCTGGTCCTTATCATCCTCGCTCAGATAGATGAGGGTATACCCGTCAAAGACCAGACGACTGGCTGACGCTGAAAAGATCGCGTCTTTCGCGGCGATCTTTACACTGGTCATCTCATAAATGGCATTCGCCATCTGAGAGGCCATAAAGCGCTTCCAGATCAACTGATAGAGACGAAATTGATCTCTGGAAAGAGAGTCCTTGATCTGACTCGGCATCCTGGTCAGGTCTGCGGGACGAATCGCCTCGTGAGCATCCTGGACCGACTCCGACTTTTTGCCTGCCTGATAGCGCTTGCAGTACTCCTGCCCATAGCTGCTTTGGATAAAAGAAGCGGCCGCAGCCTGGGCCTCATCCGCCACGCGGGTGGAGTCTGTGCGCAGATATGTGATCAGACCAACCGTGCCGCTCCCCTTGATGTCGACACCTTCATAGAGCTGCTGGGCAATACGCATGGTCTTCTGAATAGCGAAATTCAGTGACTTGGATGCCTCCTGCTGCAGAGTGGATGTCGTAAAGGGCAGGGGACTCTTTCTCTCTCGCTTGCTTCTTGTGACAGAGTCAATGACAAAATCCGCTCCCTTTAGAGAAGAGGTGATCTCTTGCATCTGATCCTTTGATTTGATTTCTCTCTTGCCCTTGCTGTCACCATAGTAATGGGCCTCAAGGGGCTTGGTCAGTCCCCTGACCTTGAGGAAGAGATCCAGCGTGTAATATTCCCTGGGAATGAAGGCCTCGATCTCCTCCTCGCGATCACAGATAATCCGAAGAGCCGCCGACTGAACGCGACCGGCTGACAGCCCCCGCTTAACCTTAGCCCAGAGCAGGGGACTGATGCGGTATCCGACCATACGATCCAGAACACGGCGGGCCTGCTGCGCGTCGACCAGATTCATATCTATCTCACGCGGGTGCTTGATCGCCTCCTTGACCGCGTTCTTGGTAATCTCATTGAAGGTAATTCTCTGAACAGGCTTGGCCGGATCCACATTGAGCGCCGCAAGCAGGTGCCAGGAAATGGCTTCCCCCTCCCGGTCAGGGTCTGTCGCCAGATAGATTTTATCAGCCTTCCTGGCTTCCTTGCGCAGGCTTGCCAGCAATTGTCCCTTTCCCCGAATCGTAATATATTTTGGGTCAAAATCATGATCGACATCGATTCCCAGAGAAGACTTGGGCAGATCTCTGACATGTCCCTGTGATGCCATCACCTCGTAATTTTTTCCCAAAAACTTCTTGATTGTCTTGACCTTGGTGGGGGACTCCACAATAACCAGATTCTTTGCCATGACCAGAGTATTCCTTCTATAATAAAACTAACAACAGGATCCAAAAGCGGCTGCAATGCGGCAATCATACAACAGCAAATTTGTATTTTCAAGCCGGTGTTCTCAGCACGAGATCCTTCCCATGTTGTCATTGCGAGGTTATCGTGGGTTCGCATTGCAAAGTTATTTGATGTTCTCATTGCTGAGTCATCCTGTTCTCTTATCACGACATCATCATGTGTTCGCGAAAATACCCTCAACGCAATTTCAGGAACTGGTTGTGCGAAGAATCGACAGCGATTCCCAGATCACACAGCTCCGTTAAAACCCGTACTGCCTGCAGATAGTCCAGTTCGCTCCTTTTCACCAGCTGGTCCAGATCCATCGGATAGAAGTCAAGGCACTGGTAGAGCTTCTCCTGCTCCCTCGTAAGAGGCGGAAGTCTGCGAAGATCTTCTCTGGGCTGAAAATGTCCCATTCCTGCAATCAGTTCCAGGTCGTCGATCAGCTGATCATAGTCTGTGATGGGCTGGGCCGCGCCCTGGTGCAAAAGTTCGTTGCAGCCGGCAGACATGGGATCGGTAATTCGCCCCGGAAGAGTATAGACGTCTTTTCCCTGCTCCAGAGCAAAATCCGCGGTGATCAGAGATCCGCTTCTTCTCCTCGCCTCGATGACAAGGACCACAGACGCCAGCCCGGATATAATCCGGTTTCGGGCCGGAAAATGCCGGGACAAGGGGGCCGTCTGCGGCGGGTACTTGCTGAAGAGGCATCCCGTCTCAACAATGCGGTCATAGAGGATCCAGTTCTCTTTGGGATAAACAATATCAGCTCCGCAGCCCAAAACCGCGATTGTCTGACCACCCGTGTCCAGACAGGATGTCTGGGCAATTCCGTCAATGCCCCTGGCCATGCCGGAGACAATCTGATAGTGATAATCAGTCAGTATGGCAGACAGGTCTTCTGCCACCCTCTTTCCGTACGCAGACGGCGTTCTGGAGCCTACGACCGCGGCCAGCCTGGAGGATCCGCTGCTCACCCCGGAGGAGATTCTTCCCCGGAAGAAGAGACCGAACGGGGCGTCGTGAAGCATCCGCAGATTTGCCGGATACCCCTCCATATCCAGTGTGACCAGCCCCATATCCGCTTCTAAAAACCGCTCGTACTCCTCCCTCAAATCCCAGGACCCCCTCTGGAATATGAGGGCATCCACTTCCCTCTGCCGAAGGAATCCCAGCTTGTCCAGTTCCTCTTTACTGGCCCGGTAAACAGCTGAGGGACTCTTATAACAATCCAGGAGCTGCCTCTTGGACCGATTCCCCAGTCCAGCCCCGCTCAGGCAGGTCATCCAGTAGCGGTATGGTCCTTCAGCTTCCGCATTTTCCCTGTATTCCAACACTTGCTTTCTCCTCACAAATCCCTGTATCGACTCGCCGGCATAAATCCCTGCACGGATTCATCGACATGAATTCCCGCGTAAATTCGCCGCCTCAGACATTCTTCCAATAGTTTCGATCCAGACCATGATAGATTCTGGCCTCCTGCAGGTGTTCCCTATGAATTCTTTCGCTCGCGGCCATGTCCGCAATCGTCCTCGCGACGCGAAGCAGACGCCCGTATCCTCTTGCCGTCAATCCCAGCCTTTCATAGCAGAGCCGAAGATAATTCTCCTCTTCTGTTCCCAAAGTGCAGTATTTTTTGAGTTCAGAGGCAGGAATCTGACTATTGCAGACAATCCCGCTGCCCGCAAAACGCTTCTTTTGTATCTGTCGGGTTTGAAGGACTCTGTCTAAAATACTTGCCGAACTCTCTGCCTCCTCCTCCCTGATCAAGTCGTCAAAGGAGACCGGAGAAGCATTTGCGCAGAGATCAATGCGATCTAAGAGGGGCTGAGAGATTTTCCCAAGATAGTCTCTCACCTGCGAAGGCCTGCAATGGCATCTCTTCTTGTCGGGAAAATAACCACAGGGACAAGGATTCATAGCGGCAACCAGCATAAAGTCCGCCGGGTATTCCACATCCGCCTGCTGCCGTACGATACGCACGCGCCCCTCCTCCATTGGCTGCCGCAGGGTCTCAATCGTCGCCCGGTCGAATTCCGGCAGCTCATCCAAAAAGAGGACTCCTCCATTGGCTAAAGAGATCTCTCCGGGCTTGGGGATCAGTCCTCCTCCGATTAAGCCTGCCGGAGAAATCGTGTGATGCGGCGCGCGAAAGGGTCTTCGTTTCATCAATTGTCCCCCGTCTGTCAGAAGCCCGCAGACGGAGTAAATCTTAGAGAGTTCCAGCTCCTCTTCCCTGGTCATGGGCGGTAAAATGCCGGGGATGGACCTGGCCACCATTGTCTTGCCTGCCCCCGGCGGCCCGATCATGAGCAGATTATGTCCGCCGCTGACCGCGATTTCACATGCCCTGCGAAGGCTCTTCTGTCCGCGGATATTCTTAAAATCATAGATTTCAGCCTCGGCAGGATGATTGCTCTTCCTTGCGCGGGAAGTAAATTCCTCTGTTTTTTCTCTCTCCCGCCTCAGCTCACACTTCCCGCCCAGATACCGGATGACATCCTCCAGGTGATCGACCGAAAGCAAGCGCAGACCGTCGATCAGGGCTGCCTCACGCAGATTGGCCCTGGGGATGACAGCAGAGGTCAGACCGGCTCTCTTGGCCTCCATCATAATCGGCAGAACCCCGCTGACCGGATTGATCTTCCCGTCAAGCCCCAGTTCTCCCACAGTAATGATATCCGCCAGCCGCTCCTGACCGATTACTCCGATCGCCGCCAAAATAGCAATCGCGACCGGCAAATCAAAACCGGTCCCGGATTTGCGAATGGAGGCTGGCGAAATATTGACCGTGATCCTCTTGATGGGCAGCTGAAAGCCGATATTGCGCAGGGATGTTCTGACCCGCTCCCTGGCTTCTTTGACTTCCGCGGAGAGAAAACCCACCATTTCAAAGAGGGGCATTCCGTCAGAGACGTCTGCTTCCACCAGCACCAGCTGAGAATCAATCCCCCGTATAATTGCAGTATTTACTTGACTGTACATAAGCGCTCCTAGCCGGAGTCAGACCTGCCCCTTAGGGCAGAGCGAAAAAATCTCTGATCTTATGTCAGATCAGTACGGATCAGCGAAAGGTCATGCCATGAAATCGTGGCGAATATCTGTTAGGATAAGCGGGATGAGACGAATACTGACTTACGAAAATGAACTTGACTATGACAGCATTTACGACTGGCTGCGGGGAAAAATGCGTTTTCCCCGGTCCATTGTCGCTGCCCTTCGGTCCGGCGAGCAGGACTATCGGGTCAACGGGAAGAAACCGGTCCTCTGGCAGCCCCTCCCCGCCGGCTCCAGGATTCAGATCATCCTGGAGGACAGGAAATCCTCTCCCTTCGCTCCGGTAAATCTGCCGCTGAATATCATATACGAGGACGAGGACATCCTTTTGATCGACAAGCCGGCCGGCATGCCATCTCATCCCTCGATGAACCATCAGAAGGACACCCTGGCCAATGCCGTTTTATATTATTACCAAAAACAGGGAATCCCCTTTGTCTTTCGCATCGCAAACCGGCTTGATATGGATACATCCGGTCTGGTCGCTGTCTCCAAAAACAGTTTGGCGGCGGCGCGCGTCAAACAGATGATTGACAAAAGACAGATCCACAGAGAATATCTCTGTATTGTAGAGGGGTCTTTCTCTGCAGATTCCTCTCTGGCAAAGAGGGACTTTGTTAAGATGCGATATGACGCCGACGGACAGATGATCGGCGGGCGAATTTGGGCTCCCATCTCGCGCAGAGAGGGTTCTGTCTTAGAGCGAAGAGTAAACGCCAGCGATGGCCAGACTGCCCTGACAGACTTTGAAATCGTACAGGAGGGAGCAAAATATTCTCTGCTGCGGGTATGGCTTGGGACAGGACGCACGCACCAAATCCGGGTTCATATGAATTATCTCGGCCATCCCCTCCCCGCCGACTACCTCTATCATCCGGTCTATCAGGATATCTCCCGTCAGCCTCTGCACTCCGCGAAACTGCGCTTTCCCCATCCTGTCAGTGGCCGGCAGATGTGCTTTGAGAGCAGGCTGCCGGCTGATATGCGGCATTTGCTGGATAACTTCCACAGCTGACAGGTTTCCTTTGCCCAGACGGCTGTCCCTCAACAAATATCTAAATTTCACGAATCACAGATCAATCCGGCAGCATCTCCTCTGTCATTTCAAGGAGCTTCCCCTCTTTTGGGTCGTAGTTGGGCAGGCTCGGATAGGCGTCAAAATCCCTGCGGTTTGCCAGAATCACCCGGCGAATATAGGAATAGCTTTTGGCCTCTCCCCGCCTGGCTAAAAAGAAAAGCATAAACTCCAGGAGGGCCTGGGTCTGCGGATGAATGATCAGATGATCTCTTCCCCGCAGGTAGTAGTTCCAGGCGGAATCATCCTGATACCGGTCTCTCTGATAGTTTTTCGAGGCTGCCACCCGATCGACAAAAGACTCCACCACGTAATTGACAGGCATCTTCATTCCGACCATACCCGGGCCGGAATGCTCGTCGACAGCATAGTCGATCCAGTACTCAAAGTGATGCTTATTCCTTCCCTTGTGATGGAGCCAGGACAGAGAATATCCCCGATCCCTGCGCTCCCCGTCATTGGGACTGTGAGATCCGGTGTAATATTTGGCTCCGACCATAAATTCCGTGGGGGAGTATTTGGATAAATCGTGGAGTAACCCCTGCCGGTAGAGTCCAAGCGCAAAACACCCCTGCATGACCAGCATTTTGTGATGGTGAATGGTCCGAAGATGTCCCAGCCAATTCCACATTCTATCCTCCTCATTGAAATCCTTCGAGGGAATTATACGAGAAATCCTATCTTATGTCATTTGTCATTGCATTTTATGCTTGCTGTCATGGCTGTCAGTCATGCGGCGCCGCCAATACTGGCCGCCCTGAGACATTGAAATACCGGTTTCCTTCCCCTATAATCGGAGACAATCTACTAAAACAAACCTGCAAGAACAGTGAAGCTGAAGTGAATCAACAGGTGCTGTGAAGCTGAAACAAATTCACAGGAGTCATGAAGGAGAAGACCATGTCTGATGAGAATATAAACACTCCCTGTCCGGAAGATGAGGACGATGATGTCATGGTGACCATAGAGTTAGAAGATCAGGATCTGGACTGTGAAATTCTAACTATTTTTACGCTTAACAGCCAGGACTACATTGTTCTCATGCCTGTCGACGAGCACGGAGACCCCATCGACGACAGCATGGTCTACATCTACCGATACCTGGAAGACGCAGATGGCAATCCTTCCATCGATAACATTCAGACGGATGAGGAGTACGATCGAGTCAATCGCTACTTCACACAGTTAGCAGACCGGGACTATCCCTCATCCTGATCTTTTTCCTGTATCTCTGCCAGAAAACGGGAAGGAGCGAGCTTTTGATTGCCCATTTCAAGACAGGAGTAGAGATATACCTCTCTCTTTGCCCTGGTGAGCGCGACATAAAACATCCGCCGCTCCTCCTCCAGGGCCTCCCTTCCTCTGGCTCGTGAAGAGGGCGTAATCCCCTCGTTGACATCCATGATGTGAACCTGGTCAAACTCAAGCCCCTTGGATCCGTGGAAGGTAAAAAGTCCCACCGGCGGCGCCCGGTTATTGCTCTGCGCCAAAATCTCATTTTCCCCCATCCCTCTTCTCCTCTGGTCATACTGATCTGCCCCTCCTGCTTCAGGCAGCAGACGTTCTTCTTCGAGTATTTTTATATAACTTTTAAGGGCCTCTTTGCCCCTGCCCCGGATCCCCCTGGCCAGGCCCATAAGAATCCCAAGCAGCATTTCAATCTCATCCCATTCGCTCCTCTTACCCCTGTAGGATTCCTCTAAAAATGCCCGGTATCCGACCTTCCCAAGAAGATATGTCAGGGCGGCATATGGGGAAGAGGATGCAAGAAAAGCCATATCCCTCTCCAGTTCCAGAAATTGCTTTGCCTGCCCGGGATGCTCTTTCAATCGCCTCCCCAGTTCCCCCCACTCAAAGGTCTCTTCTTCAATACAGGATCTTGGCAGCTGACGACAGGGTCTGTTTAAAATCCGAAGAAGATCCTCCCTCCTCCTGTGTCCCAGCGCAAGGCTGCAGTAGGAAATGATATCCTGTGTCAACCAGTGCCCGGCGACTTTGCGCTCCTTTCTACGCATATAAAAGGGAATCCCCTCCTGCCGCAGAACCCGTATCAGCTCAGTGGACTGGGCCCTGGTCCGAAACAAAACCGCGGTCTCTCCCCTGCGCTTTCGCAGAAGGCCTCCAATCTGCTCCGCCTCCTCCCTTGGATTTCTAAGACGCCTTACCACAATCCTTCCCATCTCCTTTCGGTCTGGCCGAATGCTCTTGGCATAGCGCATCTTGTTGTGACCAATCAGCCGCTTTGCCGCCTTGACAATAGACCGGGTCGAACGATAATTGGTCTGCAAATGCAAAATGACCGCATTCGGATAGGTCGATCGGATGTCCAAAAGAAGTCCGGGCCTTGCGCCGCGAAAGCCATAGATTGACTGGTCATCATCGCCCACCAGAAAGAGGTTTCCCCATCCCTCCGCAAGAATCTGTACCAGAGAAAACTGCAGAGCATCCATATCCTGGGCCTCATCGACAAGAATCATCCGAAAGCGATGGGACCACCTGTCGCGAATCGCCGGATTCTCCTCCAGGAGTATCCTGGCCTCAGATAGCATGTCCCCAAAGTCTAGAACCTTGTCCCGCCTTTTCATCGACCAATAAATTCGGGCGAATTGCTCCGTCAGATCAGATTCCTTTTCTGTCTCATTCGCACTCCTCTCCAGGTCTTGCGTGCCAGTGATCGGATCCGTCTCTCTTTGCGACAGACCATCCAGTCTTTTTAAAAAAGTCTCTGTCTTCCGCCGGTCCGCCCGGATCCCCATTTGATTAAGAGCCTCCATTGCCAGAAGAAAGCGCTTCTCCTCACTCAACAGACTGTCAGCTGAATAACCCCGCTCCTCCCTAAGGATACGAAAGAACACAGAGTGAAAGGTCCCGAAGACAACAGGGATTCCCTCCGTTCCCAGCACTGACAGGAAGCGATTTTGCATTTCCATGGCAGCCTCCCTGGTGAACGTGATCACAAGGATCTGCTCCGCCGGAATCTTCCTCTCCTCAATCAGTCTCGCGACCCGGCGGATGATAACACTGGTTTTTCCGGAACCCGGTCCGGCGATCGTCAGGCAGACTCCCTCAAAAAAGGAAACCGCCTCCTCCTGTTTTATATCGAGCAAGAAAATCACCTCCATAGACCGGATACAGAATGTGCGCGAGGGTGAAAAAAGAGTACCAAAAGGGGTGGCTCAGCACTTGCCACTTCTGAAAAGAACTAATGTCCAAGACAAAAAAGGTCTCAAGCACACACGAAGAACATATTCAAATGAGTTAAAAATGGCTTCTAAAAAGCTGCAAAACAAAGCTGCAAATCTGAGAAAGAAAGAGCACGTAGAAACGAAAAGGAAAAAACAGAAAGCATCGAAAAACGGAAAGGGAAACAGAAGAATGCAAAGCATTAAAAAATGAAAAAGAGAAACAGAAAAATACAAAGCATCAAAAACGAAAGAGAGAAACAGGAAAATACAAAGCATCAAAAACGAAAGAGAGAAACAGGAAAATACAAAGCATCAAAAAACGAAAAAGAAAGATAGAAAGCAGAAATATCTGAAAAAGATAAGCGAAAGCCATCAGAAATACGAATTAATAAAAAAGGCTTAGCCCTTTGGGAAGGACTAAACCTATTTATAACATCTTATGTATCGACTTGCAAGAGCCCGCATTTCATTGCCTATTGTCACCAGTGCATCCCATTGCCCACCGCTATCGAACGCGCTTGCATGTTTCCCTCTGAGCTCACTTGCTCATTGCTGTTGAACTCTCTTTATCTCCTCTGCAAAAGCGTGATGAATGTCAGACTCAGCTCAGCTTCTCAATGGCCGCCCGGATACGGGCGATCGTCTCTTCCTTTCCAAGGACCGCCATGAGCTCCGTCGCTCCTCCGGGAGTCATCTGCTTGCCTGAGACCGCCGTTCGAAGAGGCCAGAAAACATAACCGTTCTTGTATCCGTGCTCTTTGGCAAATGCCTTACAGGCCTCAAAAAGTCCCTCATTACTGTAATCCTCCTGGGCCTCTAAAAGAGGGAGGATCTCCTCCAGAGTCCTGCGGGAGTTCTCCGGCGTGGTCTTCATCTTCTTGTGCTGGTACATATCCGCGTCATAGTCCGGAACGGCGTCAAAGAAATCCACATGTTCCCTGATATCCGGGAAGATCTCGATGCGGGACTGAACCATAGACGCAATTGCCCGCAGATCATACTCTCCCCTGATATATTCCCGCAGGTAGGGCAGAGCCATCTCATAAAATGTATCAAAGGGCAGGGCCTTGATATACTCTCCATTCATCCACTTGAGCTTTTCAATATCAAAAACCGCGGGAGACTTGGACAGACGGTGATAGTCAAAGGCCAAAACCAGCTCCTTTAAGGAGAAAATCTCTCGATTCTCCTCCGGACTCCATCCCAGAAGAGCCACATAATTGACAATGGCATCTGAGAGGAACCCCTGCGCTATCAGATCTTCATAGGAGGAATGGCCGCTTCTCTTAGACAGCTTCTGGTGATCCGTATTGGTAATCAGAGGGCAGTGAATATAGGTGGGAACCTCCCAGCCAAAGGCCTCATAAAGGCGGTTATACTTGGGAGCGGAGGACAAATACTCATTGCCTCTGACCACATGGGTAATCCCCATCAGATGGTCATCGACCACATTGGCGAAATTGTAGGTCGGATACCCGTCCGACTTGATCAGGATCATATCGTCCAATTCCGCATTATCCACAGAGATATGGCCGTAGATCTCGTCATCAAAGGAAGTCTGTCCCTCTCTCGGATTATTCTGGCGAATGACATAGGGAATGCCGGCATCCAGCTTGGCCTGTATCTCTTCCGGAGTCAGACGCAGACAGTGTTTATCATAAATGGCGATCTCTTTATCTCCAACCTTGACCTTGAGATTGGCCAGGCGCTCCGGCGTGCAGAAACAATAATAGGCCTCTCCCCGATCGATCAGTTTTTTGGCATACTTTAAGTAGATGCCCTGCGCCTGACGTTCGGACTGGACATAAGGGCCGACTCCGCCGTCCTTATCGGGGCCCTCGTCATGAATCAGGCCTGTTTTGGCTAAGGTCCGATAGATGATATCTACCGCCCCATCCACGTAGCGCTCCTGGTCGGTGTCCTCAATGCGGAGAATAAAGTCTCCGCCCGCGTGCTTGGCCACAAGATAGGCATATAGCGCCGTTCTCAAATTTCCAACATGCATACGCCCCGTGGGACTGGGGGCGAATCTCGTTCTGATCTTACTCATTTTTCATCTCCGATCCGCAACGCAATCACAGGGCCGACTGCCTGCAATTGCAATACAGCATATTAGTCTAGTAAGCCCGATCTGTCTTGTCAATCCGCCTGTGACAAGTCCTATAGATCTGCCTGTAACAAGTCCTACAGATCAGCTGTGACAAGGTCTCTAGATCGCTCCCTTTGCGTACTTGTCTTCCAGACGATAGAGCTCCCGGGACACCTCAACTTGTCCGGCTTCCTTCATGCGGTTTAATTCCACCCCGTAGCTGATCAGGTCTGTGCTCTTGGCCAGGTCACGAATTCCAGACGCGATGCTCTCCAGGGTCTCCTCCGCGACATGGTAGCGTTGGCTCTGGATCTCCACCATAGCTAAGTCTCCCCGCAGATAATAGCTGGAAAACATGGCGCGCAAAGAGGCCTGTCGGGCATTTCTCTGAAAGGCCTTCTCGAAGCATTCTCCCGCTTCCTTGTAAAAGAAGAGTCTGCTGTAAGCTGTTCCCATATTGTGATAGAGATCCCCGATAATTCTCGGATTGGTCGTAGCTTCTGAAATCTCTGACAGCAGGCTTCGGTACATAAGAATCGCCTCCTGATATCGCCCCAGGGCGGCCATGCGGTCACAGGCCATTTTTCGCCGCTCCCCCATCCCTTTGCCGGACAGGGCAGCGATTGTTCCGCTGATCTCCTGGACCTCCTGTCTTGACAGATATCCTATGTCAAGAAGCAGGGTTCCCACAAAAATGTGCAGGGCAGCCTTGTCGCGGATCAGCCTGCGCAGTCTCTGCGCCAGCTCGTGCATTCCCGCCTGTGTGTCGATCCACTGACAGAGCTCCAGACTCATAAAGGTCTCATCCAGTGTCTGTATGTGCGTAGCCAGATAGAAACTCAGTTCCTCAGGGCTGAAGACGCGAATCCCCTCCTGGGTCTGATAGGGCGAATCCGCCAGAGGAGAAGAACACAGAATACATTCACTCATCTTTCCCCTCCCTCCTTGTACAAAGCGATCTGATAGGTCCAGACCTGTCCGCTGGAGGGATAGAAGTCTCCAAAGCCAAGGTCAAAAACCTTCACTTCAATTTCCTCATCTCCCCTTGATTTGGCCTGAACGCGAAGTCGGCTGGTTCTTGGCGGACGCCTGGGCAAATCAGACAGCTCAATCACATGCAAATATGCCTTTTTTTGCCGGGGTTCCCGGATCCACAGCTCAAGCTCCGCCTGTTTGTCCAGGATAATCTCACAGGTCCCCTTTGCCTCATACCGATTCTCCCCTGCCGCAAGCAGGGTACGAAATTCCTTCTTTCCATGGTTTAAGACCTGCAGGCCGACGTTAACCTTCAGATCATTGGAAGAGAGATAGGCAAAGGGCCAGGCTTCATCAGACATCCGAACGCGGCCGCAATAGCACGCCCCCTTGGTGTACAGATTTTTCCCGATAAAGACCCTGCGTCCTCTGCAGAGTCGGTTTAAAGAGAGCTTCATCCAGTCTCCCTCAAAGCCGCTCCCGATCAGGTATACCGAAGAAATACGATCCCCCTTAAAATTTTGATCGATGATCTGATCGAAGCAGAGATCCAGATTCTCCGTATCGACGGACAGATTCTTCTCCTCAATGGTCACCATCTGGGGCTGGGTCTTCTGATCCCGGTGCAGACGCCAGAATCGCATGACATTCTCCTGATAGGAAAAGAGCGCGACATCACCCACAAAAATCTGGGCCTGCTGGTGAAAGACAAAATAGTAAAAGCTCTCCTTTCGATCAATCACCCGGATCAATTCTCTGGAATAATGCATGGCGTCCGCCAGCCTGCCAATCAATCTGACCCTCTTTGCGTCCACGCGGTCCAGGACAAAGACCATCTGTCCCAGGACCATTTGCCCAGCGAGCTGGGGTGCCAGTGCCATAAGGTGGTTGAGAAAATACAGAAGAAGGTCGAAGGGATGGTAGGGTTTGCCCTCCAGATAGACATCTTCTTCGGCAAGCGCTCTGGAAAACAGCTGGTCTGCCAGGTCAGCCTCCAAAAGCCTGGCCGCCCTGACGGCATCCTCGCCATAGAGCCAGCTCTCCTCCCCCCTGCGACGGCCAATGCAGGTTGGGATCTGATAGAGACCGCTCCCAAGGACCGGACTCATGGTCTGCGGCTCCTTGTGCATGGAATCCAGGTAGGAAAACATGGTATAAGAATCGTCCAGGTCAATCCCGTAATAGATTCGATTATCTCTCATTGACTCCCCCCTAGAGCAAGGAAAACAGCTTGGATGTAATATTTTCCTGCATGCGATAGTCCATCATCTCCTCGATTCCCTGCTCCAAATTGCCCTGACCAAGCAGGTCTTCCATGCGGTTCAGCCGGTTATATGCCGCCTCCTCTTCGATTTTGGCCTCAAGCTGACAGCTGATCTTACCGCTGACCGCCGGATCCTTCCCGCGCAAATCATCCCAAATCAGATAATCGACGGTCTGCCCTCGAAAGAGAACCATCTGCTTGACATAAAGGCCGCAGTAGATCTCCGGCATCAGTTCCTCCCGATATCCTCCCTCCGGCAGGGAATAGCGGATTCGTATCGTCTGCTGGGGATCTGACTGATACTCAATCATAGCCTTGTCATAGAGCTGATACTTCATGAGCAGGCTGTGGTCAACCTTCTGCATGAAGGAGAAGCGGATCCTCTGAGAGAGCGCCTGGCCGATCAGCCGATCCAAAAGAGCGAACTCCGCATTGGTCAGCTTCTTAGAATAGCAGAGCCGTTTCATCAAGGCCAGCATACAGGACTGGGAGGGAGATCTTCTCCTGGCATATTCATCATAGATGTAGAAAAAAATATGCTCAGGAATCCCATGGTCTTTTTGATCCACATCCAGCAGGTAGCGGTGGGCAAAGAAGTTCTGATAAGCCTCCATGATCTTAGTGTTCGGCCGCTGCCCTCTGTAGTAATCAAAGA
Organism: Shuttleworthella satelles DSM 14600; assembly: GCF_000160115.1. Classification (GTDB taxonomy): domain Bacteria; phylum Bacillota; class Clostridia; order Lachnospirales; family Lachnospiraceae; genus Shuttleworthia; species Shuttleworthia satelles. Next base: position 1,216,860 of record NZ_GG665866.1, read on the forward strand.
CCTCAGACAGGCCCTTTGGAATATCCTCCGTATAGAGAGATTGCACCAGGATGCGCTCCGCCAGGGCAAAACGATCCAGCTTTGCCTCACCGGCCAGTTCCCAGAGGATCATCATGCGGTCAGTCGTGCCGACAAAGCCCTCCAGCATAAAGGCGATCAGTCTTTCGTCCCACTGGGCAGAGGATACTCCCTCCCCGACACAGTCCAGCAAAAATCCGCAGAGACTCAGACCAAAATCCCGGCTGTCACTAGCGTCCTCTCCCAGGCAGACCGCGCTGACCAATCCCGCGAGATCCTCCGGAGCCAGACCGGGTACCGTAAAGTCCTGCAGGGCCAGATAGACCTTGTGATACTGCCCGCTGTGAATCCAGGAGGTCAATACATATTTTCGCATGTCCCGGTTCATTCCCGTCAGGTCAGTCACCTTGCGGAAATGTTCCTCGATCACACTCTCCTGCCCCGCGGCGAGCAGACACTCGCTCATCGCTGGATAGTAGGGAGCCAGGTAATCCTCACGAAGCTTATAGGAGGACAGCATGGCAAGCATCTGCGGGCGGTTCAGAGGCATCCGCGGGTTCAGAGAGAGCCCATGAAGCAGATAGGGAATGCTGTCCGGCGCCAGGGGAGCCAGCCTGTCATAGAAGCGGTCGATATCCAAAAGCGGCTCGACACCAAGCAGCTTCTCTCCCTCTGTAATCGCGCCGTTCTCATCCTCTAATACCAAGAGCCGATCCCCTCCGTAAAGGGGCAGGTAGGCCGCGTGATCTGCCACAGAGGCGATCACCGGCTCCGTAAGCGCCTGGTGATAGACGAGCACCCGTCTGGAGCCCTCCGCCGTACAGAGGATCTTATGAATGAAGAGCAATGGGGCCATGGCTCTGGCGATCGTTTCCGACGGGGTAATGCGATCCAGGTAATCATTGTAGATGATGGCTATGTTATCGTCGATTCGTCCCTCGATCATCATCCGCTCTGCAAAGCGGTCTAAAGAATTGCGATAGGCTTCATAGGTCTTTGGATCCCGCTTCTGGAAGGAGACAATATTCGCGTAGAGAAGGGCCTGCTTCTCCTGCGGCAGTCTGTTATTAATGAGAAAATACCGGGCCAGCAGAGGCGGAATGGAACGAATGGCATCCTGGGGCATAGACATCATGTATGCCTCATAGAGCCCCGGGACATTGACCCCCTCATCGACCGCTCTCTCATACCAGCTTTGTGCCCTGGCGGATCGATTGGGCTCCAGAAGCAGATAGGCAATCAGAGCAGACAGATTCTCCCGGCTCGGATAGGCCCAGACCGCCCCCATAAAGATACGGGTCCAGGCCGCCGAACAGGTCTTGGATGTCGCTAGAATCTTGACCAGGCGGTCTACCAGAGCTGCTGTGAAAGCCCTGCGGCTTCTGACCCAGGATAAGAGGCCAAAAGCGAAATCATCCGCCTGGGTCAGCAGATAGGGTTCCTCTCTTAATAAATCATATGCTTCCAGATAGAGCAAAGGAGAGTGAACGCGGGCGGCTTCTTCAGAAATCTCCGCATATTTCTCCGCCGTCTCCTTCTCTTCTGTCCGCAGAAGGCAGCAGAAGAGGTCCGCCCGATTCCTGTGCCTCCGAAAAATCACGTCGATCTGGCGGATCAGTTCTCTTCGATTCTGGCGATCCTCAGACAGATTACAGTAGAGATAGAGGAGTAAACCCCATTCCGGGCTGTTTTTATCCGCAATTTTCCCCTTCAGTCCTCCGATCAGATCAAGCGCCTCCTCTGTCTGACCGTTTTCAATCAGAGCCATTGTCTGCAGGAGCTGCCAGAAAACATCCCGATCTGAATCCAGCCGGCGCAGATCCTCCAGATCCCGCAGCCAGCGGTGGCACCACTCCGGTCTGCTCATGCGGCCCAGGCGGTAGGACTCATAGTCGCGCATCACCCTTACGATCAGCGTTCGTAAGCTCTGACGGATCCCCGGAATCGCAGATGGGAAGTCCCTGCACGTCGCCTGGATCGACAGCTGATGCACCAGACCATTGGTCTGCATCTGAATGACAGCATAATTCACACCCGCGCGAAGCTTCTTTGCGTCCAACAAATAGGGGACATCTGCCGTCTGCCCCAGGAAGTCCTCAGAGCTGATCCTCTTTTTCTCCAGGCTGATGAAGTCCCCCCGGCAAGTCAGCTGAATCTCGCCATGCCCCCAACCTCTCTTGAGAAGATGAATATGATCCTCCTGGTCTTCCCGCAGCCAGGCGTACTTTCGAGTCTCGTCCGGCAGACCGAACACAAGAGCTTCCTTGAGTCCGGCATCCACCAGAAAATGCTCCAGATTCACCCCCGAGAGCGCCCCCCTTCGATAGGCCCGATAGAGGAGCCGAAGCCTATGATCCTGTCTTATAATCCAGTGGGCGAAGGCGTCCGAATAGAAAAGATTAAGGGCCTCCTGCCAGTGATCCCGGGCTAAAAGAGCAAATTGGCGAATCTCTTTGATCTGGCCGATGGAGGACATCAGCTTCGCCTCTGTATATGTGATCTCATAGGGAATCTCTAACGTGACCTGGTTCGCCACTATCGTCATATGCCCACGCAGGCAGTCCCCCGCCAGAGCCTTCGGCAAGTGAACCTCATAGGCGATCACATTTTGCAGTCCCTCAAATTGCGGCGTTATGCAGACGACATAGGGATTGGAAGAGTAGACCATTCCCCGAAGAGGAATCTCATTTAAGGAGATGACCGTAAAAGAGCCGCTGATATGACTTGCCTCAGCGGCCTCAACTGCAATCCGGTCAGGTTTCACCAGAACCTGAGGACTGGGGGTATCAAATTCATCATTGGCCAAACGCCAGATCCTCTTACGCACCTGATCTATTCCTATTCTCGTCGCTTGAACGCTGCATTTTCATCAGCTAGAATTATAGCCAAAGAAGGGGCCTGCCGCAAGGCAATGCCCTCCTGCCACAGGCAGCCTGCGCTCGCCCGAACAAGAACAGTGCTCGCCCGACAGAGGAGTCAACGCCTGCCCGGACGAAGGAGTCGATACTCACTCGGACAAAGGAGTCAGATCATGGAACAAATTCAGCACAAGGATCATTTTCACGGAAGCGATCTGGAAAAAATTGAGCAGATCTATGGGATCCGAAAAGAGGAAATCATCTCCTTCTCCGCCAATGTCAACCCTCTGGGGATTTCTCCCAGACTGCGCCGGGGTCTGGCAGAACATGTCGACGCCATTGCTTCCTACCCCGATCGGGAATACACAGCTCTTCGCGGCTGCATCAGTCAATATGTCGGATGTGATATGGAACAGGTCATCGTTGGCAACGGATCAACAGAACTGATCTCACTCTTCATCGACTTTATTCATCCCAAAAGAGCCCTGATCCTTGGTCCTACCTATTCTGAATACGAGCGATCTGTCAGCCTGAGCGGGGGCAGCAGCCACTACTACCCTCTCCACGCGAAAGAGGACTTTATTCTTCACACGGAGGATCTCTGTGCCAAATTGGCCGAGGGCTATCAGCTGCTCATCCTCTGCAATCCCAACAATCCGACTTCTACCCTGATTCCCCGCCAGCAGATGCGAAGGATCCTGGACACCTGTAAGATGCTCGGAACCTACGTCCTTGTAGATGAGACCTATATCGAATTCACCTCTGATGTCACCGCGTCATCCTCTGTACCTCTGGCCAGAGACTACAATAATCTGATCATTCTCCGGGGGACATCGAAATTCTTCGCTGCCCCCGGCCTGCGACTGGGTTATGCCGTCCTGGGCAACCCCGACATGATTTCCACCATCCGGCGGGTCAAAAACCCCTGGATGATCAACGCGCTCGCGGACGTCGCCGGTCAGCTGATGTTTGCCGACGAAGACTATAAAGAAAAGACTCGGCATCTCATTCTCTCTGAGCGAAAGCGTCTCTACCAGCTCTTTTTGACCTCCGGCCGCTTCAGGCCCTACGCCCCACAGGCCAACTTTATGCTCCTTGGCATCAAAGATCCCACCTTAAACGCGGCTGATCTCTTTGACCGCTGCATTCGCCAGAAAATGATGATCCGGGACTGCTCTACCTTTCCCTTCCTCTCCGATCGCTACATCCGCTTCTGCTTTATGAAGCCGGAGGACAACGACCGGCTGACAGCCCTGCTCTTATCCTGACTGAGGACAACCCCTGCTCAAGACAGGGAAGCGATCAGCCGAAAGACCTGCTCCGCCGTCGCGGCAAGATTCTCGCGGGCATTTCCCGCGTCCATGGCCTGGTCCAGGGTGCAGACCCTGCGCAGAATCGGGAAAAAAGCATCGATCCCATGCTCGTTGCACACGCTGGCGTCATCGGTCACGCATCCGCTGAAGGCAATCACACTCTTTCCGTACTTCTTGGCAATATGAGCCACCCCGATCGGAGCTTTTCCCATGACGGTCTGTCCGTCCAGCCGTCCCTCTCCTGTGACGACAAAATCTGCATCCTTGACATAAGACTCCAGTTTCGTCTCTTCCAGAACGATCTTAACTCCGGATTCCAAGACGGCATTGGTGTAGGACAAAAAGGCAAAGCCCAGGCCTCCGGCGGCTCCTGTCCCCGGGATCATCCTGTCGGCTCTCTTATACTTCTCACAGGTCAGGGCAGCGTAATGAGCCATCCAATGATCCATCTCAGTCACCATGGCAGGCGTCGCCCCCTTCTGTGGTCCAAAGACCGCGCTGCAGCCCTCCTCGCCGCAGAGAGGATTCGTCACGTCGCAGGCCACCCTGAAATGACATTGGGTCAGCTCCGGCAGAACCTTTTGATCGCGGATACGGTCTATGGCGGCAAGCCCTTTGGCTCCATAGGGAATCTGTCTCCCCTCCTGGTCTAAAAACTGGTAGCCCAGAGCCTGCAGCATACCGACGCCCCCGTCGTTCGTCGCGCTGCCTCCGATTCCCACGATGAAATTGCGGCAGCCCTTCTGAATGGCATCGGCGATCATTTCGCCCACGCCATAGGTCGTCGTATGCAAGGGGTTCCTCTTCTCCCGGGGAACCAGGGTAATGCCGGCAGCAGCGGACATCTCGATGATAGCCGTTTTGCTGTCGTCAATGATGCCATAGACTGCCTCAACAGGTTCTCCCAGAGGCCCTTTGACAAGAATTTTCTCGACTCTGCCATTCATTCCGAGCGCCAGCGCTTCAACGGTTCCCTCGCCTCCATCCGCCAGAGGGCGAACCAGAACCTCCGCATCCCGACAGGCTCTGCCGATTCCATCCGCGACGGCATTTCCCGCCTCCAGAGATGACAGACTCCCCTTCAGCGAATCGATCGCTACAAGCACTTTCATGTTTTCCATCCCCCTTTATCTATCCTTGCCCTGATTTCTCACAGCATCTTTTACTCCAAAAACGACCTGATCTCTCAAGGTGCCTTTCATTCCAAAATCGCTCTGGTCTCTCAAGGCGCCTTCAATTCCAAAAATACCCTGCTTCCTCAAAGCGCCTTTATCTCTCAAAGGCAAAGTAAACCAGGATGGCATCGTCCGCCTTGTGCATGTAGACGCCGCTGTCCTCCCCCTTTTCCCTTCCCAGAGGAGCAATATCATAGCGGCCATACTCATGCCCCTCCTTCTGCTTCTTCTGGTGCAGGGCGGCATCGCCAAAGTCCCGGTTCTCGAAGCAGCGAACCGCCTGAATCAGGCTCTGCTCGCAGGACTCGCCCAGGAAGATCTGACGAATCCCCCTGGAGAGATAGACAGACTCTCCGTTGATATTGCCGTACTCATTCATCCCGGCTCCCCTGCCCCTCAGGGACTCTCTCAACTCTGAAAAATCACTCATCTTCCTCTCCTCTCTTCATGGGCGGATATGTCCCATCTCTCTTGCTGTCCTTATTCTACCCCATTTGCAGACCAAGTACATTCCGCGTTTTTCCGGCTGCCTAATCACCCGGCCCAAGTCACTCCCCTGACTCGATGCTGGTCAAATCCCAACCTGTGCTCTCATGGCCGCATCGGGAAGATGACAGGCAAATCTTTGATCCCTCTCTGACAGCCCGGCCGTTAATTTACCTCATTTCTCTTTTCCCCTCGGACGAACCAGAACAGAAACCATCTCATGCTCATCTCCCTCCACAGAGATAATATTTACGGGAGACAGGCGGGAGTAGATCCCAGCCAGCCTGCCCCCATAGAGATAGAGGCCTGTCATATTGGCGAAGGAGTGTATATAGGGGCTCTTCTGTCCCAGGGCCTGTTCCTGGTAATCATTCCCCTCGTATGAGGTCTTGGAGTAGTCCGCGTTGAGCGTCCGGTAGGGCCCAATATACTCCTGGATGATATAGCCCTGTCCGCAGCAGGCGTCCAGCGTCTTCTCCCAGTCCTCCTGCTTCATATTCCCGCTGTAGAAAATCCCCTCGGCCCCATAGGAGTCCTCCGGCTTGATGATCCATTCCTTGAACCGCCGGCGGATATCATCCCGGTTCGCGTGGACTGGACCCAGGATCGCCGTGAAGGGGACGTGGCGCATAATAAAGAGATTCTCCTCCGCCGTCAGAAAAGACATGGTCTCTTCCTGGTGCAGGATCCGAAAGAGAATCTTGTCGTGGACAATCTGAGTGGCAAAGTCTCCCACAAGAGTCACCTTTTTGTCTCTGACCGCAGATATAAAATCCCCGATCTCCTCCCTGTGATCCATGATGTCTGACGTCACCGCCCTGCGATAAATGGCGTCTACCCGCATACCGTCCCCTGTATAGAGCTTTTCTCCGTCATAAGACAAGTCCCGGATTTCCGCGATCCGCGCCTGGCAGCCGGCTCTGCGGAAGGCCTGGACAAAGCGGTCAAACTCATTCAGGTTAATGGCATTTTCCAGAAAATCAACAATGGCAACATTAGGCAGGCTGGCAGGATCATAGTCCTCACCCGAAATCACATCCACCGGCTGACCGAAGATATTCTTTTGAATCGGCTTCTCCCGGGTCACATCGCGAAGACGGATGTTCAGCCGCGGATCCTGATGACAGATTGCAAGAAAAGTTCTGACCCAGGAATCAAAGAGTTCAAATTCCTCGATCTCATATGTATCTTTCAGGTTCCGATAGATTTGACTTCGGGCAAACAGCTGCCCCATGACCCGGTTCTCATTCATCGCAGAGGCTCCGTCCGCGTTGAATTCACAGAAGGCGAAGTCTCCGCTCTTCTCATTCCAGAAAATATCCAGTCGGCAAAGGGGGAGAAGGCAGTCGTATCCCGGCAGATTCAAAATCAGCTCCTCCAATTCCTCAGAGAAGCCAAAAAGAGCCCTGTATTCAGGGCATTCAATATACCGGCGCATCACCTTGACTAAAATCTGCCACATGGTCTCTCCCGCGGACCGGACAATGGCAAGCCCATCCTCTGTAAAGGCCTTGGGCAGATAGAGCATCTTGACCGGCTGACCATGGTAGGACAGCTCCGAATTCTCAATTGCCTCATTCTCTTCTCTCCCGGAGGCATCATGAGCCTCGGGATCGGAATAATAGGCTTCCAACAGTTCTCTCTGCAATGTGTATTTCATGCCGTCCCCCCCCCCGGAATTCTCCTGCGCCGTCACACTTATGCTAAGACAAGTGCCCGGGCAATTGCAAGGTTTCCGGCTTTTCTCACCGGGGCAGAAGGAATCCGAAAATCAAATAGGTCACAAAGGCCAGACTGCTGGCGATCACAACATAGGGAAACTGTGTCAGGGCGTGATCCATATTCTCAATGCCGGAGATCTGGGAGGATAAGAGGGTGGCGTCAGCGTAAAAACAGGCATGGCTGCCAAAGGCGCCTCCGGAGATAATGGCCGCCATAGCTAAGATGACATTGGCCCCGACTGCCGCCCCCATGGGCATGATCACCGGGATAGCGACTGCGGACATCCCCCAGTTGGAACCGGTTGTGAATGTGAGAACCGCCACTAAAAAGAAGGCAAGCGCCGGGAAGACCTGGGGTATCAGCCCGGGCGCAATAATTTGCAGCAGATAATCCGTCAGTCCAAGACCAGCCAGTCCCTTCTGCAGGGTAAAAGCCACGAGAAGCATGGCAAGGACCGGAAGCATATCAGCGAAGCCCCGCGTGCAGACCGCGGTGAAATCCGCCACAGATAAAATTCGCCTGGGAATATAGAGGACAAAACAGATGCCGATGCAGGCAATTACCGCGAGAAACACATCCCCCGTCACAGTCGATATGATAATCAGGGCAAGGACCGGAAGTAAAAAGTCAAAGACATTGCCCTTGTCCTCCTCTTCCACATCTAAAATATTATATTTGGCGGAATCCCGCCCATAGGTCACTCCCGTTCGGCCGGTTCTGGCGTATGCTCTCCTCATCGGCCCAAGATTGGGAATCCAGCCCATACAGAGCAAAAAGACCAAGATGACCGCAAAAATCGGATAGAAGAGAAAGGGGATGGTATGTATATAGGCCTTCATGGGTTCCATCTTAAGGGTCTGAACCCAGGGCTCTTTGGCGAAGAGGCCTGAGAAGAAGATCGCCCAGGTCGAGAAGGGCAGAAGAACACAGATCGGCGCCCCCGTGGAATCGAGAACATAAGCCAGCATTTCCCTGGGAATCTTGTGTCTGTCATAGAGCTTCTTCATACAAATGCCCACAGTCATGACATTGAGATAGTCGTCCACAAAGATGAGCGTTCCCAAGAGAAAGGAAGCCAGCTTGGTCCGCCGGGGATTTGAGCAGTAGCGCTCCGCGATCCTCTCAAAACCGCGGCTGCCCCCGGAGGCCTCCAAAAGAGCAATTATGCAGCCAAAGAAACCACAGAGGAGAAAGATCCAAACATTGTCACTGAGGCTCTTTTGTATGGCACTGATCCACTCTGTCAGAAAATTGCCCCGGTAAAGAGCGATAAACGACATGAGAGAACCCAGAGTTAAGACTTCAAGACTTCGCTTGGTCTTAAAGGCCAGGACAATCATCAGAACTACGATCAGAAGGGAAAGCATGCCATTGGACATCTTGACTCACTCCATGCGGAAAAAACCGGATGCCTATCTGCGCCCAGACCCTGGATACACATCCATTTCAAAAGTATGATCACACAGATTTCAGGAAAAGCTCTGTCATCTCTCAAGCGCAGACCGGCCCTGTCGCCTGTTTCAGCCATTCCAGATCTTCCCCCTTCAGGAAGGGAGAGATCTTCTCCCATACCATTTTGTGGTAGCGATTGAGCTTATCGATATCGGAAGCGTCCATCTGTTCCGGCTTCAAGCCCTCCAGATCAATCGGCACATAGGTCAATGGCTCAAAGCAGAGAAATCTTCCGTATTCATTGACGCAGTCTTCCACGCAGAGGGTAATCGACTCGGTGCGAATCCCGTACTGCCCCTCGATATACATTCCCGGCTCGTCTGAGGTGATCATCCCCGGGACAAAAGAGGTCCGGTCTTCAGGAATTCGGTCTCTCCAGCGGATCACCTGCGGTCCCTCATGGACATTTAAAATATAGCCGATCCCGTGCCCGGTACCGTGGTTGAAATTCTTATGCCTCTCCCAGAGGGGTTCCCTTGCAATCGCGTCAAGCACCATACCGGAGCAGTCCTCCATAAAGCGGGCAAAAAGAAGACGGAGATTAGAGACGGCAACCGTGGTGAAATCCTCTCTCATCGAATCGGTCAATTCCCCCAGGCAGATGGTTCTGGTCACGTCGGTCGTGCCGCCCAGGTACTGTCCCCCTGAATCCACCAAAAGAAAACCTCTGCCCTCTATCCTGGCGCAGTCGTCTTTTGTCGGCGCGTAGTGGGCCATAGCGGCATTGGCGTTATAAGCGCAGATCGTCTCAAAGGAGAGATCCAGATAGCCGGGCAGTTCAGCCCGCAGGCCCTCCAGATAGCGAGCTGCTGACAGCTCCGTCAAATTTCCCTCTCTCGCGTGTTTCTTTACATAGGCGATAAACCTGCAGACAGCCACAGAGTCCTGCAGATAGACCTCTCTGATATGAGAGATCTCCACAGAATTCTTGACGGCCTTCATCATCTCTGTCGGGTTGGCGGCCAGAATCAGGTTTTCAGCTCCCAGACAGGAGGCCGCCAGTGAGACCATAGCGTCAGAGGAGGATCTGGGATCCAGCATGAGTTTGATCGGCTTCTGATCGCCGGTCATCGCTGAGTCCGGATCTTTTGCTGCCGAATCCGCCAGCCGCCCGGAAAGGATCTCAAAGGTCTCATTGTAATCCTCCAGGGTGATCTCCTGCTCTCTGGCATAGGTACGCAGCTCCTCTGTGATCTCACTCTTCTGGAGAAACAAAAAGGCCCCGCGGTCTGTCAGCCAAAAATAAGAAAGAGCCACCGGATTACAGGCAATATCTGCTCCTCTGATATTGAGCAGCCACATGATATCATCCAGCTTGGAGAGAATCAGCTGGTCGGCCCCCTTAGCGGCCATAGCTGCCCTGACCCCGGATAGCTTGTCCGCGTAGGACTCGCCTGTCAGGTCCTCTTTTAAGACAATGACCGGATGCGAGGCTCTATTCGGACGATCTATCCAGAGTCTGTCCTGGGGCGCAAAACGATTGTTTAATTCACATCCCTGTTTCTCTGCCAGATTGTGGTATTGTAACCCCTCCGCGTAAGAAAAGGTTCGCCCGTCATATGCCAGGCAATCTCCCTCCTTCAAGCTGACGTCCAGATAGTCGCACAGACTTGGGACGCCAGTCTGACCCGATTTCATGAGAACATACTCGCTATTCTCAAGTTCTTGGGCCGCGGAGATAAAATAGCGGCCGTCTGTCCAGAGAAGGGCTTTTGTCTGACTGATCAGAATGCGAACGTTATCTGAGCTGCAGCCGGACAGCCAGAGGCTGGTCTTGTCGTAGTCTCCCACATACTCGGAGGCATGCTCGTCCGAAGAAGAAATCAGATAATAACTGACTCCCTCCTCTCTCATACAGGCTCTAACCCGGCTTAAAACTTCTGCGATCAAGTCGTCACACTTTCTCTTTTCTCATCTGCGGTTCTCTTATCCTAACAGATCATAACAGTCAGGCCGGGCGGATTCCAGTCGTTTTTCTCCCCGACCTGTCCTCTTCCAGCTACTCCGCCTCGATCTCCTTGATAATGAACTCGTTGCCCTGAACAAGCCAGGTCTGATCCGAACCGCAGCTGGGGCAGATCTTCCCATGCTCCACTGTCCCGTAGTCCTGCCCGCAGCCATCGCAATGGGAGACAGCCGGAATGGTCTCAATGTTCATCCTGGCTCCGCGCAGAAGGTCCCGCTTGTCAGCCGCCCAGCGCCAGCAGTCCAAAAGATAGTCCGGAATGACGGTCGACACTTCTCCCAGCTGCAGAGTGACAGCGCTGATTTTCTCGACCTGATTCTCCTCAGCGACCTGGGTCAGCTGATCTACAATGTGAAATACGACCCCGAGCTCGTGCATTTATTTCTTCTTTCCAAACTTGATATGGATGGCCTGCTTGGCGGCATAGGGCAGAATATATTTCATCTTGTCCTCCGCCACATGCATTTCAGAGCATTCCGGCCGGTCACGGTGAATTGTAATCGCGTCGAACTCGCACTTGGTCGTACAGATGCCGCAGCCGACACAGCGATTCGGATCGACAATACTGGCTCCACAGGAGAGACAGCGGGCGGTCTCCGCCCTGACCTGGTCCTCCGTAAAGGTCAGCTTTGACTCACGGAAGGATTTCTTCCAGTCCCTGCCTTCGGGATCTCTCCCCTCTTGATAGTGAACCTCCTGACGTCCCGCGTGATCATAGTCATCGATGCGAATGTCGTCCTTGTCCAGCATGTTGAACTCCCAGCGGTTCCTCCCGATGGTGAGTGTAGAGTGGGGCTGAACAAAGCGGTGCAGAGAGGTCGCCGCCTTCTTTCCGGCAGCAATGGCGTCAATCGCGAAGCTTGGGCCTGTATAGACATCACCTCCGACGAAAATATCGGATTGTGCCGTCTGATAGGTGACCGGGTCAGCCACTGCCCCCTGTCCTCTTCCCAGCTCTACCTTGGATCCCGCCAGCAGATCTCCCCAGAGAATTGACTGGCCTACGGATAAGAAGAGATGGCGGCAGGAGACTGTCATGGTGTCGTCTTCATCGTACTCGGGCGCGAAGCGATGCTGGTCATCGAAGACCCGGATACAGCGCTTGAATACGACCCCGCTGACCCGACCGTCCTCTGTCAGAATTTCCTTGGGTCCCCAGCCGGGATTGATTTGAATATCTTCCTCCTCGGCCTCTTTGATCTCCTCCGAGGAGGCGGGCATGATCTCTCTGGACTCCAGACAAAACATGGAGATTTTGGCCTCCCCGCAGCGGCCGGCAGACCTGGCCACATCAATGGCCACATTTCCTCCGCCGATGACGACGACATCTCCTCGGATGTCAAATGCCTTCTTCTCTCCGACCTCTCTTAAGAAATCGACCGCGGTCATCACTCCCTCGGCGTCCTCGTGGTCAAGACCGAGTCCTCTGCCCCCCTGACAGCCGATCGCCAGGTAAAATCCCCGGTAACCCTGTGCCCTGAGCTCATCCAGACTGATGTCCTTACCTACCTCCACCCCATACTGAATCTCGACTCCCATGGCCTTGATAATCTCAACCTCGGCCAGGATGACATCCTTCTCCAGCTTGTAGGACGGGATCCCATAGGTCAGCATCCCGCCGGGCATGGCATTCTTCTCAAATATGGTCGGCGCGTACCCCATCTGTGCCAGATAAAAGGCACAGGAGAGTCCGGCAGGGCCTGCGCCCACAATGGCGATTTTTTCGTCAAAATGGCCCTTTGTCGCGGGAACAACCTTCTTTGGGATATAACGGGTCTCTTCCTTCAGGTCCAGATCGGCCAGGAATTTCTTGACCTCATCAATTGCGACCGGATCATCGACCCTTCCTCTGGTACACTCGCTCTCGCACCTGCGGTTACAGATTCTTCCGCAAATGGCAGGCAAGGGGTTGTTCTTCTTGATGAGAGCCAGAGCCTCCTGATAGCGCCCCTGCGCCGCCATCTTCAGATAGCCCTGGACGGCGATATGAGCTGGGCAGGCAGTCTTGCAGGGAGCGGTGCCGGACTCATGGCTGTTCACCCGGTTGTCATCCCTGTAGTTTTCATTCCACATCTCCTTTCCCCACTTATGCTCAGAGGGAAGGACCTGTCTCGGATAGCTGACCTCTGTTCCATCCGCCCTGCAGAGCTTCTGTCCCAGCTTCAGGGCCCCTGCCGGACAGTACTCGACGCAGCGTCCGCAGGCCACACATTTCTCCTTGTCTACATGGGCCACGTAGGCGGACCTTGACATATTGGGCGTATTAAAGAGCTGGGAAGTTCTAAGAGCGTAGCAGACATTGACATTGCAGTTGCAGATCGCAAAGATCTTATCCTCTCCGTCAATATTGGTAATCTGATGGACGAAGCCGTTATCCTCTCCCTTCTGGAAAATCTCTAAGGCCTCCTCTTTCGTGATATAGCGGCCGCCCTTATTGGTCTCCACCACATAGTCCGCCATATCCCCTACCGCGATACACCAGTCCGCCGGATCGTCGGCACAGCCCTCATCATAGGTCTTTCTGGACATGCGGCAGGAGCAGGGAGAAGCGGCATACTTTCCCTCGTACTTGTCCAGCCAGTGGCTGATATGCTCAATGGAGACGGAATGATCCTCCATTGCGATCGCCTTCTCGACGGGAATGACGTGCATGCCGATACCGGCTCCTCCCGGGGGAACCATAGGGGTCACCTTCTCCAGCGGCAAAAAGGTCATCCGCTCAAAGAAGCGGCCTAACTCCGGGTGTTCTTCCAGAAGGTCGGCATTCATGTTAGTGAACTCCCCGACTCCGGGCACAAACATAGGCACCTGCCAGCGCTTCTCATGTCCGGGGTTCTTGCCATCCAGGTTCTCCCAGTGATATTCCAGAAGCCCCGTGTAGGACATGTGAGACAGACAGTCCTCCAGGGTCTTGTCGTCCAGTCCGCTCAGTCGCTTGATCTCCGCAAAAGTTCTCGGCTTGCGGAGTCCCATCTCCAGGGCGATCCTGGCCTCCTGGTCTGTAGCAATCGCGGCTAAAGCCCAGTACTCCGGATCTTCTTTTGTAATTTTGGTCAGTCCAAGGTGCTGCGGCACGCGATCTGTAATCATCTTGGCCAGCCTGACAATCGGCTCTCTGATCGGTCCGTCATCCCTGATGTAGTCCGGTCGGTTCAACGACATATAAAACCCCTTTCATAAGAAAAGGATCCGCAGGCTCGCGTATGCTTCAGACAAGCCCGCAGATCTTTTCTGTAACTCAATTGACGCTTCAAAACTTCATAAGTGAAAATTCTCTCGTCAGTCCTCTCCCATCAATGACCTCAAAGAGCAAGCTCACGGGCAAGTCACTCCGCTCTCGCCATAGCCTCATCGAAGTCCCTTGTTCCCTTCCAGATCTCTCCCCGATAGGGATTGATTCCGCTTCTCTTAGACCTCTTGATGATAGCCAAAAGCAATGCCAGATTCACCAGGATGGATAAGACAGCGACCATTCCGCCGACCTGGGGCGCAGCCGTAGCCGGGTGAACATCGGTCCTCATGAAACCGTCCGCGTAGAGCACGGGAAGAACCGAGAAGACAGAGGCATCCTGGAAGGTCGGGAATACCTGGGCGAACATACACCAGGTCGCCAGGGTATTGGCCCGATTCTGAATCCAGCCGCCCTTGTTCCAGAAGATAGCGGCAACCGTGGGCGCCAGAAGAAGGGCGAAGCCACAGTACCAGGAGTGCGTGGGCAGGTTCAGATAGGTATACTCAAAATTCCAGATGTCATAGGCCAGAATATAGGCCCAGGTCATATCGGGCCAGAGCATATCGTCCTTCTTCCTGGAAGAATAGATTCCCCACCAGCCGGTCATACAGAAGATATTGATCAGGCCGGCAATTCCGTTAGCCCAGTTCCACCAGCCGCCATAGAGCCAGACTCCCTCAGAGGACAGCCACCATCTGCTCCCTGTCTCAGCCAGAGCCATGGAACCGCGAATGGCGGACTCAAAGTCACTTCCCACAGCAATCAGAATATTGATGGCTACAATCAGAAAAGGAAATGCCTTAAACCACTGGGTCTTTCCGATTCCCTTCTTGTACTTGAGAAGCATAAAGCCGATACAGCCGGCAGAAGCGGCATAGAGCTTGGCATAGTGGAACCAGGAATTCATGTGGATATAGGTCGGGTTATTCAGCGCCCACTCGGCTTTCTGCGCGGCTCCGACATAGATGGCAATAAAGTATATCGACAGACCGGCCAAAAGTCCGACAAAAATCCCATAGCCGCCGATTTTAGATCTGCGCTCAATTTCGTTGAAGAGAATGAGTCCTCCGAAGACCAGAATCCAGCCCAGGACCTGATAGAGGGACAAATCACCGTAAACCTGAAAAAACATTTTCACTACCCCTTTCGCTGTAAAGCAATCCGAAGTCCGCCTTATAGGGCAGACTCTTATCTTATTGCCGCAAACTTTTACATAAAATCAATTATATTAAAAAATGCAAATTTCAAAAGGATTTCCCGGAGATTTTATGTAAAAGAGAAAATCAAAATAAATATGATGCACAATCGTTTCTTGAAATCGGCCAAATTAGTGGCTTTCTTTGCTATTAGCTCCTGCTAACTGTTTTCATGTAGAAAAATCGGGGATGAATTTGTCTATTTTGCACAAATGCTAAAAGACCTGCAAAAAGGCTGACCGCCCCTGCCTGCTCCACTCATGGGGACAGGCAGGTATGGCAAGTCAGCCTTCAACGATTTTATGCTTTTATTTGTATCTGATGATCTGTGCCATCAGCCGATCTTTGTTATCAACTGAATCCGCAAGATCAGCCGGATCTGCGCAATTACCTGTCAGCCTTCCTCTTTCTGGCGAACGCAAACAGTCCGATTGCAAGCGCGCCAACTGCGAGGCTCGCGTAGATGGGAAGCTGAGTCTGGTCGCCCGTCTTGGGCGCAATCTTGCTATCCTTTACAGGAGCCACAGGCTTGTTTGGCTTGGGCTCAGGCTTGGGTGCGGGGGCAGCCTTATACTTGAGGGTGAAGCTGATATCCTTGCTGGTCGGATTGATCGCGTCCGCGCCTGAGGGCAGCTGCTCTGCCTCCCAATTAAAGCTGAAGCGGATGGTCTTCCCGCTCAGGGGATTGGTCGCCCTTGCCTTCAACTGGCCGTTCATGATTCCGCGAACCGTGTAATTGGTGTCGGCCTTGGCCTGGCTGTTGAAGACCGTGCCGTTGACAAGGACCTTGAGCTGATCGTCCATGCCGTTGACGGCATCCTTCAGATCAGCGAAAGAGGTCACATTCTTATTGACCGTCATGGTCACGGTGATGGTCCTGCCGGTCACCTGGCTGCTGATAATCTTATACTTGCCGTTGTCGTTCAAAAGAGATACGTCCGGCGTCCCGTCGAAGTCCATCTGATCGGGAAGGGTCAGCTTGGCGGTAAAGGTGGAGCTGTAGTCAGAGACGGCAATGGAAGCCGGATCCAGGTGAGACTGGTTAAATTGCGCCTCCACCTGCTTTAACTGCTTCTTGACCGGAGTCACATCAAGAGCTCCCGTAAAGGCAACCTTGCTTCCCTCAGCGACCTCATAGACCTGATTGTGCTCTGTCTCATCTCCGACCAGGATATCGCCCGGCAGCTTCACATCTGCATGGAATTCCTGTTCCGGCTTGGGCGCAGCCTTATACTTGAGGGTAAAGCTGATATCCTTGCTGGTCGGGTTGATCGCGTCCGCGCCTGAGGGCAGCTGCTCTGCCTCCCAGTTAAAGCTGAAGCGGATGGTCTTCCCGCTCAGGGGATTGGTCGCCTTTGCCTTCAGCTGGCCGTTCATGATTCCGCGAACCGTGTAATTGGTGTCGGCCTTGGCCTGGCTGTTGAAGACCGTGCCGTTGACAAGGACCTTGAGCTGATCGTCCATGCCGTTGACAGCATCCTTCAGATCGGCGAAGGAGGTCACGTTCTTATTGACCGTCATGGTCACGGTGATGGTCCTGCCGGTCACCTGGCTGCTGATAATCTTATACTTGCCGTTGTCGTTCAAAAGAGATACGTCCGGCGTCCCGTCGAAGTCCATCTGGTCGGGAAGGGTCAGCTTGGCGGTAAAGGTGGAGCTGTAGTCAGAGACGGCAATGGAAGCCGGATCCAGGTGTGACTGGTTAAACTGCGCCTCCACCTGCTTTAACTGCTTCTTGACCGGAGTCACATCCAGGGCTCCTGTGAAGGCAACCTTGCTTCCCTCAGCGACCTCGTAGATCTGGTTGTGCTCTGTCTCATCTCCGACCAGGATATCGCCCGGCAGCTTCACATCTGCATGGAATACCTGCTCTGTAGACTCTGCGTATCTTACGGACAGGGCGATCTGACTTGGATTATGCACGCTCTTACCTGCCTCGGTCTGCTTGCCGTTCCAGGTCAGGTTAAAGTTAATCTGCTTGCCGCTGACCTTGTTGGTCGCCGTCGCCGTCAGATCTCCTGAGATGCTGCCTGTGACCTCATAGTCCGTGTTGGCCTGCGCATTCCCATTGAACTTCGCGGTCTTAAAGGTCACCTTAAGCTCGTCGTCCACCTTGTTGACAGCAGCCTTGAGCTTGGCAAAGGTATCGATCTGATCGTCATTGACCAGACGGAAAGTCACGGTAGCGGAGTGGTCGTCTCCCGTAACGCTCTCGATCTTAAAGGAACCGTTGGCTCCGTCTAAAACGGCATCCTTAGACGCGAAGGTCAGCTCATTGGGAAGCGTAATCTTGGCCGTAAAGCCCGTCTTGAGGTTGGACAGGGCAATCTTGTCCGCATCCGTGCCATAACTAGCTTCAATCTGAGCCATCTGATCCTTGATGGTCTTGGCATTGATCACGCCGACGAAATCCATGTTGTCCGCCTTCTGGACCGTGATCGTATTGTTTCCGGTATCGCTGCCCAGCTTCAGATCAGCGTCAATATTGACTGTCTGGCTGACCTCCTGGGTCTGGAAGACATCCGAGCTGGCAAAGTTCGTGGCCAGGGGCTGCTTGGACAGGTCCGCGTTGAAGGTCTGCTTGCCGATCCCCCATCTTCCCCAGCTCCCACTCGGATAGAAAGAGAAGTTGCCGGTACTGTCAATGGTCTTAGCCTCCAGCGCCTGGGCCTCCTGCTTGCTATTGGCGGTCAGGGTGTAGGGGATGGTGACATTGACCGTGCGATTGGCTGTCCCGGCAGCCCGATCCTGTTTGTAATATTCGTAGATCGTCTTCCAGTTGACATCAGCCAGCTTGAACTTGAACTTCACCGTGTTGCCGGACTTGCTGTTGGAGATGGTGCTGGCCGGAATCATATTGGTGCTGCTGGATGTGGTCGGATTCCCTACCGTCACACCCTCAGGGAAGGTCACATTGTAATAGATCGAGGCGCTTGTGCTGACCGTCTCAATATCCCAGGGGAAATGACCTGCATCCGCCTCCTCCTTCATTTTATCCTCGAAGGCAGACATAACGTCAGCCATGGGGATGGAAGCCTTCCACTCGCCCGCATAGGTCCCGTGATTGCTCCCGGAGGCGCCTGTCACCGTCCCCTTGGCCGTCTTGACGTATTGGGCCACCTGCAGCTGACTGGCAGCCTCTACTGTCCTTGCTCCCGGCAAGACCATCCCCGCGACCATGACCATCGCCATGAGTCCGGCAAATGACTTGCTCAGGATACTCTTGTATCCCTTCATTCTTTCTCCTTTCTGCATAACCAGCGCTCCCCATCTGAGCTTTGCATCTGTTTCAATAGAATAACTGCACAACTGGCAGAGTAATTATAAACAATCTGTGAACTTTTGTCATCCCAAATTTTATTATTCCCTGTTCTGTCCAATCCTGATCGCGGACGCAGGGGAAAATCCGATCCATCTATCCTCTATCGAAAGCCCCAGCCGCTTTTCCCAGTCTTAACCCCTTAAGATACTCCTTCTGGTCCGCCGTGATCCGGTAGCTCTCGCAGGCCTTCTGTATGGTCTTATTGTGAGTCCAGATCCCGAGCTTATGATTCTCCAGGTAGGGAACTGTCGCCTTCCACTGCTTGGCAAGAGCTGTCGCGAAGAACCAGGCGACCATCATCCTGACATAGTATTCGTCCAGATGAACCTGTGCAGGCAACTCCAGATAGCGTGGTTTAAAATCATCATCCAGGAAATGCGTCATCAGCATCTCGATTCCAAAGCGGCAGGTATAGGTCTGGTCTGACCCGATCCAGCGGGGAATTTCCGCCAGAAGACGCCTGTGTTCCTTCTTGAAGATCCGGGGGGGCAGGATGTCGCAGACGGCCCAGTTATCAATGTAGGGGAGGAACGCATCCACAGCCGAAATACAGGCGTCAAAATCATTGATTTCAGAGATCAGCAAACTGTGCAGCATATTCTCGTCGTAATAGCTGTGAGGGAGAGCCTGCATGAAATCCTGCCTCTGCTCCTGCATCTGCTTTTCCCGCACTTTTCCCATTCGCTTTGCCAGTTTTCTGAGCTGCGGAACACGGACTCCGATGAAGGTCTGGCGCGACACCGTGGGCACAAGCCTGCTCTGAAAGTCCGCATATTCCCTATCCTGAAGGGCAAATAATTCCTCTTGAACGGTCATCCTGCCTCCTACAAATCCACTGAAATCGAGGTCGAGAAGATGGGTACCTGCTTTGACCCGCCATCCGTTTGATCCGCGTAAATAATGGCAGCGTATTTCCGGATATATTCACTTGCCTCTCTGTGGAGGTTGATGATATCCGGTACACGCTCCCTGCCATAGGCCAGATACGATACGGAGACTCTGCATCCCCTGCGGTTGAAATCAGGAGATATATGGGCCCGCTCGATACCAAGCGGAAAGGTATTGTAATCAATCAGATCACAGATATCCCGGTATCTTGTATCCCAGATCGTCTTTCGAAACCCAAACCAATCGCTCTGCACATAGAGATGAAATTCCTGTTCCGGAGCCCGCTTCAACCGAACCTGATAGATCTCCTTCCCGCTCCCAAAATCCTCCGTCTCCTCGTAGCTGTAGTTGCCCGTGCCGTAGAGGGAATCCAGATATGAACCGATCAGTCTGCCGTTTCCCCTGTCTGATGTCCATCGGATCAGCTTTGGGCTCTCCACCCCATATTCCTGACCTGTCGCAGCCGCATCACTCTTGACTGTAAGTGTCACATGGGCATCTTTTGCAAGAGGAGCATAATTCTCCTTCATATCTCTGCAGAGCGCCTCTACCCTCTTCTGCAGATCCGCAATCTTTGCCTCGTCAGAGAAATCGCTCAAGACCTCAACCGTCATCCCTCCGCCCCCGAAGCCGCTTGCGTAGCTGATTTCCTTCATTTCATCCGCCGTGAAATACCTGGGCGCCAAAAGTCTCCCCAGGGCCTCCATCCGGTTCTCTTCCTGGCTGTGCTGGGGAACCGGTACGACGCCGCCACGATGGATCACGCTTGTCACAGTATAATGAAGCCCTGCATACTGGGGCAGGGCCACCTGCCAGTGATCCCTGTCCAACTGCTTGAGCTGATAATTTCCAGCGCCATAGCGCTCTGCCAGCTGCCGGTTGACTTCCTCCGTCGTAAGCGGCTTGCCGTCGACATAGAGATAGCAGGCCGTACTGGTACCCGCGAACACCAGCGCCAGGAGTAATATTAGAATTTTCCGACCACCTGCCATTTGCCCTCTCCTCTATGATTCCGGCACACAAAAGCGCCTCTCTTCCCACATCCATACTCTCCTCTCCATCATAGCAGATTGCCGCCAGTTCATCAGATGACGCTCTGTATTTTTATGCCCGGTGATAATGAGGTTTCCATATCGCTTGAGCCGCTCGTAGCAAAGGGATAGAAGGATGCAAATCCGGTAATTGCTCTATATTCTTTTATTAAGGAAGCTGCTCCGATCAGACCTTTGGACATATCTCAGCATCCTCACTGATCCATAAGATACCGGCTTGACAGACTGGATCAGTTTTCATCCCCGTAAGTTCCTTCGGCCTTTTGTATATGTTTCCTGACAACTCTCTTGCCTATACGCGAACCGATCAAGGCAACGATGGCCGTCGCTGCCAGCAAAAGGATCCAGCCCCAGTTCATGATTGCATGGCCCGCATGGGTCATAACGTATTTCAGATTGTCAGATTCTTTAACGCTCATCTTTTCCATCGTCTTCTCGATGGCAAAAACGTAAGGATATACAGTGCTTCCAAAGCACAGGCCCACCTGCTGTAGGATGTAACTTGCTGTGAGCCCCCTGGAATCACCATATCCGGTCTTAGACAGAATCACTTCGGATACGATCCCCATTAAAATATAGGCAAGCGTGTACGGGAGGTAGAAGCCAATGATCCCCTGGATAGCGCAATAGATCAACATAGCGCCTCTCTTGCGCACCCTGGTGCCTATTGTAAATACAACCATCCCTTCAAGCAAGGCATAGTACAGGGGCATAAGCAACAGCGTTACCGGTGTCGCATACAGGAAAGTCCCCGACATGAATATGACAATATTAATTAATGACAATAGAACGACCGTTATAATGTCCTTTGTCTTGAGTCTGTTAGATCCCATCGCAACCTCCTCTCGTAGGTTAAAAATATATGGTTCTTTGATTTGAGCTCTGAAACGGCTCAGAACAGGCCGACCATTCTCGTATAGAAAAAGCCGCAGCCGATCAAAGCGAGCGCAGCCGCGGTAATGATCACATCTGATATATCCATCTTGAGAGATGTAAAGGACTGTCTGCGGCCGGGCAATGCGATTCCGCGAGTTTCTGCTGACGCAGAGAGTGACTCGGCAATCCGAATCACCCTCAGCATGAGGGGGGCTATGATCATTTCCATATATTCCGGGAACGCTGCGATTCTATCTGTTCTTGTCTTGAAAAATCCCCTGGTATGTATGGATTGCCTCATAAGCGACAGATCTTTGCCCATCACCGGAGCGAACCTGAACATCACGGCAAAGATCATGATTGCTCTCTCTGGCATATGCATATATCGAAATGCGGTTATTGTCTTATCGCCTCCGTCATTACTGATTACGGCTGACAAAAACTCTCCTATTACCAAAAACCTTGGAATGATATTGACCAAAAGCCCCGTCACCGCATTTGGAAATGCCAGGTATGCCAAAAGCAGGACCGCATATATGGCGCCATATCCAATGGAAGATTTGTATTTACGCTCATATATATTGATGATCATTCCTGCCGCAAACATCCCTGTTACGAGCGGCATATCTGCGAATGCGCTTGTCGTACAGCAAAACAGTGTCATTACAAGTTTGATACGCGGATCAAAGCTGTGCTTTGGATTCGCCGGTATGTATGGATCTGTTGCGGCTTGTAGCTTACCATCCCTGTATCTGCGAAACTGACGCAGGGACTCGTCAGAATCGAGAACAAAACGATCCTGCCCCTGTCCGTCTTCCAGCCAGACACAAGCAGTGCACGCACCTGCTATAAGCTCTATATCGTGCGTAATCATGAGAACAATCTTGTCCTTTTTCATCGCATTGACAATCTCTATGCAAGTTCGCAGAGAACGCCCGTCCAGCCCTGCCGTCGGTTCATCCAGTACAAGCACAGGTTTCTCCGAAAAATATGCCAGGAGCAGAACGAGCTTCTGCATCTGACCTCCGGACAAGCTGAAGGGATGTCGATTCCTAAGTTCCCATAATCCTGATCGCCTCAGCATCCTCTCCATCTCAGCTTCAAGAATCGGACTTGTTTTTTTGCCGTACTTCAATTCATTCCATACCGAGTTTGTAAAGAATTGAAATTCCGCTTCCTGCATAATGAAAATGCACTTATTCTGTAATTCTTTTGTCCTTTCAGCCACTCCGTCGAACGTAATCTTTCCGGATGAAGCTTTAAAGATTCCGCATATGACTTTGCCCAGCGTGGTCTTTCCATTGCCATTGGGTCCGGC
Organism: Shuttleworthella satelles DSM 14600; assembly: GCF_000160115.1. Lineage (GTDB taxonomy): Bacteria > Bacillota > Clostridia > Lachnospirales > Lachnospiraceae > Shuttleworthia > Shuttleworthia satelles. The sequence continues at coordinate 1,239,734 of NZ_GG665866.1, forward strand.
AAGCGCAAGGACCTCTCCTGTTTTCAATGTAATATTGGCTGATTTTAGCGTATCCTCCTTAGCCCCTCTGTATCTATATGTCACATTCTCACAGCTGAGGACATGTAGCAAAACATCGTCTGGCTGTCCTCCGACGAGGTCCTCACTGAAATCCATATCCCTTCGCCTGATATCCCTGACTTCCGGCGCCCGGAGTCCCATATCCGTTAATTCCTCTTCTGTCAGCTGAAGCATTTCTTTTGCCTGATAGCATTTGACAAGTTCACCCGAATGGATATACCAATATTCGTCAGCGAGTCCTGCTAAATAATACAGCCTGTGTTCGCTCACTACGATTGTCTTCCCCTCTGCCTTGAGTTCCGACAGCATATCATGAAGCTTGGCGATTGCTCTTTGATCCAGGTTTGCTGTCGGTTCGTCCATGACAATAACGTCTATAGCAAGCGCCCAGGCAGACAGAATAGCGACAAGCTGCCGCTCTCCGCTTGACAGTTCAAACACAGACCTGTCCTTCAGGGAATCCAATCCAAATTTTCGAAACCCCTCGTTCACTCGCTCTACGATTTCATCATGTGACAGGCCAAAGTTTTCAAGACCGAATGCAAGCTCGGATGAGCTGTTCACTGTAAAAAACTGTGCTCTTGGATCCTGGAATACAGACGCCACCCGCTTCCCCACTTCTCCGATACGCAATCCTGATATGTCTTTGCCGTCAATCCTGCAAACACCGGTGAGCTCACCCTCGTAAAATTCCGGAATGAGATGATTGATACACCGCAACAATGTCGATTTACCGCAGCCGCTACAGCCGCATAAAACAACAAACCTGCCCGGCTCAATATGACCTTCCACATCGATAAGGGAGGGCTTGCGTCTCTCGTTATAGGTAAACCCCAGATGAAAATCAATCTTCTCTGCCATATCCAAAACGAGCCCCCGTAAAGCTGCCGGCAACCCTTATTCTGATGTCACAGAAAATGCCGTCCTCAAATCACGTCCTCGATCAGAATAGTAGTCCAGTCTCATTAGTTAGCTATCGCTAACATTCTAACATATGATTCCTCACCACAAAAGATTGTTTTGCATGCCTTGAGGCAACAGCTTGATGTTGGAACATATTTCACATCCATTTGCCATTTGACGCCGAGTTGTGTCAGCGTATGATAAGGTGTTAGCGTGTATGACTTCTTCTTTTTCGTAGCGGCTTTACGATATCCCAGTTTATTGCTGAATCAGATAGGAGATCGAAGGATATGAAAGGAAAACAGAAAAAAGGACAATTTGCAGATTGGAAATTACAGGACTGGTGCATATATGCAGGCTTCATTTTGCTCTGCTTTTCATTCCTTTACGGCGCGTGGCATTTTATAAAAACGGGCAGGTACCTTCACGGATTTCTGCTCGCTATTTGTTTTGTTCCTCTGTTTCTTTTTTGCCTGTTTCCTATTTTTTCAAAGCCAATTCCCGAACGCAAAAACAAATATACGCCTTTGCGGCTTCCTCTTCCGGAAACGAAAGAGGACTTTTTAGAGCTTGCAAAATCCATAGGGACGAGTGACAAAAACATTTTGGAGGAAATTTCTGAATGCCTTGCTGAGCCAGAGCATTTTCTGGAAACAATAGAAAAGATTGCAAAAGAAGCTGGTGGAAGTGAGGCGGAGGGACTTTATGAAGATTTAAGCGCTGAGTATGAGGAATATAAGGATTACGCAAAAAGCGCCAATGAGCCATTTCTTTATGGTACACTGATCCTTCTTGATTACAGGCGGATGATTGCGAGATTTGACTGGAAAGCCGACAGGGAAACCTTTGTATTTCTGATGAAGAAGTTGCGCGTGGTAAAGGCAAATGGGCTTCCAGTAGGTGAAGATATTTTATCGGAATCAGGAGATGTGGAACAGTTTTGCGGTCAACTGGATAAGCTTTGGGAAAAGGCAGGGTATCATACGGTGCTGATTGATACTGACAGTGACGAATATATCATAGGGGTACAGGAAAATTTGGGGGGAAGTAAGGCTTAAATATATCCAATTAGAAACCTCCAATATTCTACAGATGTAATTCCCAGATTGTCATCCGTCACCTCTTAGCTATTCCTCATCCGCCTGACCTTTTGAATCCACTGAGGGATTGCTTCTATTTGACCACCTCACTGAACACAGCATAACCCCTGGAGTTAATGATGCTGTATAAATAAAGTTGACATCTTATTCTCAAGGATTTCATTATAATTTAAGAGAATAAGGAGGCGTTTACGGTGGCAACTAACAGACAGTACGATCAGGAGTACAAAATCCAGGCAGTTAAGCTGGCAAAAGAGATTGGCCAGGCAAAAGCTGCACGTGAACTAGGCATCCCCAAAAACACGCTCTATACATGGATACGCGCTAATAGGCTCGGAAATCTGGATCTTGGAGCGGGATCCCAGACCCCCAAAAGTGCTATGACCCTGAATGAGGAGCTGATCACCTTACGTAAGCAGGTCAAAGATCAGGATAAGGAAATTCGTCGTCTTAAAGAAGAAAACGAGTTCCTGGAGGAAGCCAGCGCTTTTTTTGCCGCGAGCCGTCTGAAGTCAGCAAAAATGAAAGACTGAAATATATCACTGTTAAGACAGAAGGCGGCATGATTAAAGGGAAACTTACATTCTACTGTCGGATGCTCCATGTGAGCCGCCAGGCATTCTATAAATACCTGCAACGTAAGGATCGGCCTTGGAAATATCAGAAGCTGGCCGATGCTATGCGGGATATCCTAAAGGAAGATGAATGTAATGATACCTATGGTCGTTCCAGGATGCGTGACGCTCTTCTGCAGAAGAAGCCGAAGGATATCGATATCCCGAGTGAGCGGACCGTCTATCGAGTAATGGAAGAAATCGGCATCAGTCATCGTCCAAAGCGTAAGCCAAATGGAATAACGAAAGCCGACAAGGCTGCTCGTAAATCGGATGATCTGCTCAAGCGGGATTTCAGGTCAACAGAGCCACTGACAAAATGTGTTACGGACATAACCGAAATCAAGGCAAGTGATGGTAAACTCTATGTTTCTGCTATGTTTGACTGCTTCGATCTGGCTGTCTTAGGACTGGCAATGGCTACCAACATGAAGGCCCCGTTGTGTGCCCGAACCCTGAGGAATGCTCATAAGGCTTACCCGGAGATCGAAGGTGCGATCTGCCATAGCGATCGCGGAGTACAGTACACCAGTGATTGCTACCGTAGAGCCGTCCAGGACTGCCATATAACACAGAGCATGAACAGTGATGGTGGCCGTTGCCATGATAATGCTCGTTGCGAGAGCATGTGGGCGAGAATGAAATCTGAACTCTTATATGATCGCTATGATACCGAGAAGATGACTGTAACAGAGCTAAAAGAGCTTATCTGGCGTTACTACATGAGCTACTGGAATAACCGTCGAATCTGTTCCGCAAATGATGGCCTTCCACCCATGGTCAAGAGACAACAATACTATTCATCTTTACAGGAATCAGCTTAGGGTTGTAAATCCTTGAGGAAAATCTGTCAACCATTATTGACAATATCATTATCTTTTTTTGGCTTGCAATTACTTTTCTTTAAGTCCCGCTTTTGACTTCTCAATGCCTTTTCGTTTTGCATGAGTTTTATTTGCTGAATTTTTCTTTTCTTGTTCAAGGTAAACCTCCTTTCTCACTCTCTTTTGCGGTTGATAAAACTTATGAAGATAAATATGCTTAAAGTATTTCTCAAATGTCAGTCCGTCTTTTTCAAATAGTGTGATGAAAAAGATAGGAAGCGTGGATACGATAAGGAATATGACAGCTATGTCATTTGGCACAAACTTCCTCATAAATAAATAGACTGGTATTCCAACCAGTCCTGCAAGTGTGAAGCCTATGAGCTGCCTTTTCGTTAGGTTAAAAGCAACCTTTGTCTTTACCCTATTTAAGTCTTTAGGGATTGGTACATATGCCATATCTTACCTCCCATCTTCTTTACCCTTTGACAGCTCCTCAAAGTGTTCATATACAGAGCCGATTTCTTCCTGAATAATCTCTATCTGTTCATTCGTACTTTTGTTATATCTTTCCTGCATTAAGCAAAAATCATTATGGCAGCGACCAATGTCATCTGTTCTTTCTTCCAATTCTTTTACCTTGTTATGAAGCCTGATTCTATCAATTATCGCCATAATGCCTGCTCCAATTACTACTGCTGTAAATACTGTTTTTCTTTTATCCATACTATCTTTCCTTTCTTTTAGTGTGCATTTAATACGCTTTTGGCCAGTGTTCCGCTCTTTAGCATCATTAACCCCAGCAAAACCGCATAGCCAAGTATCGTCATGGTACTTGTGTGTATATCTGTTATCTTAATCGTCTTAACTAAAACTGCGTAAATTCCAAGACAAACCATTAAAAAGAGTCCTTGTAGTCCAAGTGCAAATAGTCCTTTGATGTAGTTTGTTCCAATCTGTCCCCACTCCTTGTTTCCCATTGTGGCAAATGGAATGGCTGAAACCGATGAGTAAACATAAATCTCAAACATTCTTCCGTAAACCACAAGCATAATCACAACGGATATTACCTGTATAGCAACCTTGATGAGTGAGGTTTCAAAGAGAATCATGACAAGTTCTCCAAGCCCCTTTTCTTTTAGGGTATCCATCATTGCCACTATCTGATCTCCGGAAACGGTGGCAGAGGTATTTATCACCCCTGCCGCCTTATTTACCATGTGCTGTGCCACATCAAAAACTGCCATTGAAAACTCAAAGGCATGAGATACTAACCATACAGCAATCCACATCTTGATGATGTACTTGAAAAATTCAAAGGTATCTGTATCGTGCATATTGTTCTTTTGCATCACCATGTTGATAAGCTCAATACAAAGAACTGCTGTGATGATTAGTCCCGCTATGGGAATAATGACGGAATCGTTAATGCTTTTGATAAAGGCAAATACATCTCCGTTCCACCCCATAGGTGTTTTACCTACATCTGTTGCAACCGCACCAACTTTATTGTTGATATCAAGAAACATGGACTCTAAGTTTGCTTGGATACCGCCCAGTAGAAGCTCCTTAAAGAATTCTTCTATCTTGTCGAATATTCCAAACATCTAAGCTCTCCTTTTCTTCTCAATTGAGTACATTGGCAAGTAGTGGAATGAGCTTAAGTCCGATAAGAACGATACCTCCTCCAGCCATAAGCTGCTTAATACCCTGGCTCTTAGCACCGGGATTGTCATTACCATATCCTTCCATCAGGTTGATAACGCCCCATGCTCCAAGTCCTGCACCTACTGCCATAACCAAAATCTTTAATACATTAACTGCCTGTGTAAAAAATGCCATAAGTTATTCCTCCTCATTTTCTTCTTTCTTTTCAATTTTGTTGTAGGACTTCACTACAAAGTTTTTGTAAGTCTTTCCCTCTTTTTCACGCTTCTTAAAGTAACCAAAGATATGAATCAAATCGCCTTTTTCAAAGTCCTTTGCCTTCTCAGCTTTTTCTCCATAGGCTGCACAGTTAATATACTCCTTGCCTTTACCGTACTTTTTTACAAGCGTGAAGTTTGCAACTTCTACCGTTTCTCCGTCTTTTTCAAAGTTTGAGAAAGTAGGTTCCGCCACTAAGTTGGCGTTGATGTTAATCATTTCTTGTTTCATCTTTTTAAATTTCTCCTTTTCATTTCAATAAAAAAAGCGACCGGAAGTATTACTTTTCCAATCGCTGATACTCTTACTATTTAGTTTTCGTTTAAGTAGGACTTCTGATCCTTATCATCTTGCCTCCTGATTTTGAATAAAAAAAACAGCAAATCTTTTTAAGACTTACTGCATTCTTGTAATAACCGTTTCTCTATTTAATTTTGCTTTTCCTTTTCGCTTCATATAGCTTTCTATGTCAAACAAATTCTTCTTATCATAGTCCTCAAGTAATCTATAGTTCTTATGCTTTGTAATATCGTATTTATCTGAAAGAAAAGGTCTGACACCTCTAAGCTGAAAGATACATTTACTACCGTCCATTACAGTAATCTCATCTTGGCTCATAAGCTCCTTACCTGTCTTTTGGTAATTAAGTCCAAAGCTCTTTTGATTACTCCTTGTTTCCGATGTGTTATATAAATCTATCGTTTCTTTTCCCAGTGTTTCAGACAATTCTTTTAGCGTAGTTTTCTCCTTGCCACCAAGAAACAAGGTACTATCACAGTTACCTACGATTGTATCAGCGTTATCCTTGTAGATTGCCTTTAGCTGAGATTGTGCTTGAAGTATGATGCTTGCTGAAATCTCTCTACTTCTGATTGTGGCAATCAGCTTTTCAAACTTTGGAATTAAGCCGATGTTTGCAAATTCATCAAGCAAGCATCTCACATGGACAGGTAATCGTCCGCCATATACATCATCTGCCTTATCACATAAGAGATTAAAAAGTTGTGAGTACATAATGGATACTACAAAGTTAAAGGTATCATCTGTATCAGAGATAATAACAAAGAGTGCCGTTTTTCTATCTCCGAGTGTATCAAGCTCAAGTTCATCTTCACTCATCAAGTCCCTAAGTTCCTGAATATCAAAGGGGGCAAGCCTTGCACCACAAGAGATAAGAATAGATTTTGCCGTTTTTCCGGCAGCCAATTTGTACTTTTTATATTGCTTCACTGCAAAGTGTGTCGGCTCTCTTTTCTCAAGTGCTTCAAAGAGTCTATCTATGGGATTCATATAGGTTTCATCATCTTCTCTGACTTCAGAAGCATCTATCATATCGAGTAGAGTCGCAAAGTTCTTTTCTTCTCTTGGAGCTTCATAGAAGATGTAGCCGATAAGTGCTGTGTAGTAGAGTTTTTCGGCTTTTACCCAAAAATCCTCACCTGATTTTTCTCCCTCTCCCTTGGTGTTTGCGATGATTGTCTGTACTAATTTGAGTATGTCCTTTTCACTTCTAAGATAAGCAAAGGGATTGTATTTCATGGACTTTTTGAAGTTAATGGTATTTAGGATTTTTATCTCATAGCCATTATCTTCAAGCATCTTACCGCACTCAAGGACTATAGTTCCTTTCGGATCAGTTACACAATAGCTACTGTGCATCTGCATTAAGTTAGGTTTGACATAAAATCGGGTTTTTCCACTTCCTGATCCACCGATGACAAGAACATTCTTATTTCTTGCATACTTAGGATTAGCCGGTCTGCCATTCATAGTTAATCGTTCTGTTTGCGTAAGTATGATATTATTTTGAAACTTTTCATCCATATATGGCTCTATATCTTTTTTGGTTCCCCATCTTGCTGAGCCATACTCTTTCCCCTGTCTAAACTTTTTAGCATTTTTCCCTTTGGTATATACGATAATTTTGATTAAAACAGCTACTACCACGCCCATTATAATATCCGTAGGATGAAGGCTTGGAAGAAAGCTCATCGTGTTAATCTCTAATATCCCTTGAAAGATTTTGTCAATAATATCACCACCTACATAGACTCTTACATGATGTGAAAAGATATTGCCTACATAGAAAAATGCAAGATAGGGAATGTTCTGCTTTAGAAACTTTACCTTATCTTGCACCTTACATAAGCCTTCGATGTCCTTTAATATTTTATCTATCATAGGCTCTGCTCCTTTTGTTTATTCTTGATTTTATCTTTGGAAACAGAGTTCTTAGCCATCTCCTTGAACTTCTCAATATTCTTGTGAATAGATTCTTTCCTTTCTGTTTTCTTTTCAGACTGTGCTAATGCGTGCTTAAAGGCTTTATCCATCACTTTCATATCTTTGGCTTGAAAGAATACGGAGTATTTACCAGTTTCCTTATCCTTCATCACTGAAAACTTGACGCCATACCGATTAAGTTCTTTTTTCAGTTCCTTAAGCTCTGCTTCTTCAACCGGAATTTCTTCAAGCTGTCCCTTTTTAACCATATCTTTTAGCTTTACTTCATTTCCGTTAGCATTAACCAGCTTTTCAAGTCCTCCAAGTTTTTCTGCCTCTTTCATCAGCTTCTTTAGTAAATCCAATAGAAGTTTCCCTGTTACTTTAGCAGCTCTAACTTCCATATTCAGTGTTTTTCTTGCTATTTCTTCATTGATCAACTTCTCTCACCTCCATTCAGCAGTCTGTCCCTATTGCGATTCAGTTTGTCCTTTTGAATAACCTTTCTAAAATCCTCACCTACAACCATAACAGGAATACACATCTCTATGATTCTTGAGTAGATTCTTTGATACTCTACGCTATCCTTACAATTTTGGATTGTGTCGTAGGAAAGGTTAGTAGTGAAGATAGTCGGTTTCTGTTTTAAGTACCTGTTATTCACGATGTTATATACTTGCTCTTTGGCATAGCTTGTATCTCTTTCTATTCCTAAGTCATCCAAGATAAGAACGGAAGTATTTACAAGGGATTCAATATATGCGTTCTTGTCAAAATCAAATCCTCCCTTTTGCAGCTCATTGATAATCTGTGCAAAATTTCTTATTTTAACGCCTATTTGATACTGTTCAATAAGGCTATTTGCAATGGAGCAGGCAAGATAGGTCTTTCCGCTACCTACTGAGCCATAAAAAAGAAGTCCGATATTTTCTTTTTTCATTTCCTCATAGTCTTTTACAAAGTTCTTTGCAATGATAAGGCTTTGATTTTCTTCTCCCTGATAATTTTCAAAGGTATATGACCACTGAATAATCGAGTTAAAGCAGCTACTCTTTAATCGTTCAATCTCCATCTGCTTTTGTCTTTCTTTTTCTCTTGCTTCTCTATCTCTATCACACTTGCAGGAAGTTCTAAAGAGCATCTTGTTTCCGAAAAACTCCATCACTTTTCCGTCTTTTCTTTCATGACAAACTTTACAAAATGCGTGTCCATCCTTGATATATTCTTTTTCAGGATCGTAAGAATACTCTACATCTTCTATCATTACTTTTTCTAATTCTTTCATCATAGGTGTTCTCCTTTATCATATTCTTCCCATGTCGGGATATTTGATGTTTTCACTTCTTTTCCTCTCCCCTGATCTTTATAAAACCAAGAAAGGATTGTCGCTTTATGGTCTTTATAGGTCTTTCCGGTGCTTTTGATATATGCAGATAATCTCTCAATGTAATTATCAAGCTGTGAGTTCATTATGATTTGTAAATCGGATATATCTTCAGCAGCTAAAAATACATTTTGAAATGTTCCAAGCCCGTTTTCACCAAAACTATATTCTCTCTTACTATACTTACTCTTATTATTCTCTATATAGTTAGAGTCAAGATTTTGAACTTCATGAAGTTCATTTTCTTTACTTCTGAGGTTAAAATCTTTTACTTCTGAAGTTAAGTTTTTTGACTTCTGAAAGTCATTTTCTTTTACCTGAAATACACTCATAAAGTCTTTAACATATATGACATTCGGCTTACCAAGCCCAAGCCTTACTCTTTCAATCAGTCCGATTCCTTTTTTCATATCGAGTTCATCTAATGTTTTTATAGCTGTCGGCTTTGAGATATTTCTTCTTCTCATAATTTCTTCAACAGTAAAATAGATAAATACCCTGCCATCTTTGTCTATCCAGTTATTCTTAAAAGACATTCCTGTCCGTTTCAAAAGCATAGAATAAAGGATAATTGCTTCAGCAGACAGTCCCTTAAATTTTTCTCCGTCTACCAATATTTCAGGTACTTTTAGAAAGTTAAATCTTTCTGCTTCTCTATTATAGAAATAGTCAAAGTCCATCGCTTCACCTCCCTCCTTAAAAATTGGCAAAGAAAAAGACGATAGTTTTTCTTCTATCGCCTTTGGTAACCATTTGTATGAATTTTTTTAGATTGATTTTATTGCTTCATTGATTCCCTGAAGGAATGCTATAACAGCTGCTCCGACCATCGGTATTCCATAAGGACTTAACAAAAATCCTAATACCAATGCCTCAATGCCAAGTGATATATCTTTTTGCATAAATGATCCTATTGCAGCAACTATACACATCAGCATTAAGAAATACAGAATAGTTGTTCCTATGCCAAGTATAAATGTCAGAAAGGCAGTAAGGATACTCAGCAGCAAGCTGATTGGAAATAAGATTATTTTTATTATCCATCTCATCATTTCTTATTCCTCACTTCCCAATTCATACTTTGTATCTCCACACACCATATCAATGCAAACATTCACATCTATATAATTTTTTAGGACTTTTTTTCGTCCACCTTCGCCATCTTCTACAAATACATAATGCTTGTAAAACTGCTTAAAATGCAGGATTTTCACGATTTCACTCTTTGTATCAACGCTATGCACTCCACATGCCCCGTCGCCGGAAACATATCCACCCCCCGCATCCGCCGGACCTCATAGCCTCTGGCCATGAGAATCTCCAGATCTCTTACCAGGCTGGTTGGCTTGCAGGAGATGTAAATCATGGATTCAACTCCATAGTCGATGATTTTATCCAGAGCCTTGGGGTGAATCCCGTCCCTGGGGGGATCCAGGACAATGAAGTCCGGCTTGTCCTCAATATCGTCAATGACCTTTAAGACATCACCGGCAATAAACTCGCAGTTATCAAGACCGTTTTTCTTCGCATTGGCCCTGGCGGCCGCAACCGCTTCTTCTACAATCTCAACTCCAATCACATGACCTGCTGCCGGAGCCAGGATCTGGGCGATGGTGCCGGTACCGGAGTATAAGTCAAAGACGGTCTTTCCTTTAATACAGTCAAGGTTATTTCGATTCTTCTCCTGACCGTCAAAATGGTCTCGCTTCTTCGCTTCGCCGTCAGAGTGACTTTGTTCCTGTTCTTTATCTGCCCCCTCCGGAAGGCTCAGAACCGTCGACAAGTCGATATTCTCCCTTCCCTTTTCGTCCCCTCCGATAAATTCTCTCACTGTTTCATAGAGAACTTCCGCCCCAGGCGAATTGGTCTGAAAGAAGGAGAATGGTGTAATGTCAAAGCGCAGACCCAGGATCTCTTCCGTCAGGAAATCTCTGCCATAGAGAAGCTCCGTCCCCTGGTCTTCAATGGCATCCGCCGGAGAATCATTTTGTGTGTGTAGGATGCCCGCCAGTTCATCACTCCAGTTGTGACTGAGCAAAAGCTGCTTCCAGTCACCAAGCAGCTTCTTCTCCTCCTCTTCTGTGAAAGGCCTGCCCTCCCGATCAACCCGATCCGTTGAAGTCACAAGATCGACCATCAGCATACCGGTTCTCTGCGCCCGGCGAACCAAAAGGTGACGCAGGTAACCTTCATGGCATATCTTGTGGTAAAACCCCAGTCTCCTCTCTGTAAAGAAATCCAGAGTCAAACGCAGAAGATCCCGCATATCCTGGCTGATGATACGGCACTGGTCTACGGTGACAATGTCATAGAAGGATCCTCGCTTGTGCATCCCCAGTGCCAGCTGGCCTCCCTTCGTTTGATCTCCAAAGGAGAATTCCATCTTATTTCGATATTCCTGATGGGCCGGTGAAGCCGTCACCCCCTCGAAAATCCGATCGACTCCCTCTCCGAAAAGGGGCTGCATCAGATGCCGTATCTGATCTTCCTTGAGCTTCCGCTGATCCTCATAAGGCAGGTTCTGATAGCTGCAGCCCCCACACTCTGCAAAATGCGGACAGGCCGCCTGCTCTAACTCGTTGGGAGCCTTCTTTAGAACTTCAAGCAGAATTCCCTGCCTCTTGCTGCGGCCGGCTTTCTTAAGGCGAAGGCGAATCTTCTGCCCGGGGAGAACATGCTTCACGGTTACCATGCGGCTGGATTTTGCCCCCTGGCCAACGGACTCCTCAGACTCCGCCAGCTCTACCTGCCCCTTATTGGGAAAATCGACTCTCCTTACGATTCCCTCTGCTTCCTGTCCTCTCTTCACTGCGCAATCCTCTTACACACAAAATACCATTGTCTTCTATCATCATGGCGTCTCTGAACGGATCCTTCCGGAGGATATTGCTGAAACAGGCATCTCTCCTGCGTCAAAGAACGCTCAGAAAAACACAAATGAGACTATGCGTCTCTGACAAAGATACCGGCCTGTTCCTGCTGAAAAAGTGAAATTCAGCGTTTTCCTTCTTCTTATCTTATCGAACCGGATTGGTCAGAAGCTCGAATCTGGTCATAAAATTCAACTCATCAAAACGGATATAAGAGTAAAAATTATTGAAGAAGAAATTATCAGACCTGCAAGTCCACTGTATTCCATAGACCAAACTCGTAACATCGGCATTCTTGCGGTCACCGGGCTGAAGCCATAGCTTCTTCCCGAAAACACGAGCCAGTTCTCCCTGATCCAAAGACCGCATCAGATTAATCCCCTCAAGTTCAATCTGCAGGCCCTTCTCTCGATCAGACTGACTTCCGTCTTCTTCAATGCCAAAACCGATTACTGTGCTGTTCTCCAGAATCTTATCCTCTTTCCTGCCCGCATAGAAAATCAGACTCCCGATAATCTGGCCGTTTTTAACCAGCAGGTAATCCGGATAAGCCCCATCAATATCTCTGGGCTCATATCCCCTGGGGATCGTACGGCTTTGATCCCAGGCATATTTCTGATAATCCCCACTGGTCAGATAGTCCCGGTACTCGGCTCTGCCCGCATTTTCTCGTCTGCAGTAGATGTCATAGCCCTCCGCGTGCAGATCCTCTGCCGTCGTCTGGTCCATGACAATCTGTGTCTGATTGATCTTAAGTCCCGGCGCCTTGGGAGGCAGACCAATAAAGAAAAAGAGCAGCATAAAGTAAAAGACTATAAAGAAAGCGGCCAGAAGAGCCATCAGGGAACGGCCTGTTCTCTTTCTCGCATTGAAGATGGAGACGGCAATCGGAATGATCACCGCCCTGCCGATATAGGAGAGTTTATATCCCCCCCGATAGACGGCATCGTAGATGATGAGACCTGCGATGACAATCATTCCCCCGTAGATCAGGATCTCCGCAACCGATGGTCTTCCTGTCTTTGTCTGGTCATTGACCGCGTCATCGATCGCCCTCGTTCCATCCGCCCGTTTTCGTTTCATCTGGTAGACTAAGAACAGATAAATGGCGATATAAAAAAGGGCCAGACCTACATAGCTGGCGATCAAGACACTTCTTGCATCCATCTTTTCCCCCTCCTCCGGTGTTCGCGCGCTTCCCTGTCCTTGGCCGCAGGTCAAATCTTTCCTGACCGATCGTCATCGGGTCCTCATCCTGCTCATGCACCGAATTCGCCCCTTATTAACATGGAAAAAGGATTTCCCATCCCATGGATCGGAAATCCCTCTGTATAACATATACTGTGATCCGTTTCTCACACACCCTGCCCTGTGGGCTTACAAACAGTATACATCAGAATGCAGGCTCCGCAGGTATTTTGATGCCGACATTCCACTGTCACAAATCAAAGTCGGATCAGTCAGCGAAGCTGCTCTCATCCTTGAGTTCCTCTTCTGCCTCCTTCTCGAGCTTCTCATCAGCATCATTCTTGGCGGCGAACTCCTCGCTGTCCTCGTCCTCGAAGAAATCATCGTCATCGAACTCATCATCGATGTCATCCATGAACTCTTCTTCATAATCGGGCTTGAAATACTTATACACTGCATAACCGACACCGGCGACAAGAGCTGCTAATGCGGTCAAACCAAACAGAGTCTTAAATGCCTTCTTCATAGCGATATACCTCCTGTATACGTGCACAACTTTTTCTTATTCCTGATTATAGCACATTGCCTGATAAAGCAATGATTTTCAGAAAAATTTAAGATTCCATCCGCATCTGAGTCTACATCAAACCCATAGAAACATTCTCCGAATCCATATCTGAGTCTGTTTTAAATCCCTATCGCTTCTATCTCCATCTCCATCATCACATCCTCCTTGCGTTCCTCCCCGCTCATATCCTCTGCAATTTCGCAAAGGTTGCGAACATCTTCTTGCTTCCGACCCGGTCGAAGTCGACGGTCACCTCATAGTCACGTCCACCGTCCACAAGAGAAGTGACCTGTCCCTCCCCGAACTTCAGGTGAAAAACACGGTCTCCCACCTGGTAATCCAAAGGCTCCTTGCCGCCATCGCCGAAATTCTTCGCGGCGGCCGCGTACTTCTGAGCCGATGTTTTCTTACGAATCTCTGCCGCGTTGCCGCGGGCATAAGCGACGGAACCGTAACAGGGGCCCTCGGCGTTCTCCCACGCAAAAGCGTCTGCCCGATTCCTGTCAGGCAGATTTCCGTCAATGGCCTCGGCAGGGATCTCCTCGACGAATCGACTCAAAGACGCGTACTGCATCTCTCCCCGCACCATGCGCATGCGGGCCGCTGTCACCGTCAGGTGTTCTTTGGCCCGTGTAATTCCCACATAGGCCAGGCGACGTTCCTCCTCAATCTCCTCATCCGCGTTCTCTGCTGTGATTGACATATAACTGGGAAAGAGTCCGTCCTCCATACCGACCAGGTAGACATTGGGAAATTCCAGGCCCTTGGCGGAGTGCAGGGTCATCAGGGACACATAGTCGGCGGATTCCTCCAGCTGATCAATATCAGCGACCAGAGAAACCTGCTCTAAAAAGTCATTTAAGCTCGGCTCTTCTGTCTCCTGCTCGTAGAGAATGACCTTGTTGATCAGCTCATCGATATTGTCAATTCTGGCTCGGGCCTCATCGGTCCCCTCCGCTTTCAGCCCTTCCACATATCCGGTCTGATCGATGATATAGAGAAGACTCTTGCTGATGCCCTCCTGCGCCAGAACCTGTCTGGCACGCTCAATCAGAGATATGAAGGCAAGAATCTTAGCGGCCGCTCTGGCCAGTCCCTGGATCTGTCCGGCCCTGGTCATAGCCTGGTAGAAGTCGAGGCCATTGGAATTGGCATAGGCCTGCACCCGATCCATGGATGTGGCCCCGATGCCACGGCGGGGAACATTTAAAACCCGCCGCACCGCAAGGTCATCCTGCGCATTGTCAATGACTTTGAGGTAGCTGACCAGGTCTTTAACCTCCCGCCGGGCATAGAAGTTGACGCCGCCGAAGATCTTATATGGAATGTTGTCGGCCACCAGCTTCTCCTCCAGGAGGCGGGACTGGGCATTGGTCCGGTAGAGAATAGCGCAGTCTCTGTAGCTGTATTCCCCGCGGCGGACTAGGGATGCAATACTGTCGGCCACAAATTCCGCCTCCTCATAGGCGGAGTCAAACTGCTTGAGAAGAACCTTCTCTCCCTCCCCCGAATCCGTCCAGAGGGACTTGTCCTTGCGGCCGGTATTATTGGCGATCACTCCATTGGCCGCTGTTAAAATGTTCTGGGTAGACCGATAATTCTGCTCCAGTTTAATGACCTTGGCGTCCGGATAATGCTCTTCAAAGTGAAGGATATTATAGATATTCGCGCCGCGAAACCTGTAGATGGACTGGTCGTCATCTCCGACCACACAGAGATTGCGGTAGCCGTCCGCGAGGAGCCTGACCAGTTCAAACTGAGCGGTATTGGTATCCTGATATTCATCCACCATAATATAGTGAAAACGGCGCTGATAGTATTCTCTGACCGTGGAATCCCCTCGCAGGAGCTCGACTGTCTTCATGATCAGATCATCGAAGTCCAGGGCGTTGTTGGCCTTCAATCTGGCCTGATACTCCCGATAGACCTGTCCCTGACGGGTCCGGTTGAAATCTCCCGCGGCCTCCTGCAAAAACGTCTCCGGTCCGACCAAATTCTCCTTGGCATGTGAGATCACGGAGAGGAAGGACCGCTCCTTATGGATCTTCGTGTCGATGTCCAGATACTTACAGACGTCCTTTATCAGAGACTTCTGGTCATCCCCGTCGTAAATGGTAAAGCGGCTGTCATAACCGACCCGATCGGCAAAGCGGCGCAGGATCTTCACGCAGGAGGAGTGAAAGGTTGCCACCCAGACAGCTTCTCCTCCAAAAGAGACCAGCTTGTTAATCCTTTCCCTCATCTCCTCAGCCGCCTTATTGGTAAAGGTAATGGCCATGATCTGGTAGGGGGCCACGCCCTTTTCATCAATCAGGTAGGCCGCCCGATGGGTCAGAACCCGGGTCTTTCCGGACCCCGCCCCGGCCAAAATAAGGACGGGGCCCTCCGTGGTGAGGACTCCGTCTCTCTGCTGTTCATTTAGTAAGTCCAATATCTTTGACATCTGATCTCCCCATCGACCATAGGATCCAAAATTCGCGGTGATCCTATCGTCCTGAGCAATGAAAGGGCTCTCACAGATCAGAGCTGACTCTCTCCAACACTGTGTTATAGCCGCCGTCTCCATAGTTGAGGGCCCGGTTCACCCGGCTGATCGTCGCCGTAGACGCCCCGGTCTTCTCGGCAATATCCATGTAGGTATAGTTCCTGCGCAGCATGCCCGCGACCTCAAAGCGCTGGCTCAGAGAAAGCATCTCGTTGACGGTGCACAGGTCCTCGAAAAATAAATAGGCCTCTTCTCTGTCCTTCAGAGTCAGGATTCCATCGATCAGGCGATCCGTATTTTCATCTCTCATCTTCTTGCTCATGCTTATCCCCTTGTATTCCTGTCGCCCGGTCTCCTTCTTCGATAGAAAATCCCGGCGGTTGCCTTAAAACAACTACCGAGATTTTAGCACGCTAATACGTGACATTCAATCTGTTCGGCCGATCCGCCCTTGGTCGCATTCCAGCCGATCCGCCATCGATCACATTCCAGCCGGTCCGCCATCGATCGCATTCCGGCCGATCCGCCATCGATCGCATTCCGGCCGATCCGCCCGCAAGACCTCTCAGCGGAGAGCAACGTCCCTGTCAACGCTTAACCGAGTCCCCCTGCTTGTAGTCACAGACTATTTCAGAGGAGAACCACTCCCCTGTCAGCCGCCGCCTTCAGGTCCTCCTGGGGCCAGATGGAGACCTGAACCTCGCCGATATGGCATTTGCGCAGGAAGAACATGCAGATACGGGACTGCCCAATTCCGCCGCCGATCGTATAGGGCAGCTTTTTCTCGAGAATCGCCTTCTGGAAGGGCAGTTCTGCTCTTTCCGGGCATCCCGCCTTAAGAAGCTGGCTTCTGAGAGCTTCCTCGTCAACACGAATTCCCATCGAGCTCAATTCCAGAGCAATGTCATCGACAGGATAGTAGACAATGATATCTCCGTTCAGACTCCAGTCGTCGTAATCAGGGGCGCGGCCATCATGCCTGTCACCGCTCTTTAGCTGATCGCCGATCTGCTCGATAAAGACAGCGCCGTGCAGCCTGGCAATCTTGTACTCCCGCTCCTTTGGCGTGCAGTCAGGGTACCTGTCCTCCAGCTCCTGTGTTGTCACGAAGCTGATGTCATCAGGCAGAAAGCATTTCACATAGTCGTATTTATTGGCTACATACTTCTCTGTGACATGAAGGGCCTCATAGACATTTTTGACAATCTTATGCAGGAATTCTGCATTGCGATCCGACTTCTCAATCACCCGCTCCCAGTCCCACTGATCCACATAGATGGAGTGAATATTATCGGTGTCCTCATCGCGGCGGATGGCGTTCATGTCGGTGTAGAGCCCCTGACCCGGAGCAAAACCATAGCGTCCGAGAGCATATCTCTTCCACTTGGCCAGAGAGTGAACAATCTCCACCTCGTGATCATTCTGCTCCTTGATTCCGAAGGCCACCGGGCGCTCCGTACCATTTAAATTGTCATTGAGACCGGAGGACGGCTCCACGAAAAGGGGCGCTGTCACACGCTGCAGGTTCAGCTCAGCGGCCAGCTGGTTCTGAAAGAAGTCCTTGACCTTCTTGATTGCAATTTGGGTGTCCTTGAGGCCAAGGGCTGACTTGTAGCCCTCGGGAATCTGAATACTGCTCATGTTTCCTCCTCCGTCGATTTGCTCAATTGATATGCCATATCATCCCGGACTTATAACTCACAGTTCCCAACGGTTCTCGGGAAGGGCAAAACGTCCCTGATATTGGCTATCCCGGTCAGATACATCACCAGGCGTTCAAAGCCCAGACCAAAACCCGCATGACGAGTCGATCCGTACTTGCGCAGATCCAGGTAGTATCCGTAGGTCGACTCGTCCATTCCGTTCTCTCGGATGCGGGATAAGAGCTTGTCGTAATCATCCTCGCGCTGAGAGCCGCCGATGATCTCCCCGATCTCGGGAACCAGGCAGTCGACAGCGGCGACTGTTCTGCCATCCTCATTCAGCTTCATGTAAAAGGCCTTGATCTCCTTGGGATAGTCGGTGACGAAGACCGGGCGCTTGAAGATCTTCTCTGTCAGGTAGCGCTCATGCTCCGTCTGCAGATCACAGCCCCAGAAGACCTTGTATTCGAACTCATCATTGTGTTTCTCAAGCTCCGCAACCGCGTCCGTATAAGAAATGCGCCCGAAGTCTGACCTGACCACATGGTTCAGGCGGTCGATAAGCCCCTTGTCCACAAAACTGTTAAAGAAGGCAATTTCTTCCGGACAATGCTCCATCACATAAGCGATGACATACTTGAGCATAGCCTCCGCCAGCTCCATAGCATCCTCCAGATCGGCGAAGGCAATCTCCGGCTCAATCATCCAGAATTCGGCCGCATGCCTCGTCGTATTGGAGTTCTCCGCGCGGAAGGTGGGTCCGAAGGTATAGATCTTCTTAAATGCCTGGGCGAAGGTCTCCCCCTGCAGCTGCCCTGAGACGGTCAGGTTGACGGGCTTGCCATAGAAATCCTGCGTGAAATCAACATTGCCCTTTTCATCCACAGGCACGTCCTTTAAGTCCAGAGTCGTCGCCTGAAACATTTCTCCGGCTCCCTCGGCATCCGAAGAAGTCAGGATGGGAGTATGGGTATAGACAAAATCCCTCTCCTGGAAGAATTTATGAATGGCATATGCCGCCACGCTTCTCACTCGAAAAGCCGCTTCAAAGGTATTGGTTCTGGCCCTGAGATGGGGCAGGGTGCGCAAATACTCTAAGGTATGGCGCTTCTTCTGCAAAGGATAGTCCGGAGTGGACGGCCCCTCGACCTCGATCTCAGTCGCCTGAATCTCAAAGGGCTGCTTCATCTCAGGAGTCAGGGTCACCAGACCGGTCACCCAGACGGCCGCCCCGACATTCTGGTGAGAGATCTCCTCGTAATTGGCAAGCTTATCCGCGGAAAAAACCACCTGTACAGGGGTAAAGAAGCTTCCGTCATTTAAGACCATGAAGGAGAAATTCTTGGAATTTCGGATGCTTCTGACCCATCCTCCGACGGTCACTTCTTTTTCTCCGTAATCCTCATAGTTCCGCTGCAGCGTACGGACATCCAACTTCTCAGCCATCTTCCTCTCCTTCATCTTGGAAAACATAAAAATTAAGCTATAGTTTAGACCATACCGGCTCCCATTTCAACCAAAGCCAAGCCCGCTTGCTCCCTTGCTCCGGCCTCGGTACTTCCTTCTCTCTGCCCCCGGCCATTTCTTCTATACTCCGGCCTCTGTCATACACCCTTGCTCAGATCCCTGTCGGCTCTGCTATTTTCTCTGCAGATTTCTATCCTTTTCCTTTCTGGTTCTTGTCTCTTCCTTTCTGGCTATTGCCATTCTCCCTTTCTGGCTCTTGCCATTCCCCCTTCCTGGTTCCTGTCACTTCCTTTTCCGACTCCTGCCATTCCCCCTTGACAATCCTCCCTTATGTGGTAGCCTGATTGATGTAAATATATCGCTGGGGGTGCCCTGTGGCTGAGAGAAGCATATGCTTCGACCCTTATTACTTGATCCGGATCATACCGGCGTAAGGAAGCAAGATTCCCACCCCCCGCGAAACAGTCAAGGGAGGTTTTTTTATGTCTTTACTCGCAAATGTCGGCGCCGACGGAACTTATTCTCTCACGGTCTGGGGCTATACCGCCCTGGTCATCGCTCTGATTGCCATTCTTCTGCTGGGCAATCTTCTCTTTGGAAGAAAGAGAGCCTTTTCCGCCAGAGAGATCTCCTTTGCAGCCATGGCCATCGCCCTTGGCACGGTTGCATCCATGATCAAGATCTTCAATATGCCCATGGGTGGTTCCGTCACCTTACTCTCCATGCTCTTCATCGTCCTGGTCGGTAACTGGTATGGCATTGGCATGGGGCTGTCCGCGGCTTTTGCCTACGGGATCCTCCAGCTGCTCTTAGGCCCTTACATCATCAGCCTTCCCCAGATGATCTGTGACTACATTCTGGCCTTCGGTGCCCTTGGACTCTCCGGGCTCTTCTCCAGGTCCAAAAATGGTCTCATCAAGGGTTATATCCTCGCTGTTCTCGGCCGCTATTTCTTCGCCGTGCTCTCCGGCGTCATCTTTTTCGGCGTCTACGCGGAGGGGGTCAGCTTCGCCGGACATGATTTCTCCGGGCAGCCCCTGCTCTACTCTCTGTCCTATAACGGTCTCTATCTCTTCACCGAGGCTGTCATTACCCTTCTGATCATCGCGATCCCGCCGGTTCGCAAGGGACTGATCCGAATCCGCGAGATGGCTCTCGGAGAGGCATAAGGCAAACGCGGGCCTCTTTTCCAAAAGCTTTTTCAGGCGGCCCGCCTTCTCAAAAGCTTTTCTCAGGCAAGCCGCCTTCTTAAAAGCTCTTCTCAGACAGACCGCCTTCCCAAAAGCACCTCTCAGACAAGCCGATTCCCAAGGGTCTTCTTAAAAGAGATAGTCCTCGCCGTTTAGTGTAGCCCGATCGTCCGCTTCCAGAGGGATGATCAGGCATTTTCGCCCGTCCACAAAGCTGGTCTCCACCTCATCCAGACGCTCATCCGGCAGCTTGACGACAACGTCGATGGACTTGCCGTCCCTCGCAATGACGCCGGCGGCCTCCAGCTGATCGGTCAGTTCGACCACCTTCTTCTGCAGGCTCTTCTTCTCCTTGCGAACCTCGTTGTCCTTGAGAAGCTTCGTATCCAGCAAGTCTTCTGCATTCGGCGTCTCCTCCTTAAAGAAGTCCTCAAACCTGGCGCCGACTTTCTCGGACCTGTCCTCTTCCATGCCGGACTCCTTTAAGATATCAAGCAGATCCTCTTTTGTCAGCGGCAGGGGCTCCTCATCTCCCCTGCGATCCTCCTCGATCGCAATGAAGTCACTCAGATTGGACTGAACATCTAAGAGCATGTCCTCCGCGGCATCCTGGTCAGCGGACAGATCGCGGCAGACCATATGACCGAAGGCGTCCCTCTTCTCAGCTGCCGTCAGCCTGGGCTGACATCCCATTCCATTCTCCCAGAATTCCTTATGTGGTTCTCTGGCCTTCTTGGCGTACATGAGGACATGGTGAATATCTGTCGCCCTATCATCAAAGGCCGGAAAGAGAAATCCGGTATCCACCGGCCCGACAACCCAGTCGCGAACTCTGGCGGCGATGGAATTGTCCTCCTCCCGGTAGCCTAAGCCCGGCTTGGACAGAGCTACCGGACAGATTGCGCAGAGAATGTAGTCAAAGGCCTCTGCGGACTCGTCCAGATCAATATTGTCAGAGCTTCTGCTCATCACATCATAGACGTCGTGAAAGAGCAGGATCAGATAGTTGCCGACAAAATCATAGGTCTCTATGACATGATCATAGAAGCGATCCAGGACAGTCTCCTCTTCGATTGCGGTATTGCGAAGAGCCATCAGCAGGTGCTGACGACCACCCTCCTCTTCTTCCTCCAAAGGGAATTCCAATTCCAGCAGCTGATTTCCCAGTTTCCCGGACAGGACCTTGTTGGCGATCTCCAGGTACTTGGAGAACTCATCATCCTCCAAATTGAGAAAGGACTGGTTGAAGCTGGTCACCTTATTTTTCTGGGCATCGACATAACAGCCGGCCATACGGGAAAAGGACACCGTCTCCCTCTTTAATCTTCTCTTCAGCTCTGTGACTTCCTTCTGAATCATCTTGCATACACCTCGATTCTTATCTGCCAATCCCTATCCAGCTGTCACACTCCCAGTGACTGAAAGCAATTACTGAGTGTATACGCAAAACTTTTCCATCACAAGACTTGAAAAATACACTGAAATTCGCTAGTAAAAATATACTGCTATTCGCCAGGGTTCCCATCGCCCGTGTTCTCTCACTCTCCAAACAGAGTCGCGAGCAGAATTGCAGTAAATAAGACGGCGCAGCCAAAAATCTCTATGGCCGACAGGGCCTGATGGAGAAAAAACCAGCCGGCGACCGCGGAAATCACTGATTCAAAGCACATGAGAATCGATGCCAGGGTCGGATTCATTCCTCTCTGCCCTATGATCTGCAGGGTGAAAGCGACTCCACTGGAAAGAACTCCCGCATAGAGCAGGGGAAAGATAGCCAGACCGATATCCTCGATCCTGGGATGCTCCAGCGCCAGGGCAAAGACAAAACTGAGGGCGGACGACACGGCAAACTGAATCATGGCAAAGACCGCCCCATCACAGTAGGAAGAGCGGTGACCCACATACATGATATGAACCGCGAAACAAAGTCCCGAGACCAGCTCCAGTCCATCACTGACATTCAAAGAGAGATGTCCGCCCTTTATGGACAAGAGATAGAGACCAAGAACAGAAAGAAGCACACAGCCCCAAATCATCTTCCTGACTCTCTTGCCCAGGAAAATGCCGAGAACGGGCACAAAAATCACATACATGGCCGTAAAGAAACCGGCCTTGGCCGTTGTTGTGCCGGCAATGCCCAACTGCTGCACATTGGACGCGACAAAGACAATCACTCCCAGGATGGATCCGCTGATCAGCTCCCTCTTCGTCACGAGAGCCCTCTGTCCTCTTCGGCCTGGAATAAATACATTGTCCGGCCGGTTCTCCCGCTCGGGGCGGGCAGAAATACCCCTGGCCCGAAAGAGAAGGGTCACGGGAATCAGAAAGAGAAAGCCAATCAGATTGCGGACTGCCGTGAAACTGAAGGCGGCCAGATGATTTGCGCCAAGACTCTGCGCGACGAAAGCAGTTCCCCAAATCAGAGTCGCGGTAAAAATCAAGGACGCATTCCCAAATTCCGATTTTCTGACGGTCTGCGCGCCCGCTGTCTGTATTCCCGCCATTTGGATTCCAGCTTCCTGCATAGGTCCTCCTTTCATTTCCTGCCGCTTTAGCAGACTAAAATCTCCCTAAAACCACACGAAACGCATTCCCCAGATCGGAAATGCGTTTCGCTCTTATCATATGTCAGCCCCGTGGGGCTTTCGCTTTTCTATATCCTAACACAGGATTTGGCGCAGGGTAAGCCCTATTTTACTTTTCGGCAAATTTTCCCTCTCAGCCTCTGGTCAGATTTTTAAGCCACTGATACTTCTGAAAGTGATAGCAGACCCACGGAATCTTACCCAGTTCATCCAGGCAGGTGCAGGCATAGACGGCAAGAACAGGCCAGTGGAAATAAAACGCGCCCGCAAGCGCCACTGGAATTGAAATCCCCCACATGGCAACGACCAGAGAATACAGATCAAAAATGGTATCTCCGCCCGAATCAAAAATGCCATTGATCATGACGGTGTTGACGGTTCTCCCGATCATGTAGAAGGCCTGCACAAGCATCATCCCTGTCAGATAGGACTGAGCAAGCGGCGTCAGCTTGAGCCCCGCGACAACAGGGATGGTCAAAAGGAGAACCATTCCCATGGAAACAAATCCGATGAAAAAGGAAATATCCCTCAGGCGAATTCCGATCCTCCGGGCCTCTTCCTGATTGCCCGCTCCCAATTCCTGTCCGAGAAGAATCCCTCCCGCGGCCGCGATCCCGTTGCAGAGACAGCAGATCAGATCCCTCACGACCGACGCGACCGAGTTGGCCGCGGCGGCATCCGCTCCCAGATGACCCACGATCGCTGTATAGGCGCTGAAGCCTGCTCCCCAGAGCAGAGAGGCTCCCAGAAGGGGCAGGCTGACTCTGATGAAATCTCTGCTGAGAACGGAATCCACTTTCAGGAGATTGGCGGTTCTCGGGTGCAGATATCCCGGTCGACAGGACAAAAACAGACAGATCACAAGCTCAGCCAGCCTTGAAATCACGGTGGCAATCGCGGCCCCCTCCGCTCTCAGCTGCGGAATCGGACCGATCCCAAAGATAAAGACCGCGTTAAAGGCAATATTCATGAGAACCGCCGCGCTTGATACATAGAGGGCAGATCTGGCATGATCTGATATTTTCATGAAGACCTGATAGGACTGGGAAATTCCCATCAGCAGATAAGACCAGGCGGCAATCCGCAGATATCTTCCCCCCAGTTCAATCAACAGCCCGTCAGAGCTGTAAATCATCATCAGCTGCCGGGAGATGAAAAAAGAGGCCCCAAAAAAGACAAGGTCCACCAGAGCCATGATTCGCAGCATGATATGAAAGATGTGATCCAGGCTCTCCGGATCTTTCTTGCCCCAGTACTGCGCTGCCAGGACACTGCCCCCGCTGGCGATTCCAAGAATGAAAATGGACATGACAAATGAGATCTGAGCCGCCAGGGCGACAGCTGCCATGGCGTTTTGCTCCAGAAGTCCCAGCATAAGAGCGTCTGCCGCCGCGACAGAGGCAAGCAGAAGGCTCTGCAAGGCAATCGGCCAGGCCAGATGCCAGAGTCTGCGGTTAAATCTCGAATCCCCAAAAATCTCCCTGATTTTCATCTAAGCCTCCCAGCGAAGTGATCCCGGCTCATTTATGGGGACAGGGGATTTTGCCATCACAGATTGATTGTCACAAAAATATCGTAGATGGCCTTGATTGCCCCTTCAAAGTCCTCATTGGCAACGCCGATAATAATATTGAGCTCTGAAGATCCCTGATCCATCATGCGAACGTTGATGTGGGCATGAGCCAGGGCGGAGAAAATCCTGCCGGCGGTACCCCGCATCGACTTCATTCCCCGGCCGACGACAGCGATCAGCGCCAGATCAGATTCGATTTCCACCTGATCCGGTCGGGTCAGACGGTGGATCTCAGAGACAACCGCCTGCTCCTTGTGGAGGAACTCGTCCTCGTGCACCACAATCGTCATCGTATCGATCCCTGAGGGCATATGCTCAAAGGAAATACCGTTGTCCTCGAAGGACTGAAGAACCTTGCGGCCAAAGCCGATCTCTGAATTCATCAGATCTTTGGTGATCGAAACGGCGCAGAAACCCTTCTTTCCGGCAATTCCCGTAATGGTAAACTGGGGCTTTCTTGCAGTGGACTCCACAATCCATGTGCCTTCCGCATCCGGGGCATTTGTGTTCTTTATATTGATGGGAATCCCCTTGGACCGGACCGGGAAAATCGCGTCCTCATGCAGAACAGATGCTCCCATATAGGAGAGCTCCCTGAGCTCCCGGTAAGTCAGAGTATCTATGGACACGGGATTGTGAATGATGCGGGGATCAGCGACCATGAAGCCTGAGACATCGGTCCAGTTCTCATAGACATCTGCCCCGGCAACAGCCGCGACGACAGAGCCTGTGACATCAGAGCCTCCCCGGGAGAAGGTCTTGACCCTTCCGTCGAAGCCGCATCCATAGAAGCCCGGGATAATGGCCTTCTCAACGCCTGCCAGGCTTTTCCCCAGGACCCTTTCGGTCTTGTTCATATCTAAAAAACCATCTTGGTCAAAGAAGATATTCTCCGCGGGTTCGATAAAGCGATAGTCCAGATAGTTTGCCATGAGCTTTCCGTTCAGCTGTTCTCCGCGGGAGGCGGCAAAGTCAAGACTGGGTTCTTTCTTCAGACTCTCCTCAATCTGATCGAAATCCTCGTCCAAACGAATGGATAAATTCAGCTGATCTATGATCTCCTGGTACCTGTCTTTGATGGCCATGAGCTGTCGGTGTGGATCTGACCCCTCCGCGGCAATCCGATAGGCCTCCAAAAGCATATCCGTCACCTTCGTGTCTCCCTCAAAGCGCTTTCCCGGCGCGCTCGGAACCACATAAGAACGATTTGGATCGCTTTTGATGATCTCTCCCACCTTCTCGAACTGTCTGGCATCCGCAAGAGAACTGCCGCCGAATTTTACAACTTTTTTCATGAAACCCTCGCGATCTTCTTTCCACTGCCCGGAATCTATTTTTCACAGGCAGATGATTCATACTTTGTCCGTGTACAGCAAACAGCTGTGCGTCACTAGTCGAAATGGTAACACAAGAGGAGCGCGGATGCTACTCTTTTACAGTTTCTTCATCGCTTCTGACAGCCTTCTTACTGCTTCTTTTTGTATGCAAAGTCTCTTCTGCCTATAAACAGCTATACTGCATTTATGAGCTTCTCCTCTTCTGTCCGTTCACATTTCTTCGTTTTTTCCCTTGATCAGGTGGGCCTTCGACAATGTCGCGACAACGGGTCCGGTCACCACCGCCGCCACAAGCATCTCAAAGAGCGCATTGCCCGCGATGATCGACAGGATAAAGGCGAGGACATTTCTGCCCGCCATCATCTTCTGCAGGTAGGCTGTCTGTCCGAAGAGGAGGACAATCCCCGACATGAAAAACAGGGTGTTAAAGAAGGCGGACAAAAAGCCGACCAGGGAGCCGCTGATCAGGGGATTGGTCAGCTTGCGAAAGCCCCTGTATAAGAGACCGACGAGTACTCCGTCCAGGATACGTGGGAAAAAACAGAGAAGAGCCGTCGCAAGCGGCGACATATTAAAGAGAATACTGGTCATCCCGCTACTCCCCAGAAGCGCCTTGAGCAGGGAGGCCAGTCCCCAGATCGCTCCGGCGGCCAGACCTCCTGCCGGTCCCAGGGCCACAGCCGTCACAGAGACCGGCACCATGGCTAAAGAAACCGTGATCGCTCCCAAGGGCACCGTCACAAATTGCAGTACAAAAATCAGAGCCGTCATCAGGGCCATGATCGCCAGTGAGTTACTTCTTGTCCTCGTATTCATCATTTTCCTCCGTTATCGTTCCCCGCTTTCACCTGGTCCTCGGCATGCAAAACGCACCGCTGTCGCTCCAATCCGGATGCAATGCGATGCGTCTTGACGCAGGCTTCAGACCAGGCTTCCACTTTGGGATACAACACATTGTCTTTACCTGTGCATTATAGTTTTCTCAGACCCAAAAGGTCAACAAATGAATCCTCGGCGCCACACGCGATATAAGCCTTGCGGCGCCATCAATTCTCAGCGCTGCACGCGGGCGCCTGCGCCGCCCATGATTGCCTCAACCTCGTCCTTTGATGCCATGGTGGTATCACCGGGCGTAGTCATGGCCAGGGCTCCATGAGCCGCTCCGTAATTGACAGCGAGCGCGGCGTCGCCGGTCGTCATCAGACCATAGATCAGGCCGGAGGCGAAGGAATCGCCGCCGCCGACCCGGTCCATAATCTCAAGGTTCTGATAATCCCTTGCCTTATGGATCTGTCCATCCGCCCAGCAGAGAGCCGACCAGTCGTTTACTGTAGCGGTCTTAACCGTGCGAAGCGTTGTCGCCACCGCCTTGAAGTTGGGATAGGTCTGAACCGCCGTCTCAATCATCTTCTTATAGCCGTCGACATTGAGCTCCTTGAGTGACGCGTCCTGTCCCTCGATCTGAAATCCCAGACAGGCAGTGAAATCCTCCTCATTGCCGATCATGACGTCGACGTGGGAAGCGATTTCACGGTTCACCTCCTGGGCCTTGGCCTGACCGCCGATCGCAGACCACATGGAGGGACGGTAGTTGAGATCGTAGGACACCAGAGTTCCGTACTTCTTTGCCGTCTTGATCGCCTCAATCACCGTCCTGGACGCCTGCTCGGATAGAGCCGCGTAGATACCGCCGGTGTGAAGCCACTTGACGCCAAGCTCCCCAAAGATATAGTCGAAATCGAAATCCTCCGGTCTCGCCTGCGAGATGGCGGTATTTGCCCGGTCAGAGCAGCCCTTGGCCCCCCGGATACCGAATCCCCGCTCTGTGAAATTGAGGCCGTTGCGGCAGAGACGTCCGATTCCATCTGTCTTCTTCCAGACGACCAGAGAGGTATCAACACCTCCCTGCAGCATGAAGTCCTCGACCAGCTTACCGACCTCGTTGTCGGCAAGAGCGGTAAGTACCGCCGTCTTCAGGCCAAAGCACTTGCGCAGGCCCCGGATGACATTGTACTCTCCGCCGCCCTCCCAGGCGCGAAATTGCCTGGCCGTGCGGATCCGGCCTTCTCCCGGATCCAGACGAAGCATTACCTCTCCCAGAGACACCGCGTCAAAGGTCGCGTCTTCTCTTAATTTCAAATCCATACTATCCTCCTAAAGAATGTGCCTGATTTTAAATGTACCTGATTTTCCTGCCAAAATGTACCGCCAAAGGATATCCTCCCCTTAAGCAGTGTACTTTTTCAATGTCGCGCGGACAGCGCCGGGACCCGCAATCAACTCCTCAAAATAGGAAATCACCGTCTTGTCCATGCCGATTTCGGACAGATCAAGACCAAAGATCTGCTCATTTGTAAGCAGAGGCGCCACCCTGGAGGCAGCATCCTTATCGCCCAGGCGGATGTCCTTTACATATTCCGATGCCGAGGCAAGAAGGGGATCGGGAGATGGCTCAAAGGCTCTGCCCTCATCGTCAAGAGCCATCAGGTAGCGAAGCCAGCCTGCGAATACCAGGGGGATCAGCTTGAGATCAGCGACATCCAAAGAAGGATCCGCCAGATATCTCTTGATCGTCTCTCCGAAACGGATGGCCAGCTTCTGTGATGTATCCGTGGCAATTCGCTGTGGCGTATCGGGCATAAAGGGGTTTGGAATTCGAACCTTCAGCACCGTATCGATGAACTCTCTGGGATCCAGTACGCCGGGATCAACAACCACCGGAAGCCCCTCTTTGTAGCCGATGATCTCAACCATTGCCTTGAGCTGCGGATCCTTCATCTCCTCGGAGATCTTCTGGTAGCCGAGCAGACAGCCATAGACAGCCAGCGCCGTATGGAGGGGATTTAAGCAGGTGCAGACCTTCATCTTCTCCACCTTGTCCACAGTCTCGCGATCTGTGAAGATAACGCCTGCTTTCTCAAGCGCGGGACGACCGTTGGGGAAAGAATCCTCTATCACCAGATACTGGGTCTCCTCCGCGTTGACAAAGGGAGCGACCCAAGTGTTTTTGCCGGTGACAACCGGGTCGAGTCCGGACAGGTCATCCTTTCGAAGGATCTCCTCCACAGAAGCGTCTGGCCTGGGCGTAATTTTATCAATCATGGACCAGGGGAAGGAAACCTTAGACTTGTCATTGACATAGTCGTAAAAACCGGTCTCTGCCCTGCCGTTTTTCGTCCACTCCCTGGCAAACGCAGAGATCGCCTCATAGAGCTTGTCCCCGTTATGAGAGCAGTTGTCTGTAGAAACCATGGCAATCGGTCTGGCTCCGCTCTGATAGCGGGCATAGAGCAGAGAGGCAACCTTTCCCATGTAACTTTCCGGCGCCCCGGGGCCGGCCTGATAATCATCCGCAACAGCAGGGAGTAAGTCCCCCTTGCCGTCTACCAGCGAATATCCCTTTTCTGTAATGGTGAAAGTGACCATCTGCAGAGAATCCTTGCTGAAGATCTCCCTGAGGCGCTTATACTCTGCCTGATTGGAGGACTCCAAAATGCAGGACTCCGCAATGGATCCGACCACCGTCTTATCTACTCCGCCGTCAGCCTTCAGAGTTACCAGGATAGAATAATTGTCATGGGGGCGATACATCTTCTCTATAATTTCAGCGTCAAAGCCCTCCGCGACAATCAGTCCCTGGTCGCTGGCGCCGGTATTCAGCAATTCCTGGGCCAGGTTGGCCTGAAAAGCGCGAAAAATATTCCCTGCCCCGAAATGAATCCAGCTGGGATTTGCCTTTGTTGTCTCAATCATGGCCTTTCGATCATACCGAGGGAGCTGATAGTCCTTGCTCTCCCACTCGGCGCTTTTTGCCAGACCCTTCTCCGTTAATTCCATATCCTTTCCTCCTTCCGTCAGCGTCTGCTCTGACTCTTGTTGATCGCCTCCCAGAGACCGACAAGATACGCAGCTCCTAAAGCCCGATCGTAGAGACCGTAACCCGGCATGGCCTTCTCTCCCCAGATCATGCGGCCATGATCCGGTCGAATAGGACCATCAAATCCGATATCATACAAAGCCTTCATGATTTCATACATGTCGAAGCTGCCATCCTCAGACAGGTGCGCCGCCTCTTCGAAGTCAGTCGGGCTGTTGAACTTAAGGTTTCTCACGTGGGCAAAATGAATCCGTCCCCTCAGAGAGCGGATGATATCGGGAAGGTCATTTTCCAGATTCGTTCCCAGAGATCCGGTGCAAAGCGTCACCCCATTGTGGACGTCATCCACCATCTCCATCAGGCGAAGGAGGTTCTTCTTGTTGGTGATAATGCGGGGAAGCCCGAAGACAGACCAGGCGGGATCATCCGGATGGATCGCCATCTTAATGTCATACTTGTTGCAGACCGGCATAATTCTCTCGAGAAAATATTTGAGATTGTCAAAGAGCTTGTCATCGTCAATCTCATACTCCCTGTAGAGGGCAAACATCTCCCTGACATGCTCCATGCGCTCAGGTTCCCAGCCTGGCATCACAGAACCATTCATGTCCCCGGAGATGGATTCGAACATCTTCTCAGGATCCAGAGCGTCAACAGCCTCCTGTGTGTAGGCCAGGACTGTAGAAGCGTCTGCCCTCTCCCTGGCCAGCTCCGTTCTTGTCCAGTCAAAGACGGGCATGAAATTATAGCAGACCAGGTGGATGTCCTCCCTGCCCAGATTCTCAAGACTTGCAATGTAATTGTCGATCAGTCGATCTCTGTTTGGCGTTCCAAGCTTGATTTCCTCGTGAACATTGACAGACTCAATTCCGGCGACGTGAAGCCCCGCGGCCTCTACCTCCTCCTTCATGGATCGAATCGCCTCCCGGGTCCAGACCTCCCCCGGCTGTGTGTCATAGAGCGTCGTAATAAGACCTGTCACATAGCGAATCTGGCGGATCTGTTCCAGGCTGACGGTATCAAAACTGGAGCCATACCAGCGCATCGTCATTTCCATATCCTGCTTCCTCCTTGTTATGAATATATGTTCTAGTTCTCATTATATCGGCCAGATGGATTTGATACATTACAGTGCTTGTTGCTGTCTTTGCAAATCTTGTGATTCGTGCTAGGATATCATCTGTAGTCTCCCGCGGGCAGGCGGCCTCATATTGCGATCGCTTCGCTCAGATCGGTCATCAGGCCCGTCTCTTTTCTCCCCTCTCAAGGGGAACGATAGGAACCAGCATTGAAAGAGCCACTCCATTCTCCCTTTGTCAACAGACAGTACATGCAGTCCAGAGATTTTGAGATCTTCTATTACAATGACTGCAATCTGAAATCCGTCAGTAACCACTCGCACTCCTATTATGAGTTTTATTTCTTCCTGGGCGGCAGTGTCAGCATGCACGTCGACGGAGTCGATTATCCTCTGACCAAGGGAGACGTCATCCTGATTCCTCCCAATGTCAGACATCATCTGATCAACCATGCCCCGTCCCTTCCCTATCAGCGCTTTATCTTCTGGATCAGCCGCAATTTCTGCAATGAACTGATGCAAATTTCTCAGGACTACGGCTATGTCATGCAGCAGGTCATCGTCAGCAGGCGCTATGTCTATCACTATGACGTCCTCTCCTTTAATACCCTGCAGGGCAAAATATACGCTCTTTTGGACGAGATCCACAGCAACCGTTTCGGCCGGTCCGCCAGGATCTCTCTCTGCGTCCATGACCTTGTCCTGCATTTAAACCGCTCGATCTATGAGATCGAACACCCCCGCCAGGAGCAGGAGGTCTTCTCTCTCTACGAGAATATTGTCTCCTTTATCGACCGGCACTTGGAGCAAAACCTGTCTCTTGACGATATCGCAAATAATTTCTTTGTCAGCAAGTATCATATCGCCCATATTTTCAAGGACCATCTGGGGCTCTCCATCCATCAGTACATTCTAAAGCGCCGCCTGGCCATGGTCTGCGACTCGATCGCCTCCAATATGAATATCTCTGACGCCTATCAGCGCTGCGGTTTTAATGACTACTCCTCCTTCTTTCGCGCTTTCAAAAAGGAGTACGGAATCAGCCCCAAGGAGTATAAGGAGAGCTATGCCTTTCCCGAAGAAAGTCCCTCCGGGACACAGGGCACAGGAAGATAAACAACGTTCTTTATCCTGTCACTTTGCCTTTTTTCCCTCGCTATCGCTTATCCTTATTTTTCCCATAGCTTAAAAAAAAGAGCCTCCGACCAGTGCCGAAGACTCTTATATTCATGCGTCAAGCGCCTCTAACCTCGCCTCCAGGTCCTCCAGAGGCCCCTGCCCCGGATCAAGATCAGCAAGCATATTGTAGAGCAGCTTATAGAGCGCGAGAAGTTCCTCCCGCTTGATGTGAAAGCACTCGCGCATATGAACGGGGACAGACAGGGCCCGCTCCCGGAGCTCCATCCCGCTCTCTGTCACTGTGACAATCAGCGATCTCTCATCCTCTTTGGATCTGGCGCGATCAATATAACCCTTGCCCTCAAGCTTCTTGAGTACCGGCGTCAGTGTGCCGGAATCCAGATAGAGAACCTGACCAAGTTCTTTCACCGTCAGCTTCTGCTTCTCCCACATAACCATCATTGTAATGTACTGCGTATAGGTCAGCTGCAAGGGGTCTAAGAAGGGTTTGTATTTGCGCACAATCTCCTTGGAAACCGCGTATAGGGGGAAACAGAGCTGGTTCTCCAGCTTGAGTGCATCATACTTATCGCTCATGCCAATCATCCTCCAAGGCCTAATCTATTTACAATGGAACACACGCTAGGCGGACATCTCATTATCATGAATGTAGGCAACCGCCGCGAGCGCTGCCACAGCGCCGTCGCTTGCCGCAGTCGTGAGCTGGCGCACAGTCTTGGTTCGCGTGTCACCCGCGGCGAAAATTCCATCAACATTGGTCCTGCAATCCTCACCGGCGACAATATAACCGCCCTTATCAAGACCGACAACGTTAGAGAATATCATATTCTCCGGCGCCTGTCCAATTGCCACAAAGAGCCCATTGACTTTAATGATCCTCTTTTCTCCAGTGATCTTATCAGTCACTTCAAGGGCCTCCAGGCGATCCTGCCCGAGGAGGGCCGTAATATTGGCATTGAGGACAAATTCAACATTCTCCCTGGCCCGCAGCTTCTCGACCCGAACAGGCTCGCCGCGGAACTGATCTCTTCTGTGAATCACATAAACCTTCTCAACGATATTGGAGAGGAATTCTGCGTCCTCCAGGGCCGTATTCCCACCCCCGTTGACCGCCACGATTTTCTTGCGATAAAACATTCCATCGCAGGTCGCGCAGTAGGAAATCCCTCTGCCGATCCATTCCTTCTCATGCGCTAAGCCAAGCGGCCTGTTTTTAGCGCCGGTCGCCAGGATGATCGTCCTCGACGCAATGCGGTCTCCGTCCTCTAAAACCGCAATCTTATGATCGCCTGCATCCTCGATAGAGGCAACTCTTGCCTGGCGATACTCCACTCCCAGATCAATGGCCTGCTGATAGAGACCCATGGCAAAGTCGAAACCGGAAGTGTGCGCAATGCCGGGATAATTCTCAATATCGGGAGTATTAATAATCTGTCCCCCAAAGGTATTGGCCTCAAGAATCAACACGCTCTTGTTCTGGCGAACTCCGTAGATCCCCGCGGACAATCCCGCGGTACCGGCGCCTACAACTAAAATATCATACATATTGCACCTCATTTCCGACTGGCAAAGGCCCTGCAAAAGATACTCTCTTAAAAAAGCTTTCCTTACTTGAGCAAGTCCAAAAGCTGAGCCTTCGGAACAACACCGACAGACTTCTTATAGACCTGTCCGTCTTTAAAGACGATCACGGTCGGAATCGACATCACATTGTATTTCTCCGCGAGCTCCATCTCCTCATCAACATTGAGCTTGCCCACCCTGTATGAGCCGTCTGACTCCTCGGCGATCTCAGAGATGACCGGACCAAGCATCCTGCAGGGGCCACACCAGGAAGCCCAGAAGTCAACCATTACCGGCACATCACTCTTTAATACTTCGCTCTCAAAATTAGCTGTGGTAACTTTTAACTCAGACATATGATCCTCCTATCATCCTGATACCAGCTTCCCTCATGCGACAGTCATTGCATTTCATCTGCATGGAAGCTTTTTGCATTGAAGTTCTCTTGAAGCGCTTCTGACTTTTGTCAAAACAAATTGTACACAACTAAATATCGCCTGTCAACACCCAAAACGATTTTTTACGCGCCTCTGCCAGGGCCCCCCTTCCCTTGGCATAAATTCAGCATCCTGCTCCGCTGCTGTCAATGCCTTTTCCCGAACATATCCAGATCCATTCCTATCATTTGATCGAAAAAGCCGACTGCAAATCGCATAAAAAAGACTGCGAATTATATAAAAAAAACTGCCGGGGCTGAGGCCTCTCACAGGCCAGCGCCGGCAGTCGATTTTATTCGAATGATTTTTCGGGTCCACTCTGCTTTTTACAGATTCTTCCCTCTCCCGTTTCAGCAGTTTTCCCACATGACTGATTCTCTCGTCTTTGTGTTTCTATGCCTCTGCCAGAGCCTCGACCAGCTCTGCCATTTTCTCCCGGCTCTCCTCATTTAAGGTGGAGCGAATGGTTACCTGCGGTTCGATGAATTCAATATTCTTCCAGCCCTCCATAATCTTCTTCATGGTGCGGGCGGCTGTAGGTCCCCAGGAACCATTCTCCATAATGGCGATCTTGCGGCCCTGGAAGGCCTTGTTTGCCAGGTGATGGAGGAAATCCTGCATGGGAGGATAGACCTGGGCATCATAAGAGGAGGCCGCCAGAAGCATGCGATCGAAGCGGAAGGCCTGGGCCACCGCCTCAGAAACATCCACCTTGGTCAAATCCATCAGCTTTATCTCAATGCCCCTGGACGCGAGCGCCTTTTCGGCCTCCCTGGCAGCCGCCAGCGTATGTCCGTAAATTGACGCGACGGGAATAAATACCCCCTTCTCCTCAGGAGCGTAGGAGGACCAGGTCTGATACAGCCCCAGATATTGGTCCAGATTCTCGGTCAACTGAGGCCCGTGCAATCCGCAGATCTTCTTGATTTCAAGACCGGACAGCTTCTTGAGCAGGGTCTGCACCTGGGGACCATATTTGCCGACAATGTTGAAGTAGTAGCGTCTGGCCTCTGTCACCCAATCGTCCGCGACATCGCCGCAGCCAAACTTGCCGAAGGCATCCGCGGAAAAGAGCACCTGATCGGTCATATCATAAGTCATCATAACCTCGGGCCAGTGCACCATAGGGGCAAAGAAAAATTGCAGCTTGTGGTCTCCCAGGTCCAGGATGTCCTTATCCTGCACCATCAGTTTCCGATCAATGGACAGGTCCAGCTGGGGAAAGAAGGCATGGATCATGTTGAAGGTCTTATTGTTCCCGACAACCTTTACATTGGGATACTTTTCCAGGGCGACCGCCAAAGAGCCGGAATGGTCAGGCTCCATATGCTGCACAATCAGATAATCCAGCGGGCGGCCGGCCAGAGCTTTCTCAAGGTTATCAAGCCACTCCCGTGTCTTCCTCTCATCCACGGAATCCATTACGGCTGTCTTCTGACCATCAATCAAATAGGAGTTATAGGACATGCCCGCCGACAGTGGGTACTGATTCTCAAACATCTTTAAATCTCTGTCGTGGGTTCCAATAAACCTGATACTCATCTTTTTTTCCTCCATAGATTCCTCTCGTCGGAATAAATTATAGCATAAAAACAGGAATCATCTCTCAGCGGAAGAAATGATTCCCGAAATTGATACTCCCCCGTACAGCTGATCACTGATCCTGTTTTTTCAGAAAGAGGCAGGATCAGATGAGATTCAAGGCATCTGACGCTGCATCTGGCGCCGGCCCTTATTTATCCTGCTTTTTTGCGGGCATAGACAGATCCAGCTTGCCCAAAATTTCCTTTAAGGTATTGGCGGAATTCTGCAGATTGGTCAGTTCCTCATAGCTTAAGTCAATATGCACCTTGGTCTCTACGCCGGAGGATGTGACAACAGCCGGCATGGACAGGTAAATGTCGCTGATCCCATACTCTCCCTCCATCAGGGAGGAAACGGGCAGAATCGACTTCTCATCCTTTAAGATGACCTCGGCAATCCGGCGAACCGCGGACGCGACACCATAATAAGTAGCATGCTTCTTCTCGATGATCTCATAGGCTGAGTTCTTCACGTCATCCGCGATCTTCTTCATAGAGGATTCATGCTGGAAATGTCCCCGGATCTCGCAGAACTGGTTT
Source organism: Shuttleworthella satelles DSM 14600 (assembly GCF_000160115.1). Lineage (GTDB taxonomy): Bacteria > Bacillota > Clostridia > Lachnospirales > Lachnospiraceae > Shuttleworthia > Shuttleworthia satelles. Next base: position 1,275,892 of record NZ_GG665866.1, read on the forward strand.
ACATTCACGCCGGACACATCGGCGGAGGACCAGGCCACAATCTCTGAGTCCCCGTGCTCGCCAATAACATAGGCGTGAACATTTCTCGCGTCCACATCCAGATGCTCGCCCAGCATATACTTAAGGCGGGCGGAATCAAGAACGGTTCCTGACCCGATGACGCGCTCCTTTGAAAAGCCGGAGATCTTCCATGCCACATAGGTCAGAATATCAACCGGGTTCGATACAATCATCAGAATGCCGCCAAAACCGCTGTCTCTGATCTGGGGAATGATGGACTTGAAAATCCCCACATTCTTATTGACCAGGTCAAGGCGGGATTCCCCGGGCTTCTGGGCGGCGCCTGCCGTCACAATCACAAGGGCGGCATCCTTGATATCCCTGTAGTCTCCCGCATAGATATGCTGGGTTGTAGAGAAGGGAATGGCGTGGCTGATATCCATGGCCTCCCCCTCTGCCCGATTCTGATCGGCATCAATCAAGACGATTTCTGAGGCGATGCCGGACTGCATGATGGCGTAAACGCTGGTAGATCCGACAAATCCGCATCCGACCATGGCAATCTTACGGGGATTAATATTGGCATTTTCCAAAATATTGGACATTGTATTCACACTTTCTCTGCAAAAAGGGAGTTACAGTTTCTCTACCGTAACCCCCTTCTGATTCATCGATCAGATTCTAACACGAATCCACCAGCTTTGGGGAATTCAAAGAATCAATTGTTAAAAGCACGGCTTATCTCTTAACCTTAAACGCCCCCATCTTGGGATAGATCGCGGAATTCCCAAGATCCTCTTCAATCCGAAGAAGCTGGTTGTACTTGGCGACACGCTCGGAACGACTGGGAGCGCCCGTCTTGATCTGGCAGGTATTCATGGCAACGGCCAGGTCGGCGATTGTCGTATCCTCAGTCTCTCCAGACCTATGGGAGGTAATTGCGGCATAGCCTGCCTCATGAGCCATCTTGATCGCCTCAAGGGTCTCTGAGATAGAGCCGATCTGGTTGAGCTTGATCAGGATCGCATTGGCGACGCCCATATCAATCCCCTTCTTCAGGCGCTCTGTATTGGTGACAAAGAGATCATCGCCTACCAGCTGCACCTTGTCGCCCAGACGAGCTGTCATGCGCTGCCAGCCCTCCCAGTCTTCCTCATCGAGGCCGTCCTCAATGGAAATAATGGGATACTTTTCAACCAGCTTGGCCCAGTGCTCAATCAGCTCATCGGACGTAAACTTGGTTCCAGCCTTGGGAAGGATGTACTCTCCCTTTTTGGATCCCTTCCACTCAGAAGAAGCGGCGTCCATGGCAATCATGAAATCCCTGCCGGGCTCATATCCGGCAATCTTAACGGCCTCCAGGATCGCTTCAATGGCCTCCTCGTCAGACTTGAGATCGGGGGCAAAACCGCCCTCATCTCCGACAGAGGTGGCGAGACCCTTGCCCTTTAACTCACTGGCCAGAGCATGAAATACCTCGGCGCACCAGCGCAGCGCCTCTTTAAAGGAGGGGGCTCCGACAGGCATAATCATGAATTCCTGCGCGTCAATGGTATTGGCTGCGTGAGCGCCCCCGTTGATGATATTCATCATGGGAACAGGAAGGCGATTTCCGTAGATCCCGCCCAGGAAACGGTAGAGGGGAAGCTCAAGAGACTGAGCGGCCGCCTTGGCGGACGCAATCGAGACAGCCAGGATGGCATTGGCTCCCAGCTTGCTCTTATCCTTTGTCCCATCCGCCTCAATCATAGCGCGGTCTACCGCGTAGATATCTGACGCGTCCAACCCCTGCAGGACATCATTGATGCAGGTATTGATATTCTCAACTGCCTTGGTCACTCCCTTGCCCAGATAGCGGCTCTTATCGCCGTCACGAAGTTCAAGCGCCTCGAACTCACCGGTGGAAGCGCCGGAGGGAGCCGTGCCGCGGCCAACGGTTCCGTCTACAAGAGTTACCTCTGCCTCGACGGTCGGATTCCCTCTGGAGTCCAGAATCTCACGACCCACAACCTTCTCAATCTGAAGATACTCGTTCATTGCATTTTCCTCCATGCCGTTAGTCTTTACTTACAACTGCGATTCTATCACAGAAAACCGCCTCCGTAAACCGGATTCGTCCTTCTTGCCGGGTTCTGCTGTACCCCTCTTACCAGGGTTCTGCTCCTGAAATCGAATCTGCTCATGCCGCAGGGTTTCGATCACAAAAAGACCTGTAAATCGGACTCTTCCTTACCATGAATCTCCCGCTCGAATCTCCCGCGTCAAATACCCAGCTTCTCAGCCTCTTCGTTGAGGAAGTTCACAACGGGATCAACCGGAAGATTATGCACCTTGCAGGCCTCCTCCAGGGTCTCCATACGGGAGACGGAACAGGATGTACAGTGCATTCCCAGTCCCAGCAACACCTCACTCATATCCGGGCTGTCCGCCAGAATATCTCCCAGAAGCGTATCCTTGTCCCACATTGCCTCATCACCTCCTTCCGATCTGCGCTTGTCCTACGCCTATCAGCATAGTCCATTTCAGATTGCTTTCTGTTGTAATCACAACGTTTTTGTAGTAGTTATAGGTATATAGTTTAGAAAACAAACAATAACATAGGAGACAAGATCATGGTCAAATATGAAGAATATCTTCCCGTACTCAAAAAATCGAATCTCTTTCTGGGCGTATCCGAAAATGAGATTCACCATATGATGTCCTGCATGAATCCGCAGAAACGCTCCTATGAGAAGAACGAAACCATTCTCCGGGCAGGGGAACAGATCCATAGCTTTGGTCTGCTCCTGAGCGGAACCGCTCTCATTGAGAAGGAAGATTTCTGGGGCAATGTCGCCGTCATGTCCGCCCTATCCTCCGGCTCCATGTTCGCTGAAGTCTATGCGGCTCTGTCCCAAATTCCGACCGATGTCACCGTCATCGCCACTTCTCACTGCGAAATCATGTTCTTTGATCTCTCCGCCTTCACAAGTCTCTGCGGAGAGTCCTGCAGCTACCACAGCCGCATTATCCAGAATGTCATGACCTCGATTGCCCGGAGGACCCTCCAGCTGAATCAGAAAATCGACTGCATCTCTAAGAGAACCATTCGCGATAAGCTCATGGCCTACTTATCCTCTGAGAGCATGCGCCAGCACAACAACACTTTCGACATCCCCTATAACCGCCAGCAGCTGGCGGACTATCTCTTTGTCGATCGCTCCGCCCTCTCCAATGAAATCAGCAAACTGACCAGGGAGGGACTGATCCGAAGCCAGCGGAACCATTTTGAAATCCTCAGAGAAATCTGAGCCCCCTCAACTGGCGGCTGCCGATGTCATTTGGCAGTCATTGACTCCATTCCCCATCAAAAGGCCTGATGCCGCACGATCTCGTACTCGTCATTGCTCTGATAGTAGGGACAAGATCTTGTGTTCCCCTGCAAAAAGCGCACCATATCATCCTCATCCAGGTTCAGATCACAGATATAGCACTCCTCTTCATCGTCCCAGAGATAATTATTGCAGAGTTCACACAGGTCCATTTTGCCTCCGCTCAATGTAAAAACAGGCCCAGGAGGCCATAGCTGACAGCTGACATGATGACTGTCGCAATGGCGACCCCAACCAGTTCCGCAATGACAGCCTTCTTGATATCCATCTCCAGAAGCGCCGCAATCAATGATCCGGTCCAGGCGCCGGTGCCTGGCAGAGGAATTCCGACAAAGAGGGCAAGCCCCCAGAACTCCGCGCTGGAAACCTGGCCGGACTTTTTCATGGCCCTGGCCTCCAGCTTCTCGATCAGCCGTCCCATCCCCTTGAATTTCTTCATCCATAGGAAAATCCTTCGAATGAAGAGCAGGATAAAGGGAATCGGAATGATATTCCCGATAATACAGATCGGAATCGCTGTCAGGAGGGGAATCTTTAAGAGACTTGCGGCCAGCAGTCCCCCGCGCAGCTCCAGAAGGGGAACCATCGAAATGATAAAGACAACCGCCTCTTTTGATATGTGCTGTCCCAGTGTCATTGTAAACCAGCTGACAAGCGCCTCCATAAAATTTTCCTCTTCTCTCATCTAAGACCGAAATGTTCTCTAAGCGCGCATCAGAAGATTCTGATCATCAATCTGCAGATACCGATTCAAAATCAGTGCTTCCTCAGGCAGCGATTAAGACCAGTAATCCGCCAGACAGCAATCCTAGATCAGCAATCCGAATTCAGTGATCCGCCAGATAGTGATCCAGGAAGCGGATCATATCCTGCATCTGCTGATCCGTTCCAATGCTGATGCGCAGGTAGTTATCAATTTTTGGCAGCGCAAAGTGCCTGACCAGAATCCCGGCCTCCTTTAACGCGTGAAATATCTCTATGGCCGGCAGCCGCTCGTGTCTGGCGAAAATAAAGTTTGTCCTGGAGTCAGGGAAGTAAAATCCCAGCCTCCGAAGCTCCTTTTTTGTCCATTCCCGGCTGGCAACGACCCTGGCCAGCTGCACCTGAAAATATTCCTCATCCTCTATCGAAGCGGCTCCCAGCTTCTGCGTGATTCGGTCCATGGTATAGGAGTTGAAGGAATTTCTGACATCCCAGAGCGCGCGGATCAACTCGGGATTTCCCATGGCAAAGCCGATACGGCTTCCCGCCAGAGCCCGGGACTTGGAGAAGGTCTGCACCACGAGCAGGTTGTCGTAGCGATCAATCAGAGGCAGGAGGCTGACCGCGCCGAAATCCACATAGGCCTCGTCAATAATGACAACCGCGTTCGGATTTGCCCTGATGATCTGCTCTAGTTTCTCCTGGCCCGCGTCAATGCCGGTGGGAGCATTGGGGTTTGGAATGATAATGCCCCCATTCTCTCCCGCGTAGTCCTCGGAATGAATCTCGAAGTGATCATCCAGGGGGATTTTACGATAGGGAATATCAAATGTCTCTGCCCAGACATCATAGAAAGAATAGCTGATATCCGGGAAGAGAAGAGGGCGATTCGAATGGAAAAAAGTCATGAAGGACATAGCCAGAACATCGTCAGAGCCCACGCCGACAAAAACTTCTTCTCTTCTCAGGTCATATCTTCTGGCAATAGCATCAACCAGCAGTGTGGCCGAGGGATCCGGATACCGGTTCAATTCCTCCGCGTCATAGCCGCGCAGAATCCACTCGACCGCCGGCGCCGGCGGATAGGGATTCTCATTGGTGTTCAGCTTGATCATATCCTTTAATTCGGGCTGTTCTCCCGGAATATAAGGCCTGACCCTGCGAATATTATCCTTCCACCCGTACATATATGCCCTCCCTTGAGAACTCTCCCAGCCAGGAGCGCGGGAACAGTACGATCCGCTGACTCTTTTACTTACATCAGTCGCATCGGCTCCCAGCCAGGAGTGCGGGAACAGCCCCCGGCTCTTATTCGTGATCCGTATTGACCGCCTGCTCGTGCTCTTCGACCTTAGCCGCGTCTGCCAGGGCGGCCGCGTACTTGTTCTGCGCCTCTTTCAAGGCAGACAGATTATATACATCCTTTTTTTGCGCCGCGGACAGGGCCTGATAGGCATCTGTCGCCGCCTTGGCTGCCGCTGGTCCGGAACCGGCCTTGCTGATCTTGTTGATTACCGCCTGAACTGCGCTGTCAGTGCAGGAAGTCTCTGTCCCGGGCAAATTATAGACGACGACCGGCATGCCGACAGAGACATTGGCAAATACGCTTCCCGCAACAGATGGGGGGAGATTGACGCAGCCGTGGGATCCGTTGGTCAGATAATTCTTGCCCCCATAATTGGACTTCCAGGGAGCGTCATGGAGTCCGATACCACCATCAAACGGCATCCAGTACTTCACCGGACTGGCATAGGAGGAACCGTCGTCATTTCTCCCGCGAAGCGTTCGGTTGGCCTCATGGCTCTTAACCCGAAAGATCCCCACATTGGTCTGATGATTGTTGACAGGCTTGCCTGTTGTCACCGCCGTATCCACTACCTTCTTGCCATCCTTGTAGACAAAAAGGTGCTGGGCAGTCAGATTGACCTCAACATAGCTGGACCCGATATCATCGCCGGCACCGCCTGCCGCCTTCTGAGAGAAGTTCAGATCGCGGGTCAGGTCCCTGCCGTCTGTCAGGTTTTCCTTGAGGGCATTGAACTCAGCTTCCTGGTCCACCTTCCTCCCATAGTCCCCGGAGGAAATATTGACGACCGCCCCATAGGAAGTATGAAAGCTGCGGTTCTTGCCAACCGTATCGTATTTGCCTGCCAGTTCCCCGACATATGCCCTGATCGCCTCATCATGCACGACCATATTGGCATTCTCGTCGATCCCGATCCACGAGATGATTTTCTCCTGCGGAACCGTCTCCTGGTCTCCTCCGATCTTCAGAGTGATCTTCATCTGGGCGATCTGATTCATTTTCCCGATGAGCTCTTTCAGTCTGCTGTCATCCGCTTTGAGCGTTGGCTGTACCGCATAGTCAGCCAGAGAGATTTCCTCCTGTAAATTGACAATCGCGTCCGCCAGGGCATCCTTGAACCGATCGGTGTCAATGTTATTGCCGTATACTTCCTCCTGAACAAGGTAAGATTTCTGCTGCTGATCATAGACCAGATCGGCATTCTTCGTCTGCACCAGGTCTGTCCGGCTGACCTCCGGAAGAGCGTCAACCAGGGCATTTAACTTATCTCGATTGAGCTTCCAACCGCTTGTCTTTTGTTCCAGCTTATCCCCGAGAAGATACCTGGGCCAGAGAAAGGCCTGCTGGTTTGCCAGTAAACGGCTCATATCACCTGGCTGAAGGTTGCTGGACAGATCGACCATATCCGGCGTGATCACCTGTTCGGTGGCCCCGTCAGCAGTCTTAATGACCATGTGATAGGACTTCTCTCTGTCTGCAAGAAGATCTGCCATCTGCTGCGCCGTCTTGCCGAAAGAATCGATCCCGTTGACCCTGCTGTTGGGAACAAAATGACTTCTAAAGAAGATTCCGACTCCCAGATAAGCAGCTGCCAGAAGGCCCACACAGGAAGCGGCGATCAAAAGCTTCTTAGGACCCCGCTTCTTCTTCTGTTCTTCCTCCATACTCTGCTCCCTGTCTTTTTAAACAAAATCGGACTCATTATAGCACAATCCCTGAGATCTATCTCCGGCTCAGTCAATTCGCCCTCAGACCGCATCTGTCAATCTGCCCGCGCGCTGCATCTGTCAATCCGCCCGCGCGCTGTCTCTGATTTCTCTCAGCTCCTCACTTGTAAAATGATAGGCCCGGCCGCAGAACTGGCATTTGACCTCAATCGTCTTTCCCTCATCGATCATCTCCCGCAACTCCCTGTCGGACAGGGAAATCAGAGTCCGCTCCACCTTGTCTCTGCAGCAGTCACAGCGAAATGCGGCAGGCAGCGTCCCCCTCATCTTGGGTTCAAGACCAGCCAGAGCCTGATCCAGCATATCCTCCGGCCGCCTGCCTGAAGCAAGCATCTCTGTGACGTCCGGAATGCGTGACAGATTTTGCTCCAGAAGATCAATCACCGCATCCTCCGTATTGGGCATGAGCTGTAGAATAAAGCCCCCCGCCGCGAGGATATTCTCATCCCTTCCCACCAGAACGCCCAGGCCTGCCGCGGAGGGAACCTGCTCAGATGCCGCGAAATAATAGGTCAGGTCCTCAGCGATTTCTCCGGTCTGGATGTCGACCGTTCCGACATAAGGCTCCTTGAGTCCCAGGTCCTTGATGACGCGAAGGATTCCCCCTCCTACCGCGCTTCCCACATCCAGGTGGCCGTCTGTCCTGGCCGGCAGATAGACCTCTGTGTTGCCGACAAAGCCCTTGGCGTGTCCCCTGGAATCCGCTGTCACGGTGATATTTCCCAGAGGGCCGTCAGCAAGGAATTGCAGAGTCAGTTCATCCTCCTCTCCCTTCATCATGGCCCCCATCATGAGAGCCGCGGACAGGCTTCTGCCCAGAGCCGCGCTTGCGATCGGACTTGTTTTATGTCTCTCATGCGCCGTCTGAACCAATTCCCTCGAGCGAATGGCAAAGGCCCGGATCTGATCCCCGGCCGCCGTTCCTCTGACAATGTAATCTTTCATTTCCATCTCCTGAACGATGCTGTGTTTTTTGATCCGGCCTTGGCAATCTCCCTGGCCACAAAGTAATAGCGCTGGGTCCGGTCTGAAATCTCCCCCATGGTCTCCGCGTCCAGAACCTTCTCAAAGGCCAGACCGGACTCCTTTATCAGGCAAATGACCCTGTCGACCGGATAGGTCCTGGTCACATGCTCCTCATGACGGCGAAAGTATGCCCTCTCTTCTCTCCCCTCTCCCGCAGCGTCTCTTTTCTCCTCAGTGCCCTGCTCTTTGCCTGATGACGATTCCACCGACGACTCCACCGCCAGTTCCCCTGCGTCCTCGCGGATGAACATCTCCAGATCATAGTGATTGATCCGACGGGCCTCGTCGAATTCATTTTGCCAGATGAAGGCCCCGATATCCCTGCAATCGGCAATCGTTCTCTCTCCCATCTTTCGATAGGCAGCCTCCGAGACAAGGTCAAATATGAAAACTCCTCCCGGGTCCAGGTAGTTGTTGACCAGGCGCAAAACCGTCAGCAGATCCTCCTCCGTCAACAGATAATTCATAGCGTCGCAGACAGCGTAAATCCCCGCCATCGTACCATAGAGCTCAAAGGACCGCATATCCTGACACAGGTAGAGGATCTGCGCGGTCTCCGTCTTCTCTTCCGAGTCGGCTGCCGATTCCCTGGATAAAAGGCGGCGTATCTGCTTCTCCTGGGCAATCTGCAGCATGTCCGTCGACCGGTCAATCCCGGTCATGTCATAGCCGCTGGCCGCCATTCGCTCGGTCATATTGCCGGTGCCGCAGCCGAGTTCAGCGACAAGACCGGATCGAATCCCATACTCCTTAAAAATAGACAGCAGATGATCTCTCCACCGATCATAGGGTACGTCATCCATAAAGCGGTCATATATTTCTGCAAAGCTCTCATAACAGGCCATGCGTCTTCTCCTCTTTTTCGGGTCTCGTCAAATATCTTAGCATTGATCTGTGTTATACTGAATGCGCGTTTGACTGTCCATCCCGGGGATGTATTTTCAGGGAATAGAGCCCCTTCTTGTCCCCGATTTTTCAACAAAACAGGTAATTTTCATGAAATACAGGTTCCGGAGCCCTTTCCGCTGGCTCAGAAAGCCCAATGTCCACGCGCCTATGACCGATACCGAGGGCGGCACCAATGTCTCCGAGCGCTTTCATCACTATATTTCCCGCTCCATCGCGGGCTTCTACAGACGACGCGTGCTTTCCCCCGCTATTTATCTGCTGATTCTGCTGGGGCTTTTCGCGCTGTCTCCGGCCCGCTCTATACTCTATCCCATGCAGGTGGAAGGATCCTTTAATCTGGCAGAGCTCTACCAAAATCAAACTCACTACGTGCATCTCACCCTGTCCAATCTCCACTTCACCGGCTATACCCGTCAGATGTTCGGCCTGACAACCGGATACTACTACTATACGGTCATGGATCAGAAGAGCTATATTGTCCTTCTCCGGCCGGATACATCCTCACAGGGCCTGCCCCAGATTGATCAGGTCGAAGTCTTCGCCAAAATCATCAAAAACCCCGCCTCCCTTGACCGGATCAAGGTTCATCTGACGGAAGATTTGGGAGAGCACGCCGGTCTGGCTGGCGCCCTCTCCCCCTATATGGTCTCTGAGGCCGATGCCCGCGGTATCCTGCACCGGCTCCTGCTGATTTTTATCTGGCTGACAGGCATTTACGCCGGCATCAGTCTCCTTTTAGACCTCCTGTACATCTTCTTTCCCAAGCTGTCCGCTCCCGTGCGTCGGCTGGGAGCCTACGGCGATCCATGGAAGCTGCTGGACCAGGCGGAAGAAGAACTCGCGACCATGCCCCAGCTGGCCACCGAGGATATTTTTATCACAGAGCATTTCTTTATCGAAACATCTGTCTACGGCGTCGCCATTGTCCCTATCTCAGAGATCAAATGGGTCTATAAGTATTCTACCCTGCACCGGATTCTCTGGCACCACTTCAGCATCTCATACACCCTCTATATCATGACAACCCATCGGCAGGCAATTCACTGCCCCAAGAATGCCAAGTCTGATATTGACGGAGTGATCGATTACCTGTCTGAGGCCAACCATGACATCCTGGTCGGCTTCACGGAGCGCAATCGCCTGCGCATGCAGTGGTACCTGCGCAAGCTTCCTCTGAGCGATCTCATCCCCTTCCTGCGCAGCCGCCCCGGTCATCGTCAGAAGATAGAAGCGATCAAGAAGCGGGAAAAGATATCCAAAGAAGATGAGCAGAACTGACTAAAGTCATCGACCGGCAAGATGAAGATGCAGCGCCTTACTGTTCCTGTGAGTTTATCTTGCTCCCGTGCTCCTGCATCCAATCCCACAGGTCCTCATAGACCTGCTCACGATCTGTCTCATTTAAGATCTCATGCCGGTCATTCTCATAGAGCTTCATCCGCAGATCACAAAAGCCGGCCGCCGCGTATTGCCCTCTGACACGCTCAACCCCCTTGCCCAAATCACCCACCGGGTCCTCGGCTCCGGAGACCAAAAGGAGGGGCAGATCCCTGCGTATCTTTGCGAGATGCTCCGGCCGATTGTCATAATAGCAGGCCTCCATAAGCCCCCGATAAGCGCCCAGACTGAAGAGATAGGTGCACTTGGGATCGGCGTAGTACTTTTTCACAATTTCCTGGTCCTTGGTCAGCCAGGAATTTCCGGTATCCCTTCCGCTTAAGTCATAGCGCTGATAAGGCCCTGAGAAGCTGAGCTTTTGAACCAACGAGCTGCGATAGTTCCAGCCCCTAAAGGCGGCGATCAGCTTGAGAACAGCCAGGCCAAAGCGCAGAGAGGAATCCGGCAGAGAACCGGTTCCCATGACAATTGCCCCATCCAATCCATCCAAATCCCCTGCTTTCTTCCCCAGAAACATGCGGACCAAATAGCTCCCCATGGAATGTCCCAGAAGAAAGAAAGGTGAACCGGGCCATTTCTCCTTCCCCAACTGATAGTTTCGAAAGATATCCTCAACCATGATATCGGCCGGGTGCTCGGGCGACATGATCCCCCATTCCTCAGGCCCTCTCACAGACTCCCCATGGCCGATATGATCGTGGCCGAAGACGACGATTCCCCGCTCATTTAACCAGAGGGCAAAAGGCTCGTATCGCTCGATATACTCCTGCATTCCGTGAACAATCTGCAGGACTCCCCTGACCTTCCCTGAATCTGGGACCCAGCGCACTGCGTGAATTTCAGAGTGTCTGTCTTTGGATTCAAATGTATAGCTTTCTCTCATCTTTTCCTCCCCTTCGATTGCAGATCTTCCTCAATATGCTTCTTCCCGCCGCAGACCCTGGATCTGATTCTCCTTGGCACAAGCCCTGGATCTGATCGCTAAAAGTTCTTGATGGTTAACCGGAAAATCTATTCTTTAAATTCTAACAGCTTCCATAGCATCTCTAATATTATCTCTAACAGCCCCTTCTTTCCAGCTGACTCTTCGCAGGGAAGACCAGCTGTGCCGGAGTCCGTCAGTCGCCTTCCGGCTCAATTTCCCGGATCACAAGCTGCAGACTCTTTCTGCCGCGGTAGGAATTGATCTGTGGCTCATAGACCATGCGAACCGCAAGGTCCCTTCGAAATCCATGGCAGAATTCCTCCCAGGAGCCCTGGCCATAGGCCTCTTCCACCGCTGTCGCAAATGCCCTCGCGTCGCCGAAATAGACTCCTTCCACTTCTGATGACCCTTCTCGCAGAGAAAATTTCAGGAATTGTCCCTCCCTCCCCATGGTTCGAAGAGAGCGAACCAAAACATTTCGAACCGCAAAGAGGGGCTTTGGATTCCCGTTTCCGAAGGGCTCCAGCCGCTTTAACTCCTCCACTAATGAAATCGTGATGTAATGCAAGGGCATAGGGACATCAATGTGGATCTTCGGCAGCAGGTCATCCTCTGTCAGTGTGCAATTCGCGTTGAGCGCTCTGCGCAGGGAATCAATCTTGTCCCGCCGCAGACTGAGACCGGCCGCCATGGGATGCCCACCGAATTGAACCATCAAATCCTTACATCGGTTCATCTCTTCGAACATGGAGTAGGGGGGAATGGACCGGCCGCTCCCCTTGACCAGGCCCTCTGCGCTGGCGTCCGTCAGGATGAAGCAGGGACGCCAGAGACTCTCCTTCACCTTGCCCGCCACCAGCCCCGCGATGCTCTCATGCAGCTTGGGCAGGTAAATGACCAGAACCGGGTCTTTTGCGTAGTCCCCTTCTTTGATCTGGGTAAAGGCATCCTCCAGGCCTCTGGCTGTCATGGCCTTGCGGGTCTCATTCAAGGCTGCCAGGTCCTCTGCCAAAACCCAGGCCTTTTCTGGCTCTTTCTCCTCTAAGAGCCGTGTACTCTTTTCCGCCGTTTCCAACCGCCCGGCGGCATTGAGACAGGGGCCCAGGATGAAGCCGATATGATAGGCGGACAGGTGGTCGGGATCAATCTCTCTGACGCGCATCAGGGCGGCCATCCCCGGATTGGAGGTCTTTCGCAGGCGCTCTAATCCCAGGGAGACGATAGTCCGGTTCTCATCCACCAGGGGCATGACATCGCCGACTGTCGCAAAGGCCGCGTTTTCCAGAAAATCCATGGCGAGAGTCACAGAGACGCCACGCTTCTCATAGAGAACAAAGACCAGCTTCCAGGCCACGACCGCCCCGCAGATTTCCTTGAAGGGATAGGGACAATCCGCCTGCTTGGGATTGACAATCGCGTCCGCCGGGGGCAGCCTGTCAAGTCTTTTCCCATCGGCCATGGCAAAGGGAACCTCATGGTGATCCGTGACAATCACCATCATCCCCAGGTCTTTGGCACGAGCAATTGCCTCCTTTGCCGCAATGCCATTGTCACAGGTAATGATAAGAGAAACGCCGGATTCGTGGGCATCTTCCACCAGATGTGAATTGAGCCCGTAGCCATCCTCGATCCGCTTGGGCAGGACATAATCCACATCGGCCTGGCAGGTCAGAAGCGCCTGGTGAAGGATATAAGTCGACTGGATCCCGTCGATATCGTAGTCACCGATAATGCGGATCTTCTTACCTGCATCGATGGCTTCAGACAGCAGGTCAGCTGCCCTGTCAACATCCTTGAGATCATGGGGATTTCGGATCTGATCCAGGGAGGGATGCAAATAGGCGTCAAAATCTTCTTCCGCGACACCCCGGTTGACCATGACCCGGGCCGTCACCTGGTCAATTCCATTGGCCCTGGCCAGAGCCTTAAAATCTGCCTTTTTATTGGTCAAAAGCCATTTACTCATCTGTCTTTCCCTTGTGCTAATTCACTGTCATGAATAAGAAAAGCCGACCCTCTGGCTCTCCCGGGTCGGCCTTATGTTTCATCCATTTCCTTATCCCAACATCTCAATGATTCTCAAGGCAAGGAAACAAATCACCAAAACACTTCTATTGTTGTGAATCAAAGGGTCAGAGAGGGAGCGACATAAGCTCTTGCCAGAAGTTCCTGATTCAGCTCATAGAGCCCCTTGGGATCGTGGCCGAAGAGACTGAACTTCTTGATCAGATCGTCAGCATTCTTCTCCTCTTCTCCCTGTTCCTTGACGAACCAGTCATAGAACTGCATGGTGCGATAATCATGCTTCTCGTGAGCCGCCCCATAGATCTGATTAATCCGACCTGTAATGTAACACTCATGTTCCATCGCATAGTGCAGAGGATCCTCAGGGCTTTTGTATTCCTTAACGGGCATCTCGATATTGCTGAAATGAATCTTCTCCCCATTGTTGAGCAGGTAGGTTCGCATGAGCATAGCGTGATCACGTTCCTCCTGCGCCTGCACCTGATACCAGTTGGCGAAACCGTCCAGCCCCTGATCTTCGTAGTAGTTGGCGAAATCCAGATAGAGGTAGGCGGATACGAACTCCGCATTGATCTGATCGTTGATCATCTCTGCAATCTTTGCATCTAACATATATTGCCTCCTTATCAAAAACCAGTCCTGATTATAGTTGATTTCGAAAAAATATAGTAGTCCCTAGCTCATATCATCACTCTGACCCTGTCACTGCCGATCACGGCTTCCTGCCAGATCCCGGGCGCCGGTCAATATTCTCCAGTCAGCTCCTAATCGCCACTCTCCCTCGCTGATATCGGGATCTGTATCGTCCATGTCCGTCATCGGCCTCAGATAATGCAGATAAAAAAGACCTCTGCTCTTAAGCCAGAGAAGCAGTCACGATCGCCATATCATATACCTCCTGGGAATTGCATCCGCGGGAGAGATCGTTGATGGGCGCATTTAACCCGAGAAGAATGGGGCCGTAGGCATCGAAATTACCCATACGCTGGGCGATCTTATAGCCGAGATTTCCGGCATTGATGTCCGGGAAGATGAAAGTATTGCAGTGGCCTGCAATCTGGGAGTCGGGAGCCTTCTGGCGGGCTACTGTTGGAGAAACAGCCGCATCGAACTGCAGCTCCCCCTCAATGGGAAGGTCCGGATACTTGACCTTGGCCTTGGCCGTTGCGTTCTGCATCTTGGTGACTGATTCTCCCTTGCCGGATCCCTTGGTGGAGAAGCTTAAGAAGGCAACCTTGGGATCGACGCCGAAGCGCTCCGCGCACTTGGTGGCCTGCCCGCAGATCTCGACCAGCTGATCCTCTGTGGGAACCAGGTTGATCGCACAGTCAGCCATGCAGAGAACCTCATTTCCGCCGGTTGCGGAAGGACGAACCAGAATAAAGCAGGAGGAGACAATGCTGTTGCCGGGGGCAGCCTTGATGATCTGCAGGGCAGGACGAACAGTGTCAGCTGTGGAATAGGTTGCGCCTCCCAGCAGGGAATCAGCATAGCCCATGCGAACCAGCATCGTCCCGAAATAGTTGGCCTGCTTTAAAGTCTTGACCGCCTGCTCTCTTGTGCCTGCCTTGGCGCCGCGCAGCTCAATAAAGAGATCCACCATCTCATCCATGCGGTCAAAGTTGTTGGGATCAATAATAGCGGCGCCATTGATATTATCCCCGTCCGCCTCGGCAACGCGATGGATCTCCTTCGGATCCCCGACCAGAACCGGCTGCAGCCAGGTACCGGCCAGCAGCCTGGAAGCAGCCTGAAGGATGCGCTCATCGCTGCCCTCTGTAAATACGATCTTCTTTGGATTCGCCTTCAGGCGATCGATCATTGCACCAAATCCGTAACCCATACTGATTCCCTCCTATGTCTGATGTGGTTTCGGGCAAATGCCCGCTCCTGCATTTCTCACAGATCTTTATGTCATTTTAGAACCCTTTTTTCACCGGCACAATGGATTTATGTTCGAAAGTTGATACATATTCTTTTGTATTCAATTGTGTGCAATTTTCCGTTAATCTTTTGTCAGAGAGGGCTCCTAAAAAGACTTGATAGAGATTCCGTCCCTCGCAATCCGTCTTCTTACAATTCACGATAATGAACTGCCCTCGGCGCTAGTATTCTTTCTCAGTCGTTGACATGCCTTCTTTTATATTTTGAACACTGTGTTTGATATTTTTATATTTTGACACGGTATCTGATGCTTTGACACAGATTTTTCGACAGATGAACCTGTACAAATCAAGCCCTATTCAAGATAATAGGAAACAGGCTCTGTTCAGATCATTAACATAAAGGGAGACTTTGCAATGACAAACCTGCGTAAACTGATTCTGGCCGCTCTTCTGGCTGCCCTGACAACTGCGACAACCATGGTGGTGCGTATCCCCACTCCCACTATGGGTTACATCCATCCCGGAGACGCCATGGTTCTGCTCTGCGGCCTCCTCCTCGGGCCGGTGACCGGCGGGCTGGCCGCCGGGATCGGAAGTGCCCTTTCTGACTTCTTTGCCGGTTACCTCACCTATGTGCCCGGCACATTTCTGATCAAAGCCCTGACCGCCCTGATCGCCGCGCACCTGTCAGTCTGGCTGACCTCTGTCAGCAGGCACGCGCAGGAATCAGCCCATCAGGGATCCGGCCTCATCAAGGCGCATCGAAAGAATGTCATCGGGGCTGTCATTTGCGGAGGCGTTATCGGAGAGACCTTTATGGTGTTCGGCTACTTTATCTATAAGATTCTTCTGATCGGTCTGGCAGCCGGCAGCGGATTTACCTCTGCGGTCCTCTCCTCCGCCATTGTCTCTTCCGCCGCGGGCATCCCCTTTAATATCGTTCAGGGAATCACAGGCGTCACCCTTGCCGCCATCCTCTACCCCATTCTCTATCCGCTGACCCAAAGGCTGCTTCAGACTGACAGCTGAATTCCCTGTCCCCAGGTAAAAACACAGAACAGGAGGCATCCATGCTTGATCTTCCGAGAGACCCCGTCCTCTTGCTCAGTTTCGTCAACACTGAGCTCAGAGACCGCTATCCTTCCCTGACCAGACTCTGCGCGGCCCATATGACCAACACAAAAGAGATCATTCAAAAACTGGCTTCCATTGGCTACGAATATGACGAGGAGCAAAACCAGTTTATATGATGTGCTCTATATAATCTGCTTTATATCATTTGCGTCATCAGCCGGTTTTCTCGTCAGCCCCGTCTGTCCCGGCATCAGCAGTTCTCTATCTGGTCTCAGATGCCTCGTCAATGGCCTTTCCGATATCATGCCGCATGTACTTGTTGGCGAATGAGATCCAGTCCGTCGCCCGATAGGCATTGTCTCTGGCTTCCCTGAGACTGGCTCCCTTGGATGTGATCCCCAAAACGCGCCCGCCGTTGGTCACAACAGTCCCGTCTGCGGCCAGCCTGGTTCCCGCATGGAAGCAGAAATCTCTGACATTGTCGAAGTGCTCAAAGCCACTGATGGGAAATCCCTTCTCATAGGAGAGAGGGTATCCCTTTGACGCCAAAACGACACAGACAGCCGCGTTGTCCTCAAATTCCAGATCCAGATTCTCAAGTTTCCCGTCAATGCAGGCTTCAAAGGCATCGATGATATCTGTCTTCATTCGGGGGAGGACAACCTGGGTCTCCGGATCCCCGAAACGAGTGTTGTACTCCACGACCTTAGGCCCGTCTGCCGTCAGCATGAGGCCGAAATAGAGCACTCCCTTGAACTCACGCCCCTCCGCCAGCATGGCGTCCAGCGTGGGCTGAAAGATATGCTTGTCACAGTAATCGCGGATCTCATCTGTGAAGAAGGGACTTGGAGAGAAGGTTCCCATACCGCCGGTGTTCAGGCCCGTATCACCGTCGCCCGCCCTCTTGTGATCCTGGGAAGACGTCATCAGCTTGTAGTGTCTGCCGTCACAGAAGGCCAGGGCGGAGACCTCCCGTCCGGTCATGAATTCCTCAATGACAAGCTCATTGCCCGCAGACCCGAACTTCTTGTCTGTCATGATTTCCTTTACCCCAGCTTTGGCCTCTTCAAAATCCTGACAGATCAGAACCCCCTTGCCCAGAGCCAGGCCGTCCGCCTTTAACACAATCGGATAGCTCTCATGCTCCAGGTAAGCGCAGGCGGCATCCGGGTCAGTAAAGACCTCATAGGAAGCCGTGGGAATCGCGTACTTCTTCATCAGGTTCTTGGAAAATGCCTTGGATCCCTCGATGATCGCCGCGTTTTTTCGGGTCCCGAAGATGCGGATTCCCGCCTCCTCAAAGGCATCTACGATTCCGGCGCAGAGAGGATCATCCTGAGAGCAGACCGCCAGATCGATTGCCTTTTCCCTGGCGAAAGCGACCAGCTGATCGAATTCCATCACGCCGATATCGACCAGTTCCGCCATATCGCGCATCCCGGCATTGCCGGGCGCGACATAGATCTTGTCCACCCTGGGGCTTTTGTAGATTGCGTGGAGTATGGCGTGCTCTCTTCCGCCGGCGCCGATCAGTAATACCTTCATAAAAACTCTCCTTATCACATCATGCTAACCCGGGTGGGGCGTCAAAAATCCTGTCAAAGATCAGAGATCCTATCGAAGCTCAGAGCTCTCAGCAAAGTTCAGAGGGCAAAAATATCCAGCTTCTCATCAATAGTCACCCTTCGCCCCTTTACCCTGACCTTATCGTTGGCGATCAGGTCAATCGCCTTAGGCAGGATCTTCCACTCCGCTTCTTCCATCACGCGCAGCTGCAGGCTTTTGGCATCGTCATCAGCGTGAACCGCCACCGGCTTCTGCAGGATAATCGGCCCCGAATCTGTCCCCTCATCCACAAAATGCACGGTCGCCCCGGTCACCTGAACTCCTCTGTTAAGGGCCCCCTCATGGACCTTAAGTCCATAGTATCCGCTTCCGCAGAAGGAGGGGATCAGGGACGGGTGGATATTAATAATGCGATTGGGAAATGCCCTGACGATGGCCGCCGGGATCACAACCAGAAAACCTGCCAGGACAATTAGGTCCGGCTTAGCCGACTGTAATGTCTCAAGAAGGATCTGATTGTACTCCTCTTTATCCGGATGATCTGCGCGGGAGACACAGACCGCGGGAATTTTTGCCTGCCTGGCTCTCTTTAGGGCATACGCTCCCGGATTGTTGGACAGAACCTGCACAATCTCTGTATTGCTGATCTTGCCGGAAGTCACGGCGTCAATGATGGCCTGAAGGTTCGTGCCGCCACCGGAAACGCAGACAGCTACTCTTAACATAAGGTCACGCCCTTCTGTCCGTCTTCAATGTGACCGATCACATAGGGCCTGTCCCCCGCGGACCGGATGGCTTCCACAGCGGTATCCACATCTGCCGGATCAAGGACCAGCATCATGCCGATGCCCATGTTGTAGGTGTTATACATCATCTTCTCGTCAATATTTCCGGTCCTTGCCAGGAGTTTGAAGATGGCCGGAATCTCATAGGAATTCTTCTCAATGACCGCTCTCTTTCCCTCAGGCAGCATGCGGGGGATGTTTTCATAGAAGCCGCCCCCGGTGATATGACTGCAGGCCTTGACGGTCACTCCGGCCTGACGAACGGCCTTGAGGGCATGTACATAGATGCGGGTTGGAGCCAGCAGGGCCTCCCCCAGAGTCGTTTTCAGCTCTTCATAATAGGTCTCCAGGGACTCCCGGCTCATCTCAAAAACCTTGCGTACCAGAGAGAAGCCGTTGGAGTGAACGCCGCTGGAAGCCATCCCGATGATGACGTCGCCGGCCCTGACATGTTCGCCGGTCACAATGTCCTTGCGGTCAACCACGCCGACAGAAAAACCGGCCAAATCGTACTCATCCTCGGGCATGAGACCGGGATGCTCCGCTGTCTCCCCTCCGATCAGGGCGCAGTCGGACTGGCGGCAGCCCTCGGCAACCCCCTTGACAATGGCGGCGATCTTCTCGGGATAGTTCTTGCCGCAGGCAATGTAGTCCAGGAAGAAAAGGGGCTCCCCGCCGGCGCAGGCGACATCATTGACGCACATGGCCACCGCGTCAATGCCAATCGTGTCATGCCTGTCCAAGAGGAAGGCCAGCTTGATCTTCGTGCCGACACCGTCGGTTCCGGACAAAAGCACCGGGTCTTCCATGTCCTTGCAGCCGGCCAGGGAAAAGGCCCCGGAGAATCCTCCCAGGCCGCCCAGGACCTCGGGGCGCATCGTCTCCTTCACATAGGTCTTCATCAGCTCCACCGACCTGTATCCGGCTTCAATATCAACTCCGGCGCTCTTATAATCCATAATCTCTCCTTTGGCATCGATCAAATTTTCTTCTCATCAATTCAAGCAGGATATCCCCGCTTCCATCTCATCTGTCAGCCGATAAAAACAGAAGACGCTTTTCGTAAGGCAATATTCCAAAGAGAATGCACTTTTTACCGGGCAATGTTTTCGGAAAAAACCGCGGCATAAACAGCATAATCAAATCATCAGTATGCCTTATAACCTGACTCCTGCAGCCTGCGATCCTTCTCGACGACCTGATTCTTCAAATCCTCCGCGTACTTCTTCAGGCGCGAAAGAAGCTGCGGGTCTGACGTGGCCAGAATCTTGGCCGCCAGAATCCCGGCATTGGCGCCGCCGTTAATGGCGACCGTGGCAACCGGAATGCCGGAGGGCATCTGCACGATGGAGTAGAGAGAATCCACCCCTCCCAGATCCGATGTCTTCATGGGAATGCCAATGACCGGCATGGGAAAGAGAGCCGCGCACATGCCGGGCAGATGGGCCGCTTTGCCGGCGCCGGCAATGATGACCTTGCAGCCTCTTTCTTCAGCGCTCTTTGCGTAGTCGAAAAAGACATCCGGCTCTCTGTGCGCGGAAATAATCCGCATCTCATAGCTGATTCCAAGCTGGTCTAAAATATCGGCTGCCTTCGCCATAATCGGCATATCCGAGTCACTGCCCATCACGATTCCAACCTGCGCCATACTCTCTTCCTTTCCAGGGCAAACCGCCCTATCATCACTGATCGTGGCACATCTATTTTACTATATAAAGCGGGCAGCAATTGTTAGACTTTCTAATCGAACCAATAAGCTCGGCCCTATCCGATCTTCCAGCCGATTGCCTGCCGTCTGGAGTCGACGAAGCGCCGATAGATTCCTTCCTGTTCCATCAGTTCCTCATGCGTGCCCCTCTGAACAATCTTCCCCTTGTCGATGACAAAGATCTGATCCGCGTTTCGCACTGTCTTTAAGCGATGGGCGATCATCAGGATTGTTTTCTCCCTTGTCAGAGCCTGGATTGCCTCCATAAGGTCCTTCTCATTTTCAGGATCGACATTGGCCGTCGCCTCATCGAGAATGATAATCGGAGCATCCTTCATGATTGCTCTTGCAATCGACAGGCGCTGTTTCTCTCCTCCTGACAGGGAGGCCCCGTTTTCGCCGATGATCGTATCGTATCCATCCGGCAGCGCCATGATAAAGTCATGGCAGCAGGCCTTTTTCGCGGCCGCAATGACGTCCTTTATCGGCGCGTCCGGCCGGCCAAAGCGAATATTATTCGCAACCGTATCATGGAAGAGGTAGACATTCTGAAAGACAAAGCTGAAATTATCCATCAGAGAATCCATGGAATAGTCTCTGACATCCTTTCCGTCGAGGGACACCCTTCCCCGATCCACATCCCAGAAACGGGCGATCAGGTGGCAGAGTGTTGTCTTGCCTCCGCCGGACGGTCCCACGAAAGCTGCCGTCGTTCTCTCCGGCACCTTAAGCGACACATGGTCGATGATTTTCTTTGTGTCATAGGAGAAATCGATCTCTGAGACTTCAATATCATCTGTCTTTGGCTCATATTCCTGCCCCGATATATCCATGGGCTTTAGGGCCAGCACTTCCTTTCCCCGCTCCACGCACAGGTCAACGACTCTCAAAAGCGCGGAATAAGCTCCCATGGCCTCAAGGCCCGCAAAGACCTGGAAGGACATAATCATCATGATAAACACCTCCAAAAGCCCCATGCTTCCGCTGAGATAAAAGGAAATTGAGAAGAGGAGGATCGCGACGCCGGTCAGCTTTAATACCATGTTCTGCAAGGGAACATAGCGGTTACAGATCATCTCCATGTCTGTATTGATGTCACCGGCCATCCGAATGGTATCATCCAGTTTTTTCCTGGATTGACCGACCAGATTATAGGCCTTCACCTCCGCGATCCCCTGAACATACTCCAGGACACCCGAAATCACCCTGGTATCCGTCTCTACCTTGGTCACGGATACCCTGGCATTCGCTTTTCGCATGGCCCGATTGATCCCGGCGAATAGCCCGATGCCAATCAGGCAGATCAGTCCGATTCTCCAGTCATAGATAAGAATCAGAAGAACAATGATCGCCGAATTCAAAATCCCCTGTGTTGTCAACATCACAACCCTGGTCGCCACGTCGCCAAGCTGCTCCATAATATTGGTCGTAACCGTCGTAATCTCACCGAGGCTGTTCTGATTGAAATATCCCATGGGCAGATATCTCAAATGCTCCGCGATTTCGATTCTCTTCTCAGCGCATTCACAGTATCCTGCCCTGCACTGCAGCATTGTTGACCTGCCCTTGGCCAGAGACTCCACCAGTGAGGCGATCAACAAAATCACAAAGCCGGACAGAATCATATTTTTCGATATGGACCCGGACAAAAATCCGGCCAACACCAGATAGATTGCCGGGAACTTGGCCGCTTCACAGGCAGCGATAATGACTCCTATGCCAAGCGTCCTGTAAAACATACGGCGATTCTGCACTCTGCAAAATTCAAAAAATTTCTTTAGCGTAGAAATCATGCGATTGCACCCCCTTCTTCATCGGCATCCTTTGCGTAAACATGGGCCTCCCACATATTCCGATAGAGAGGACAGGAATCTAAAAGCTCTGTATGCCTGCCCCTGGCCTCGATATTTCCGTCCCGGATCACAACGATCTGGTCAGAATCGATCACCGTAGAGAGTCTGTGTGCAATCACAATGAGCGTCTTTCCCCTGGAGAGCTCGGAAACAGACCTCTGTATGACGGCTTCATTTTCCGGATCCGTATAGGCAGTCGCCTCATCGAGAATCAGAATCGGCGCGTTCTTCATCATCGCCCGCGCGATGGAAATCCTCTGTCGCTCCCCGCCGGACAGGTGCGCTCCGCTGCCGCCCACGATTGTGTCAAAGCCCTTCTCGAGGCCCATAATAAACTCGTAACAGCCGCTCTTTTTCGTGATCTCTTCCACTTCCATATCCGTGGCGGATGGTCTGCCCATGCGAATATTTTCTCTCACAGAAGCGTCAAAAAGGAAGCTGTCCTGCGACACATAGGCAATCTGCGCGCTGTAATCCGCTATCGACATATCCCGTATATCCGCCCCGCCGACCAGGACACTCCCCTCTTTCACATCCCACATGGAGGCGATCAGCCTCGCCAGCGTTGACTTTCCGCTGCCGGATGGGCCTACCAGGGCCGTCACGCTCCCTGCCCCTATGTCCAGGTCGATGCCGTGGAGCACTTCCTTTTCACCGTATCCAAAACGAACGCCCCGCAGTTGAATGCCGTGGTTTTGGGGCAGATTCCTGCTGACTTGCGGCCGCTTGAGCTCAGGCAGTTCTAAGATCGCGTCGATTTCTCCGAAAATTGAAGTCGCCTTGGTGATGTCATCGTTATAGCTCATCACGGTAATGAGCGGCGCAATCAGCCCGCAGGATAAAACCACAATCATAATATAATTGGAGAGCGAAAGAGAGCCCTGTATCGTGAATATCGCGCCGATGGGAAGAACAGACAAAAGAGTCGCCGGTGTGATCACCATGCCCAGCGAGAAGGGAACAATGCAGGCCATCATCCAATCGATGAAGCTGTTGGCATTCTCCCTGGCGGCATCCGCGAAGCGCTGATAGGAGCTCTCCGCCTTGCCGAAGGCCTTGATAACCTCAATCCCCCCGATATATTCCACCGCGGTATCATTCAGCTTTTTGGTGGTCTCCTGCGTCTTCTGAAACCTCTTGTCGCTGTCCTTAAACATCCACGCCATCGCGATCGCCGCAATCGGAAGCGTAGCGAGTGAGAGCAGGGCCATCCTCCAATCTATGGTCAGGATGTAAATAAAGAGCATGAGCGGCGCGCAGAGATTCGCTGTAAACTCCGGCACGACATGCGCCAGTACCGGTTCCATGGAATCCGTTCGCTCACAGATAATATTCTTCAGTGTGCCGGAGGCCATCCCCTGAACGGTTCCCAGGGGCAGACGGGACAACTTGTCGACAAGGGTGATCCGAACATTCCCAATCAGTTTGAAGGTTGTCCTGTGCGAGATTTTCGTGGAGACCGTATGGAAGGTCACACGCAGAATCCAAAAAAGAGCCATTGCAAGCCCTTCCGTCAGATAAACCTTGAATTCCCTCTCCCCCTCAAGGAGCTTTTTTACCATATCTCCCATCAGAATATAGGGGACGATGGAACAGACCACCCCAATCACGGCAAAGACCACACTTTTTATGTAGCTGCTCCTGTAGTCACCCGCAAATTGAAAGATGTAGTCAAAAATCCCCTTTTGCTTTTTCTTTTCTGTATCCATAAGCTCTTTCTCCTTCCCGAAAAATCCCCTTCTGCTATCCGCCAATGTCATACAAGCGCCTTTTTCCGATCTTTGTCGAAACAGAGCGGTCGGCTCTTTTCTCTGCTTTCGCCATGTTAGACTCAACTAACCTTTTTAAGTATAGCATGAAACGACTCGCCTGTCCCCATTTTCGCTGACATGCTCAATGACAGATTGCAAAGGTAAGATCCTAGGGCCTTTCGCGCGCATTCTGCTGCTGTAACTGTCGAATACATGCGTACAGACATTCCGCATGAGCATTCCATCATGTGAAAAAAGCCTCCGGGGACATTTCCCCGGAGGCTGAGCTCTTCTCTTCTTCTTTCATTTCATCTGACACTCAATCTGACAGAGGAAGATTCAGTTCCTCTGTCCCGGGCACCACAAATTTGCCATCCCGTATGATATCGCGTCTCCTTCCATCCGCTGAGATCACTTCAATGACCCCCAGCTCCTCGAAGGGAATCGTAATATCCGTGTGACAGCCAAAATAGGCCCCGATCGGGTCCTCTTTCCTTCGCTTCGAGATGGAATTCTCCTTGGCAACAATCTCCTTGCCGTCGGGATTATAGACCCGGTTATCCTCTTCATGAGAATAGCAGGTGTCGCCCAGGGCAAAATGGGGGCCGGTCTTCTCCGCAATCAGGATGGGCAGCTTGGAGCCGATTCCATAATCCTTTGCCATGCGATAGGCTGTCGTATTGGTACCGATCGCGAACTCTCCGATGGGCAGACTCTTGTGCTGATAGAGAATATTCTCCCTGATCAGCTGTCGCCCCTCCTCTTTGCTCTCAAAGTTGCCGCAGGAATAATCGACAAGCATCCCATCCCTGAAGGTCAGCCGCAGATCCTTGAACTCCATCCCGTCCAGATAGACATGCGAGACGTGAAGAATCCCATTTGTCCCCTCCAGGACAGGGGACGTGAAGACCTCCCCCACCGGAATGTTGACGTCAGCCACACAATTCTCGAACCTGGTCATGTGACTGGGATCCGCAGTCGGAAAAAGCTCTACTGTGATGTCCGTTTGGTTTCCCCCCTGCCCCTGAACATGGACCCTCTCCCCCTGATCTAAGAGATCGATGATCTTCTGCTGCATCCTCTGATAGCTGTGATAGTCCAGGGTATTGATCTCCATGGTCCTGGCGAAAATCTCCTCGAACTGGTCTCCGATGGAGGGCAGGGGGAAGGCGATCATGGTGAAGCTTCTCTCCCTGCCGATGATGTAGCGGTTACTGATCTGCCCGGCCTGCGCGGCATAGCTGACATTTAACTCCTGCTGCCTTGTGCTGTAATGGTAATTGGCCTCGGAGTTGACAGGCTCAAAATCCTCCTGTCCGAAGACATCAATCACAGCGGGACCGCCCATGCCGCGGGCCAGCTTTTTATGTTTCTCAAAGGTATCCTGCATGACCTCCAGGCGACGCTGGTTCAGCCCCGCGTCCAGATAATAGCCCAGGTCATTCTTGTGGTCGTAGTCAAACTGACGGTTCAAAGAACAGGAAAAGACGCCCCGTTTCCCTTTGCCCCTCCCCTGTAGAGAGAGTATGCTCTCGCGGACTAAAACAGGAGCAAGACCCATCTTACGGAAATTACGAATCGCCTGGCGTACCATGCGTTCCATCCCGATCGGGTATTCTATTTTGACCGCGGACTTGATCGAAATATCCTTACCGGTCACCTGAAAGCCGATCCGGTAGCCCTCTGTATAGGTTGCCGCCATGCGGCGGACCTCCTCCTCAGAGAGACGGTTGAGGTAAGCTGCCATGGCCAGCTCATTCTCCCCGATAGGACTTCCGTAAGAATAGAGATAGGACAGGTCGCTTAAATCAGACTCCATGACAATACGGGTCAGAAAATCGCGGCCTGGATCAATCAGGTTCATGACCGCGTCCCTGGTGAAGATCTCGCTGTAATCGCGGTAGAACCAGTAAATACTGTCTCTGACGGTCTTTTCCGCCGCCCCCTCGTCCTTTGCCATGGCCAGATCCCCGTGTATCATCACGAAGAGCTCCGCGTAAATGGTCAGCAGGTCCAGCCTTCCCTCATAAACCCAGGGAATCAGAGCCAGCAGATCCGCGGCAAAGGCAGACAAAATCCCGCCAAGTCCTGCTCCAAGCCGCCTGACCGCATAGTCGGGGCAGAGATAGGAGCTGCGATAGTGATCCTCATGCAGGGCAGCATAGATATCTTCCTGCCATTTTGCTCCCTCCTCCCGGGTCAGGCGGGGATATCCCACTCTCTCAATAAAATCCGCAGCGGCCGGGTCCTGCCCGACGTTCTCTCTTTTCTCCTCTAAAAAGGCCCTGTGCCGGTCGATCTTGAGGAAGAAACTGCCGATCTGCATCATATAATCGCAAAAGTTTTCTCTCACCTCAGGATTCGCCGCAATCCCGGCGATCCGCTCCATAGCCAGCTCGTAGCGCTCGCGAAAAATGATTCCCTTACAAGGATCCTCTTCTGTATGCTCTTTTCTTGTATCCTGATTCATATGACCTTCCCGCAGGCAAAGCTTCGTTATCGTCATCCGCCCTGCTTTCTATCGTCGCGCAAAATCGTTTTCTCTTCCTCTTTCACGGAGTCAGGATAAAATTCCCAGAATGTAGGTTCCCAACCAGAGAAAGCTGGCCACAAGGGGCAAGAGAAGACCCGACAGGCGGGAACTTCTGCTGTATGTCCCCAATCGGAACTCCCTGACCCCATAGTAGAGACAAATCAGTGAGAGAATCATAAAGAGCACCGCTGCTGCTCCCATGAGATTGGGCGTATCGCCTCCTGAAACTGCCGCTTGATAGGCCATAAAGAGATAGGCGGCAATGGACAGGCTCGCCAGAACCGCCATGAGGATGGCCAGGTTGGATCGATTCTTTTTATGCATGCGCTGTCTGCGGCGCCGTCTTTCATCTCTCATCATTTATCTTTCTACCCACGACCTAATACCATGCGCGATCTCATAGCAGATCAGACCGACAATGACACCCAGAGTATTCAGGATAATATCATCTACGTCGCAGGTCCCAAGGTCTGTGACAAGCTGGATGAATTCCACCAGGCAGGAAGTGAAAAATCCCGCCAGGATGACTCTTCCCCCCCTGGCCTTCCTTTGCATCAGCATAGGCAGGATGAGCCCAAAGGGGACAAAGGCCGCAATGTTTCCGGCCAGGTTGAGAATGACCAGCCAGACGCCGATCTTGCGCCAATAACGCAGATAGCGTCCGATCTCATGAAAGGGAATCAGGTTTTGCCCATTGATGCCGGGGTCACCGCGGCCAAAGCTCTCCGCGAAGAAGAGAAAATAGACCATGACGGCGACGTAGACGAGAAAGAGACACCATAAAATCCCTCTCTCCTTTTTGGATCTGCGTCTTGTGCTCAAGAGAAACTCCTTTCTCAAGCTTCTTTACCTATCCTGCCCTATGCGAAATTGCCGGAATTTTCCCCCCTTCTTCCTGTCAGGCCCCCTTATTGCGCGGCTCCATACTCCCTGTAATACGCGTCGATTGCCGCCTTGAGCTTATCATCAATGATGACCTCCCCTTTATAGGGCCGGTTATAAAGATGAGCGACGACCTCTTCCATCGTGACAATCGCGCAGGTTTTCATCTGATACTTCTCTCCGATCTCGATCAGCGCTGCCTTGTCTCCCTGCCCCCGCTCCATGCGGTCCACTGACACAACAAGACCTGCCACCTGAACATGTTCGGCCTGTGACTGAATCAGGGGGTAGGTCTCCTTAATGGATGTCCCGGCAGTAGTCACATCCTCGATCATGACAACCCGATCATTCCTCTCGATGGGACTGCCTAAAAGGATGCCCTTATCCCCGTGATCCTTGATTTCCTTACGGTTAGAGCAGTAGCGAATATCCGCGCCATAGTTCTCTGAGAGCGCAATCGCTGCAGACACAGCCAGTGGAATTCCCTTATAGGCAGGCCCAAAGAGCAGGTCAAAGTCTGTACCAAAGTGATCTGTGATTGCCCTGGCATAGTACTCTCCCAGGCGCTTGAGCTGAGAGCCGGTGCGATAGAAACCGGTATTGACGAAGAAGGGGGTCTTTCTTCCGCTCTTGGTCACAAAGTCGCCGAACTTGAGGACCTGACAGTCAATCATAAACTCAATAAATTCCTGCTTGTATGTCTCCATATGGTCCTCCTGTCCTGACTCGGTGCTCTCTGCTATCTTTTGCTGTTTTCTGCTGTCTTTTGTTGTTTTCTGCTGCCTTTTGTTGTTTTCTGCTGCCTTTTGCCGTTTTCTGCTGCCTTTTTCCATTCTCGCAAAACCGCAGAGAAAAGAATTCACACTTTGCAGATATCCATGATAAGTCTAAGATGCCTTCTCGGCAAATATCATACTACATATGCTCCTGCCACATATCCTCCTGCCAGATATGCTCCTATCCTCCTGCCTGGCGCACGGCCCCAATCAGCTCCCGGATGTCCTCGACTCCCTGGTCTTGCATATAGGTCTCAATCCCCTCTATGACATCCAGGGTAGCCCGGGGCCGATAGAAGTTGGCCGTCCCGATAGCGACAGCGGTCGCCCCGGCCAGGATCATCTCCAGAGCATCCTCAGCGCTTGCGATCCCTCCCATGCCGATAATGGGAATCTTCACTGCCTGCGCCGCCTCGTAGACCATGCGAACGGCAATGGGATGAATGGCCGGGCCGGACATACCGCCGGTCTTGTTGGCCAGAGCAAAGGTTCGATGCCCTACATCGATCTTCATCCCTGTGATGGTATTAATCAGAGAGATGACATCTGCGCCTCCCGCCTCCGCCGCCCTTGCGACATCGGCAATGCTTGTGACGTTTGGCGTCAGCTTGATGATAATGGGCTGGGCAGCCCTCTTTTTAACACTTGAGGTAATGTACTCCACCATCGCCGGGTCCGTTCCAAAGGCCATACCTCCCTCCCGGACGTTGGGACAGGAAATATTAATTTCCAGGAGATCCACCCTCTTCTGATCGGCCAGGGTCTCTACCACGCGAAGGTACTCCTCCTCTGTGTGCCCGCACACATTGACCACCACCCGGGTATCAAAGGCATCTAAAAAGGCCAGATCCCGTTGAATGAAGGTCTCTAAGCCCGGATTCTGCAGGCCGATGGCATTGAGCATACCGGCGGGCACCTCCGCGATCCGGGGCGTGGGATTGCCCGGCCAGGGACGGTCAGCTACGCCCTTGGTGACCACAGCCCCCAGGCGGTTCAAATCGACAAACTGGCTGTATTCCATCCCGCTCCCAAAGGTTCCGGAGGCCTCCATAACAGGGTTCTTCAGGCAAATACCCGCTAAACTCACAGATGTATTCATGACAGATCCACCTTTTTTGCATCGAAGACAGGGCCATCAGCACAGACTCTGGCATTCTTCACCCTGGAGTGATCATCCGCATCGACTGTCCTACAGACACAGGCAAGGCAGGCCCCGATGCCACAGGCCATGCGCTCCTCCATCGAGATGAAGCAGGGCAGCTTATTTTGCTCGGCATAGGCCTTGACTGCCCGCAGCATGGGCTTGGGTCCGCAGGCAAAGACAGCGTCCCCTGTCACCCTCTGCTCTCTGATAGCGTCAATTACAGTTCCGTGCGTCCCGATGCTGCCGTCATCGCTTGCGATGACAAGGCGGCCGGCTGCCCGGCACTCTTTTGTCAGAAAAGTATCCTCATTGCGGTAGCCCATGACCAGGGTCGGCTCCACCCAGGCATGCTCTCCGACCCTTTCCTGATCAGACGCGTCAGAAATGCTCTCGCCAGATCTGTTTGCGCTGCACAGGGTCTCCGCCAGGCCGACCATGGGGGGAATCCCAATTCCGCCGCCGATTAAGATGGGTCTCCTGCAAATTGGCAGGGTCCCGGCGTCCGCGGAAAACCCATTGCCCAGAGGCCCCAGGACACGAAGGCTCTCTCCCCCCTTAAGACGGGAGAACTCCTCGGTTCCCCTTCCGACTACCCGATAGACCAGGCGCAGCGTCCCGGCGTCCCGCCTGATCTGACAGATGGAAATAGGGCGGGGCAGGAGTCTGGCCCCATCTCTCGAGTAGACAGAGATAAACTGGCCTGCAACAGCCTCCTCCGCAATCTTTGTCTGAAGGAGCAGAGAAAAGACTCCCTCCGCCAGAGGCTCGCTTTTCAGCACGCGAGCCTGATCCATTTGCTTGCTCATCTTCCCAGTGCTCCGTTGATATCGGCCAACATGTCAAGGACAGCCTGTCTGGAGGCCTCCGCGAAATGCTCAGCCCCAAACCCTGCGTAATTATCCTTCTGATACGCGGCAATAATGCCGCGTGAGGAGTTGACAATCGCGCCCAATCCATCCTTGTCGAAGAAATGCGTCAGATCAAATCCCCTGCCGCCCTGAGCTCCATAACCCGGCACCAGAATGTAGGTATGAGGCATGAGCTCCCTTAAACGCTCTCCCTGCCTGGGATAGGTGGCGCCGACAACTGCTCCCACGTCAGAGTATCCATCCTCTCTGGTCTCCTCCCCCCACTTCTCAACCATATAGGCGACAGATTCATAGAGAGGCTTCCCTGTCTCAGCCAGAATCTGATCCTGAAACTCTCCGGAGGAGGGGTTCGACGTCTTGACCAGGACGAAAATCCCCTTATCCTGCGCCTTGCAGACATCGACAAAGGGGCCTACCGCGTCTGTTCCCATATAGGGGTTGACTGTGGCGAAATCCTCTCCGAAAGGAGCATAGACCTTTTCCCCGACTGTAACCAGGCCCAGATGTCCATCCGCGTAGGCGGCGGAGGTAGACCCAATGTCCCCCCGCTTGATATCGCCAATCACAAGAAGCCCCTTGTCCCTGGCATAGGAAATGGTCTTATGGTAGACCGCCTCACCGGCCAGTCCCAGCCGCTCATACATGGCGGACTGGGGCTTTACCGCCGGAATCAGATCGCAGACAGCGTCAATGATCGCCCTGTTAAAGTCCCAGAAGGCATTTGCCGCCCCCTCCAGGGTCTGCCCGTACTGCTGATAATTTTTATCCAGCAGCTTCTGGGGAATCAATGCCATCTGGGGGTCAAGTCCCACAACAATGGGAGCATTCTTCTTCTGAATCTCTCTGATTAACCGCTTGATCATCTGTGTCTCCTCGCCTCTTTCAATGATACCTGCAAATTGTCCTTCCGCCATCCTCTAACAAAATACATGACTGTCATTATGTCTCTGCCCTAGTCGTCTAAAATCCCATAGACTGCCAGAGGCACATAGGCTTTGATGTGAATCCCATCTTCCTCATAGGACTCCTCTAAGACCTGGCCCCGCTCGTGAATACGGGCGAGAAGCTGCATCTTCTGATAGTCCAAAACCCGCTCGACCAAGACCCGGTCCTCTCTGAGAAAATCTGCCAGGGCCTGCCTGACCTCATGTAACCCCATTCCCGTCCGGGCCGAAATACACAGGGATTTGTCCGCCCGAAAATCATGCAAAGACAGGTCCTCTTCGAGCCGATCGCACTTGTTGAACAGGGTCAGGATCTTCTTATTTTTGACGCCGAGCTCATCCAGGGTCTGCCTGACCACATGCATGCGCTCTTCCATGTCCGGGTCAGACGCGTCCACCAGTTGAATGATATAATCCGCGTATTTCGCCTCCTCCAGGGTAGATCGAAAGGCATCAATCAGACCGTGGGGCAGCTTGCGGATAAAACCGACCGTATCTGTCAGCAGCATGGTCTCAGAGCCCCCCAGATCCACGATCCGCGTCGTCGTATCCAGAGTGGCGAAGAGGATATCCTGAGCCAGAACTCCCGCTCCTGTCAGCGCGTTTAACAGGGTGGACTTGCCGGCATTCGTATAGCCCACAATGGCGGCGACAGGCATCTGCTGGCGCTTGCGATGCTCTCTGGTCAGTTGTCGGTGGGCCGCCGCCTCCTGCGACATGGCCTTCAGCCTTCCAATGCGGGACCTTATCCGTCTGCGATCTATTTCAAGCCTTGACTCGCCCGGTCCTCTCGTCCCGATTCCTCCTCCCAGCCGCGACATCGAAAGCCCCATGCCAGTCAAATGTGTGGCCCGGTAACGCAGCTGCGCCAACTCCACCTGGATTTTACCCTCCGCGCTCGCGGCATGAGACGCGAAGATGTCAAGGATTAAGATGGTCCGGTCCATGACCTTACAGTCCAGGGCCATAGCCAGATTACGCATCTGCGCCGGAGTCAGCTCATCGTCACAGATGATACCGTCGGCCCCTGTCATTTCCAGATAGCCGCGAATCTCCTCAATCTTACCTCTCCCCAGGTAAGAGGCTGTGTTGGGCGCATCCTGCTTTTGGGTGATCCTGCCGACCGACTGTCCGCCGGCCGTGTGAAGCAATTCCTCCAACTCATCCAGGAGGAGCTGTGTCTTGCTCTCGTCCTCAGTACAGACTGACACCAGAAGAAAGGACTCTGCCTGCTCTTTGATTCTCTGATTGTGCTCTAAAAGGGGCTGGTTCAATTTATTCTCTTCTTCCATATCCAGGTCAAACCGATCCCGGTCAACCCGACTGTCTGTATCCAAAATCATGCTGTTCGCGAAATTGCGCCAAATTCCCAATGAAGTCTATTCCTGTACGGGTATTTGCGCCAAGTTCTCAATAAAGTCTATTCCTGTACAGGCTTTTGGGCGTACTCGATCAATTTCAATTCCCGGATCATCTGTCCGTCTGTCGGATAGAGCTTGAGATAGGCCTCAGCCCTGGTCTTCGCCTCATCGTATTGCCGCAAATGTTCCAGGCAGGCCACCTGGTCCGCAAGCAGCTTCCTCTTCTCCCCCTCCTTCAGGCCCTTGAGCTCCAGAGCCCTGTCTACATCCGACCTGGCATCCTCATAAGCCGCCCGATCCAGCTGAATGCCAACGATATTAT
The DNA here is from genome assembly GCF_000160115.1 of Shuttleworthella satelles DSM 14600. Taxonomy (GTDB): domain Bacteria; phylum Bacillota; class Clostridia; order Lachnospirales; family Lachnospiraceae; genus Shuttleworthia; species Shuttleworthia satelles. The sequence continues at coordinate 1,308,735 of NZ_GG665866.1, forward strand.
GGTAGTCTTCTCCGGATAGCTTTTTCTGCTTGTATTCCTCCAGGGCAGTATCCGCCTCTTCTCTCTTCTGCTGCCGGTCAAGCAGGGCGATCAGGGGACGATAAGCCTCGTTCTTTCCGGCCCGGACGGCCGCCTGATAATCCGAGACCGCCGCGTCAGTCTGTCCAAGGTAATCCTTGGCTTTGGCCCCGTTCAAATAGTCCTCTCCCTCATGGTCAAGGACATACTGGAGCTGATCTTTGCCCTTTTCCTCCTGTCCATATTTCCTGTAAGACTCATAGATACAGATCCTGCGCGAGAGATCATTCGGGTCTATCTGAAGGGCCTGGCCAAAATCAGTCTCCGCGGATCCTGCGTCCTGCTTCGACAGATAGACATTTCCCCGCAGAAAATAGGCATCCGCATTCTTAGCATCCGCCTTGATCAGCTCACTGTAAGTGGCTATCGCCCCGTCCTCATCGCCCGAATTGAACTGGGCGATCGCCTTATAGTAGTAGTTGTCCAGTCCGGATGAAGTCTTAGGATCAGAGCTTTTCTCAAGAGCCTGCTCGAAGAGATCCTGCGCCTTCCCGTAAGAACCCTGCGCCATAGCGCGGATTCCCTCTGTCCGATCCTCCTTTGCCTCCTGAGACTGGTTGGAGGAACAGGCTGTTACCACCATAAAAACGGCGAGTAAAAGCACTGCTGACAGGATCCTCATTTTCTTCTTCTGCATCTTGTTAAACCTCTCCTGGAAATTTTATTCATTATAGCAAAAAGTTCCCCTCTCGAAAACGAGAGGATCGCTCTGCGGCGCAAAGGAAGCGTAAATGCCAGAACGCTCCTGCGACGCAAGGAAAGGCAAATACCAGGACGCTCCTGCGGCGCAAGGAAGGGCAAATGCCAGGACGCTCCTGCAGAGCAAGGAAGGGCAAATACCAGAAACGCTTATATGGCACAATAGCACCGCCTGGGCTATAATAGCTTCTACCACTTGGCCGCCTGCCGGAAGCTCACTTTCGGGCAGAGGGCCCTGTATTTCCGCAAGCATTTGCCTGCCTTAGATCACGGCGGGCTGTAAGGAGAAGAATATATGGACTGTGAAATCAGAGATATCAGCCTGGCAGCAGACGGAGCCCACAAAATTGACTGGGTCAAAAAGAACTGCCCCCTCCTCAGAGGTCTGGAGGAAGATTTTCGAAGAGAACAGCCCTTCGCCGGCATCCGCATCGCCCTCTCCGTCCACCTGGAGGCAAAGACGGCCTATCTGTGCAAAGTGCTTGCCGCAGGCGGAGCACAGATGTATGTGACCGGGTCCAACCCCCTCTCCACACAGGATGATGTCGCCGCGGCCCTGGCCCAATCCGGCCTCAATGTCTATGCCTGGTACAATTCCAGTCAGGAGGAGTACACCAGACACCTGCGGCAGGTTCTGTCCCACCACTGCAATATTATCATTGATGATGGCGGTGATCTGGTCGGCATGCTCCACAGCTCCATGCGAGAGGAACTCCCCTACGTCATCGGCGGCTGCGAGGAAACCACAACCGGCATCATCCGCCTGCGCGCCATGGCCGCTGCCCATCAGCTTGCCTTTCCCATGGTCATGGTCAATGACGCCGACTGCAAACACCTCTTTGACAATCGCTATGGAACCGGCCAGTCCGTCTGGGATGGGATCAACCGCACGACCAACCTGATTGTGGCAGGCAAAAACGCTGTGGTCGCCGGCTACGGCTGGTGCGGCAAGGGCGTCGCCATGCGCGCCAAGGCCCTGGGCGCCAAGGTTATCGTCACCGAGATTGATCCCATTAAAGCGATTGAGGCCCACATGGACGGCTTTGAGGTCATGCCCATGAATCAGGCCGCTCTCACAGGCGACTTCTTCATCACGGTTACCGGCTGCTCCCATGTCATCAACCTGGAGCATATGAAAAAGATGAAGAACGGAGCCATCCTCTGCAATGCCGGCCATTTTGATGTCGAGATTGATATGGCAGGTCTGCGGGCTGCCTCTCTCTCATCCATTGACCAGCGGAAGAATATCATCGGCTATGAAGTCCGTCCCGGAAGCTTCATCTATGTCCTTGGCGAGGGCCGTCTGGTCAACCTGGCCTGCGGAGACGGACATCCGGCGGAGATCATGGACATGTCATTTGCCGTACAGGCTATGTCCGCCCTCTATCTCGTACAACACAAGGACAGCCTGACGGATAAGCTGATTCCTGTTCCCCGGGAAGTGGACCAAAAGATCGCCCGCCGCAAGCTCGCTTCTCTGGGGCTTTCCATCGATGTCCTGACCCCGAACCAGGAGGAATACCTCCACTCGTCCGCAATTTGAACAAGTCCCCCGCCAACTCTCGACGGCTTTAAACTCAACGGCTTAAATAAGTCCCTTGCCGACTCTCGACGGCAAAGAAAGTTTCTCAAAATCATGCCTAAGGATTTAATCATTCAAATCATCATTCTGCCGGTTCTTTTGCTGGCTTCCGCCTTCTTCTCCTCCGCGGAGACAGCTCTGACCACCGTCAGCCGGATCAAGGTCAGAACGCTGGCCGATAACGGCAACCGCCGGGCCGAAACGGTCCTCAGGGTTACAGACCGTCAGAGCAAGATGCTCTCTGCCATTCTCATCGGCAATAATGTCGCCAATCTGTCCGCCTCCTCTCTGGCCACCATCATTGCCATCCGCCTTCTCGGAGATATGGGGGCCGGGATCGCGACAGGCGTTTTGACCCTCCTCATTCTCATCTTTGGAGAGATCGCTCCCAAGAGCATGGCCTCGATTAACAGTCTCTCTCTCTCCCTTCGCTTTGCCCCTCACATCTGGCGCCTGATGTGGATCCTGACACCGCTGATCTACATCGTCAATCTTATGGCAAACGCCATGATCCGCCTGATGGGGACGGATCCGCATCGGCGCAGAGAGAATCTGACAGAGGAGGAGCTTAGAACCATCGTCGACGTCAGCCAGGAAGCGGGCGTCATTGAGCACGAGGAGCGCAATTACATCCACAATCTCTTCGACTTCACAGACTCCAATGTCCGCGAGGTCATGATTCCGCGAATCGACGTGACCGTCGCCAATGTCAACTGGTCCTACGATAAGCTCATTTCCGTCTTTGCCGGCTGCATGTTCACCCGCCTGCCGGTCTACGATGAGAACAGTGATTCCATCGTCGGCATCATCAATATGAAAGACCTGCTCCTGGTCAAGGACAAGGCGCATTTCTCCCTGCGGGACTATCTGCGCAGCGCCTACTTCACCTTTGAGCTCAAGAATACCAGAGAGCTTTTCGAGGAGATGCGGCAGAACTCGATCGCCATGGCCATCGTCATGGACGAGTACGGCGCGTTTGCCGGAATTATCAGCCTGGAAGATCTCCTGGAGGAATTGGTCGGCGAGATTCGAGACGAGTATGACTCCAATGAGGAGGACGATATTGTCCAGCTCAATGAGCGGGAATACCTTGTCGTCGGTTCCATGAATCTGGAAGACCTCATGTCCATCATCCCCCTGGGCTATGAGTCCGAGGACTACGACACCATCGGCGGCTATCTGACCGGTGAATTCGACCACTTCCCCAATCAGGGGGAAACCTATGTGGACAGCAATGGCGCCATCCTCAAGGTGGAGAAGGTCAGAAAGAACCGGATTACCAAGATTCTCATTCGCCTGCCTGAGCAGATCGCCAAAGAAGTCGACGAGGAGTCCCTCCCGGATTCCGATGAGGATGAGGAGCCCGGCATGCTGTCTACTCCCGCCTCCCAGAAGGTCAGCCAGGGTCCCTCTAAGCCGGCGCAAAAATAAGTTTCCCTGCGGCCGATACAAGAATATGTCTCTGCCCAATACAAAAATATGTCCCTGTTCCGCTTCGCATTCAGGAGGATTTTTGTTATCCTTATCAAAGATGACATCTTCTCTGAAAGGATGATATTCGCACTGCTGTATCCCTGAGATTGATAAAGGAGGAATTTACAATGGCACAGAATCCGATTGTCACGATCGAGATGGAGGACGGCTCCGTCATGAAGGCGGAGCTCTATCCCCAGATCGCTCCCAACACGGTCAACAACTTCATCAGCCTGATCCAAAAGGGTTACTACGACGGCGTCATCTTCCACCGTGTCATCCCGGGCTTCATGATCCAGGGAGGCGACCCCCAGGGCACCGGTACCGGCGGCCCCGGCTACTGCATTCCCGGCGAATTCTCCCACAACGGTTTTTCCAACGACTTAAAGCACAGCAAGGGCGTTCTCTCCATGGCCCGCACCATGGTCCCTGACTCTGCGGGAAGCCAGTTCTTCATCATGCATGAGACCTCTCCCCATCTGGATGGTGACTACGCCGCTTTCGGCCAGGTGATAGAGGGACTCGATGTCATCGACGCCATCGCCAACGCGGACCGCGACTGGAATGACAAGCCGCTCTCGGACCAGAAAATGAAGAGAGTCACTGTTGAGACCTTCGGCGTCGACTATCCTGAGCCTGAGAAATGCTAAGCTCCTCTTCTATGACCAAATATGTGCCCCCGGGCGCAGCCCAAAAAAGCCCTGTCGACAAGAAAAGCAGCGTCGACAGGGCTTTTCTTATCTGCCCGACTGCTTCTTCTCAGCACGCTTACTGAAGACATGGATCCGATCTGTAAGCATATGCTTCAGCAAAAGCAGGGGATGATACAGCAGCATTCGGGGACCGGAATAGCGCATTATCTCCCTGATTTTGTCCCGCATCTTCGGCTCATAGCAGTGAACCTCACAGGCAGAGCAAAAGGTCTTGGTCTCCATGAAGGGGCAGCGCCGGCTTCGCGCCTGGGCGTAATCAAAAAGCTGCTGGCAGTCCGGGCAAAGCCCCTCTCTCCTCCCGTGCTTCTTATGGCAGTAGATCGCGATCATCTGTCCGATGACCTTTTTCTCCCGATCTCTTTTTTCGGCGATTTTCTGACTCTGATCTCCGCTCATTTCCCTCTCTTTCGCTCTCAGGCAAAAAACCCGCGTATCATTTCCCTGTGTGGGTCCCGCATCGCCAAATCAGGACTTTGAAATCCGAATTTCACCGGGATATTCGAATCCGAATCTCAATGTCCCGTCGCCCTGTTTGAACCCGGGTCTGCGCTCAGCTCAGTCGCCCGCTCTCAATGGAATATGACCGATCCGCGATAGCCAGGGTCGACTTGCGATGCGATACCAGAACAAGGGTCCGGCCACTGGCCTTGGCTTCCTCCTCTAAGGCCTTGAGAATCGCCCCTTCGTTGAGGCTGTCCAGGTTGCTGGTCGGCTCATCTAGGAGTAAGAGGGGAGCCCCGTGAAGAAATGCCCTCGCCAGACCGATGCGCTGCCTCTGGCCGCCGGAGAGATTGTCACCGAGCTCCTCGATTTTGCTCTCATAACCCCTGGGCAGGGTCATGATAAAGTCGTGGATGCTGGCCTTTTTGGCCGCCTCCTCAACCTCCGCGTCGCTGGCGTCTACCCGTCCGATGCGGATATTCTCCCGCACACTTGTCGCAAAGAGGTCCGTGTCCTGGACCATGTATGACTCCAGTTTCCTCAAATGATCGGTTTCAATCTCTCCGATATCAAGTCCCGAGACTCTGACCGTCCTCTCCGGTGCCTGCCAGAAGCGCATGATCAGCTTGAGCAGGGTTGACTTGCCGCTCCCGCTTCGCCCGGTGACCGCGACGATCTCACCGGGCGCAAAATCCGCGGACAGATCATGCAGGATTTCCTCCTCACCATAGGCAAAGGTCAAATGCCGGACAGAGGCGCCAGAGAAGTCCGGCCGAGCCCCCTTTGTCACGTCCGGGGTCACAGGCTCTTCCTCCAGAAGGGACAGGACGCGCTCGCCGGAGGCCAGAGTGGAATCCATTGCTGCAGACAGATTGGCCAGGGCTAAAACCGGCCCAAAGGAAGCCGCCAGCATTACTGTTGCCATGACAGTGGAGGCAAAGTCGAGCCGCAGGCAGACAGCTGCCAGAATCATCAGAATGGGCCAGAGCATGACAAGTCCTGCGGACCAGGCGGAGACCGCTCCGGCATGATGGGCGATCTGCATCTGCAGGTCATTGAGTTCCAGGGTCTTCTGACGAATCTCCGCCTCCTTCTTCTCTCCCATTCCAAACTGCAGGACATCACGAATCCCCCGCAGACTCTCGAGAAAGACATTGTTGAGGCTCCCCAGCTTGCTGCGCAGGTCCATGCCTCCTGACCGGCCCATACGGCTGCTGGCGAGCGGAAGGAAGAGCCCCAGGCTCAGATAGGCCGCAAGGGCCAGAAGACCAAGCAGGGGGTGGAAGCCCCCGATCAGCAGGCTCATGATCAGGCTTACAAGAAAGGCGATGCAGACGGGGGCAATGGTGTGGGCATAGAAAACCTCAAGCAATTCAATATCGCCGGTGATCAGAGCGATCAAATCCCCTCGTCCTCTCCCCTCCAGCTTGGCCGGCGCCAGCTTGCGCAGGGCGGCAAAGACCTTGTCCCGAATCACAGCCAATAGCTTAAAGGCGATGTAGTGGCCGCAGGTCTGCTCCCCATAGCGAAGGACGGCCCTGGCCAGGGCAATCACAAGCATAAGGGCGATCGTCGCCCCGAAGGAAATTTTCCAGGGACTCTCGCCGGTCAGCACCAGCAAAAGATGCGCCGCCAATACCGTGATAAAGATCGCGCAGAGATAGCCCAAAACGCCAAGGCTGATACAGGCCAGCATGACATGGGCCAGGGGGGACAGAAGGCGAATCAGGCCAGCCATGATTTTGATCCCGCTTCTTCTCATGCTCTGGCCTCCTCTCTCTGTCTCTTTGTCTTTTGCCCGAAGGTCTCCAGGCTCTCCTGCGCTCTGAAGAGCGCGGCATAGCCGGCGTCAGCTTCCATCAGTCGCGCGTGACTGCCCAGTTCCTTCAGATGGCCCGACTCCAGATAAGCGATGATATCAGAACCCACCACATTGGCCAGGCGATGAGAGATCAAAAGCACCGTGTGGCTGCCGTGCATGCCGTAAATGGCCTGCATGATCGCCTCCTCGCTCTCGGCATCGATGTTGCTGGTCGCCTCGTCAAAGATATAGACGGGGCTGTCCTTGAGCAGGGCCCTGGCCAAAGCCAGCCTCTGCCTCTGTCCTCCGGAGAGGTTCTCTCCCCGCTCTCTGAGCTGAAAGTCCAGGCCTCCCTGGCTCTCAATAAAGTCCCAGAGAGCGACCCGGCGCAGGGCGGCAATCATCTCGGCCTCCGAAGCATCTGCCTTTCCCTCGCGCAGGCTCTCGCGCACACTGCCCGCAAAGAGATAGGCCGCGGAGGGCACGACCGTCACAAGGGCACGCAGACTCTCTCGGCTGGCCCGCCGAAGATCCGTCTGCCCAAAGCGGATATCTCCCTCGTAGCCATCGCGAATTCCGGATAAGAGCGCCGCCAGAGTCGACTTGCCGCAGCCGGACGCGCCGACCAGAGAGACCAGGCTCCCCTTGGGAATCTCAAGACTGATATCAGACAGGGTTTCTTTCTGCCCGTCATAGGAGAAGGTCAGATGCCTGATAGAGATGCCCTCTCCCGCCAGCTCGCTTCCATCCTCCTTTTCCGGCAAATCCAAAAGACGGAAAATGCGCTCAGAAGCGGCGATTCCGTTCATGGCTGTGTGAAAGTAGCTGCCAAGAGCCCGCATGGCCAAAAAGAACTCGGCGGACAGCATGACCATGGCAATCGCCTGGCCGAAGTTGACCCGGCCGGCCCGGTAGGCCAGGGCCGTCAGAATGCAGCCGATCGCGCTGCCCCCGTAGGCCACGAAATCCATTATGGTGACGGAATTGAGCTGCATGGTCAGCACCTTCATGGTCACCTTGCGAAAGCGCTCTGACTCCGCGTTCATCTGCTCATGCCTCCTGGCATCTGCCCCGTAGACCTTGAGCGTTGTCAGGCCCTGCAGATTTTCCAGGAAACTGTCGCCAAGTTCCGCGTAAGCATCCCAGTAGCTGGACAGGAGCTTCTTGGCAAAGCGCTGCACCTTGGCGATCGCCAGAGGGATCAGGGGAACACAGAGAAAGAGAACCAGACCGGTCAGGGGTGACAGGGGCAAAAAGACGAGAAGCAGGGTCAGAGGGGCCAGCATGGCAAAAAAGAACTGGGGAATGTAGTTGCCGAAATAGGACTCCAGCTGCTCGACTCCCTCTCCCGCCAACTGCACCAGTTCCGCGGTCGGAAAAACATCCATATAGGATGGTCCCAGACGTCGTATTTTGGCGTAGATATCTGATCTCAGCTTAACCTTGACGCAGGAGGCCGCCCTCTGTCCCCGGTCCGCGATCCATCCGTTGAAAACAAAGCGCAGAAGGATGCAAAAGAGGGCAATCACAAGCAGAGTCGGCTCAATCGATGAGAGGCCGTTTCCTGTCCCCTTCTCCCGAATCAGCTGCAGCTGCCTTCCCAGGGCAAACCAGAGGACAATTCCGGCGACCAGACTCAACCAGTGACAGATCACCTTTTGTATCATGTATCTTCTGGCCTCGGGCACCAGGGCCAAGAGGCGCTTCTTGGGCATCATCTTTTATCAATCCTCCTGTATGATACTCTCGTTTGCTCTTTTCTCTTCATCCTGATCTGCCGGGCAGGTTCGGATCACCAGTCCAAAGGCAATCAGGTGAGCGACCCAGACCAGGCCCATAACAGAGGCTCCGATCAAGGCTCCCTTGGATCCTTTGATCAGGTAAGCTCGAATCATAAAGAATTCCGCAATTCCCATGATGAGGGTAACGCTTAAGATGATATGGCATTTGGCCGCCCTCGTCATGCCTTCTCCCCTCTTAAGACTCGCTAGATGGCTCTGGTAGAGGCGACTGGATTGGAACCAGGCATTGAGTCGATCTGAACTCCTGGCGAAAAAGAAAGCTGCCAGGAGGAGAAATGGCGTCGTCGGTAAAATAGGCAGGGCAATGCCAATCGCTCCCAGGCCGACGCAAAGGAGTCCCAGGAAGAGAAAAAGCCCCCGCAAGGGCCTTTTCCCCATGATCTTCTCGCTCTTTCGCTCTTGTCTCATATTTCTCTCAACTCTTCAGTAATTCTTCCTTGATTTTCCGTATTCCGTGATTTTTCGTATTCAGCGAGCTTTTCACATTCAGAGATCTTTTTCGTGCAGCTGGCAAAGCCCGTTTCCACACGACAGAAAGTGCTCACTTATCCAATGCCTTCAGCAGTTCTACGCCCTTGTCCAGGAAGTGATTCTGTATAGCAAAGACTCTCCCCTGGTCCACTGTCTCCGCATAGTCCGGATCAAGAGGGAGCTTGCCCAAAACGGGAATATGCAGCTCCTCTGCCACCTCATCGACATGGGACGGACCAAAGAGACTGATCTGCCTGCCGCAGTCAGGGCATTCCAGATAGGAGTAGTTCTCTACCAGACCAAGCACAGGAATCTCCATCATATTGGCCATGTTATAAGCCTTTTTGACAATCATCTGCACCAGCTCCTGGGGCGAAGTGACAATCACAACGCCGTCGACAGGCAGGGACTGAAAGACCGTCAGGGGAACATCTCCCGTTCCCGGAGGCATATCCACGAACAGATAATCAATATCGCCCCAATTGACCCCGGACCAGAACTCCTTGACCGTACCCGCGATGACGGGACCGCGCCAGACCACAGGCGTCTCCTCCTGGTCTAAGAGCAGGTTAACGGACATGATCTTGGTGGAATCCTCCGCCCTGACGGGAATCGTTCCATTATCATCCGCGTAAGCGGGCCCATGGACTCCATACATCTTGGGGATCGAGGGTCCTGTGATATCCGCGTCCAAAATCCCCACCTTGTATCCGGCAAGGTTCATCTGACAGGCGAGAGAAGCGGTGACAAATGATTTGCCGACGCCGCCCTTGCCTGAGATAACGCCGATCACATGCTTAATATGGGAATTGGGGTTGGCGTCCACATGAAAATCGGGCTTCTGGGGCTCCTTCTTATTCCTGGTAAAACGTTCCGTATCAAAATGAGGCTCTTGCATGTCTGCCATCGCTATCTCCTTTCCGCTCACTTAATAGATAGTAACATCATACAACATCTCTCCCACAAAATTGTTGCATGTCCAACTGTTTCTAATTCTGTACGAGGAGATCTCCTCCGCAGGCCTCTTTTCTGGCAAAAATATCCCTGAAGCTCTCCGCGTAAGGAGCCCTCGCGATTCCATACTCTGTGACGATGCCTGCGATCAGGCTGTGGTCTGTCACATCAAATGCCGGATTATAGACCTTGATTCCCTCGGGCGCCATGCGCTCGGAATACCACATCTCAGTGACCTCCTCCGGCTTCCTCTCCTCTATGACAATGTCATCGCCGCTTGCCGTTCGCATATCAATCGTAGAAGTCGGCGCCACGACATACACAGGGATTTTGTATTGCCTGGCTACAGCCGCGAGAACAGAAGTTCCGATCTTGTTGGCTGTATCGCCATTGGCCGCGACGCGATCACAGCCCACAAAAACAGCGTCTACCCAGCCTCTCTTCATGACAGAGGCCGACATATTATCGCAGATCAGTGTCGTATCCACGCCTGCCGCCTGCAGCTCGAAAGCTGTCAGACGTGCCCCCTGCAGGAGGGGACGGGTCTCATCACAGAAGACCCGGTAGTGATTTCCCGCCTCCATGCCCACATAGATGGGCGCTGTAGCTGTCCCATAGCGAACCGCCGCCAGCTTCCCTGCGTTGCAGTGGGTCAGAATTCCGTCCCCGTCCCGGATCAGGCTCATCCCGTATTCGCCCAGTCTGCGGCAGACTGCGATATCCTCCGCGTAGATCTTGAGCGCTTCCTCATGCAGGCAAAAAAGCCATCCTGCCCGATCATCCTCTCCCCCATTAAAGTGATAGATCTCCAGACATCGCTCCATCCTCTCAAGGGCCCAGGACAGGTTCACGGCCGTCGGTCTGGAGGAATTGAGATAATCGGATACCTTCTTTAGCCTGGCCCAGAAGGCCTCATAATCCTCCTCTTTGATCTGCTCCGCGAGAACATAGAGTCCCAGAGCGGCGCAAACTCCGATGGCCGGCGCCCCTCGCACCTGCAGGAGGTAGATCGCCCTCCAGATCTCTTCTGCATTTTTTAGCTCCAGGAATTCAATTTGCCCCGGCAGCCTGGTCTGGTCAATAATAACAACTGCCTTCTTTTTCTCGTCCAGGCGGACGGTATCAACTTCCATGATGTTCATGATTTGCTTCTCTCTTGTACTCTGCTTTCGCTTCCTGTCGATCCAATCCCCTTCTGATCAGCGCTTCTCCGCCAGCTTCCTCACCTTCGTCTTTAAATGTCCCTCTTCGAGTATGGTTTCCTGCTGATAGAAGCGATAGGCCATATCCTTATCGTCTAAAAGTCTCATGGCAAAAGGCATTTCCTCTGTGATGACAATACGGCGCTCGCCGTCCTTACTCTTATAGTGAGGAAATCGGCCGACCAGTCCCTCTTCTCTCAGAGAAATGTCGATGCGCCTGCGCTCCTTCTGGGCCCAGGTCTCAATCCGGTTGGAAAAATGTCTGCTCGCGTAGGGCCTGGAAGCCAGTTCAATCTGACTCTGTAACTCCTGACAGAAGGCAAAGCCCCGATCCGAGGCCAGATAAGCGATCAGATATTCCCTGAGTTCTTTGCTCGGCAGCTTTTCAAAGGAAGACAAAAGCCATCCGAGGCGCTCATCTCTGGAGTCCGCCGCCAGCTTTTGCATTGCCCTGATTCCGCCCAAAGAGCTGACATGCCATTCGACCGGGTTTTCATGGACGGGAGAGAAATGCCTGAGCGGCCCAAACTCCGCCAATTCGACCAGTCCGGCCTCCCTCTCATTGATGGCCTCTCTGCCCAGATAAGTCATTTTCTCATGAATGATCCCCAGCTGATAGACCAGACGACGCAGGTGCTCTTGGCCACTGACCCAGTAGTGGCCCATCCGATGGTATTGGTAGTAGCTGCAGGACTCTCGGGCCTGCGCGATGGCAGTCTCCAGGTCAGTTCCTGCCCCCTCATCTGCCCCTTGAGTTTTCTGACCTCCTCCGAGAGAATCGGCAGGACATATGTCCGACCAGACCAGCAGGTCCTCCTTCAGCCGATCGGCATCTTCGCCGGTATATCGCGCCGGATCCATGTCAAGAATCAGGTAGTCCTCGACCCCATCACTCATCATGTAGGGAATATAGTAGCGGTTGATCCGACCCGGATCCCGCACGGCTTCCAGGGCATCGACCTCAACTAATCTCCTCAGCTTCTCCCTTAGTTTTTCAGCGGTAATTGTCTGCATGAAACTCATTATAACAAAAGAAGTCCCCCGAAACGGAGGACTTCTCAAATTGGCTTATTGCCTGCCATCTTGATCTGACGGTCAAGATGCCCGTTCGTGCTGACGCACTCACTTAGTCTGCCTTCTTGGCCTTTTCCGCCTTGATCGCCTCGGTTAACGCGGGAACAATCTTCTGATAGTCGCCGACGATTCCGTAGCTTGCCACATCAAAGATGGGAGCGTCCGGATCCTTATTGATGGCAATGATCACATCCGACTCCTCCATACCGGCTACGTGCTGGATGGCTCCGGAGATACCGATGGCGAAGTAGAGATTGGGGCGAACGGTCTTACCGGTCTGGCCTACCTGCAGGTCATGGGGCTTCCAACCGGAATCAACAACGGCGCGGGAGCAGGAAACCTCTCCTCCCAGGGCCTTTGCCAGGTCCTCAAGAATCTTGAAGTTCTCGGGAGAGCCGACGCCGCGGCCACCGGATACAAGGATCTTGGCCTGCTGGATATCGACCGTCTGCGCGGTGCTCTTTACGATGTCGAGAATCTCAACGAAGCGATCGTTCTCCTCGATATGTGCATCAAAGGGAATGACCTCCGCCCTGCGCCCGGCCTCAGGAGCAATCTTCTGCATAACGCCGGGACGAACGGTTGCCATCTGCGGACGGTTGTCAGGGCAGGCGATGGTAGCAATCGTATTGCCGCCGAAGGCGGGACGGGTCATAAGAAGCTGATTGTGCTTCTGTTCACCGTTTGCGGGGGGATTGATGGGAAAATCACCAATCTCAAGAGAAGTACAGTCCGCGGTCAGTCCGGTCGCAACACGAGCGGAAACAGTGGGACCAAGGTCACGGCCAATGGCGGTCGCTCCAACCAGAAAGATCTCCGGCTTAAATTCTTTAATCACTGCCGCGAGGGCCTGCGCGTAGGGCTCTGTGCGATAAGTCTCAAGCTTTGGATCATCGACAAGAATTACCTTATCAGCCCCGTACTCGCCCAGTTTATCCGTCAGATCTCCCACATGAGATCCAAGCAGAACTGCGGTGACTTCCTCGTTCAAATCTGCCGCCAGCTTCCTGGCCTCGCCCAGAAGCTCCAGAGAAATATTTGAAATCTTGTTGTCGACCTGCTGAGCGTAGATATATACGCCCTTGTAGGCCTCAATGTTAGCTGTCTTACCCATTTATTTCACCACTTTCTTTGCTTAGATAATGTGCTTTGTTACCAGCTTGTCCATGACATAGTCAACGGAAGCGCTGGGATCCAGCTCAACCTTCTCTCCGGCGCCCTTGCGAACCTTGTCGGAGGCGCGGGCGATCTTGGTGGGAGAACCTGCGAGACCGATATTGGAATCATCCAGATCCTTCAGGTCAGCCCTGCCCCAAGTGGTGATCTCAGCGTCAACAGCGTCCCAGATCCCGGCCGGGGTCATATAACGGGGCTCATTGAGCTCTGAGAGAGCGGTGATGAGAACAGGCATCTTAGCCTTAACCATGTGGTAACGATCCTCATACTGGCGCTTAACAACAACGGCATCACCATCAACCTTAACCTCCTCAGCATAGCTGATGACGGGAAGACCAAGGTGCTCGGCAATCTGAGGACCAACCTGGGCGGTATCGCCATCGATGGCCTGACGACCGGCGAAGATGATATCATAGTCCAGATTGCGAAGGGCAGCCGCCAGGGTGGAAGAAGTCGCCCAGGTATCAGCGCCGCCCAGGCAGCGATCCGTCACCAGAACAGCCTTGTCTGCACCCATGGCCAGGGCCTCGCGAAGGGCGTCCGCCGCCTTGGGAAGGCCCATGGTCAGCACAGTAACCTCAGCGCCGAACTGATCCTTCAGGCGAAGGGCAGCCTCCAGGCCAGCCTTGTCATCCGGATTCATAATGGTCATCATGGCCGCTCTGTTCAAGGTTCCATCGGGATTAAATACGACGCCGCCCTTGGTATCCGGAACCTGCTTAATACATACAACGATTTTCATGTATCTACACTCCTATCTCAATTCTGCAAATGTTCCGCTTATCCGAGCATGCCGGCAGAAATAACCATCCTCTGCACCTCAGACGTACCCTCATAGATCTCGGTGATCTTGGCGTCGCGCATCATGCGCTCGACCTCGTACTCTCTGGTGTAACCGTAACCGCCGTGCAGCTGAACAGCCTTCGTGGTGACATCCATGGCAGCCTCTGCGGCGAAGAGCTTGGCCTCGGCAGCCTCTGCGGAGAATCTTGACTTCTCAGCCTTGGCGCAGGCAGCGCGGTATACCAGATACTTGGCGGCATCCATGCGCGTCTTCATATCAGCCAGCTGGAACTGGGTGTTCTGGAAAGCGCCGATGGGACGGCCGAACTGCTTTCTCTCCATAACGAAGGCAACGGTGCGGTCAATCGCTCCCTCGCCTAAGCCCAGTGCCTGGGCAGCGATACCAATACGGCCGCCGTCTAAGGTGTGCATCGCCTCCTGGAAGCCCTTGCCGCGTCTGCCCAGCAGGTTCTCCTTGGGAATCTTGCAGTCCTGGAAGATCAGCTCGTAGGTGGCGGAGCCACGGATTCCCATCTTCTTCTCCTTAGTGCCGAAGGTGAAGCCGGGCGTTCCCTTCTCTACAATGAATGCGGAGAAAAGCTTCTTGGAGCGGCCGCGCTTATCCTCAACCGTGTCGGTAACAGCGATGATGATGTAAATGTCAGCTTCCTTGCCATTGGTGATGAAGCACTTGGAGCCATTTAAGACCCAGCCGTCCTCAACTTCAACCGCCTTGGTCTGTGCGCCCTGGGCATCCGTACCTGCGCCGGGCTCGGTCAAAGCGAAAGCGCCCAGCTTCTCCCCCTTGGCCAGGGGAACCAAAAACTTCTGCTTCTGCTCCTCGGTCCCGTAGTTTAAGATGGGGTCGCAGCAGAGAGAGGAATGAGCAGACAGGGCAACCGCGGTGGTGCCGCAGACCTTGGCCAATTCCTCAATTGCCATGACATAGGTCAGGGGATCGCAGCCCTGTCCGCCATACTCTCTGGGAACAGCGATTCCAAGGAAGCCAGCCTTGGCCATCTTCTCAATGGTCTCACGGGGGAAACGCTCCTCTTCGTCCACATCCTTGGCCAGAGGCTTTACCTCGTTCTCGGCGAAGTTCTTAAAGAGCTCGCGGGCCATCTCATGTTTCTTATCTAAAGTGAAATCCATGGATACTCTCCTTCATCCTTTATCTTACTTGCTGTAATCGTAGAAACCGATTCCGGTCTTTCTTCCCAGCTTGCCGGCGCGTACCATCTTGCGGAGCAGGACATGTGCCCGGTACTTGGAGTCATGGGTTTCATTGTAGAGAACATCCATGATTGCCAGGCAGACATCCAGACCGATCAGATCGCCCAGAGCCAAAGGACCCATGGGATGGTTGGCGCCCAGCTGCATGGCGGTATCAATATCCTCAACAGAAGCGACTCCGTCCGCATAAATGCTGACCGCCTCGTTAATCATGGGAATTAAGATGCGGTTGACAACGAAGCCCGGTGCCTCATTGACCTGAACCGGAGTCTTACCGATCCTCTTAGCCACATCAACAATGAAATCACGGAGTTCATCCGGCGTATTGCCTCCCTGGATCACCTCAATCAGCTTCATAACAGGAGCCGGATTGAAGAAATGCATCCCGATAACAGGACGGTCCAATCCCTGTCCGATCTCGGTAATGGACAGAGAAGAAGTGTTGGTGGCAAACTTACAGGAAGCGGGGACAATCTCCTGCAGCTCCTTGAAGGTCTGGCGCTTGATCTCCATGTTCTCAATGGCAGCCTCAATGATCAGATCCGCGTCCGTGCAGATATCCTTGGTGCCGGTCGTAATCTTAGCCAGGATCGCGTCTGCCGCCGCCTGGTCCATCTTGCCCTTGGCAACTCTCTTAGACAGGCCCTTCTCAATCTTCGCCTTGCCGCCTGCGGCGAATTCATCATTGATATCCGTCAGATATACTTCGAATCCATCGGTCTGTGCAAATGCCTGCGCAATACCACTTCCCATGGTACCGGCACCAATAACGCCTATTTTCATTTGTCATCCTCCTCAGATAAATCTCAATCTGAAACATCAGTGACTGCGAAATGCCAAGACGAATCGCACTCTATGCCATAGCTGAATTCAAATACATCCGCGGCATATCATTTGTGTCTTTCATTTTCACAGTCACAAGTTATCTTATTTTTGCTGGTCAAGAGACAAGGAGCCGAAAGGACTCATCGCCTCTGCCCTCCCGGCAGAAATTCAGTTCAGGCCTCGTACTTCTTGACGATGGCGGCGCAGCCCATGCCTCCGCCGATGCAAAGGGTTGCCAGTCCGGTCTTGGCATTTGCGTCATGATTCATCTCGTGGAGCAGGGTGACCAGAATTCTGGCGCCGGAAGCCCCTACGGGATGGCCAAGGGCAATCGCGCCGCCGTTGGGGTTCACCTTGGACATGTCAAATCCAAGATCCCTTGCGACTGCAACCGACTGGGCGGCAAAGGCCTCATTGGCCTCGATCATATCCATCTGGTCAACCGTCATGCCGGTTCTCTTCATGACATTCTTAACCGCTGCGACAGGTCCGACACCCATGATGGTCGGATCAACGCCGCCCATAGCGCCGCCGATATACTCTGCCAGAATGTTCTTGACGCCGAGCTCCTTGGCCTTGTCCTCACTCATAACCACGATTGCCGCAGCACCGTCGTTGATGCCGGAGGCATTTCCTGCCGTCACAAGACCACCCTCCTTGCCGGAGCAGCAGCGAAGCTTAGACAGACTCTCTGCGGTTGTGCCGGGACGGGGTCCTTCATCGGTATCGATCACATAATCGCCCTTCTTGCGGTCATGGAGAGTCACAGGAACGATCTCATCCTTGAATGCGCCGTTGGCCATAGCCTTCTCAGCCTTCTGCTGGGACTCGGCCGCAAAGTCGTCCAGCTCCTCGCGGGTCAGGCCCCACTGTTCAGCGACATTCTCAGCGGTAATCATCATGTGATAATGGTTGAAGGCGTCGGTCAGAGCGTCATTGACCATCGTGTCCACCAGAGTTCCATTATTCATGCGATAGCCGAAGCGGGCATTGGGCAGGGCATAGGGGGCCATAGACATATTCTCCATACCTCCGGCAACAACAATATCAGCCTCACCTGCCTTGATCATGTTGGCAGCCTCAACAACGCACTTGAGACCGGAACCGCATACAACGTTCATCGTCAGAGCGGGAACCTCCACGGGGATACCTGCCTTGATGGAAGCCTGACGGGCCACATTCTGTCCCAGGCCGGCCTGAATAACGCATCCCATCTTCACTTCGTCAACCATTTTGGGATCAACGCCAGCTCTCTTTAAAGCCTCTTTGATGACGATGGCTCCCAGATCCACTGCCGAGGTCTTGGCAAAAGCCCCCCCCATCTTGCCGATCGCTGTACGACAAGCACCTGCTAATACAACTTTCTTTGCCATAGTTTTCTCCTTACCTGCATGGGTTTCCAGTCTGCGAGAGCATTCTGCGGGAAGCATTTGGACTTCGTGAGATCCAATGTCCGCCTTGTTATTTTTTTAACAAGAAGGGTTAAAAAAAATAGAAGGTCCTCGCTTACTGTTTGAGGATAACACAAGAAAAATACCCAAACAAGGGGCAATTCCTCTGGCATAAATTATGACAGGTCAGCTGTCTCCCCAAAATAATCGGAAGACGACTGACCTGTCAAAACACTTCTTCTTAAAAACACATTTGTATCAGAAACTTCGCAAAAGTACATCCCCTTCAGGAGTTCTGGACAATACGGCCAAAGAAGACCGTCTTTCCCATGATGACAGATCCGGCCGGTTTTGAATTTGACACCGCCCAGAAGAAGCAGAGATTGGTGTTTCTCTTCCCGTTCAAGACATCCAGGGCCGCCTGCCGACAGGTCTGGTACGCTCTCGACGTTCTCAAGAGCAAATCTCTCCGATCGTAAAAATACTGGAACATAACCTGGCCGTTCCACCTCCCCTTCATCCGGATCCAGGTCGGTTCAAACTGCCCGGAAGCGAAAATAACACTGTGGATGGAATTGGGAAAGTAGCTGCTGCGAACACGGTTGAGAACCACTGAGCCGACACCCAGTTGAACCTGATAGCCCTCTCCCCCAGCTTCACAGAAAATAATATTGGTCAGCTCATCTAAGTCCTGCTGCGAATAGCCCATCGCTTTTACCCAGTATTCTGTTCCCGCCTGTCCCTGGGCATGCGTTGTCTTCCAATCGGTTTTGCCGGAAGAACCTCCCTGATCTGAAGTACCGCCGCTGCTCGAGCCGGAATCCGTATTCTTTTTTCCTCCGGTCTGGCCCTTCTCCTGCTTTTGACCCTCCCTAGCGGCATCAGCCTCTGCCTGACGCGCAATCCGCTCGGCCTCTGCCAGTTTTCTCGCCTCGTTTCTCTTCTGCTCTGCCAGAAGGGCCTCCTGCATATCGGAAACCGCCTTGTTGGCGTCCTCCAATTCCTTCTGTGCCCCGGACAGGTCTGCGTACTTGGCCTTGAGGTCATCGGACGCATTGGCAAGCAGTCCGTTTAATTCGTCACGCTGGCCGGAGAGCCTGGTCTGATTCTCCTGCAGAGCGTCCTGCTGCCCTGAGAGATCCGCCGACTTGGCATCGATCTCCCTCTGAAGGTTCTCCAGTTCCCCAATCATCCTCTGCTCATATTTGGTCAGCTGGGCTGTGTAATTGAATTTGGCCAGAAAATCCGCGAAATTCTCGGAACTAAAGAGGATACTGATCAGCTCGTTGGTATCTCCCAGCTCATACATATAGCGGATCCGCAGCTTCATGGCTGCAAGCCGCTCAGATTTCTGCGCCTGCGCCTGTCCCAGTTCCTCCTGCAGATTGCTGATCTTCTGATTGTTATCATCGATCGTCTGCTGCGTCGAATGCATCTTTTCTGCCAGCGAGGACAGCTGTCCCTCCAGCCCCTGCTTGGATTCGGCCGCCTGATTTGCCTGAGACCTGGCGTCATTTACCTTGTCCTGGGCCTTTTTCTTCTCCTGCTTCAGGTCTTCCAGAGAATTCTCGGCGTGAACCTGTATCCTGACAAGGGGAGCTGAGCTAACCGCAAGTCCGACTGCCAGAAGCATTGCCAGCGTTCTTGTTTTCCAATTGCTGTAAATCATAATCCCTCTCCTGTCATCTGATCCGATTATCAGACATTATACCCTATGTGAATGGGAAATGCTCTCACAGGCCACCGCTCCGCCCCTGACCACATGCAGTCTGCCGCGAAACTTGCTCTTTAAAAGGGCGATCAGCTCATTGTTGCTCTTCTCGGTCAACAGGCATTCCAAAATCAGCGAATCTTCACCAATATCGTTGATGTCCACCTTGAAGACGCGGGCGATCTGAAAGGCCGACTGCATATCCTGAGGACTGAGTTTGATCAGGGTCACATACATGATTTCCTTCATGTGAAGGGGCACATGGGTCAGATCCATGACCTTAATGACCTCAACCATGCTGTTAAACTGCTTCTTGATCTGCTCAAAAGTCACATCGTCAGCCAACACGGAGATGGTCATGCGGGACACATCCTCGTGCTCTGTCGTTCCGACCGTCAGACTCTGCATGTTATAGGACTTGCCCGCCAGAAGTCCCGACACCTTGGCCAGGACCCCGACCTGGTTCTCGACCAGGAGGGCAATCCAGCGCATCTTCATATCTCTTGTCATCTTGTCTCCTCACTTCAGGATCATGTCGGTCATGGGACGCCCCCCCTTGACCATGGGCAGGGCGTTGTACTCTCTGGCGATCACAAATTCAATGACCATCGGCTTCCCATCCTCCTGCGTCTGCCTTGCCTTTTTTAAGGCGGGAAGGATCTCTTCCTCTTTGGTCACCCGGATCGCCTCCACGCCATAGGCCTTTGCCCACCTGACAAAATCCGGCTCATAAGGGCCCCCGTCAGGATCGGCAAGGGTCTCGTCCGCGTGTACCCTGTGATTTAAGTTGACAATTGCGTATCTCTTGCCATAAATGTACTCCTGCTGCTGGCGGACCATGCCGAGATAGCCGTTGTTAAAAATGCACACGATCACAGGGGCGTCCTCTAAAACCGCCGTCGCCATCTCCTGCATATTCATCTGAAAGCCCCCGTCCCCGGTCAGGCAGATGACATTCTGATCAGGGCAGGCAATCCTGGCGCCGATCGCCGCCGGAAAGCCGAAGCCCATGGTCCCCAATCCCCCGGAGGTAAACATGCGCTTCTTCTCATTTAACGCAATGTAGGAATAGGCCCACATCTGATGCTGGCCCACGTCCGCGACAAAAATCCCCTCCGTAAATTCCCTGTTGATAGACTCCATGATGGTCTGGGGAGACATTTTCCCCTCCCGTCTGACAATCTGTAAGGGATGTTCCTGATCCCAGGACCTGATCTGCTCTAACCAGGAATCCGTGGCCAGGGGCTTGGCCCACTCCAAAAGGTGGTCTAAGGCCAGACTCGCGTCTGAAACCACAGGGACATCGACGACAACATTTCTGGAGATGGACGCCGTGTCAATATCGATATGCACAATTTTGGCACTGGGAACGAATTCCTTCAGATTGCCTGTGATCCGGTCGTTAAACCGGGTCCCGATGGAAAAGAGGACATCGCAATTGTAGAGGGCTGTGTTGGAGGCAAAGCTGCCATGCATACCGGCGTCGCCCACATAGAGCTCGTGGCCCGCGGGAAGAGTTCCCTTGCCCATGACCGTTGAGACGACCGGCACCCGCATCTTCTCCGCAAATGCCCGCAGCTTATCCCCGGCTCCGGCAATGTGAACGCCTCCGCCCGCGAGAATCACCGGCTGTTTGGCCCTCTCAAGGAGCTTGAAGGCCTTCTTGAGCTGTCCGATGTGAACCGTGTCATTGATCTTATATCCGCGGATATCCACCGCGTCCGGATACTCATCCGGGCCATAGGCCTGCTGGATATCCTTTGGAATGTCAATCAGGACAGGACCCGGCTTGCCGGAAGCCGCGATCTGAAAGGCCATTTTCAGGATCCTACCCAACTGCCTTCTGTCATGGACAGTAACGCCCCATTTGACGACAGACCGGGTCATGCCGACAATATCAACTTCCTGAAAGGCATCGTTGCCGATCAGACTCTGAGGCACCTGGCCGGTAATGACCACAAGGGGGATGGAGTCATAGTGGGCATCGGCAATCCCTGTGATCGCATTGGTCGCTCCGGGCCCGGAAGTCACCAGACAGACACCCACTCTCCCCTTTGCCCTGGCATAGCCCTCCGCCTCATGAACAAGCGCCTGCTCATGGCGGGGCAGAACCAGTCGAATATTGCCGGACTTATACAGCTCATCCAGAATATCTGTGATCATTCCGCCCGGATAGGCGAAAATGGTATCCACGCCCTCGTGTTCCATGGCTTTGACAAATAGTTTTCTTCCCGTGATATCCATGGTCCAGGATCTCCTTGTATCTCTTATCTTGTCAGGCTTCGCTGCGCTTTCTTTATCATCCGGCCTGTGACAGGCCCTTACGCCGACGTGTCATCCCACTGGCCTTATTCTGCGCGAAACAATCAAAATTATGACCACAGGGGATTATCGGTATGTGGTGATTCCATCGGCCTCGTCCCGCGTGAATCTGTCGTAACTATACCGGCGGATGGATCTGTATTCCTTTCCCTCAGGCTCTGCGGCGATAGCTGGTGAAATAGTACTCCGTGTCATAGTATGTCTGCTCCTCAGAAGCATCCGCGCACTCCCATTCCTCCATCTGATCGAGATTGGGGAAATGCGCGTCCGCGTCGTAGGAATAGTCTATTTTTGTGACATAGGCCAGGTCGCAGAAAGGTTCCAGCTGGCGGTAGACGCTCTCTCCTCCGATGACGTAGACTTCCCGGTCGTCATAATCCTTCAGAACAGACTGCAATTCCGCAATGGAGTGGACAACGATGACCCCCTCCCTGTTAAAACGCGCGTCTCTGGTCAAAACGATATTGACCCGGTCCTTCAGGGGCATACCGTGGGGAAAGGAATCCAGGGTCTTTCTTCCCATGACAACAACCTGATGCAGCGTCGTCCTGCGAAAGAACTTCATATCCTCCGGGATTGAGATCAATAGCTTTCCATTCTTACCGATCCCCCAGTTTCGATCGACGGCGACAATCATTTTCATACGCACACCTCTATTCTCAACGCCCGGATACCTGTTCTGTCAAAACGCTCTCTATCCATGGCCTCCCGGGCCAGATTCGCGTCGCGAGAATCCCTTTTTCCAACAGGGATTTATCCATCGGCGCCGATCCATCCTTTAACACAGAGGAATCCTTTAACACTGATTTCGTCAGACAGCGATCGGAATGTTCTTTATCTGCGGCCCGTACTGATAATCATCCAGACGGATGTCTTCTTCTGTAAACTGATAGAAATCATGAATTTCCGGGTTGAGCCAGAACTTCGGCGCCGGAAACTGCTCTCTGGAAATCAATTCCTGAACCAGGGGGATATGCCGGTCATAGATATGCGCGTCGGCAATGACATGTACCAGTTCTCCCGCCTCCATATGACAGACCTGGGCCAACATATGGAGCAGGACCGCGTACTGGCAGACATTCCAGTTATTGGCCGCAAGGACGTCCTGTGACCGTTGATTCAAGATGGCATTTAAAACCATCCTCCCGCTCTTGGGATTTTTCGTCACATTAAAGGTCATAGAGTAGGCGCAGGGATAGAGATGCATCTCATGCAGATCGTCAAAATTATACATATTGACTATAATCCGGCGGGAGAAGGGATTGTGCCTTAAGTCATAGAGTACGGCGTCGATCTGATCCATATAGACCGGACTTCCATCGGCATCTGTGTGATGCAGGTATTTTTTGCCGATCTGATATCCGTAGGCCTTGCCGATTGAGCCCTCTTCATCCGCCCACTCATCCCAGACCGAAGATTTCAGGTCCCTGATGTTGTTGGACTTCTTCTGCCAGATCCAGAGCATCTCATTGACGCAGGATTTGATCGCCGTGCGGCGCAGGGTGATGGCCGGAAATTCTCTCGATAAATCATAGCGGTTCACCACTCCAAAGCGCTTGATGGTATGCGCGGGCGTACCATCCTCCCAGCGGGGGCGGACTTCCATCCCCTGACTCCCGGTTCCCCGATTGATAATCTCCTCGCACATGTCGACAAAGACGCGATCTGCATAGCTCATAGACAAACCTCCTGGCCATTTGCTTGTTCCTAATTATATGGAGAAGCCGCCCTTCTGACAAGTTTTCAGGCCTCGAACCTTCGAGTGCAAAGTAGGGCAGGCGAGACCTCGAACCTTTGAGTGCAAAGTGCACTCGAATAATGAGAAAGAAGCCGTCCCTAAAGAGACGCCTCCGTCCTACAGGAGCGCGAGACGGCCCGCGGCGTCCGGTGGACGCCATGATCGCGGGCCGACCGAGCCGGCAGGCGAGACCTCGAACCTTCGAGTGCAAAGTGCACTCGAATAATGAGAAAGAAGCCGTCCCTAAAAGGGACGCCTCCGTCCTACAGGAGCGCGAGACGGCCCGCGGCGTCCGGTGGACGCCATGATCGCGGGCCGACCGAGCCGGCAGGCGAGACCTCGAACCTTCGAGCCCTGGCAGGGCTCGTTCATGCAAGAAGGGCATCCTGCGAACGCAGGACACCCTTCTTGCATGAAAAAAGCGCGAGACGGGACTCGAACCCGCGGCCTCGACCTTGGCAAGGTCGCGCTCCACCAACTGAGCCACTCGCGCATATGCCGTCTGATCAACGACAAGTGTTATACTAACGAACTTGCCCATTCAGGTCAAGTCCAAATTTTAAAATGGGAGCGAAAATGGAAGCAGTCAAACGAGAATGCCCTCAACCAGCTTCTCTGGACAGGGCATTCTCGTTTGACATTGTACATGAACTCTTACTGCTGCGCTGTGTACTCTGCAAATCCACTACTCTTCAATTCTGCTTGAATGGACTCCAAATTTGCCCATTGACTACCGACGGATGTATAACCATAGGAATCTGTCTTCAAAATTGCTCTTCCGTCGACAACCTTCATGTTCTCACATCCGAAATAGGTGAAGTAGGTCTTTGTGCTAGAATTATCGCTTAAGAAATACTTAACCGTCTCCGTGACCTTATAGACCGTTCTTGCACTGACAGAACCCTCATCCCCCTTTTCACTCCCTGAATGGGAAGGGGAGAACTTGATGTAGTCTTTCTGCTTCTCCACCTGATAGGTACTGTAAGCGTCGTTTTTCGTTTTTGCCTGCATATAGGTATTCGCTGCGTCAAACATATCTTTCAGTCCGGAAATTTCTGTGACTTCTTTCAGACCGCTCACCTTAACTGTGATCTCATTGGCATCATCCTGAAGCTTTTTTCCCTGCTTGGCCAGATCCCCCAAAGCATCCTTTCGAATTCCGGCCTTTACCACAGTATCATTTGCCAGACTCCCATCCAAATTCGAATTAATATCGTAGACACTGCTGTCATACTGTACGCTGCCAAACTTGTTATAGCCGATAAATTGAATGGGATACTCCTTCTGGAAATCCTCCAGGGATATCTGCTGAAATTCCTTTAATCCCTTCACTGTATACTCTTTTGTTTCACTGACAAAAGCCTTCTTGTCTCCCTCACAGACAACCGTAAATACGATTTTATCTCCATTTTTGAGATGATCCGTCTTGTCAAACCCATAGCTCACATGGTTCCGCATTACTTCTGCAGCGGCAATCTTTAGGTAATTGCCGGATCCGGATTCAAGATGCTTCGCTTGGTTCAGCGGGAGGCCTGCCTTCTTGTAAGACACCTCCATGATCTTTTCATCGAGCTTGCTCTTGTTGTATTTAACCGTTCCATAACCGTCATAGCCCTCAAATTCAACCTTGAGCTCCTTGCTCAGCCTCACGGGTTGGGCGTCGATAAATGATTTCACACCTGCGCCAACAATGAGCACTATAAGGACGGCTATTATCGGAACTATAAATTTCCTGTACTTTCCAAAAAAGGTTTTTCCCTCCTGCGCATCCCTATCTGCCGTCTGATCAAATACAGGAGGTGGCGCCGTCTTAGTCTCCGTCTGATCATCCTCAATCGGCTCTGAGCTTTCGCTTCCTTCCTTATCATCCTCTGCTATCCCAGAGTCAGCCTCCCCTGATTCAGGATTCTCGCCCTCCAACTCAGCATCCTTTGTCGGTTCCGTCTTTTCACTTTCCAACTCGCTGTCAAGCTCAGAGTCACTTGTTTTCTGCTCCGTTACATCCTCCTCAAAAAAATTTTGCTTACCCTCTTCCATATTACAACCCCTTTCCGGTCCCCTCTTGTAAAATCCATGGACCCTAAGATGAAATGTAAATAAGGAGAGTTAGTATGATTTCCCCACTTTTCACTCAAATTTGAAAAATCTCCTTCTCCCCCTCAACTCATGTGTATTTTATCACATTTTGGACATATTTTCACATTCTTTATACCGCCACCCCCTCTCATACCGGGGAGTATCCGATCGGCCAATCCAGTTGGCATTTCATGAGAAATATCCTGGCCCGTATTCCACACCGGCAGAAGAAATCTGTGGCCGGTGGACTAAAGTCCATTTGTCTGGCGCCCGATGACACCGTTGCCAGAGAAAGAGCCGAAGCCTTCATTGAAAAATACCGAAAACGTTTCTCAGAGGCCGTACACTGTCTGGAAGATTCGCTGACAGCACTGTTAAACCAAACCATCGCCTGAAATTCTACATACCTCAATGACGACTTTCGCAAACACTACTTGATACTATGTTCTCAAGGAGTGTTGCACTTAACCTGAGAATCTTACCTCAGATTTACTCAACAGATTTCAGTGACTCCACCATATCAATTTTTGTTGCTTTGCCCGCAACCAATAAATTAATAAGCAGGGAACTTCCAACTGCAATCACTGCAGCAATCAAATATGACTTCCACGAAATATAAGGAGAATATTCTATGGCTGTTGTTGAGACGGTCTTTACATAAATTTTAAGAAAACACCATCCGATTACGGTTCCAAATAACCATCCAATTATGATATGAATAACATTCCCCTTTATAATCAGCGACTTAATTTCCTGATTATAAGAACCCAGCACACGAAGTGTAGCATATTCTCTATAGCGTTCTGTAAAATTCAGCAATCCAAGATTATACAGGATAACCACACTAAGCAATATAGCCGCCGCAATCAGGAGAACAATCACTCCATGAACACTTTCAATAATTTTTTTTGCCTCGGAGTACTGTTCGTCAAGTCGAATTTTCCCATTGACAGCGACCATTTTTTCCACATTTTCGATATTACGGCTTTTACCAGCCAGCAACGTATTCGGCATAAATGAATTTCCCAAAGATTCCCAATAAGTTCTGGACATAAAAATACCCTGTGGACTATTTACATCCTCAATGCTGCTCACCTTCACACACATCTGCTTTCCGCCAGCCAATATACTGATGAACTGATTTGGAGATGTATGCAAATCTTTTGCAGCATTCTGTGAAAGAACAACTCCGTCCCCTGGAAGAGCAATCGCCCCCCCATTTTCAGCACGAAGCGTCATATAATATCCCTTATCTAAAACAACAACATTTTCCAAACAGGTAGCACCTGCATTCCCCGTCTCACAAGACAGTTCTGTAATCCACTGATATTGATTATCCAGTTCGTCTTCTACCTTTGCTTTATCTTTTTCAACCAAAGATGTATCTAATTTAAATTTTTCATAATAAGTATACTGCTGTCTATAAATTTTTCGATTCGTCTCATTAATCGAATCCTGCAAGCCGAAGCTTGCCATCAGAAGTGTTAGACTTCCAAACACTCCTATAATCCCCACCATAGTGCGAATCTTATTATCTCCGGCATCGCGAAGAATCCAGCGCCAATCGAAGCTCAAACTATCCCATAAAAAACGGATATTTTCGAGCCAAACCTTCTTCCAGCTATGACCTTCATCATTTCTCAATAATGCGGCAGGTGCTTCTTTTACAATGGCCCCTGAAGATATCCAGGCCGCTAACGTACAGATCACGGCAAGAAGGATCACCAACCCAATGGACCAGACAGAATTCTGCGCCTTCCATTCAGGCAAACTAAAAAAATCCTTTTGTAAATCCAATAAAACAGGTGTAATGGTATATGGGGCAAGTTCATATCCAAGAATAGCCCCAGAAATACTGACCAGAAATCCATATAAAGCAAAGTGAATTTTTATCTGGATCCCATGAAATCCGAGAGCTTTCAAAGTACCGATCTGCGTCCTCTGTTTTCTCACAATTCTTGTCATTGTTGTGTAAATTGTGAGAAGTGCTAGCAGGAAAAAAATTATCGAAAACATAATTGACATTTTTCTAATCTGCTGAATTTTATTCCTAAACTGGGACACTGTGGCGAATTCGCCTCTGTCATAAGCACCAAGATATTTTCCACTCAATTCCGTATGAATATCTGCCTTCAACTGATGAATGTCCGAACCGGATTTTACTGTTATTTTCATCTGGTTCCACGAACCATTCGAAACAATCTGATCCATTGTATTTTGTGAGACAAACCCAAACGTATACTTTTCATGATCAGGAGCCATAGCCGTTGAGGATCCTGTATAGTAAATAAATTCCGGATCATATCCGATTCCCTTTACCTCGATTTCTTTTTTCCCCTTATCTCCATATAGACAAATCCTGTCACCAATTTTAATGTTCTTCTTTGAAGCATATTCCGCATCCAGCCAAATCCCTTCTGCATCACACTCATATGGTTCTCCCTGTACAATTTGGGGTTGAGAAACCTCGTTGCTCTCATCTGCGGTAAGGCAAATATGTACATCTGACTCCTGATCCAAATAGACGCTTTTTACCGTTGCGAGTTGTACCTGATCGATTGCTTCTAATTCTTGAATTTTTTCTGCGTCTCGTTTCTCGAGACCGGAGACATTCACCCAAATATCAGCCAGTTTACTGCCCGAGAAGTAAGATATTCTCTCCTGCTCCATCCCATTCCAGACACCTTCAATTCCAGAATAAATCAGCATGCCAAGTGCACACATGATAAAAATTGATATAAATTGAGCCTTCATGCGCCACATGTCACGCATCATTTTTTTTAACAGAATCCACATTACCACTTCACCTCATCAACTGTTAACGGTTTTTTATTCTGCTCTATAGACTCTATTTTCCCATCCTTTAAATGAATGACACTGTCCGCACAAAGTGCAATTGATGCATTATGTGTAACAATAATCACTGTCTTTTTATACTTCCTGGCCATTTTGACCATCAATTTCAGAATAGTCTGCCCCGTCATACTATCCAGTGCGCCTGTTGGCTCATCACATAAAAGAATATCTGGATTTTTACAGAGCGCCCTTGCAATAGAAAGCCGTTGCAATTCTCCTCCAGATAATTCACTCGGAAAATATCTGCTTCTCTTTCCAAGACCAACGTCGTTAATCATTTCCTTCGGATCAAAAGACTGATTATTCATTTTCTGAACAATGCTGACATTTTCCAATGCGTTCAGCGATGGAATAAGATTATAAAACTGGAAAACAAAACCTATTTTCTTTCGTCTATATTCAGTTAAAGCGTATTCCGAAAGTTTTGCTATGTTACTCCCGAATACTGTAATTTTTCCCTCAGACGGACGATCCATCCCCCCCATCAGGTTTAACAGTGTGCTTTTCCCAGAACCGCTTGGCCCAAGTACTACCGTAACCTTCTCGCTCTCAATCTCAAAACTCACATCATCCAAAGCATTTACGAAACCGCGTCCAACCTTATATGTTTTAGTCACATGTTCAAACATCAATGCTTTCATCTTCTTTGCTTTCCTTTGCTCTTGTGCGTTCTCTATTTCATAGAGCTAATACTTCCTCATTCACATTTTCACATCAAATAATCGCTTGATAATTTCTTTGATCATCGATGATTCCGATATCATATATTCAATTTTTTGTTCGGGAGCAATCTGGTTTATGTTGCTGAATAGACCTGCAACAAAAAGACGGGAAAAGAAAGCAGGATTCTCACATTTGCATTCACCACTCTGATTTCCCATCTCTATCATCTCTGCCACAAATGGGATCAGCTTTTCCCCAATCTCAATAAAAATCCGAGCGTGAATTTCTCCATTTTTCGCAGTCATCATTTCAAAAAACAACTTTGATTCACGATTTGCAGCTGTAATAAAAACATTGAAAACTGCATCTATTTTTCTCATCAGAGCATCATCTCTATTAACTACTTCTCTGATTGCTCCCATAATCTGATCAGCATACTGTTTCGCAACAGCTTCCATAACTTCCTCTTTAGATTTGAAATAATAGTAAAATAGCCCCTGCGCAACTCCAATCTGACTCACGATATCCTTAATCTGTGTTTCCTTATAACCATTCTGTTCGAACAATCTGCGGGCAGTCGATACTATTTCTGCTTTTCTTTCTTCTGGATCTTTCGTTACTCTCATTTATAATCTTCCTTTTTACTGACTGACTTAAGTCAGTAAAAAATTATTACCTTTCATTCATTCTGTCAAGTCCCCAATTTATTTCCATGCATAAAATGGAATCGATATTATGCCCCAGTTGGCATTTCTTCCAGGTTATCAGATAATAGACGCATCCAAATGCACTGGCAAGGAGGTAACATGGCTGACTTGATTGAATACATCCGCTGGCGGGGGGATTTGACTTTTTCTGAAAGACCCTTTAATGACGTAGACAATCTGGTTCTCTCACAGATTGCCTATCATGCCTTCGACGGCATCATTCCCTCCCCTGGTCAGGGACAGATCTCCCTGCAGGAGGCTGCAGATCTCTTCCTGGAGCATCCGGAGCGGGGTGCCATTCCCGGTCAGGACCAGAGCCAGAACAACCGTTTCCTAAAAGAAGCCGCTTCCTGTCCCCGCTTTGGCCGGGTTCTGGTCAGCGATTTTGTCAACGATATCTCCGACTATTGCAATAACCGAATGCAGTTTTCAGCCCTCTGCTACCATTTACCGGACGACAGTCATTACTGCGCCTTTCGCGGCACTGATGACACTGTCGTTGGCTGGCGGGAGGACTTCATGTTTTCCTATGAGATTACCAACGCCCAGAAAGAGGCGGCCTTCTATCTGGCATCACGCGTTACGGAAAATCCAGATGCTCTCTGGCGGGTCGGCGGTCACTCCAAGGGAGGGACTCTGGCTGTCTACGCAGCCACCAATCTCGTCGCGGACCTCCAGGATCGGATTGACTCTGTCTACTCGAACGACGGCCCGGGAATTCCGGAGGAATTCTCAAATCGAGAGGGACAGGCTCGCATCCAAAAACGCATCCATAAGTTCACGCCCACCTATGGCATGATCGGCATGCTCCTGGAAGATCCGGATACCATACGATATCCTGCCAAAGCACAGGAGGAAGGCTCTCTGACGATCGTCAAAAGTTCTGCCAGGGATATCGTTCAGCACTGGGCACTTTCCTGGCAGGTTGAAGGTGACCACTTCCAGACCGCACTCGATCAGCAGCCCAGGGTTAAACACCTGAACCGCGTCTTTGATCGCTGGATTCGCTCGGCCAGTTTTGAAGAGCGCCAGGCCTTCATCAGAACTCTTTTCGACTCTATGAATGAGGTCGGCTCCAATGTCTCCGACCTTCTCAAGAGCCCGATCCAGGTTGGCAATATTGTCCTCGGACATATGAGAGATGCCGACTCTTTGACACAATCAGCCATTCGAAAGTTCTTCGATAGTCTGGGCCACGAGAACCAGAGGCAGTTGTTGGAGGGCTTGCAGCAGACGCAGAAGAATCTTTTGAAAAGACTTGGCATCACGGGTGGCGACAACAATCTCTCAGATCAGCAGAAAAGCGACTAAATCATTTCCGGCGAATAGAGGATATTATTGCATCCGGTCTTCTCGTTCCAGACCAACTGGCAGTCAATTCCGAAAAGTTCCCTGATGCGATCAGGAAGCAGAGTCTCCTCCGGGCTCCCTGACGCGACGACATGTCCCTGACTCATCAAAATCACCTGATCACAGTAGGTCACCGCGATATTCAGATCATGAATGCTGGAGAGGACGGTCAGCTTCTGCCTCTTTAAGATGTTCATAATCTGATACTGATAGCCGATATCCAGATGGTTGATCGGCTCGTCTAAAATGATAAAGCTGGTCTCCTGCGCCAGTGCCCTGGCAATCAGTGTCCTCTGCTTCTCTCCCCCGGACAGGGACAGAAAATGTCTCTTCTCGTATCCCTTCAGTCCAACCTCATCAATACATTTAAAGACAATTCTCTGATCTTCTGCGGAACTGCCTCCCAGAACTTTCTGGTGGGAGAAACGCCCAAGCAGAACCATTTCATACACTGACAGGTCAAACTCGATATTATTTTCCTGCTGCATGACTGCCATGCTATGGGCCCTCTGCCGATTGGACATCTGATCAACCCTGTGGCCATCCAAATACACGACGCCCCGATCCGCCTCAAGTACCTGGTAGATATTCTTGAGCAGGGTCGACTTTCCACAGCCATTCGGCCCGACAATCCCGACGAAACTTCCCGGCCGAATCCGCAGATCAATATCCTCGATAATCTGCCTTCGATCCATGGAATAGGACAGTCCCTCCACCAGGAGCTTCAAATCCCCATTGTCTGTCTCTCTCATTTCCCTTATCCTCCTATCCAGCTTCCTCGTCTTTCCTTTTTTGCTAGGACTGAGACCTCTTGATCAGGTAGAGGAAAAAGGGCGCTCCAAAGAAGGCGGACACAACACCGATGGGCAATTCTTCCGGACGAATCAGTGTTCTGGAGAGCAGATCCGCCAGAACCATAAAAGAGCCTCCCAGCAAGATGGAAGCCGGAATCAGACGGCTGTGCTTACTTCCCACGACAGATCTGGTCATATGGGGAACCGTCAGACCGACAAAACCGATCACTCCACTGATAGAGACAATCACCCCGGTCAACGCGGTTGCCACAATAATAATCACGCGCTTGATCCGGGCCGTATTCACTCCCAGGGTTGTCGCGGTTTCATCTCCCAGCATCAAAGTATCCAGGCTGCGATGCATCATAAGGATCAGCAGGCAGCAGATGACAAACGCGCACATGGCGTAGGCAAGCCGGATCCAGTTGGCTCCGCTCAAAGATCCCATCAACCAGTACTGTGCTGTCTTCACCTTATCGGACCCGCTCTGGTGGGCATAAATCATCAAATTGGTCAGAGCCCCAAAGAGAGCTGACACGGCAATGCCCGCCAGAATCAGATTCGTCGCCGTAAGGACATTTTTCATCCTGGCAATGCCAAGCGCCAGAAGCATGGCCAAAAGCGCTCCGATGAAAGCACCGCACATAGTTGCATAATAACCCAGGAAGGAGAGATAGCCATACATAATGACGGAGACCGCCCCCGCAGACGCCCCATGTGAAATCCCAAGGACAAAGGGATCTGCCAGAGGGTTTTTCGTCAAGGCCTGCATGACAATCCCACAGAGTGTTAAACCGGCTCCTACAATCCACGCTGTAAAGATGCGCGGCAGACGGATGTTCCAGATAATTGACCTGGTGCTCTCCTCCCATGTGACAGGGACAACTGCATGTCCTGTCAGCTGATTTATGACAACTCCCCGAATGGTCGACGGATCAATAGATACGCTTCCCCACGCAATTGCGATAAAAATGGAAACTGCCAGGAGCAGAAGCATGACAACAATAAAAATCGAAAAAGCCACCCCTCCTTCCAGGGGAAATATCGTTTTTCTCTTGCTCATGATCTCTCCTCAAAATCGGCCTCTCAATGAAACTTGTCCGGATAAAACTGCTTCGCCATAATTCTGACGGCATTTGCGGAGCCAGCAGATCCCTGCATATCCGCACAGCAGGCACTGTATATCCTGCCCTCTTTCACTGCCCGCAGATTCTTAGTGGCCTCATTGGTCTTCAGAAAATTGATCTTCTCCTCGGTATCATGGTTGTAGTCCAAAACCAAAATGACGTCTGGATCGCGCTGTACCACCTCTTCCCAGGAAGGAGTTGCCCAGCCCTTATTAATATCATCAAAGATAGACAGACCTCCAGCCTTCTTGATCATATCGCCCGGAATTCCCTGGCAGGCAGTGAAGGGAGCGTCCTGACCGGAGTCATAGACGAAGACGGAAACCGGCTTCTGATATGCCTCACCTCCCAGACTCGTATGAACCTGGTCGATGGTCTTTTTCATCTCTTCCACACGCTCTTTGGCCTTATCGGACACGCCGAAGACATGTCCCAGAACATCATAATCCTGATAGAGATCTTCCATGGTCGCAGAATCTGAACAGCAATAGGGAAAATAGGGAATGATGTGATTTTGCAGACACCAATCCACTGAGAAATGGTTCTCCGAGAAAAGAGAATCCCAGCCCATCATAAAATCCGGTTTCAGATCCAGAATCTGCTCCTTGGAGGCACTGCTTAAATTGGAGCCATCTTCCAGGACCTTGTTGAGAGAGTCCCTGGCTGGGAACTCGCTGACCGTAGACAGGCAGGCCCCTCTGGTATATCCGGCAATGTGATCCTGAAGCCCCAGATCCAGGAAAATATCGGTCATCTGATCTCCGTCTAAAAGAACCCGTTTTGGGGCGGAAGTAAACGTTTCCTTGATATTCTGCCCGATGCCAGACCTCTCCAGATTCAGAGTGATCGTATAGGGCTCGTACTTGCGATTAGCCTCATCGGTAGAAACGGACTTCTCCTGATCACTGACCTGATAGCTGTCCCCTTTGGATCCGGTCACTGTCTTGCTGCCACTGCCGCAGGCAGAAAACAATAACATACTGCCACAGAGCGCAGTAAGTCCAATCGTCTTCATAACTCTCATCTGATGAATCCCTCCTCATTAGAAATAGCTTTCCCCATTCTAACACAGGAAAGAATCTTTTGCGGAGACCTCGAACCTTCGAGTGCAAAGTGCACTCGAATCATGAAAAAGAAGCCGCCCTAAAGAGACGCCTCCGTCCTACAGGAGCGCGAGACGGCCCGCGGCGTCCGGTGGACGCCACGACTGCGGGCCGACCGAGCCGGCAGGCGAGACCTCGAACCTTCGAGTGCAAAGTGCACTCGAATCATGAAAAAGAAGCCGCCCTAAAGAGACGCCTCCGTCCTACAGGAGCGCGAGACGGCCCGCGGCGTCCGGTGGACGCCACGACTGCGGGCCGACCGAGCCGGCAGGCGAGACCTCGAACCTTCGAGTGCAAAGTGCACTCGAATAATGAGAAAGAAGCCGTCCCTAAAGGGGACGACTTCTTTCTCATTACCCGAGCGCGAGACGGGACTCGAACCCGCGGCCTCGACCTTGGCAAGGTCGCGCTCCACCAACTGAGCCACTCGCGCATATTGCCGCTTCTATCAGCGACAAGAAATATAGTATCCAAGATAGACCGGACTGTCAAGCCGCAATCACAGTCCCTACTTGCTCTCCTGCCCCGCAGTCACACTGGACAGATAATTGCTGATCTCGGACAGGTCAACCACCGTCGACTTCATATGCGTCTTCTGATAGGCCTGATAGCGCTGATAGCCGTAGAAACCGCCGCCGCCGACAAGCGCGAACAGAATCAGGACCGTTGCCAGCAGCCCCAAAATACGCCTGCGCCGCCTGACCTTCAGCGTCTTCTTGATGTTGCGCTTCGCCTCCTTATTGCGATCTACTTTCTCCTGACTCATCTTTCACCCCTGTCATTTGTCATAGCGTCCTGTCTGCCTGAGGAGAGCTCCTCGCACGCTCTTGTCTTCACTCAATGAAACCATTCTAATCCAAAGATTCCTCTCAGACAAGTCCGCTCAAACCCACTCTGTTATATACAGCCCGAATCCTCTTTACTGGACAGGCCGCCCGAATCTATGCTCTTTCATCAGCTTTTCATGCGCCTGCCCTATTTGATCCTCAGAATCCTGACGAGCATAAGAACCAGGGGCAGAGTGATCGCCAGCAGGAAAAGGAAGAGATAGGCTCTCCCGAGAGGCTGCTGTCCGAGAGCTCTGTGAAGCATCCACCAGAGCAGAAGCGTCACCGCTAATTTAATTCCGGACAGAGTCTGCCCGACAATCCGGCCGACATCCGTCTCCTCTGAGGAAAGCCCCTGCTGCATGCGAAAGAGTCTGGGAAAAAGATCCGCCAAAAAAAGAAAGAGTGTCAGGGCCCACATCATAAGGGCAAGAACCAGAAGGGTAGATTTCTTCCCAGGCTCCCCAAGGCTTCCATCCAGGGAATACCTGCTGATGATCTGCGCCGGCAGGCCGCCGTAGCGGATCGCCAGTTCCATCGTTGCCCCCAGAAGACAAATAAAATTGACAAGATTCAAGACTTTTGCAAGTGACCACTTCACGGTCCAGCTCCTTTAATCTCCCAGCAGGGAGGCAATATCCTTTGCGTCAAAGCAAACGGATTTGACCCCCCTTGTCTCAATGCGATAGAGGGCGTTGGCCGCCAGATGCTCCGCCGCCTGCTCCAGGTCACGAACTCCCGGCGCGTTTGCGTAGGCGGCAATGATCCGGTCCACACCTTCATCGCTTACGGTCAGTTCATCCTCTGTCATGGCCATGCGTCTTAAGACCTTTGGAAGGGAAAAATCCCTGAAGATGATCTTCTTCTCCTCCGGCGTGTAGTCGGGAATATCGATCAGGGCGAAACGCGTCATCAGAGGCTCTGAAATCCTGCTCTTATCATTAGCCGTCGCAATCGGATAGACTCCCGTGGTCGGAATCGTGCACTCCATATAATTATCTGTAAAGCCGAGATTGTCCAGGAGGGTCAAAAGGGCGTCCGCCGGATTGCTCCCTCCGCCGGCCTCTGCCTTGTCCAGCTCATTGATGATAAAGACCAGATTGGACGCCTGGGCCTGAGAGAAGGCCTCCATGATGCGGCCGGGCTTGGCGTTGGCATAGACGCGGGGAGAACCGGTTAAAGCCTCCGGGTCGGAAATGGTAGACATATCCAAAGAAGTCCAGGGCAGAGCCAGAATCCGGGCGACTGCATAGGCGATCTGGGATTTGCCGACTCCGGCCGGACCGGCCAGAAGAAGACCGTAGGCGGGCAGGGTATGGGTTCGGTTGATCTGAATGACTGTCTCAATAATTCTCTGCTTGACCCTCTCCATACCGTAGAGATTCTCATCTAAAATAGCTCTGGCCCTGACGGGATCAATGGGCGGAAAATAGTCGCTCTCCCAGCTGATTCCAAGCATAATTGAGAGAGCCCTCTGGGCATGTCGTCTCTCCTCCTGACTGATCGCATGGCTGCGGGTCATGGACAGATTGCGCCAGGCCCAGCCGCGGATATTGACAGGCAAGGCATTGCCGGCAACACGCAGGTAGTTCTCAATTGTAGTCAGATCCGTCAGCCGCGGTTCCTCGGAGATCTCATCGTCCATGTCCGGCCTGGCTTTACAGGGGGGATCCGATGCCAGAAGACGCCCGATCGCCAGCTGAAGGAATGCGTCCTCAGAGGACAATCGATGTCTGCCTGTCGCGTCCACCGCGTGCATCCGATAGACAGCGTATCCCTCTTCGGTCTGCGCCCCGGACAGGCGAACCTGGCTCTTGTTCTCTCCCAGCCACTTAATCAGGTCCTCAAAACGAGAATCCAAGCGCAGGATATCGGCAAAGAGCTGGTCTGAGGACTTGCCGAAGCAAAAGGCCATCCTGCCCTTTGGATTGATGAATATTCCGGATGTGTGATGAACCATGGTCCTGGCCGTATCCCGAAGGAGCATGATGGGATGCTCCGGATCCGCCGATCCACTGTCAGAATCAAAAAGCTGGCAGGTCACAGCAGGCTCATCCGCCGCGGCAGCTTTCTGATCTCTGCCCTCATCTGAGAACTCAAATACTCTGGATGACATATTCCCTCATTTCAGTGCCCGGTCGCACAGCTTAGCTCAGTGCCTGGTCTCATAGCTTGGCTCAGCGCCTGGTCACACAGCTTGGCAGGTCAGCCGCGAGATGCCCTCTCATCTCTCTTTCCCCGAGACCTGGCTCTTCTTAACTTAGGCTTCCTGCGAAAAATCAACCAGGAGGGCCGGGGAAAGCTCCTCTTCTTTGCCACTTCTCCTGCTGACAAACTCCCCTTCAGCTCCAGATAAAGATAGGCGTAATAGGGGATCCGCCGGTCGCGAACCTCGATGCTCTCCTCTGACCCCTCATCCGTGGCAGCTTCCTCTAGCTTTGTCTCCCCGGTTCCCGCGGGGTCTGCCCACTCATTGAAGACAGCTTTCCCATCCTTTGCCTCCCCGGTTCCCGCAGAATCTGTCCTCTGCGTTCCCTGAACCGCCAGCTCATTTCCTCTTCCTTCGGCAGCCTGACCGGGATTTTTCTCCCAGTCAAAGACCCTGTCTTCTCTCAGGCGGATCTGTTTAAATGCTCCCCCTCCCAGAAAGACCTCCATGCGCTTGATGATCTCCCGGTCCTGCCAGCCTTCCACCATCTCTTCATCCGACGTCTTCAGTTCTCCGACAGGTCCGCCGTCCACGAGAACCTGGCCTCCCTGAAGCTGGACATGTTCCCCCCGGACAACAAAGTATTTGCGCAGGTTGCTTCCGGGGACATAGTACTCCCTCACTTCCTCCTCCGGCAGATAGTAATCCTCGTTAATCGCCAGATAGTCATAGAAATGATCCCTGTACCGTTCGAGATCAATCAAATCCAGAATATAAGCACTCTCTGGAGCGGATTCTTCTGGACGCTCTGTTTTCTTTCGTTCAAACATACATCTTCTACCGAAAGAGGGTCTCCCGAAGGAGACCCTCTTCATCATGACAAAACCCGTTTTATTTTCTGCTTCTGAGGAAATCCGGAATCTTGATGTCCTCCTCCTTGACGGTAGGCCTGACCGGGCTGGGCTGGGCCAGTCCGTTCAAGGCGGGAGCCTTTGGAGCCGCTGTCTGTGCCTTGGGCTTGGTAAAGCTCGGGGCCGACAGCTGCTGGGCCTGCGCCGTTGCCGCCTGCTTCTTCCTCTCCTCGCTAAGAGACACTCGGTCATTGGTCTCAGATTCCAGAAGACCGGTTGCGATCACGGTGATCTGACACTCATCCGTCATGGACGAATCAATGCGGGCGCCAAAGATAACATTGGTGTCCTCGCCGGTGAGATCTTCCACATAAGAAGCCGCGTTGGTGGCATCCTGCAGTGTGATATCGCCGCAGATATTGATGATGACATCGGAGGCTCCATCGATCTTGGTCTCGAGCAGGGGAGACTCGACAGCAATGCGAACCGCCTCGAGCGCCTTCTCATCCCCCTTGGCCTGACCAATTCCGATATGGGCCATGCCCTTATTCTCCATAACGGTGCGAACATCGCCGAAGTCCAGATTGATCTCGCCGGGCAGCTTGATCAGATCAGTGATCCCCTGTACTGCCTCCTGCAGGACCTGATCCGCCATCTCCATCGCGTCAGAGAAGGAGGTCTTGTGATCCGTAATCTGGTTGAGCTTCTCATTGGGAATTACGATCAGCGTGTCCACGTTCTCCTGCAGGTTCTCAATGCCGGTGAGCGCTTTCACCATACGGGACTTGGCTTCAAAGAGGAAGGGCTTGGTCACAACTCCGACGGTCAGAATTCCCTGGTCCTTGGCCAGCTTGGCAATCACAGGAGCTGCCCCTGTACCGGTGCCGCCGCCCATACCACAGGTGACAAATACCATGTCGGCGCCCTTGATGGCGTTGGCCAGTTCCTCCGCGGTCTCTTCCGCGGCCTTCTGGCCGATTTCAGGCTTGGCGCCGGCGCCAAGACCCTTGGTCAGCTTCTCTCCAATCTGAATCAGGGTAGGGGCCTGGCAGAGATTCAATGCCTGGCTGTCCGTGTTCACACCGACAAAGTCGACGCCGGTGACGTTGGCGCGAACCATGCGGCTGACTGCATTGTTACCTGCTCCGCCGACACCCACAACAATAATCTTAGCCTTGAACTCAGACTCGTTGGTTGTAATCTCTAACACGGTGTATCCTCCTGTTATATCCCTGTATTTCCCGACTTAAGACTCTTATGGTCCTCTCTGCTCTTTTGCTTCACTCTCTCATCGCCCGGGAATTCGATCTTTCCTCTGCCCAAACGATAAAAACTGACATCATCTATAATACATTTTTTGTCCACACGACACAAGTTTTTAATTGCTCTTCTTGGTCTCTTCCTTCGAATTACCCTCCTTCGAATTCTTCGAATCTGCCTGATCACTCTCCTTCTTCTGCTGCGCCTCCTTTTCCATCTGTGCCTGATCCTTCTCGAAGATGACATCCGTATTATCCGGAGTCCAGTTCTCCAGATGCAGCGTCCCGCTCATATCCTCGATCTTATCCAGCAGATAGGGTACCCTTTTTAGCTTGTCTCGCAGATTGGTCCTGGACCCGAGACTGATGTTCAGGTTCTTGCAGCTGACCTGGACTGTTCCGTTTTCTCCCAGCTTCAGATCGCTGATGGAAATGGATTTGTCCGCGAAAAACTGATAGATCGACAGGACACTCTCCCGGTCCGCCTTATCCTGGATCGGAATGATATCTCCTTTTTTCGCCTTCTCCGCTGAAATCCCGCTGAGAGAGGGCAAACCGTCGACCACAAGTGAAGAGACGTCCGTCACCTGTCCCTTCGCGTTGAAGTAGGCTCGGTTTGTCCCGTCAGGCAAAAGATAATAGCCGGTCATCGGAGTCTGCCTGATCTCAATGGTAATCTGCCCCGCGGAGCGAAAGCGGATTCTGGCCGAGTCAATGAAGGGGATATTCTTTTTTGGAAGCAGGGCATTTTTCAGGAAGGCATAGACCGTGTTCCTGCGACTCAGCTTGTCATCTAAGATGCGGTCGATCGCCTCCTCCTGGCTGTAGATGGCTGTGCCCTCCACACTGACCGAGGTCTCCTTACAGATCAGCGCGATCAGCAGGATTGCCAGGATCAGCAGACCCAGAAGAAGCAGAAGTCCCCTGCGCAGATAAAAGCGGATCAGGTTCTTTTTCTGACGCGCTTTGCGATTGCTCTCTTTGCCCGGATCATGCAGCATTTCCAACACTCCTCACCTCAAACCTGGTCCAGTCCCGGGCCTGTATTCTTCGACACACTCAGGGCAATTCCCATCTCTATCATGGTCATCAGCAGGGCGGATCCTCCGTAGCTGACAAAGGGCAGGGTGACGCCGGTATTTGGCATGCTGTTGGTCACGACCGCGATGTTCATAAGCACCTGCAGGCCCATGTGAACAGCGATGCCGATCACGAGAAAAGACCCGAACAGATCCTTGCAGTACATGGCGATCATGGTCAGGCGCCAGATCAGGACCAGGTAGAGAATGATCAGAATCACCGCGCCGAAGATCCCCAGCTCTTCTGTAATGACAGAGAAGATCATATCGTTTTGGGCCTCAGGGATGAACTGCTTTTGCATGCTCTCTCCCAGCCCCTTGCCGAAGAGTCCCCCCGAGCCGATGGCGTAGAGGGCCTGCATGGTCTGGTATCCCTTGTCGGACGCGTCCAGCTCCGGATGCAGCCAGACCCGGATTCTGGCCAGACGATAGGCTCCGCCGAAGACAACTCCGGCCGTCCCAAGGCCGAGTCCGATCAATCCCGCGTAGAAGAAGGCCCTGCGCTCCCGGCTTGCGATCAGAAGCATGAAAAATACGATCCCGACAACGATAATGGATGTGGACATATTCTCCTTTAGAATCGGTGCCGCCAGAGCCAGCTGGGCCAGGGAGAACAGGACCAGTCCCTTCCACTGATTCACCAGACGAGGATGCAGGGAAATCAGGCCTGCCGTCAGAATAATCACTGCTGTCTTGGCGATCTCAGAGGGCTGAACGCTCACAGGTCCCAGGCGAAGCCAGCGGGTTGATCCGTTAGCGGAGCGGCCGAAGACTAAGAGAAGCAGGGTTCCTCCCCAGGCCAGAATATAGATCGGCCACCTCAGGCCGCAGAGCTTGCGATAATCCATACGGGCCAGAGCAAGCATGGCTGCCAGGCCCAGTATCGCGAAAGAGCCCTGGCGAATCAGATAGTGAAAGGAGTGACCGTAAGTCATATAAGAGCTGTAGGAGGATGTCGAGTAAAGCATGAGAAAGCCAAATCCCATGAGCAGGATCAGAAGCAGAACCAGGGTATAGTCCACATAACTCGACGCCCTTCGCTTCGACAGTTCCCTGCTGATGATCTTATCCTGTTTTCTGAAGAAGCGGCTTCGCTTCCTTTCGGCGGTTCGTGTTGACATGCGGTCTCCTTAATCTGGAAGCTCCCTTACGTATTTCTTGAAGAGTTTTCCTCTCTCCTCATAGCTGTGGAACATATCCCAGCTGGCACAGGCCGGGGACAAGAGCACCTCATCCCCCTCTTTTGCCTTGGTGTAACAGATCTTCACCGCCTCCTCTAAGGTATCAGCGTAGACAAAATCATTGAAGCCATGATCCTGGCAGCACTTGGCGATCTGGGCCCGGGTCTCTCCGATCAGGACCAGAAGCTTAACCTTCCCCTTGAAGGCGTCGATCCAGTCCCCGAAATCCGACTTCTTGTCGTAGCCCCCTCCAATCAGGCAGGTAGGGGAATCCATAGCCTCAATCCCCTTGATGGCGGCGTCGGGATTGGTCCCCTTGGAGTCATTGTAATAGCGAACGCCCCGCTTGGTGCAGACATACTCTATGCGGTGCTCCACCGCGGTAAAAGCCCTGAGTCCCTCTTTAATCTTGTCCATGGGGACTCCCATAGCTCTGCTGATGGCAATGGCTGCCATGGCATTCTCGTAGTTATGGCGACCCACGACCTGAAGCTCCCGCACAGAGAGAATGAACTCTTCCTCCTGCCCCTGACAATAACGGATACTGCGATCCTCCTCACGGTAATAATATCCCTTCTTGAGCCTGCGCTTGCCGGAGAACCAGACCACATGGTTGGGCAGGGTCTTCCCGAATTCCCGCAGGATTGGGTCCTCCAGATTTAAAACCACCGTCTCATCCGCTGTCTGGTTCTCTGTAATCCGCTCCTTGCAGGCGATATAATTCTCCATGGTGTGGTGGCGATTCAGGTGATCCGGCGTGATATTCAAAATAGCTGACACCAAGGGGTGGAAAGTCTCAATCGTCTCCAGTTGAAAGGAGGAGACCTCTGCGACGATACGGGTCTCGTCTTTAGTGTCGGCGGCCACCTCCGTATAGGGTGTTCCGATATTTCCAACCACCTGAACATCGGGGAAACAGGTCCTGAGGATAAGGCCGACCATGGATGTCGTCGTGGTCTTCCCGTTAGTCCCCGTGATCGCCGCCAGATGACCGCGTCCCAGGCGGTAGGCCAGCTCTATTTCTCCCCAGATCCTCTTTCCCCTGGCCTTCAGAGACTCCACCAGAGGGCTGTCCACGGGAACTCCCGGGGAGAGAATCACCGTGTCAAAGTCGTCATAGGCCTCTTCCGGCAGTTCTCCCAGATAGATAGCTACTCCCTCCAGCTGAGGGTGCTTTAAGATCAGTCCCGCCTCATCTAAAGTATCGTTCCCGTCAAAGACACAAACGCTGGCATTTGATTTCTGCAGAAGCGACACGGCGGCGACGCCGCTGACACCGGTTCCGACGACAAGATAAGAATTCATACTCTCTTCTTTCTCAATTAATTCGCAGGGGTTCCGCGCATATCACGGACATTTCTCAGGCGGCCCCCACAAGTCCCAGCATGGCGATCATGGCCAGGATCACGGTTACAATAGTAAAAATCCCCACGACCCTGGTCTCCGACCAGCCTCCCAGTTCAAAATGATGGTGAATCGGAGCCATGCGAAAGATTCTCTTTCCATGGGTGGCCTTGAAATACGTCACCTGAATGATGACGGACAGTACCTCGATCAGATAGATTCCGCCCACAATCGGAATGAAGATGGGCATGTGCAGCATATAGGCGATACCGGCGACGAAGCCGCCCAGAGCCAGAGAGCCTGTATCTCCCATGAATACCCTGGCCGGATACAGATTATAGAGCAAGAAGCCCATGAGGGCTCCGATGACAGCGGCGGCAATCGGCTCCAGGCCGAGACCCAGATAGAGGGAGGCGAAGCCAAAAAACGCCGCGACGACGGCAGTGACGCTGGACGCCAGTCCGTCCAGACCATCTGTGAAATTGACCCCGTTTACCGTTCCGAGAACGACAAAAAATACCAGGGGATAGGACCATACGCCGCTGTCGATCATCCCTGAGCAGAAGGGAATGATCAGGGCCCGAAAATCCGGGTGAAAGGTAATCAGCAGATAGAGGAAAATACCGGTGACCAGAATCTCCAAAAGCAGCTTCTGCCAGGCGATCAATCCATCTGAATTCTTCTTGGCGGTCTTTAGAAAATCATCAATAAAGCCGATGATCCCAAATCCCAGAGTCAGTTCCAGAACAGGCAGAATGCGAGGATAGCTTCTCCCGTATACAATGGACACAACAGTCAGAGCAAGTAAAATCATGATCCCTCCCATGGAGGGGGTTCCGTTCTTGCTCTGATGGCTCTTTAACTCCTCTCTCTCCGTGTTTCCGATTTTCAATCGGAGCAGCATGGGAATTGTGAACGGCCCCATCACTGCCACCATGAGAAAAGCCGCCAAAAGAGGTATCAAAATTTGATTCAACATAATTGCTCCTGCTTCTGCTCCGCTAGCGAACGGCATTGCTTCTGCCATAGCCGGTCCCTGAAGAATTGTCAGATCTTCCGCCTGCGGCGCTCTCGTCCGGATTCAGATTCGGTGTATCCGTTGTCGCTGTATTGGTCTTTCCTCCGGACAGGTCAACCCCTTTCTCCTTGGCCTGCCTGGCCGCCTGATCCGCCGCTGCCTTGGCCTGATCATTGACGGTTGGAACATTCATATAGGGAAGAATCTGTGAGGCAATATTTGAAAAAATCTGTGACGCATAGGAGTTACTGGTCTGATCCTGCGCGTCCGGCTGATCGACAACCACATAGATGACAACCTGCGGATTTTCAATCGGGGCCGCGCCGATGAAGGAGAGCAGATAATTTCCGTTTCCTCTGGGTACCTTCTCCGCGGTTCCCGTCTTACCTCCCACAGAATAGCCTGTCACAGCAGCCTTTTTGCCGGTCCCCTCTTCTACGACCCCCTTCAGGAAGGTCTTTAGGGTATCACTGGTCTCCCTGGACACCGTCTTCTTCATGATAGTCGGCTCAATCGTCTTAACCGTATTGCCCTGCTCGTCCTTAATGGAGCTGACGACATGGGGTTCATAATAGTTTCCCCCGTTGACGACAGAGGAGAAGGCGGATGCCATCTGCATCATATTGACATTATAGTTCTGTCCAAAGGCGTTGGTCGCCAGAGATACCTTGTTGGAAGCCAGCTGGTTTTCGGTGTAGAGCAGGGAGGCGGTAGAGACCTCCCCCGGCAGATCGATGCCGGTCTTCTGGCCCAGATTAAATCTGGCCTGATATTTGGAGAAATTCTCAGGTCCGATCTTGGCGACCATCTGCATCATGCCGACATTACAGGAATTCTGCAGAACCTGCTGCATGGTCTGATGCCCATGGCCCTCATG
Organism: Shuttleworthella satelles DSM 14600; assembly: GCF_000160115.1. Taxonomy (GTDB): domain Bacteria; phylum Bacillota; class Clostridia; order Lachnospirales; family Lachnospiraceae; genus Shuttleworthia; species Shuttleworthia satelles. The sequence continues at coordinate 1,353,465 of NZ_GG665866.1, forward strand.
GTTCCAGCAGTGAATATAGTAATCTCCCACCTGCATTCCGCCGGAGCAGTCATAGGTGTCTGAAGTGGAGACCGTGCCTGTCTCCAGTCCCGCCGCCATGGTCAGAACCTTGGCTGTGGACCCGGGCTCATAGGCGCTGGAGACAGAGAAGTTATTCCATATGTTGTTGAGTACCTGAAGCTGATCCTGCGCTGACATGGCGGATAACTGCTCCGGCGTGTAATAGGAGGATATATCCCTCGGCTTGTTGAGGTCGAAGCCCGGGTAGTTGGCATTGGCGAGAATCTCTCCCGTATTCGGATTCATGACCAGAACCGACGTGTGTAAAGAGCCCTGGGCGGAACCTCCCATGGCCTCCCTGGTCTTAGCCACGCCGCGGGCCTCAATCATCTGGTCGTTAAAGCTCTTGATGGACGACTCCACAATCGACTGGATATTGACGTCGATGGAAGTGACCAGGGTATTCCCGTCCTTTGCCTCCTCCACCGTGTTCTCCACGTTGTTGTCGGAATTGACATAGCCGTAAGAGCGTCCGTTTGTTCCATTCAGGACATCATTATAGGCCCTCTCCAGACCGATGGTTCCGGAATTGCCATCCGAGGCAAAGCCGATCACCGAGGCCGCCAGAGAACCATAGGGATACTGCCTGGTATACTGCTTCTCAAACCAGATTCCGTTTACCTTGCTGTTCTTGCCAGACGTGTCCTTTTGAAAGGCCGTCATCTTCTCATTGGATACCTTTTTGGCCAGGACAATATAGCGTTTGTTTGGATTCTCCTGCAATTCCCTGCGGACCTGATCCTCCTGTATCTCAGAGAAATGCTCTGTCAGCGCCTTGACTGTCTCGTCGACAATTTCCTTGCCCTTGCCGGATCTCTTCTTCTCCGCCAACGCGGATGCGTCCGTCAGCTCCCGCGCGTCCAAGATGACATTATAGACATCGACGGAAGTCGCCAGCACTGTCCCCTTGGCATCGACAATATTGCCTCTCTGAAAGGGGATCACTGTGGAATTGTAATTCTGCTGGGAGAGGACAATCTTCTCATACTTGGCGCCGGAAACGTAGTTGATATACATGAGTCGTCCAATGAGCGCAACAGCAAGAAGGCAGAAGAGGAGGAAGATTGCTCCCAGCCTCTTCTGCATTCGATACAGGATCTTGCTATATAACTTCTTTCTTCGATTATGTCTCGACGCCACGACTCTATTCCCTTACAAGCGGAAGATCAATACTGATCCATGTAATCGGTATCCTCCATAGTATAGTACACAATCTGACTGCTGTCAGCATATACCATACCCAGGGACTTCTGCGCCTTGTCCTTAACCGTCTCCAGGTTAGCTCCGGCATTCATCCGATTCTCCGTCGCGGAATTCTCCGCCTTCAGAGTCGCAATCTGTGACTGAAGATTCGCCAACTCCTTCATCGACGTGGTCACAGAGGACTGCAGGGCAACATATGCCAGGAGGAAAGCTGTCACCGCAAGCAGATACACAGCGACACGCATGGTGTTGTATTTGGCCTGACGTCTGGCCCGAACCTGATTGCGATTCCGCAAGCGGCGCTGTCTGGCCGCCCGCTCCTTCTCCTGCTGGCGGCGAAGCTGATACTCCTGATCGGAGATCAGTTCCCGCGCCGCGCTTCCGTCCGCGCTTCTTGTCCAATAAAGTCTGGAAACCTTAGCCATTGTTCCTACTTCCTACTCTTCTTCTCTAACAACTCTCCGCTCAAAGACGCGCAGCTTGGCGCTTCTGGAGCGATGATTCTCCGCCAGCTCCTCTTTCCCGGGGAGGATTGGCTTTCTTGTGATCACCCTGCCCTTGCTCTTTCGCCCGCAGACGCAGACCGGAAATTCCGGCGGACAGATGCAGGGGTCCTCCGCGGTCTGGAAGGCATTTTTCACAATGCGATCCTCCAGAGAGTGGAAGCTGATGACGGCGAATCGGCCTCCATCAGCCAGCAGATCGATCATCTCATCGATGTGATCTCTCAAAACGTCCAGCTCACGGTTGAGTTCAATACGGATGGCCTGATAGGTTCGTTTGGCCGGATGGCCGCCCGTGACCTGAATCTTCCTGGGGACAGACCTGCGGATTACCTCATTAAGCTCTCCCACCGTCTCAATCGTCTTCTCTTGTCTGGCCAAAACGATGTTCTTGGCAATATTTTTGGCGAAACGATCTTCCCCATAATTTCGAATCATGCGAAAGAGCTCTCTTTCGCTGTATTCATTGACAATATCTCTGGCGGTCCTTGGATTGCGGCAATCCATCCGCATATCCAAAAGCGCCCCCTCATCCATATAGGAAAAGCCCCGCTCCGGCGTATCCAGCTGATAAGAGGAAACGCCCAGATCCAAAAGGATCCCGTTGACAGAAGCAATTCCCAACTCCTCTAAAATCTGGCGCATCCGCTCGTAATTGCTTCGAACGATCGTAACCCGGTCAGAGAAGTCCTTTAGTTTCTCTTTTCCGGCCGCGATGGCATCCGCATCCTGATCGATACAGATCAGACGTCCCCTCCCGGACAAGCGGGACGCGATCTGGCGGGAGTGTCCCGCGCCGCCCATCGTGCCATCCACATAAATGCCATCGGACTTGACAGCAAGGGCATCGATCGTCTCCCGGAGCATGACCGAATAGTGTTTGAATTCCATCTTTGCTCCTTAGATCATGATGCCAAGATCCGCCATGTGCTCAGCCACCTCATCCATATCCTCATAGCTGTTGGTCTCGTCCCAGAGCTTCTTGTCCCAGATCTCGATACGGGTTGAGACTCCGGCCAAAACCACATCCTTGCTCAGCCCGGCATAAGCGCGAAGACTGGGAGGGATCAGCGTACGCCCCTGCTTATCGATCTCGCAGGTGGCGGCGCCGGCGAAGAAGAAACGCATAAACTTGCGGGCATCCTTTGTGGTCATCGGGGTCTCATGAATCTTGGTCTCAAGCTTGTGCCACTCCTCGGCCGAGTATACGAAGAGACAGCCGTCCAGCCCTTTGGTCATCACAAAGCCCTCGCCCAGTTCTTCACGGAACCTGGCGGGAATGATCAGACGTCCCTTGCTGTCCACGCTGTGTTCATACTCTCCCATGAACATATGGCACAAACCTCCTTTCCCTCAGATTTCTCTTGATCCATCGCCTGCAGCAGCGTTTCCTGACCACTGTGGATAACTTTTCATCTCCGTAACTTTTCCACAGAGTTTTCAACTTATCCACCACTTTGTGGCACTTAGTTACCACTTCGTACCACTTGTCCTGTATTTTAACCTGACACGAGAGGCATTTCAATGCGGAAATCCTCTGAAACAGCGGGCTTGTGGGAGCTGGCAACCCGGTGGAGGCAAATCCCATACAATAAATTGTGTTTTTTATTCCTTTAATCTCTATATCTAGTGCAAGAACATATATTTTGTATAATAGTCACAGGATTTCACATTTTCTACACTGATTTTTCAGTACTATTGACCCGTTCTTTTCCGGTGCCTTCATTTCCGCGCGTCTTCTATCCTCATGTCTCCCTGTCCTTTCCCTTAGATCTGCACAAAAAAACCTGCTGACAAATGTCAACAGGTAACTTCCTAAAAATTGAAATTCCGTGTAGCTATAGCTTTTCAAGAAGAGCAACAAGGCCGGTGGATGCTAAATAGCTGAAAAAAAAATTGATTCTATCTCATATACGAGAGTAAAATTATTAAATAAGAGGAGGTGCGTCCATTGTTTTTTCCTTTTACCCCATCTTCATATACATAATAAAAGGAGGTTATTTATGAAAAACATAAAAAGAAGCTTTCTATCTATTCTATTATCGGTCTCTTTGGCTTTACTCTTTTTTCTTCCCTCTTATGGCATGTGACGAGTGGGATGCAGCAGTGAGATATATAAATCTCGATTACGCATATTGGACTGACTACGAAGGGACATTTTTCCATGAATAAGAAAAAACTCCTTATTCTCTGTATCGTTTTTGGGGTTTTTATATGCGTAATTACCGCTTCAAAAAAGTCCGAACCAGATCACAGCCTTTTAATATCCGGGGGCATAGGATCGGCTCTGTTAAAGCAAGAGGCATATATCATCTCCATAGACAACGATAATAAAATCCTTCGGGTCTCCTTGGTAAACAAGAGTGCGGATTCTTTATTCCCTCCCGATCAAAATGAGCTTCTATTAAAATATGACGAGCTAGTACCGCATAATTTGCGTTTGGCTCCGGGTGATCGAATCATTTTTTATTTCTTTTATTCAGAAATAGGCAAGTCGCCTATGTGCACGTCTTCTATCAAAGCCGCTCAAAAAGCTGCTCATTAGGGAAATGTTTCAGATGAAAAGCGGTTTTGACCAGTGCCTGTAAGGCCAGCCAAAACCGCTTTTCGTCTCTCTGTCGAAAGTCCTGTAACGTTAATTCTTCGATCGGGGGAGACAATCCCCACATATCAAATGGTATTTCTATTTCTCTTCTTCTGATTTCTGACCTTCTTGTCCGAATCCAGTTTCCCTTTCGACATCATCCGACTCATCATTTAAATCCAGCAGCTGAACTTCCCCGGGTCGGTTTGTTCCGGCCGTCTGCAGAGCCTTCTTCTTTTCTGGCTCTCTTTCCCTTAAAGGATGTTTTCTAGATCTGATCAGCCCGATCAGCAGGACAAGGAAGCCCAGCAGGGCAAGAATCCCTGCCAGAAGCTGACTGACCGGAATCCAAGTATTCCAGAGATAGAGCTGGTCTGTGCGGACGCCCTCAATCCAAAAGCGTCCGATTCCATATCCCAGCATATAGGTCCAGAACTGCTGCCCCCGGAATCGAATATGCTTTCGCAGCAGCATGAGAATAACAAAAAGGGCAAGGTTCCAAAGGGATTCATACAAAAATGTGGGGGCCACCTGGATGAAGGTCTCTCCACCGATGGTCACCATGTGCTGAGCCATAGTCGACGAAATTTCGGAACTGGTTCGTATGGCGGAGACAGGCAGCTGCATGGCCAGGAGATTATTGGTGTACTCCCCGAAGACCTCTCGATTGAAGAAGTTGCCCCAGCGTCCCAGAACCTGACCGATTACCAGACCGAGAACAACCGTATCTGCCACCTGCCAGAAAGAAATCTTCTTGACCAGCTTGGTCAGGATTCCAATCATAAGAACCGCCCCGATGATTCCCCCGTAGATCGCCAGGCCTCCTGCCCGCAGGTCAAAGATCTCTAAGAGATTGTCCCGGTAGTCGTCCCAGCGAAAGGCCACATAATAGATACGACATCCGACCACAGCGGCAATCAGGCCCCAGATGCACAGATCCAGATAGTCGTCTTCCTTCTGTCCGGTTCGCTTGGCCTCCCGCAAGATCAGATTGACACCAATCAGCATGCCAATGGCAATAATGATCCCGTAGTAGGCAATGGTAAAGCCTCCGATACTAATATTGCGGCCCACATGTAAGGTCAGATGGAGATTTGGAAAAATAATAGTATCTGTCAATTTCAATTCCTTTCACTGCATGCAGACCCTGTAAGACAAGACCGGGCGGGCACTGTATTTGCGCTCCTAGCTTCTCCCCCGCTCGATAATGAAGGGACCGGGTAAGAAAGCCAATATTCCGGCCACAGTCTCTGCAGCTCCGACCGCAACCATCGCTCCCCAAAAGCCACTAATCATCGCCCCAACAATTGCGCTTACCAGGATAATAATCATGGAAAAGCTGTAAATCACCATCGTCATCATGCGTTTTACCATAGCCGCCAGCCGGTCCGGAATCACCAGCTTGGTCAAAACACTCTGTCCCGCGACATAGAGGCCCGTGGTTACAAGTAAAAGCAGCCCTGCCAGGTTCATCGAAAGGTCCGGTCTGACCAGAAGGTTGAAAATGATCCAGCCGGGCAGAATATCCATCAGATCGCAGACCAGATCAGAGAGCACAGTAAAGGCAAGCTTCTTCCAGACCGGTTCCGGCACCAGAAAAATAAAGTCACGCTCCAGTTCCTGATTCAAATGCGTCCCGGCAGACATCATGAAGATGAAGATGATCATTGCCGCGAAGTAAACAGCCAGAAGCCGATTTGGATCTGTCAGGCCCAGCCGGTCGTTCACCAGATAGCTGCCGATTCCTATCGCCAGATTGATCAGGGCATTGCGGCTGATGATCCCTCGCACCGCTTCTGACCGCCAGCTGTGCAGCGCCTTAAAGAAGAAAGCATTTGCCCCCAGGCCGCGCCCCATCTGCCCAGCGTCATAGCGAAAATACCCGGCGATTTTAGATCGTTTCTTATTGCTCTCCAGAGGCTTTCCCTTAGCCCTGGAAGCCTCCATCATCTTCTGCCGCTTCTCTGCCTGGGGCAGGGCATCCTCATAGAAGAAGACCGGAATCTTCCAGATAATCAGAGCCAGAACGACCATTCCCAAGACAAAAGCCCCCATCCAAAGGGCAGCGCCTCCCATATCTCCTGCCGTCATGGACCAGGAGAAAGCGGCCAGCCAACCCAGATATGGCACAAAGCGGATCTGATCCGATGTCGCGATCTCAATCAGGGCCATCAGCGGACTGCTGCCGCTGGTCTTGACATAGTAGAGTAAAGCAAATGCCAGCAAACCAAGCATAACATAGACAATATAATGACTGAGGTTTCGATATCTTCCCTCTCTGAGAGAGAGCAGACTGTAAACAACAATGCTCACAAACTGAATGAAGATCAACAGAAGTGCCCAGACTGTCACCAGGGAGATCGCCCCCATCAGTCCCATGCCCATATTGATGAAATTAGGAATCTGAAAGGACATCCAGATCGCCGAGACAAAGAGGAGAATCGTCTGCATCATCGTTCGGAAAGCCAGAATGGATTGGGGCCGCATAGACGAAGTAAAGAGCAGATTGACATCTGCCATCTGAAAGATTGCCGAACCGTTCTTCCCTGCCGAGTAGAGGGCAAAGAGCAGAACCAAAAACCCCACCAGAAAGGGAAGCGCCATACCGATCTGTCTCCCGCTCACCCCCTGAATCCCCAGGACGGCCGCAAGGGGATACTCCTGACTCTGCGCCTGATTCTTTGCCCGGGAGTCCTTCCCACCATCTCCCCGGTCATAGCTCTCCTCCTGCCTGATCTCCTCTTTCTTCCCGCCTTCGGAGAGGTGGGAGGCAGAATAGCCGATCAGGCCTCCGACAACTGCCATAAGGATTATGAAGACAATATAAATGGCGACCCAGGTTCGAAAGATCTTTCGAATGCTGTTTTTGAAACTGTGCGCGAGATAATAGCCAAAGACTCTCATAATCGCGCCTCCTCTGCCTCAGCTTCTTTTCCCTCCGTCAGCTGAAAGTAGAGATCTTCCAGAGAGGTATTCTGCTCGGCCAGAGACTGCCTGGTCACGCTGGCAAGAATTTGCCCCTGCTTTAAGATGAGAGCTTCATCCCAGAGGTCCTCAACCGAATCAATGATATGGGTTGAAATCATAACAGATTTGCCCTCCTCACGCAGTTCAAGAATCATCTTCTTTAATTCACGAATCGCATGCGGATCCAGACCGATCATGGGCTCATCAAAGATAAGCAGTTTCGGTCTTGGCAGAAATCCGCAGCAGATGGATAATTTCTGCTGCATTCCCTTGGAGAGTTCATCCCCAAATTTCTTCCGCTTGTCTGCCAGCTCCATCCGGCTTAAGAGTTCTTCCTTATAGGCTTTATAATCCTTGAGTCGATAGGCCCTGGCAATAAATTCCAGATGTTCGTCTACCGTCAGATTGGGATAGAGAGCCGGCATCTCTGGAACATAACCCAGGTAGCGTCTGGCCTCCGCCTTGCCTGTAGGCATCCCGTCCATATGAACCCATCCCTCGTGGCGCAAAAGACCCATAATTGATTTGATCGCCGTTGATTTCCCAGCCCCGTTTGGACCCATCATAATCAGGATCTCTCCATCTGAAACCCGAAAACTCAAATCATGATTCGCGTAATATTTTCCGTATTTCTTGGATAAATGGGAAACTTCCAGCATAGGTCCTCCTTCTTGTGTCGGCAAACACGTCTATTTTAGTATAAGGCTTTTTTGATTGCTTCGGCTGAAAATATCCTTTTGTTTTTCTTAATTTCCTTAACCCTATCTTAATTCTCCTGATCCTCTGTCACCGCCTTGAGAAAGGCCAGCAGATCCTCGCTCTCAATCGAGGCGAACCGGTCCAGGCCCTTGTTGAATTTCCCTGCAATATTCTCCTCCTCTGACTGCATCATCGTCAGCTCCTGCATTGCCTTTAATTTCTCAGACTCACTTCTTGCCATTTTTCCTCCTCATAAACAGGAATGCTCTGATCTCATTTTTCTCTCGGTTTGATAAACATCGCGTCCCCAAAGGAGAAAAAGCGATACTTCTCCTCCACTGCCTCGCGGTAGGCCTTCAGGATATGGTCTCGTCCGGCCAGAGCCGACACCAGCATCAGCAGAGTGGACTGGGGCAGGTGAAAGTTGGTGATCAATCCGTCGATTGCCTTAAACTGATAGCCCGGATAGATAAAGATCTTCGTCCAGCCGGACTTGACAGGAATCGTCCCATCCGCTTCCGCGACAGATTCCAGGGTCCTGGTCGAGGTGGTCCCAACCGCAATAATCCGGCCTCCATTGGCCCTGGCGCGATTGATCGTGTCCGCCGCCTCCTGACCTACCACATAGTATTCCGAGTGCATGTCATGATCCTCGACCCGGTCCGCCTTGACAGGGCGAAAGGTTCCAAGCCCCACATGCAGAGTCACCTCCGCGATCTCCACGCCGCTCTTTCTGATCTCCTCTAAAAGCTCCGGTGTGAAATGCAGACCGGCCGTCGGAGCCGCCGCCGACCCGTCATGCTTGGCGTAAACGGTCTGATAGCGGTTCTTGTCCGCAAGCTGGTGATGAATGTAAGGGGGCAGGGGCATTTGTCCCAGCCGGTCTAAGACCTCTTCCCAGATTCCCTGATAGGAGAAGTGGATCATTCGGTTCCCATCCTCTAGAACCTTCGTCACCTGTCCGACCAGAAGGCCCTCTCCGAAGCTGATCCTGGCTCCTTCCCGGCACTTGCGGCCGGGCTTCACCAGAGTCTCCCAATTGTCTCCACCATGATTGATCAACAGGAGAACCTCTACCTTGGCCCCGGTCTCTTCCTTTGCCCCGAGCAGACGGGCGGGGATGACTCTGGTATTGTTGATGACCAGGCAGTCACCTGCCCTCAGATAATCCCTGATATCATAAAAATGTCTGTGCTCCATGGCCCCGGTCTCAGGATCCAGAACCAAAAGGCGGGACTGATCCCTCTTTAAGAGGGGATCCTGCGCAATCAGCTCCTCTGGCAGCTCATAGTCGAAATCCTTGACGTCCATTATTGATCTTTCCTCTCTGATCTTCTTTTCCCCCGGCGGATCACTCCCGAAGCCGGATTCATTTTTCCCCGGCGAATTACTCCCGAAGCCGAATCCCCTTTTCCTAGGCGGATCACTCCCGAAGCCGGATCCCCTTTTCCTTCAGCGCCTTCAATATGGAATCCATAGACTGATTCACATCCTCATCAGAGAGGTTCCTGTCCTTCGCGCGGAAGGTCAGAGTGTAGGCCATGGACTTGTAGCCGGACAGAATCTGCGCGCCCTCGTAGATATCAAAGAGCTCATAGGACTCCAGGATCCGGCCCCCGCAAGAGGCGAAGATATCCTCAATGTCTCCCGCGAGAATCTCCCTGGGCACAACCATGGAGAGATCTCTTCTGGAGGCCGGGAAGTTGGCAATTCCCTCATATTTGACAGCAAAGTTAGCATGACAAACCAGCTCCCCGACATCGAGGACCGCGACATAGACCGGATCCTTGATCCCGTAGTTGCCAGCCGCGCTCGGATGCATCTGACCGATATATCCGATCTCCTGTCCCTCATAGTGGATATTGGCCTGGCGACCGGGATGCAGGAAGGGATATCCGCTCCCGGGATCATAGCTGACCCGGTCTCTCATATCCAGCTTGGCCAAAATCTCCTCAACAGCTCCCTTCATCTGATAGAAATCGATCGCTCCATAGCCGCCCAGCGTCAGCTTAAGACGCTCCTCGGGGAGCTCTGTCAGGGGCAGGGACTTGGCCAGGTATACATTTCCCATCTCGTAGAGCCAAACATCCGCGTTGCGCCGGCTGTAATTGGTTCCAAGAGAGGTCAGAATTCCGTTTAAAGAGCAGGTTCTCATAATGGAGAAGTCCTCTCCCAGGGGATTTGAAATACGAATGGCCTTGCGCAGGGGATCTTCCGCGGGCAGCAGAAGCTTGTCAAAGACCCTGGGACTTTCGAAGGAATAGCACATAGCCTGCGAGAATCCGCAGAATTCGGCCGTATCACGAATCAGGCCCTCGATCCTCTGTTTCCTGCTCAGACCGCCGGCATAAGATCCTCCCGGCAGGCTGGTCGGAATATTGGCATAGCCATAGAAGCGGGCGATCTCCTCCGCAATATCCGCGTCACAGTGCAGGTCCTGCCGGTAGGTCGGGATCTGCAGCTGCTCCTTTTCTCTGTCATATCCGATCCCCAGAGGCTTCAGGTATTCGATCATCTGCTCCGGACTGATCTGCGTCCCCAGTAAGTGATTATAGGCATCCGCCTGGAAGGGCAGAGTCCAGGGATTAACCCTCTCGGGGTAAATGTCAATCACCCCGCCGACCACCTCTCCGGCGCCCAGCTCTTCTATCAGCTGGCAGGCCCGGTTCATCCCCTCAATGGCGAGATTGGGATCCAGTCCCTTCTCGAACTTGGCGGAGGCGTCTGTGCGCAGACCGGCTCTGCGGGAGGACAGGCGGATATTGGTCCCATCGAAGGTGGCCGCCTCAAAGAGCATGGTATGGACGTCATCCGTGATCATGGAATTTGCCCCGCCCATAATTCCGGCCAGGCCGATCGGCTTGTCTTTGTCACAGATCATCAGCATGGACGCGTCCAGCGTGTGCTCCTGCCCATCCAGGCTTGTAAACTTCTCTCCCTCGGCGGCATTTCTGACCACAATCCTCTGATCGGCAATCCGGTCTAAATCATAGGCGTGCATGGGCTGGCCATACTCCTCCATGACATAGTTGGTAATATCCACAATGTTGTTGATGGGGCGAATCCCCTGCGCCATCAGGCGGCGCTGCATCCACTTGGGAGAGGGCGCGATTTTGACATTCTTGACAAGACGGGCCGTATAGCGGGCGCACAGGTCATGATTCTTCACCTCCACAGAGACATAGTCCCTGACATCCTCCCGGTTTCCGGTCTCTGTTACCGGATCAGGACAAAAATCTCTGCCGAAGGTCGCTGCGGCCTCTCTGGCCAGACCCAAAACAGAGAAGCAGTCGACGCGGTTGGAAGTGATTTCATACTCGACGACAACATCATCCAATCCCAGAGCCCTGACCACATCATCACCGGGCATAAGGTCCGCGTCCTCTTCAAAGACATAAATGCCGTACTCGGGCGCCTCCGGGTACATATCCCGGCTGCTTCCCAGCTCTTCAATAGAACACATCATGCCCTCGGAGGAAACGCCGCGGAGCTTTCCGGCCTTGATTCGGATTCCCCCTTCCGTCTTGCTTCCGTCATGGCCTCCCGCCACACGACCACCGTCCAGTGCGACAGGCACCAGCTGTCCTTCTCTGATATTTGGAGCTCCGGTCACAATCTGTATGGTCTTGGTTCCCACATCCACCTGGCAGATCAGCAGGTGATCAGAATCCTCATGAGGCCGGATGGAAAGAATCCTTCCGACCACGATTTTGTCCAGATCCGCTGCCAGATCCGTGTAGTACTCGACCTTATTGCCCGCCAAAGTCATGGCATCCGCGAACTCCTGGGGCGTCACATCCAGGCCCGGAACCAGGGCCTTAATCCACTTGAGAGATGTTCTCATGCTTTTTCTCCTTATCTAGCGCCTTGCCTTCTGTCATCCATCCGGCAGACCGATCATTTTTGCTTTCCTTCTGCCGGATGCTCTTGACCGAAAGCCTATCTTTTTCGCTTTCTCATTGCCGGACGCTTTCAATCGAAAATCCGTCTTCTTCGTTTTTCCTCTGCCGGATGCTCTTGATCGAAAACCTATCCTCTTCGCTTTCCCTTAAAACTGGGACAGGAAACGATCGTCATTCTCATAGAGAAGGCGCATATCATCAATCTCATACTTGAGCAGAGAAATGCGCTCGAGACCGACGCCGAAGGCAAATCCCTGGTATTCTTCCGGGTCAATACCGCTCATGCGCAGGACATCCGGGTGGACCATGCCGCAGCCGAGGATCTCAATCCAGCCCTCTCCCTTACAGAATCGGCAGCCCTTGCCTCCGCACTTAAAGCAGGAGACATCCACCTCGGCGGATGGCTCTGTGAAGGGGAAATGGTGGGGACGGAACTTAAGCCTGACGTTCTCCCCAAACATCTTATGGGCAAACTCCAGAAGGGTTCCCTTGAGATCTGCCATTGTGATGTTCTTATCAATCACCATTCCCTCGATCTGGTGGAAGGAGGGACTGTGGGTCGCGTCAACTTCATCCGCGCGGAAGACGCGGCCGGGTGCAATCATGCGAATGGGAAGCTTCCCCTTCTCCATCACGCGGACCTGTACCGGTGAGGTCTGGGTGCGCAGAAGAATGTCCTTATTGATATAGAAGGTGTCCTGCTCATCCTTGGCCGGATGGTTGGCGGGAATGTTGAGGGCCTCAAAGTTATAGTAGTCATATTCGATTTCAGGTCCCTCGACCACCTCATAGCCCATGCCGATAAAGATCCGCTCCACCTCGTCCAAGACTCTGGTATTGGGGTGGCGGTGACCCAGCTTGATCTTTTTGGCCGGCAGAGTGACGTCGATTGTCTCAGAGGCCAGCTTCCTGTTCAGAAGCTCCTCTTCCATCTTGCTCTTTCGGTCTGCCAGCTCCTGCTCGACCATCTGACGGACGTCATTGACCAGCTGGCCGAACTTGGGGCGCTCTTCCGCTGAGAGCTCCCGCATCCCCTTCATCAGCTCTTTGAGTTCTCCCCTCTTGCCTAAGACGGTCAGGCGAACCTCATTGAGCTCCTCCAGATTTCCGGCCCTGGCAATATTCTCAAGGGTCCTCCGCCGAATTTCTTCCAGTTTTTCATTCACTGCCATGGTCTTTCTCCTCCTGAAACAACCGCATGATTGCAGAGCCCGCATTCGATCATTACGAAAAAAGTCTCCGTCCCCGAAGGGACGAAGACATAACTCCGCGGTACCACCCTGATTTCTGCGTAAATACAGACTCTCCATGCGCCTAACGCGCGCCAACGTCATCACCTACTCGGCTATGCTCTCTCCTCGGATTGTCTTTTCAAATCCGCCCGAAAACGGATTCGGAGCATTTGCCTTTCAGAAATGCGGCTCCAACCTGAATTTCATCTGCTGTCTCCGTCGCCCCTCTCTCAACCGCGAAAGGGCTCTCTGTCACGGATTCACAGCGGCTTACTGTGGGTCTTCACTGCCTTTTTCCATATCGTGCTCAATCTTAGCATAGAAGAGAGCCGGGTTCAAGGCGGGCTGATCGCAGGAAAGCCCATGAAAATGACCTGCATCTGCCAACCCACCCGGTTTTCCCTGTTCCCCGCAGAAAAATCGGCCGGGATTACCTTCTGATTTTCTGATTCCCCCTTCTCTTCTTCAGCAGCAGGGCGATTGCTGACAGGGACAGAACCAGGCCGACAGCCTCCGGAATCATTGGCGCCAGATCTCCTGTCTTCGCCGCTTTCGCACTGACTCCAGCCGTCCGTCCGGCTTTCTTCGACGGATCGGCTGTCAACCGCTTTTGCCCGCTGGAGAGATTGCCCTGATTCTGACCTGATCCCCCATCGCCTCCTTGCTTTGACGGATCCGATGCTTTTGCCTCTTCCTTCTGAAGAGCTTCCATTGCCTTTTGCAAATCGAGGACTGCCGCGTCAATGAGAGGCTGATCGTAAAGGGAGATCTCCTCATTTGCCATGAGAGCCTCCGCCTTCGAGAGAGCGCTTTGCAGCTCATTTATATTTTCCTGTCTGTATCCCGACAGATCTACTGCCTTCGCTTTTTCGATGGTCTCCTTCAGAATCGCCTTGTCCGCCTTGGGCTGAAGCCTGATCATCGCCTCCGCGAGAGCCTGTCTCGCCTGGTCGACATCTTCCTGCCTTGCCGACGGGTCTGCGAGCATCCTCTTTGCCGCATGGACCGCCTCCTCAAAGGCGTTCCATCCCGCGCTGAGATAGTTCTCTTTTTTGTAAGAGGCAGTCGCGTCCGTCAGTGCCGCAAGCGCTGTCTTGTCTCCCTTCTTGACCAGAGCTTTTGCCGCGTCGAGAAGTGCCTGATCCGCTTTCAGGACATCTGCCTCTTGCGCGTCCTCATCCTCAATGACCTTTTTGGCATTCGCAAGAGCCTCTGAAAAGGCATCTTTTTCTCTTCCATCGATATACAGATCCAGATCCAGCGCCCTGTATAAGCTATCGTGATTTCTGAGCTTTGTCTTATCGCCTGCCTTGAGGCCCAGCCTCTGAATTTCCTCAATCAAAGCGGCTGTCGTATGATCGATGGTATCCTGACTGGACTGAATATTGGAGCTCACAGATTTCGCATAGGCAAATACCTGCTGAAAACTCTTCTGTACACTCGGAATTGCCTTGCTGACATCTTTATTATCCACACTCTTTTGGGCCACAGAAATGACCTGGTCGAGTCCGGCCCTGTTTGTGGTCACCTTGTCCTTCAGATAGAAGAGACGGAAGGCGTCGACGCCGATCATTCCATAATAATCATATTGCCATGCCTTGTTGATCTTGAGTCTTACCTTGTCAGACTCGAATTCATCAAACGAAAAGACCTTGGACTGAGCCCCTAAAGAGGCCCCCTTGACTGCCGCAACCCACTCGCTTCCATTCCAGTATTCAATATCCATGTCCGCGATATCATAGTAATTCTTATAGAACCAATCCAGCGCCACTTCTGCTGTGTTCACTTTCACCGGTTGATCAAACTGAAGCTCCAGAAGAGTCGGGAAGTTTGTCGGGTACCATGCACTGCCATTCTTCCCATCCAGCGCCTTCTCCAGGCCTGCCGAATCGCCTGACGTCCCCTTGTCCGTAACAGAGCTGTGGTTCTGCTCAATACCCTCCGCCGTGTTCAGGGCCTCCTGGCTCAGATACTCCGCCGTATAGACCTTACTCATCTGACGTCTTCCCAGGAAGAGAGCGGCCTTTACCGTCTCTTTGGACCTTGTAACCGGGAAGGCTTCCCTGTACTCATCAGAGAACCACATCGGATCATTTCCGTCCGTCGTGTATCTGATCTGAAGATCGTCAAACTCGCTGGAGATCTCAATCTTATCATCGGAGCTGAGCGTGAGCTTGTTCTCCGGGCCTATTCGCAGGGTCAGTCTGTCCCACAGACCCAAAAGAGCATCCTTGGCGTGGTTGACGCTTTCCTGCATCAGCTCCAGTTGACTGACGCCGCACTCTTTGTCTTTCAAGAGCGCCTCAGCCGCATCCGTCTGCTTCTTCAGATCAGCGGCTGTCTTGATATAGCTTGCCCATTCCTCCTTTACATCTCTTTGATCGTAGACTTTTCTCGCCTCGTCATAGGCATCCCGCAGGGACATGGCGGCCTCGCCGACACGGATCGCCTTGCTTAAGCTCTGTGACTGCTTTTCATAGTCCTCCGCTTTTCCTTCCGCGATCACCTTCTCTGCTTCCTGAATCAGTTCATCCAGATGGGTCTTCTGTTCTGAAAGGAGCTGGCCCTTCATCTTCTCGGAGAGCTCCCTGGCCCTGTCGATGACACTTTTCAGCTTGTCGGGTGACGCATTGTAATCGATGGTATAGGTCTCTCCCGCCTCCGTCGCAAAGGAAATCTTATCGTTCGAAAGGACCTGGGGCGTCAGCTTGGAGCCGTCCGATTTTCTGATGCTGCAAGCGGCGATATCTTTATATTCTCCTGTAAATATGCCCCCGTTTCTCGATGTGATCTCAAAGCGGTCCGCTTTTCCGTTGGACCAGTCCATATTGATCTCAAAGTTGCCTCTTGCGACAATGCCCTTGACATGTCCTGTGCTCCACTGATCCGGAAGCGCGGGCAAGAACTGCACATATCCCAGCTGACTCTGAAGCAGCATTTCATTGACGCCGGCCGTATAGCCGAAGTTTCCGTCGATCTGGAAGATCGGTTTTTCCTTATAATTCGCTCCGCTTCCGTGGGAACAGAAGAGGTTTGTCAGGAATCCGGAATTTCCGCCTCCAACATCTGACTGCACGAGCTTAAAGGCCTCTTCGGCATGCCCTGTACGGGCCCACAGATTCAGCTTATGGGCCTTTGACCAGCCTGTCGCGTCCAGTCCTCTCTCTTTCAGCGATACGATTGCCGCGTTCATATATTCCGGCTTGTCTTTGCTGATCAGATTACAGGGATATAACGCCATCAGATGCGACAGGTGACGATGCGGCGGCTGCACTCCCGAGTTCTGCGCGCCGAGACTCTGTCTCCACTGAGGAATATCAATTTCCGGAAGATTTCCCGCCTGCGCTTTACCGAAAGAGGTCTCTTCAAACCACTCCTTGACCTGTCCGCTCTTACCAACGATAACCGGATCCAGCTTGGACTGCTTTTCTTTCCACTCCGCTACCAGATCGCCGTCAAGCCCCAATGTCTCCGCCGCGTGAATGGTATTCTCCAGATGCTGCCAGATAAACTGCTGATCATAGGACGCCCCATTGACAATCGGCCCGTTTTCCGGGGAATAAGAGGGGGCGGATACGTAGCGCTGCTGATACTCACTCCAGTAGAGAGCCTTGTTCCAGAAATTAGCGACCTCTTTCATCGAGGGATATAACTGCCGCAAATACTGAGTATCTCCGGTATACAGATAATATTCATAAGAATTGAGGAGAGCCCAGGCTGAGCCGATCGGATTCCATCCCGCCGCGTTATTCTTCTGTCCCAGGGCCGAGAACATATAGGGTGTACTGAAGCATCCCACGAGCCATCCGTTTTCTTCTCCTTCCCGGCTCTTGATCCCATAGGAAGCTGCCGCCGCATTGCGTCCCGCCTCCTTGAGAACATTCAGAAAGTCATTGTAGGGCTTCATGCATTCACCCAGATTACTTGCCATGGTCGGCCAGTAATTCATCTGAACATTGATGTTGAAGTGATAGTCCCCATACCATGTGAAGAAGCCTTCTCCCCAGACGCCCTGAAGGTTTGTCGGAAGAGATCCCTCTCTGGATCCGGCTATGGTCAGATAGCGTCCGAACTGATAGCACATCACCTCCAGCGCTCTCTGCTCTGCCGACATCGGAATCTGTCCTCCATTGTTTTCCACCATGTTGCGGTATCTGCGGATCAGTTCATCCGTGGGAATCTGCGGGATTTCTTCATCAAATCCCAATTCCATGCGGGAAAAGAGCGCGGAATGATCCTCCACATGATCCTTTTTCAGGACCTGATATCCCTTTTTCGCCGCGGCCTGAATTCTCTTTTTCACTGCCTTGTGCGGATCCTCTCCGCGGAAATTTGGCAGCTCCATCTTGTAGTCTGTGCCGCAAGCGAAAATCAATGTGACCGCGTTTGCCCCGGATACACGGATTGCCGGCTTCCCATCGTTTTCATCGCTGGAGATGCTTCCTCCCTCGTTGATGACCTTCAGCTGCGCTTCCGCTTTCAGTCCGTTTCCTCTCAGGGCATCGCGCATTGTAATTGTGTCGCCACGAACAACATTTGTATAGGCGTCTCCCCCGATCAAATTCTCAAGATTGGTCTTAAAGCTGATTTTCCCATCCTTATCCGCGCTCAGACGCACGGCCATGATGTTGTCCGGATAGCTGTTAAAATACTCTCTGCAGTAGTGAACCCCCTCATAATCGTAGCTCACGGTCGCCAGGGCAGTTCGCATATCCAGATCTCTGACATAATTCGTCACCTTGGAAGGATCCTGGTCATTTGAAATATACAGATTGGCATAATCTGTCGGGGCGTCATAGCCCTTCAGATCTCCCATCAGCTTATTCAGCGCGTCCATTGCCTCCCCTTTTGTATCGGTTCCGCTCGCCTGATAGGAGTTTTCGTCAAATCCGAAGACATGCTCAGACTTATCATCCAATTTCTGACGAATTTCATTCAGATTGTCTTTGATCTTCTGAAGGTCCTCTTCTGTACTGATCGGATTCGTTGTGCCATAGCTGTAGGTGGACTTGCCATCCGGCCCGCCCTCCCAGACCGTTTTTTCATTGATATGAATTCGATCCTGGTTGATGCCCCCAAAAACCAGGCCACCCATATAACCATTGCCAATCGCCAGCGACTGTGTCTGCCAATCGCTCGCCGGCTTGTCATACCAGAGCCGCAAAAGATTGTCGGATTTCGCGTTGTTTTTACCTGTGACCCCTCCTGCTTCCCCTGCAAAAGCACTTGTCGGGACAAGAGAAACAGCTATTGCCGCAGCTGTGATCAATCCGATCCAGCTTCGAAACTTCCTTCCCAATTTTTACCTCCCACTTTCTTACATACAGATGATTTCCTGTGTGTTTTCACACCCCTCTTTCCATCTACATCCTTCAAAACATCTTTGCCTGTGCATCCCCCCTTCTCTTCCTGTATTCCCGCGAACAGCAATCCCCCTTCTGCGCAGCGGACGGGAATGCCCCATTCACGCGATAAACAGGAGTACCTTTATTGTTGATTGTCAGCCAGGTCAAAAAGGCCTAAACTGCAAAAAACCACGGGTTTAACCGCCAGGTATTATGAAAATCAATAAAAATCAACATAGTACCGAAGGAAAAACCACATGGTTCAAACTCATATTACATGGTATCAGTGAAAATTTCCACCCCAATTTTCAGGTGAATTCTATCGGGGATTTTCAGGGTATTTTTAGCAGAAATTTGGGCAGAAATTTTGAGACGCGAATATTTTCAGCTCCCCTGTTTTCAGATAATTTTAACCACAAAAGAAACAGTGCCTTTTAATCCTTATGGGATTCAAACTCCTTCGCGACATCCACAAGCAAGTCCCGAATAGG
Organism: Shuttleworthella satelles DSM 14600; assembly: GCF_000160115.1. Classification (GTDB taxonomy): domain Bacteria; phylum Bacillota; class Clostridia; order Lachnospirales; family Lachnospiraceae; genus Shuttleworthia; species Shuttleworthia satelles. Next base: position 1,372,451 of record NZ_GG665866.1, read on the forward strand.
AAGATGCTGCGGGCATACCTTCTCGCACTTCCCACATTTAATACAAGATGACGCAGACCCGTGTCCGTTCGCCGTCAAAACCGTCTGATAGTAGAAATCCTGATTCCAGGAATCAAACTGTCTCTTGCCGTTGAGGCAGGAGAAAAGGTCCGGAATCAAAATATCCTTCGGGCAATGGTTCTCCTCCACACAATAGTGACAAGAGGTACAGGGGATCAGGTTCTGGTCCAGAAAAATCCTGCGAACCTCTTCGATTGCCTTCTTTTCTTCCTCCGTCAGGTGCCTGTAATCTGTCATGAAAGAGAGATTGTCCCTCATCTGTTCCATATTGCTCATGCCGGAGAGGACCATAACCATATTGTCCGGATCCGCCGCAAAGCGAATCGCGTATGAGGCATTGCTCAGATGCTTTTCGGAATCCTTCTGCAGCGCGTCAAAGATTTTCTGCGCCTTCTCCGGAAGCTGGATCAGCCTTCCTCCTTTGACCGGCTCCATAACAATAACCGGTTTCTGATGCCTGACACAGACCTCATATACCTTTTTTGACTCCACTGTCGCGTCCATGTAATCAGCGTAATTGTACTGGATCTGAACGACCTCAATCTGCGGGTTCTCCTCTAAAATCCGGTCCAGAACCTCCGCTTTATCGTGAAAAGAGAGACCGACATGGCGGATCTTTCCCTCTCTCTTCAGGTCAAAACAGGTCTCATAGGCGTGACACTTCCTGAATTTCTTATAATTCTGGGCATTCTGGGCATGGAGAAGGTAAAAATCAAAATAGTCCACTCCGCAGGCCTCAAGCTGACTCTGAAAGAAGGGACGAATGTCTTCCTCACACTTAAAGTAAGAATCCGTCAATTTATCTGTCAGGAGGTAGGACTCCCTGGGATAGCGTTTGGTCAAGAAGTCCCTGATCGCCAATTCTGACTTGCCGTCAATGTAGCCGTGAGCTGTATCAACATAATTAAATCCGGCTGCCAGAAAGAGGTCGATCATCTCCTTACACTGTTCAAGATCAACCTGCTCATTCTCCAGCATGGGCAGGCGCATACATCCAAAACCAAAGTTCTTCTTAATCTCCGGGAACCAGTTCATCGAACACCTCCTCTACCTTCTCTATACATATTACACCCTTTCACCGCCGCATGGCATCGTCGCCTCCGGGCAAATGCGCAAAGAAAAAGAAGATCTGACACACAGATCTTCTCCTCTTGACAGGGGCAGAAGGACTCGAACCCTCGACATTCAGTTTTGGAGACTGACGTTCTACCGACTGAACTATACCCCTATTTATGCATTGAGCATGTCGGCTCAACGAAAGATATTGTATCACAAGATTTGCAAAAAAGGCAAACCTTCTGAAAAAGAGACGAGCCCTCAGGCTCGTCTCCGCGAATACCTTCAAAACTTCATACAGATGAATTGCAAACCGCGGATCTTTACTCACACTCTTCGAAAATGGTCATCTCGCATTCGCGACTTCGTCGCTTCTGCTCGATGTGTTTGCTTCGCAAACTCTCTCAGAAAGAAAGCATGCTCTTTGAATGCGAGCATTCTCGCTTTGCTTTCTTCCATTTTCTACGAAAGCGGTCACCTCGAATCCGCGTCTTCGACGCTTCTTCTCGGTGCATTTGCTGCGCAAATGAACTCGCTCGAAAACAGGTCGCTCCAAGCGCAAGCGCTCTCGCTCCTCTTTTCCTGCTCGTCCGCTTTCTTCGCTTTTGGTCAAGCCTTCGATCGATTAGTGACAGTCAACTGAACACATTGCTGTGCTTACATCTCTGCCCTATCTACCTTGTACTCTGCAAGGGATCT
>NZ_GG665866.1:1374365-1486865 GCF_000160115.1 Shuttleworthella satelles DSM 14600
CACTGAAAACTTGACGCCATACCGATTAAGTTCTTTTTTCAGTTCCTTAAGCTCTGCTTCTTCAACCGGAATTTCTTCAAGCTGTCCCTTTTTAACCATATCTTTTAGCTTTACTTCATTTCCGTTAGCATTAACCAGCTTTTCAAGTCCTCCAAGTTTTTCTGCCTCTTTCATCAGCTTCTTTAGTAAATCCAATAGAAGTTTCCCTGTTACTTTAGCAGCTCTAACTTCCATATTCAGTGTTTTTCTTGCTATTTCTTCATTGATCAACTTCTCTCACCTCCATTCAGCAGTCTGTCCCTATTGCGATTCAGTTTGTCCTTTTGAATAACCTTTCTAAAATCCTCACCTACAACCATAACAGGAATACACATCTCTATGATTCTTGAGTAGATTCTTTGATACTCTACGCTATCCTTACAATTTTGGATTGTGTCGTAGGAAAGGTTAGTAGTGAAGATAGTCGGTTTCTGTTTTAAGTACCTGTTATTCACGATGTTATATACTTGCTCTTTGGCATAGCTTGTATCTCTTTCTATTCCTAAGTCATCCAAGATAAGAACGGAAGTATTTACAAGGGATTCAATATATGCGTTCTTGTCAAATCAAATCCTCCCTTTTGCAGCTCATTGATAATCTGTGCAAAAGTTTCTTATTTTAACGCCTATTTGATACTGTTCAATAAGGCTATTTGCAATGGAGCAGGCAAGATAGGTCTTTCCGCTACCTACTGAGCCATAAAAAAGAAGTCCGATATTTTCTTTTTTCATTTCCTCATAGTCTTTTACAAAGTTCTTTGCAATGATAAGGCTTTGATTTTCTTCTCCCTGATAATTTTCAAAGGTATATGACCACTGAATAATCGAGTTAAAGCAGCTACTCTTTAATCGTTCAATCTCCATCTGCTTTTGCCTTTCTTTTTCTCTTGCTTCTCTATCTCTATCACACTTGCAGGAAGTTCTAAAGAGCATCTTGTTTCCGAAAAACTCCATCACTTTTCCGTCTTTTCTTTCATGACAAACTTTACAAAATGCGTGTCCATCCTTGATATATTCTTTTTCAGGATCGTAAGAATACTCTACATCTTCTATCATTACTTTTTCTAATTCTTTCATCATAGGTGTTCTCCTTTATCATATTCTTCCCATGTCGGGATATTTGATGTTTTCACTTCTTTTCCTCTCCCCTGATCTTTATAAAACCAAGAAAGGATTGTCGCTTTATGGTCTTTATAGGTCTTTCCGGTGCTTTTGATATATGCAGATAATCTCTCAATGTAATTATCAAGCTGTGAGTTCATTATGATTTGTAAATCGGATATATCTTCAGCAGCTAAAAATACATTTTGAAATGTTCCAAGCCCGTTTTCACCAAAACTATATTCTCTCTTACTATACTTACTCTTATTATTCTCTATATAGTTAGAGTCAAGATTTTGAACTTCATGAAGTTCATTTTCTTTACTTCTGAGGTTAAAATCTTTTACTTCTGAAGTTTAAGTTTTTTGACTTCTGAAAGTCATTTTCTTTTACCTGAAATACACTCATAAAGTCTTTAACATATATGACATTCGGCTTACCAAGCCCAAGCCTTACTCTTTCAATCAGTCCGATTCCTTTTTTCATATCGAGTTCATCTAATGTTTTTATAGCTGTCGGCTTTGAGATATTTCTTCTTCTCATAATTTCTTCAACAGTAAAAATAGATAAATACCCTGCCATCTTTGTCTATCCAGTTATTCTTAAAAGACATTCCTGTCCGTTTCAAAAGCATAGAATAAAGGATAATTGCTTCAGCAGACAGTCCCTTAAATTTTTCTCCGTCTACCAATATTTCAGGTACTTTTAGAAAGTTAAATCTTTCTGCTTCTCTATTATAGAAATAGTCAAAGTCCATCGCTTCACCTCCCTCCTTAAAAATTGGCAAAGAAAAAGACGATAGTTTTTCTTCTATCGCCTTTGGTAACCATTTGTATGAATTTTTTTAGATTGATTTTATTGCTTCATTGATTCCCTGAAGGAATGCTATAACAGCTGCTCCGACCATCGGTATTCCATAAGGACTTAACAAAAATCCTAATACCAATGCCTCAATGCCAAGTGATATATCTTTTTGCATAAATGATCCTATTGCAGCAACTATACACATCAGCATTAAGAAATACAGAATAGTTGTTCCTATGCCAAGTATAAATGTCAGAAAGGCAGTAAGGATACTCAGCAGCAAGCTGATTGGAAATAAGATTATTTTTATTATCCATCTCATCATTTCTTATTCCTCACTTCCCAATTCATACTTTGTATCTCCACACACCATATCAATGCAAACATTCACATCTATATAATTTTTTAGGACTTTTTTTCGTCCACCTTCGCCATCTTCTACAAATACATAATGCTTGTAAAACTGCTTAAAATGCAGGATTTTCACGATTTCACTCTTTGTATCAACGCTATGCACTCCACATGCGTCGTCTGCGGGAACTGGTCCACCGGGCAGACCCTTTGAAGCGAATAGCCGCCTTCCGCCAGGGTCTTCAGATCCCGAGCCAGAGTCGCCGGATCACAAGAGACATAGACGATACGGTCTGGCCGCATTCGGAGCATGGTCTGAAGGCAAATGTCATCGCAGCCCTTGCGGGGCGGATCAACTACAATCACATCCGGATGCAGGGCATCGCCGGCGACGGCGTCTCTCCTCCCCTCATAGAAGTCCGGCAGAATCTCCTCCGCCTTCCCCACGAAGAAATGCGCGTTCTCGATGCCATTTCTCCTGGCATTGGCCTTCGCGTCCTCGATGGCCTCCGGGATGATCTCCACCCCGTAGACCTGTCCTGCCTTCCTGGCCAGGAAGAGAGAGATGGTTCCAATCCCGCAGTAGAGATCCCAGACGCTCTCCTGCCCCTTGAGATCTGCATACTCCAGAGCCTTTTCGTAGAGCCGGGCCGTCTGATAGGGATTGACCTGGTAGAAAGACCGGGGACTGATGGCAAAGGCGATATCGCCGATGTAGTCTGTAATACTCTCCTGGCCCCAGATGCATCGGGTCTCATCGCCCATGATGACATTGCTCTGCTTGCAGTTGCTGTTGATACAGATCGATTTCATCCCGACAATCTTTGTCAGCCGATCGATCAGCTCCTGCTGCCGGGGCAGTTCCCTGCCATTGATGATCAGACAGACCATAATCTGCCCGCTGGCAAAGCCCTTGCGGATTAAAACGTGGCGAACCAGCCCTCTTCCGGTGACCTCGTTATATGGCCTGATCCTGCAGGCCCGCATGTAGTCCTTGACCGCCTTTAAAATGCTCTCGTTCTCCGGCGCTCCCAAGAGGCAGTCATCAATCGGGATAATGCGGTGACTCCTGGCCGCGTAGAAGCCGGAAATAATCTCCCCCTCCCTATTCTCTCCCAGGGGAAACTGGGCCTTGTTCCGGTAACGGAAAGCCTTCTCCATGCCCAGGATAGGCTCCATAACTCGGTCAACAACTCGGTCAACCAGTTCCGGGGCAAAGCCTCCGATACGGATCAGATCATTTCTCACCCGAGCTTCCTTCCAGGCCTTCTGCTTCTCATAAGAGAGGGCCTGCAGCTGACAGCCCCCGCACTGGCGGGCGATAGGGCAGACCTCCGGCACGCGGTTCTCAGAGGGCAGCAGGATCTCCTCCACCCGGGCGTAGCCGTAGTTCTTCTTGACCTTGGTTGCCCGGGCCATGATCTGATCGCCCAGGACGGCCCCCTTGACGAAGAAGGTCATCCCCTGATCATGTCCGATCCCCTCGCCGCCCACGGCCATATCTTCAATTGTCAGAGGAAATAAATCATTTTTCCGCATATGTAGCTACACCTGTTTTCCTTTGCCATAGGATTTTCATCTAACCCACTCGCAGATATGATCTCCAGCGCAAGTCCTCACGCTCGCACAGACAAATCCTCCCAACAGAGGCGACTTCATCTGCGCAGGTAATTCCGTTCGCACAAACAATTCCTCCGATACAAACTCTTCTCCTGCCGAAAAAATATCCGCGTCACTGGCGATTCCACCCGCGCAGACCATTCCACCCGCACAAACAATTTCTCCGATGCGGGTCCTTTCTCCCGAACAGGAGCTCCTCGAAACGAGCGAATCAACGAGTCGCAAGCAATTCCCCCGCCCCAATTCAAAAATCCCGACGGATGCTCACACAAGCGCCGGGACTTCCTTAATCGCGGTGACCAGGGCGGTCCCTCCACCGGATCCTCTGGTCGCAATGGAACGCCCTGCAAGGCGCATCCAATGAATCCTGTATTTACTCTTCTTCCGGGCTGGTCTTTCGGATATTGGAATCCAGCAGACGGTTGAAGCCCTGCCATTTGAGGTTGCCGGGAGCCAGATCTCCCAGGGCCTCCTTCATGGTCTCAAGCTTGGCGTCCGCATTGTCCGCGAAGGCCAGGGCCAGGGCCTCCGCGATGGCCGGCTTCTTGGGAGAGCCGAACTCCAGCTCCCCGTGGTGGGCCAGAATACAGTGGATCAGCTCCGCCGACTTGGTCGGCGGAAAGCCCGGGATCTTGGTGATACGGTTCTGCACGATCTGCGCCCCGATCATAATGTGCCCCAGCAGCTGACCTACGTCCGTATAGTCGTTCTTTGGATAGGGCGAGAGCTCATAGAGCTTTCCGATATCATGGAAAATCGCCGCCGTCAGAAGCAGACTTCGATCCAGGAAGGGATAGTGGGACGCGAAGAAATCACAGGTCTGAGCCACACTCAAGGTGTGCTCTAAAAGCCCTCCCACGTAGCCGTGGTGAACGCTTTTTGCCGCGGAGTGGAACTTGAACTTTTCAGCGAATCCCTCCTGCCTGACGAAAAAGGACTCCAGCAGTTCTCTCATACAGGGCGTTTTGACAGAGGCGATCAGATTCAGGAGCTCCTGATACATCTCATCGGGATCTCTCTCAGAGCAGGGGAGGAAATCGGCCGGATTGTACTCCCCCTCTCTCGCCAGCCGAAGCCGCTTGATATTGAGCTGGCGGTTGCCATTGAAAATAATGACCTCCCCCGTCACCTGGATATAGTCCAGCTCCTCGTACTCGTCAATGCCCAGGGAGCCCGGATCCCAGATCTTCCCGTCCAGACTGCCTGTCTTATCCTGAAGTATCAAAGACTCATAGGGTTTGCCGTTCTTGGCTGTCGCCTGGGTCTTCTTGCGGCAGAGATAGATCTCATTGATGTGGTCTCCCTCGGCCAGCTCCTTGATATACTTCATTTGTTCTCCGTTCTAAGCGTCCTCGGCGCAGCGCACATTTGCTCTATCATTATAGCAGACAATCCCGCAAATATCGTATAATCCCCTTATGAACAGGAAAGTCTACAAAACACTCGAATACCATAAAATTCTCTCCATGCTGGAGGCCCGGGCCTCCTCCGACAAGGGAAAAGAATGCTGCCATCGCCTGCAGCCCCTTACAAACCTGCGCGATATACAATTCGCCCAGAGACAGACGGCGGACGCCCTGGGCCGTATCCTGGCAGGGGGATCCTTCTCCTTTGGTGGCATTTCCGACCCCGGCCCCCTGGGCAAACGCCTTGCGGTCGGGGCCAGCGCAAATGCCCGCGAGCTCCTGGCCATCGCCTCTCTTCTGACCCTGGCCGGTCGGGCAGCCGCCTACGGGTCCAAGAAGAGGGAGAGTCTGCCCGACGACAGTCTGACCTCTCGCTTCGCGGCGCTCGATCCTTTGCCCGGCCTGGCAAAAGAGATCAACCGCTGCATTCTCTCCGAGGATTCCTTTGCCGATGATGCCTCCCCAGGTCTCAGACAGGTTCACCGGGCCATGGCCTCTGTCAATGAGCAGGTCAGGTTCCAGCTAAACCGCATGCTCTCCTCTTCTGCCAGGGACTACCTGCAGGACGGGGTGATCACCATGCGGGACGGCCGCTACTGCCTGCCGGTCCGGGCCGAGTACAAGAACTACGTGCCCGGCATGGTTCACGATTCTTCTTCCTCCGGCGCCACCCTCTTCATTGAGCCCATGTCTGTCGTCAATCTCAACAATGAGCTCCGTGAGCTGGAGGGGAAGGAAGAGGAAGAGATCGCCCGGATCCTTCGCTCGCTCTCCGATCAGGTTCTTGAGAATATCGAGACCATCCAAATCGACTTCGACCGCCTGGCAGAGCTGGACTTCATCTTTGCCAAGGGCCAGCTGGCCGCCGATATGTCCGCGAGTCAGCCGGATTTCAATGAAGAGGGGATCATCAGCTTAAAGGCGGCCCGTCACCCCCTTTTGGACAAGAATATCGTTGTCCCCATTGATATCAGCCTGGGACAGAACTACAACCTCCTGGTCGTAACCGGTCCCAACACCGGCGGCAAGACGGTCTCCCTCAAGACCTGCGGCCTGCTGACGCTCATGGGACAGGCAGGCCTGCACATTCCCGCCAGGGATCACAGTCAGCTGGCCGTCTTTGACAATGTCTACGCGGACATCGGAGATGAGCAGAGCATCGAGCAGTCTCTGTCCACCTTCTCCTCCCACATGACCAATATTGTCCATATCTTGGACGGCGTCGACTCCGTTCTGGCAAATGGCCACGACGCCTTAGTCCTCTTTGACGAGCTCTGCGCCGGCACGGATCCGGCGGAGGGGGCCGCCCTGGCCACCGCGATTTTAGATCGCCTTCACAGGCGCCAGGTCCGAGTCATGGCCACGACCCACTATTCCGAGCTCAAGGTCTACGCACTCTCAACCGAGGGCGTAGAAAATGCCTCCTGTGAGTTCTCCCTGGAGACCCTCTCCCCCACCTACCGGCTTCTGATCGGCATTCCGGGCAAGTCCAATGCCTTCGCCATCTCCTCTAAGCTGGGACTGGCCGCGGACATCATCAGGGATGCCCAGAGCCGTATCGATGAGGAGAGCGTCTCCTTCGAAGATCTGCTGGCCGACCTGGAGAACCGCCGCGTCGCCATCGAGAAGACCCAGGCCGAGACCCGGGCGGCCAAAGCCTCCATCGATAAGACCCGGATCCAGCTGGATCAGAGGCTGGCCCAGCTCAACGCCTCCAAAGATAAGGTCCTGCAATCTGCCAACCTTGAGGCGGCCCGCATCCTCAAGGAGGCCAAGGAAACCGCCGACAAGACCATCCGGGACTTCCATAAGTACGGCCGGGCTGCTGCCGCGGATATGACCCGCATGGAGCAGGATCGAAGAGCCCTGGGCGAGAAGCTCAAGACCCGCCAGAACAAGTCCCGGGCCTCTGCCGGGATGGAGCAGGAGCGAAGAAAGGCCCCTGTCCCGAAGGCAAAAGATCTCCATATTGGCGACAAGGTCAAGGTCCTTTCCATGGGGGTCACTGCGACCGTCCACTCTCTTCCGGACAAGTCCGGCCATCTGGAGGTCCAGATGGGGATCATCCGCAGCCGCGTCAAGCTGACCGACCTTGTTCTGGTCAGCGACCAGAGCTTAGCGACCTTAAACGGACAGCAGCTACCCGGAACCGGCAGACGGCGGGCCCCGGGCTCCGGCGGCAGACAGTCAGCCTCTTCCTTCAACAAGTCCGCCTTCATCTCGCCTGAGATCAAGCTCCTCGGCATGAGCGGGGACGAGGCTATCTGTGCTCTGGACAAATACCTGGATGACGCCGTCCTCTCCCATCTCAGGGAGGTTCGCGTCGTTCACGGCAAGGGCACCGGGGTCCTGCGTCAGCGGGTCCACGAATATCTCAACGGGAACCCCCACGTCAAGTCCTACGACCTGGCTTCCTACGGTCAGGGCGACGCGGGTGTGACAGTCGTCAAGCTGCTCGATTAATCTTGCTTTCGCTCTCCCGCTCTCTCATCGGTTCAAGTCCTTTATTCTTCAGACAGGGGGATTTGCAATCAGATATCGTAGTCTGAAGGCAGATTCATCAAGGCGTTTTATCCCTTCACTCAATTTTGGGTTCTACAATAAATGTTGGGACGAATAGATGTTTCCATTCGCCCCTAAGTGTATGATTGGATAAAAAGATCCCTCCCGGCATTTCAAACCGGGAGGGATCTTCATTTCTACTCATGGAACAGCTGCAAAACAGCTATTTCACGGGCTCACGTTCTTGTTTTGGAAAGATTAGGCTTAAACTAACTCCAGAACAACTTCCATCGCGCCGTCGCCCTTGCGCTGGCCAATCTTGATGATTCTGGTGTAACCGCCGCTGCGGCCGTCATACTTGGGGCCGATCTCATCGAAGAGCTTGGCGACAAGGTCGGCCTTCCTGGTCTCACGCTTCTTGGCGCCTACCTCTGTAATGGGATAGAGCACCTTGAGCATCTGACGCCTTGCGTGCAGACGGCTGGGCTGATCCTTCCTGATCTTCTTCTCGATGGTCTCATAGACGGTCACCTTCTTGCCGTCTACGACTTCCTTCTTCCGCTTTCCATCAGCGTCCTTAACAGCGACCTTGGCCTGGACGGAGACCTCGTCGAAGTTATTTCTCTCGCGGATTGCGAGCGCGATCAGGCCCTCAGCGATTTTGGCGGCCTCCTTGGCCTTGGCCTCTGTAGTCACGATACGGCCTTTGTAGAGCAGGTTGGTAACCTGATTCCGAAGAAGCGCCTTGCGCTGTGATGAAGTTCTGCTTAACTTACGATACTTAGCCATGATAATACCTCCTGTCAGGTGGGAGCGATCGGCCTGCTTCATCGGACTTACAGCCCATCGCCCGTGTGCTTACTGGTGAACGACATACCGTATCGGTCACCCTGTGCCACTTCGGGGTTTTCAGAGCGCGGCGCCCTTCGGACTTATCCGCGTTCTCAGAAGACAAATCCAAATCGTCTCAGACTCAGATCGTCTCCTTCCTTCTTACAGTTCTTCCGTCTGCCGGAGTGAGAGTCCCATCTCCTGCAGCTTCTGGAGGACCTCCTCCAGAGACTTGCGCCCGAGATTGCGAACCTTCATCATATCCTCGGGCGTCTTGTTGACCAGCTCCTCGACGGTGTTGATTCCGGCCCTCTTCAGGCAGTTGTAAGAACGTACAGATAATTCGAGCTCGTCGATGTTCATCATCTTCATGCTCGCCGTATCCGCGGACGGTTTCTCTACCATGATCTCTGTGTTCCTGGCATTCTCGGAGAGATCAATAAAGAGATTCAGGTGTTCAGAGAGCACCTTGGCTGCAAGGCTTGCCGCCTCGTCCGGACCGATTGTTCCATTGGTCCAGACCTCTAATGTCAGCTTGTCGAAGTCAGTCACCTGACCGACACGCGTGTTCTCAACATTCATGTTGACACGCTCTACAGGGGTGTAGATAGAATCAACCGCGATCACACCGATGGGGGTGTCATCCGTCTTATTCTTGTCGGAAGAGACATAGCCTCTTCCCTTGCTGATGGTCAGCTCCATGTACAGCTTGCTGTCAGAGCCGCCATTCAGATGCGCGATCACAAGATCCGGGTTCACGATCTCGATATCGGAATCCACCTGGATATCCGCTGCGGTGACGGTCCCCTCGCCCTCATACTCGATGTAGGCGACCTTGGGCTCATCCGTCTGACTGTTGCTGCGGATTGCCAGCTGTTTGATATTCAGAACGATCTCCGTGACGTCTTCCTTCACTCCAGGGATTGAGCTGAACTCGTGCAGAACGCCCTCGATCTTAATCTGGGTTACAGCGACACCGGGCATAGAACTGAGCATAATCCTGCGCAGTGAATTGCCGAGGGTGATTCCGTAACCTCTCTCTAAGGGCTCTACGACGAACTTGCCATACTTCTTATCATCAGAAATCTCTGCGATCTCAATGTTTGGTTTTTTGAAATCCAGCATTTATATGCCCTCCCTATCGACTATGCAAGGTCTTGATAAACGACTCTAATTACTTAGAATACAGCTCGACGATCTGCATCTCATCGACCGGGACATCGATCTGATCTCTGGTCGGAAGCGACTTGACAGTAGCCTTCAGATTCTCCGTATCGGCCTCAAGCCAGTCGGGAATCATGCGTCCTCCGGTGACCTCGACGATATCCTTCATGCGCTGGAGGGTCTTTTTCTTCTCGACGATCTCAACAAGATCTCCGGCCTTCACAAGGTAGGAGGGGATATTGACCTTCCTGCCGTTGACCGCAACGAACTTGTGGTCGACAATCTGCCTTGCCTCGCGGCGGGTGCGGGCCCAGCCCAGACGGAATACGACATTGTCGAGGCGGGACTCTAAGATCGTCATCAGGTTCTCACCGGTCTGACCCTTCTTAACGTCCGCCTGTCTGTAATAATTGCGGAAAGGCTTCTCCAGAACGCCATAGATGAACTTGGCCTTCTGCTTCTCCTTCAGCTGCTTGCCGTACTCGGAAACCTTGCGGCGAGAGTTGCGGGGCTGCCTCTTGGACTTCTTATCTACGCCTAAGAAAACAGGATCCAAACCAAGGGATCTGCATCTCTTAAGGACTGGTGTCTTATCAATAGCCATCTTTGATGAACCTCCTAATTAAACTCTTCTACGCTTGGGGGGACGGCAGCCGTTATGAGGAACGGGGGTAACGTCCTTGATGCTCTGTACCGTCAATCCGGCAGCCGCAAGCGCGCGGATCGCGGCTTCACGACCTGAACCCGGCCCCTTGACGAAGACGTCAACGGTCTTAAGGCCATGAGGAAGAGCTGCCTTGGTGGCAGTCTCCGCAGCCATCTGTGCAGCATAGGGAGTAGATTTCCTTGAACCTCTGAATCCGAGACCGCCGGCACTTGCCCATGAGAGAGCGTTGCCCTGGGCATCTGTCAGAGTCACAATGGTGTTATTGAAAGATGCCTGGATATGTGCCTGTCCGTGTTCAACGTTTTTCTTTACGCGCTTCTTCGTAACTTTTCTTGTCACTTTAGCCATAATGTCTAACTAACCTACTTTCTCGTTATGCAATTACTTCTTCTTATTCGCAACGGTCTTCTTGGGTCCCTTGCGGGTTCTGGCATTGGTCTTGGTCTTCTGACCGCGAACGGGCAGACCCTGACGATGACGCTTGCCGCGATAACAGCCGATCTCCTGCAGTCTCTTGATATCAAGAGCTGTCTGCCGTCTGAGGTCACCCTCGACGGTAAGCGTCTCCTCAATTGCGTTGCTGATTCTCTTTACTTCATCATCGGTCAGATCCTTGACACGGGTGTCCGGATCCACATTAGCAGACGCGAGCACCGCATCTGAACTAGCTCTGCCGATTCCGTAAATGTAAGTTAAACCAATTTCAATTCGCTTCTCTCTTGGTAAATCTACACCTGCGATACGAGCCATGTGTATTTAACCTCCATAAAATCCTGGATACCTGGGTATCCGTTATCAGTAGAAGCAGTCTCTACCCCATACAGCTCCGGTCTCCCGGCCTGAAATGTGTGTATGTCCTCGATTCCGCCTTTCGCTCTCGCGATATCTTCCCCGGCACTCGGTATGCAATGCCTGGAATCTATAATCAGCCTGGCCAAGACCGGCCGGCTGCAGCCGCACGTCATTTGGGAATTATCATCCCTGTCTCTGGTTGTGCTTGGGATTCTCGCAGATGATTCTGATGCGTCCCTTTCTCTTGATGACCTTGCACTTCTCGCACATAGGCTTCACAGACGATCTTACCTTCACAGATCCTTCCTCCTCTCGTTAGTTTCGCGCTGTCTCAGGGTTTTTACGGTGTGGGTCAGTCACAGCTTTCCCTAAAAATGGGCGCACTTAGAGCCTTCTTTCCAAAAGCGTCTAGGGCAAATGATATCATCTGCCCACTGCGATGTCAACCAAAACCGCGTAAAATGGGCATTTAGGGCCTATACTCCATCTCTCCTTCCCATCTGCACAAGATCTTGTATCCATGATATACTGTTGTATTGATATCTGGTCTTTTACAGGTCATTTTTCTCCGGAAAATGATCTGTCGGGACCGATGGAAGCTGATCAGGGGGATTTCACTATGCCGACTTCATCTCGCGGACACATTCTGGGGCTTGACGGGCTTCGCGCCATCGCCATTGCGGGAATTGTCCTCTATCACCTCATGCCGCAGCAAGTCCCCGGCGGTTATCTCGGCGTCACCCTCTTCTTTACCCTCATGGGCTATCTGATCCTTGTGAAGAACCCGGATGCCGTCCAGGGGAAACCCTTTTATGCGGGAACATATTATAAGAAGAAATTCCTCCGCCTCTATCCCCTTCTTCTCATGGTATTGGTCTTGTCCTCCCTGGCCCTACTGGTCCTTTATCCCTCCTATCCCAGGCGGATTCTGCCCGAAGCGCTCAGCGTCCTCTTTGGCTTTAACAACTTCTGGCAGATTGCCCAGAACGCCAGCTACTTCACCCGTCTCGCCAACAGCTCCCCTTTTACCCACCTCTGGTTTTTGGGGCTGACCTTCCAGTACTATCTCATCTGGCCCCTGCTTTTGCTTCTGCTCAACCGCCTTCGTCCGCGGATCAGAAAATTCGGCCTGCGTCGGGTCTGCTTCTGCTTTTTGATCCTCCTGTCCTTTTTGTCCATGCTGGAGGCCGGCCTTCTCTATCGCCCCGATCACGATCCCTCCCGCATCTATTACGGAACCGACACCCGCGCCTTCTCCCTCTTTCTGGGAATGGCCGCCGCCTTTCTCCCGGTCAGAAAGCCGCGCGCTTACTTTAAGGCGCATCGGGCAGCCGGCCTTGCCATTGCCATCCCGGCCGCAATCGGAATCCTGACCCTGAGCCTGACGCTTGACGGTTCCTCCGCGGCCAACTACCGGGGCCTGATGCAGCTGGCGAGTCTTCTCTTTGCCCTTCTCATGCTCATGGTCATCTGGATGCCCTCCCCCCTGGGGCGTCTGCTGGATCATCCGATCTTGAGAGCGGTAGGCCAATCCAGCTATCTGATCTACCTTCTGATGTACCCGGTCATCTTTTTTGTCAGCCACTGCAGCCAGGACTCTTCGCACCCTCTCTGGAAGGTCCTCTGCCTGGCCCTCATCGCGGTCCTTACCGTCGGCCTCAGCTTCCTGGACAGAAAGCTGTCCGCCCTCCCTCTTTCCGGCGGATCCCGCCATCTGACCCGAAGGAGGATTTACCCGGCCCTTCTTCTGGTCTGCCTGCTCCTCTGCGCCCTTCAATGGAAGATCAGCGACCGCGCGATTGCCGCCCAGGCAAAGGACCAGGCGCAGATGGAAGAGGAGTTAAAGAGCCAGCAACAACAGCAGGATCAGAGAAATGCCGACGCGCAGGAAGGTTCTAACCAGGCAGATGCCTCCAGGAAATATTCCGTCACCGCCATTGGCGACTCCGTTCTCCTGGACGCCTCCAGCACCCTCTCAGATCAGATCCCCGGGATCTATGTCGACGGCAAGGTCTCACGCCAGGCCTGGGCGGTCAAGGACCTTATTAACTCCCTGAAGGAGAAAAATCTCCTGGGCAATATCATCATTCTCCACTTGGGCACCAATGGGGCCTTCCGTCGGTCTGTCGGGCAGGAGATCATCGACCAGCTGGGATCCGACCGCCAGATCTACTGGGTGACTGTCTACGCCCCCGGCGTAGCCTGGGCGGCCCAGTCCAACGACACCATCAAAGCCCTGGCTGATGCCAATCCCAATGTCCATCTGATCGACTGGGCCAATTATGCCAAGGGACACCGCAGCTGGTTCTTCTCCGACGGGATCCACTTGAAGCCTGACGGGCAAAAAGCCTATGCAAAGCTGATCAGGACCTCCTGCGGACTCTGACGCGGGCAGATAGATCTGTGAAAAACAGCCAAAAAATACCCCAAACACAGTATTGGATCTGGTCCCCGAAGGATCCCGCTCCGGCATTTGACATAGCGTCTGAGAAAAACGAATTCACACAAAGGAGGAAGCCTCAAGCCACAGGGACTTGAAGCTTCCTCCTTTCCATAATATATTCGCTTACAATATGTGATGACGCTGTTCCCTATGGAACAGTTTACCGTCATACAGGCAGATGCGGGTTGAATTGATTCATCTGAATCACTTGTCTCTCCAGATAATTCTCCCCTTGGTCAGATCATAAGGAGACATCTCTACTGTCACCTTATCTCCGGGCAGGATACGGATATAGTTCATCCGAAGCTTCCCGCTGATATGAGCCAGAATCTGGTGCCCATTCTCTAATTCCACGGAAAACATGGCATTCGGAAGCTTCTCCAGGACCTTACCCTCAACCTCAATCACATCTGCTTTCGACATTCGATACCTCCAATTCATTACCAAGAATGGCCTTAATCTGCGCAAAAACCACATCCATGGGCTGGGTCCCGTCCACTGTCTTAAGTACCCCTTCCCTCTCATAGTAATCGATGAGAGGCTGGGTCTGCTCATGGTAGACCTGCAGACGATTTGCCACCGTGGCCTCACTGTCATCCGCCCTCTGGATCAGCTCTGATCCGCAGGCATCGCAGACTCCCTCCTTCTCAGGCGGCAGAGCGACCAGATGATAGGTGGCTCCGCAGGAAGGGCAGACACGTCTGCCGGACATGCGCCTGATAATATTCTCATCGGGGACCTCAACATTGATCGCGAAATCGATGCTCTCTCCCCTGGCGGTCAGGGCCTTGCCAAGAGCCCGGGCCTGGGGAATGGTTCTCGGAAATCCGTCCAGGACAAAGCCGTCCTCACAGTCATCCTGCCCGATGCGATCCATCAAAAGGTCGCAGGTCAGTTCATCGGGAACCAGATTTCCCGCGTCCATATACTCCTTGGCCTTTTTCCCCAGCGGGGTCTGATTCTTGATGTTGGCCCGGAAGATATCTCCTGTAGAGATATGAGGAATCCCGTAAGCCGAAGCGATCTGCTTGGCCTGCGTTCCCTTTCCGGCGCCGGGAGCCCCTAACATAATAATCTTCATTTGCGCAAATTCTCCCATCTTCTGTCATCGAATACAGGCTGCGGGCATCCTTGTCATGAATCATGGAGATAGGATCTTGCAACCCTATCTCCATCAATTCGTCAATTGTTCAGGAAGCCCTTGTAGTTTCGAACCATCATCTGCGATTCGATCTGCTTGAGCGTCTCAATCACAACGCCCACAATAATAATCAAGGACGTTCCGCCAAAGGAAACATTGGCATTAAACAATCCGTTAAAGATAATGGGAAGCATGGTGACGATGGTCAGGCCAACCGCTCCAATCAAAATGATGGAGCGAAGGATTCCGCTGAGGTAGTCACTGGTCGGCTTACCGGGACGGATCCCGGGGATGAAGCCACCCTGCTTCTTGATATTATCGGCGATTTCCAGCGGATTAAAGGTAATCGATGTATAGAAATACGCGAACGCGATGATTAAAACCACGTAAATCGCAGCGCCGATCGTATAGATCCATTCCGTTGTGTGGAACCAGTGGGACTGGGACAAGAGCTTTAAGATCTTGGATCCGATCCCATTGCCGTTGCCCTTGCCCAAAAGAGCCGCCAGAATCACAGGCGTCTGCATCAGGGACTGGGCGAAGATAACGGGAATAACGCCTCCGGTATTCACCTTGAGGGGAATATGGCTGCTGGTTCCGCCCACGCTTCGTCTCCCGGCAATTTTTCTGGAGTACTGGACCGGAATTTTACGCTCCGCGTCCTGCAGATACACGGTCATAATGACCACCGCAAGAATAATCGCCAGAATGACAAGAGCCGCCAGAACGGCCTTGGCCGCAGCCTTGCCGCTGATAAACTGCTTGAAGAGGGTCTGGAGATCCTGCGGAATGCGGGAGATGATATTGATGACAAGGACAATGGAGATTCCGTTGCCGACGCCTCTCTCCGTAATCCGCTCTCCCAGCCACATCAGAATGGTCGAGCCTGCCGTCAGTGCGACCACAACCTCGAAGACATAGAGGGCGTTAAACTGAACCAGATAGCCGCCACGGCCGAATCCGATCGCCATGGCCAGTGACTCTCCCAGAGCCAGGCCGACCGTCAGATAGCGCGTAATCCGGGTCATCTTCTTGCGTCCCTGTTCCCCATCCCTCTGCATCTCCTCCAGAGCCGGGAAGGCAATGGTCAGAAGCTGCACAATAATAGATGATGTGATATACGGCGTGATGTTCAATGCGAAAATGGACATTTGGCTGAGAGATCCGCCCGTAATCGCATCCAGGAAATCAGATGCTCCCCCCGTAGAAGAGAACAGATTGTTGAACACATCTCCCTGAACGCCGGGCAGATGAATCATAGATCCGATTCTGACAACCACTAAGATCATCAGGGTGAACCAGATCCGTCTGCGTATATCCTTAATCTTGAACGCGTTGTGGAGTGTTTTCAACATATCAGATCACCTCTGCCTTGCCGCCAAGTGCCTCGATCTTCTCCCTGGCAGATGCAGAGAACGCATTTACCTGAACATCGAGCTTCTTGGTCAAATCACCAGTGCCGAGGATCTTGACTCCGTCAAGCTCCTTCTTGATGATTCCGGCTTCCTTGAGGGCTGCTACGGTTACAACTGCGTCGTTGTCAAATACCTCAAGGGCAGATACGTTAATCGCAACGATCTGCTTGCTGTTGCGGTTTTTGAAGCCTCTCTTGGGGAGTCTTCTGAAAATAGGCATCTGGCCGCCCTCGAATCCGGGCCTGGGAGCGCCGCTGCGGGCCTTCTGTCCCTTGTGTCCCTTGCCGGCGGTCTTGCCGTTACCTGAACCGTGTCCACGGCCTCTTCTGCCCGCATCACTGAAGGTTGCGCCCTCCGCAGGTCTTAAAGTGGATAAATCCATTTCTGGCACCTCCTATTATGCTTCCTCTACCTTTACCAGATGAGCCACATGACGAACCATGCCGCGAACAGCCGCATTGTCAGGAAGCTCAACCGTCTGATGCATCTTGTGCAGTCCGAGCGCCTCAACGGTCTTTCTGTTCTTGGGAACATTGCCGATGGGAGACTTTACAAGCGTTACTTTTAACTTATTAGCCATCTTCGCATTCCTCCTTAACCGACGATCTCTTCAACGGACTTGCCGCGAAGTCTGGCGACCTCTTCAGGACTCTTCAACTGGCGGAGCGCCTCGATGGTTGCCAGGACGACATTCTGCTTGTTGGAGGATCCCAGAGACTTGGTACGGATATTGGCAATCCCCGCAAGCTCACATACTGCGCGCGCGGGGCCGCCGGCGATGATACCGGTTCCGTCGGGAGCCTTCTTTAAAAGAACAGAAGCACCTGTGTGTTTTCCAATGATATCGTGCGTGATGGACTTGTTCTCGTCCAGCTTCACTTCGATGAGGTTCTTGGCTGCATCCTCCTTGCCCTTGCGAATGGCGTCGGGGATTTCTGTCGCCTTGCCAAGACCTGCGCCAACATGGCCGTTGCCGTCGCCGACAACCACCAGAGCTGCGAAGCGCATGTTACGTCCACCCTTGACAACCTTGGTGACGCGCTTGATCGCAACTACGTTCTCGTTCAACTCCATCTGACTGGGGTCAATAATCGTACGCTTCATGTATTATCTCCTCTTAGAATTCCAGACCAGCTTTTCTTGCGGCATCAGCCAGCGCGGCCACCTTGCCCGCATAGATGAAGCCGCCTCTATCGAAGATGACTTCCTTGACGCCGGCGTCGATTGCCCTCTTGGCAATGACGGTTCCCAGCCTGGAAGCTGCCTCTACATTATTCGTCTTCTCAAGGTCAGCCTTTACGTCTGCATCAAGAGTCGATGCGGAAACAAGGGTCTTGCCCGCCTCATCGTCAATCAACTGCGCATACATGTGCTGATTGCTTCTGAATACGGCCAGACGCGGTCTGGCAGCGGTTCCTGAAAGAGTGTTGCGAATTCTTCTGTGCTTCTTGACACGGACTTCCGTTCTTGATTTCTTCGTAATCATTATGCCTCACTCCTTTACTTATTTCTTACCAGCCTTGCCGACCTTACGACGGATCGTCTCGTCGACATACTTGATACCCTTACCCTTATATGGCTCAGGAACTCTCTTGGATCTGATCTCGGCTGCATACTGACCGACCGCTTCCTTGTCGATTCCGGAAACGGTAATCTTATTGTCCTCGAGTGTGGTCTCAAGTCCTTCGGGATCATTCATTACAACCGGATGAGAATAACCAAGGTGGAGTGTCAGCTCCTTGCCCTTCTTAACGGCCCTGTAACCCACGCCGTTGATCTCAAGCGCCTTGGAAAAGCCCTCCTTGACACCCAGAACCATGTTGTTGAGCAGGGATCTGGTCAGTCCGTGAAGAGACTTCATCTTCTTTAAATCATTGGGTCTGGAAACCTTCACCTCAGATCCCTCTACCTCGATGGTCATCTCAATCGGCAGATCTCTCTCAAGCGTTCCCTTGGGACCCTTCACCGTCACATGATTATTTTCTGCAATCTCTACGCTTACGCCGTCAGGAATTGCGATTGGCATTCTTCCAATACGTGACATGCCCGTACCTCCTAAATTTGTTATGGCTTACGCCATTGTCATAGCTGTCCTGCGGATTCTGTTTACCAAACGAAGGCCAGAACCTCGCCGCCGACCTTTTCCTTGCGGGCCTGCTTGTCGGTCAAAATTCCCTTGTTGGTGCTCAAAATCGCGATTCCAAGGCCTCCCAGCACATAGGGGATCTCGTCCTTTCCCGCGTAGATACGCAGACCGGGCTTGGAGATTCTCTTGATGCCGGAGATGATCTTCTCCGTCTTGTTCGCGTTGTACTTCATAGTGATATGGATGTTCTGACCCGCGCCGGCCTCAACCAGGTCGTACTTGGCAATGTAGCCCTCGTCAACGAGGATGCCTGCGATTGCGACCTTCAGCTTTGATGCGGGAACATCAACTGTATCGTGCTTTGCAGTGTTTGCGTTACGAATTCTCGTAAGCATATCTGCGATAGGATCACTCATAGTCATGATAAAAATTCCTCCTTCTGCTTACCAGGATGCCTTCTTAACGCCGGGGATCTCACCCTTGTACGCCAGCTCACGGAAGCAAACTCTGCAAACGCCGTACTTCTTGAGGTATGCGTGAGGACGACCGCAGATTCTGCAGCGTGAGTACTCTCTGGTGGAGAACTTGGCGCCGCGCTGCTGCTTTACCTTCATAGATGTCTTAGCCATGTAATATATTCCTCCTGAATCACTTCGCGAAAGGCATGCCGAAGAGCCTCAGGAGCTCGCGTGCCTCTTCATCCGTCTTTGCAGTTGTAACGAACACGATATCCATACCGCGGACCTTGTCCACCTGGTCATACTCGACCTCAGGGAAGATAATCTGCTCCTTGATTCCAAGAGCATAGTTGCCTCTGCCGTCGAAGGAATTGGGGTTCACGCCGCGGAAGTCACGCACACGGGGGAGGGCCAGATTGACCAGCCGATCCATGAAGTCATACATCTTCTCGCCGCGCAGGGTCGTCATACAGCCGATTGCCTGTCCCTCGCGAAGCTTGAAGTTGGCCACAGACTTCTTGGCCTTGGTCGTAACGGCATGCTGACCCGTGATGGTCTCCATGTCCTTCACTGCGCTCTCAAGAACCTTCGCGTTCTCCTTTGCCTCGCCGACGCCCATATTTACGACGATCTTCGCAAGCTTGGGAACTTCCATCTTATTCTTGTACTCGAACTTTTTGATCATCGCCTCGACGATCTCGTTCTGATACTGATCCTTTAATCTACTCAACGAAATGGCCTCCTTCTTTATTTGATCACTTCGCCGCTTGCCTTGGCAACGCGAACCTTCTTGCCGTCCTCTATCTTAAAGCCGACACGGGTCGTCTTGCCGTCGACTAAAAGCATGACGTTGCTGATATCAATGGGAGCCTCCTCCTCAATGATTCCGCCGGCCTGATTGGTCATACTGGGCTTGGTGTGCTTCTTTACAATATTAATGCCCTCGACGACAAGTCTGCCCTTCTTGGGGTCAACGGAGAGAACCTTTCCCTCGTTATTCTTATCTGCGCCGGCGATCACGCGGACCATATCGCCTTTCTTAATCTTCATTGTAGCCATCGTAATCCTCCTTACAGCACTTCGGGGGCCAGAGAAACGATCTTCATGAACTTGTGATCGCGAAGCTCTCTTGCCACGGGTCCGAAAATACGGGTTCCTACGGGGGTCTTGTCGTCCTTGACGATCACGGCGGCGTTCTCATCGAACTTTATGTAGGAACCGTCGCTGCGGCGGGTACCCTTAACGGAGCGAACGACAACCGCCTTGACAACATCGCCCTTCTTGACAACTCCGCCGGGTGTTGCGCTCTTGACGGAAGCAACGATGATGTCGCCGATATTTGCGTATCTTCTTGTGGAGCCGCCCAGGACACGGATGCAAAGCAATTCCTTCGCACCAGTATTGTCGGCTACCTTCAATCTAGTTTCCTGCTGTACCATAATGTAGCCTCCTATATTACTTAGCGCGCTCTACGATCTCGGTCAGTCTCCACCTCTTGTCCTTGGACAGGGGTCTGGTCTCCATGACGCGAACGGTATCGCCCTCATGGGCCTCGTTGTTCTCGTCATGCGCCTTAAGCTTGTAGGTTCTCTTCACAATCTTGCCATACAGAGGATGCTTTACATTATCCTTGATCGCAACTGTGATTGTCTTATCCATCTTATCGCTGACAACAACGCCCTGGCGTGTCTTTCTAAGATTTCTTTCTTCCACGATTGTTCTCCTCTCTCAATCTAAGATCGAATCTTACTGATTCTTCCCTGCCTCAGTGATCACAGTCTGGATGCGGGCGATGTTCTTGCGAACCTCCTTGATACGACTGGTATTCTCAAGCTGATTGGTAGCGTTCTGGAATCTCAGATTGAAAAGCTCCTTCTTAGCATCCTCGAGCTGGGCGCTGAGCTCAGCAAGAGACTTGGACTTTAACTCTGTAACAAATGTATTCGTCTTCATTCGTTCTCACCGCCTTCTAAGTCTGCCTTGGAAACGATCTTGCACTTGCAGGGCAGCTTGTGCATCGCAAGGCGAAGAGCCTCTTTCGCGGACTCCTCCGGTACGCCGGAGATCTCGAACATCACGCGCCCCGGCTTAACAACGGCAACCCAGTACTCCAGAGCGCCCTTTCCTGAACCCATTCGGGTCTCGGCGGGCTTGGCAGTCACAGGCTTGTCGGGGAAGATCTTGATCCAGATCTTACCGCCACGCTTCACATAACGGGTCATGGCGACACGGGCTGCCTCGATCTGGTTGGACTTGATCCAGCAGGGCTCCGTGGCCACAAGGCCGTACTCACCGTTAGAAATCTTATTACCACGCATAGCCTTCCCGGTCATAGTGCCGCGGAACTGCTTGCGATGCTTTACTCTCTTAGGCATTAACATATTAGCGAGCGCCTCCTTCCGCTTTGTTCTTGTTAGGAAGAACCTCTCCCTTGTAGATCCAGACCTTGACGCCGACCTTTCCGTAGGTCGTATCCGCCTCAGCGAAGCCGTAGTCGATATCCGCGCGCAGGGTCTGAAGGGGGATGGTGCCCTCATTGTAGGACTCGCTGCGGGCGATATCCGCGCCGCCCAGGCGTCCGGAGCACTTGGTCTTGATCCCCTTGATCCCGGTCTTCATCGAGCGGCTCATGGTGGACTTCATGGCGCGGCGGAAAGAGACACGGTTCTCCAGCTGCTGGGCAATGTTCTCCGCAACAAGCTGCGCGTCCTTGTCCGGCCTCTTCACTTCCTTGATGTCGATGAGAAGCTTCTTTTTCGTCAGCTTCTGAGCCTCAGCCTTAATCTTCTCGATCTCAGCTCCGCCCTTGCCGATAACAACGCCGGGCTTGGCGGTATAGACGATGGCCTTGACGCGGTCAGAGGATCTCTCGATCTCAACCTTGGAAATACCAGCGCCGTAGAGCTTCTTCTTGAGGAAATCGCGGATGGTATGGTCCTCGACGAGGAAATCAGCGAACTCTTTCTCCGCATACCATCTGGAATCCCAGTCCTTGATAATGCCGACTCTTAAGCCGTGGGGATTAACTTTCTGTCCCATGTCATTCCTCCTTCTTACTTCTCATCCAGTACCAGGGTGATGTTACACATGCGCTTCTCGATGCGATAAGCTCTCCCCTGCGCTCTGGGTCTGATACGCTTCATGATCGGTCCCTGATTGGCATAAGCCTCAGCGACATAGAGGTCATTGACATTAAGGCCATTGTTGTTCTCGGCGTTGGCGATTGCGCTCTTTAAGAGCTTGGCGATTACGCTGGAAGCATATCTGGGGTTGTAGGTCACAACGCCAAGCGCGGTCTGTACGTCGAGACCACGGATGGCATCTAATACGAAGCAAGCCTTCTGAACGGAAATCCTGGCATAGGAAAGCTTTGCTGAAGGTCTTGTATCTTTCTGTTCGTTTCTCTCACGCTTGATCTGGGATCTGTGTCCTCTTGCCATGGTGCGGAAACCTCCTTTCGAATATTACGCTTATCTGACGCCAGTCTTCTTCTCGTTGCCCTTGTGGCCGCGGAAGGTTCTGGTGGCTACGAACTCACCAAGCTTATGTCCGACCATATCCTCGGTTACATAGACGGGAACATGCTTGCGGCCGTCATAGACTGCAAAGGTATGTCCCACGAAGCTCGGGAAGATTGTGGAACGACGAGACCAGGTCTTGATTACGGTCTTGTCGCCGGAAGCGTTCATCGCGTTAACCTTCTTCAATAAGCTCTTGTCAGCAAATGGTCCCTTCTTTAATGAACGTGCCATTGTATCCTCCTTACTTGATTGCCTTACCGTCGCGTCTTCTTACGATAAGCTTGTTAGACTTTGCGTTCTTCTTTCTGGTCTTCAGACCCAGAGCAGGCTTGCCCCAGGGTGTTGAAGGCGCCGGACGTCCAACAGGAGCCTTACCCTCACCACCTCCATGGGGATGGTCGTTGGGGTTCATGACAGAACCGCGGACGGTCGGCCGGATACCCATATGGCGCTTTCTGCCGGCCTTACCAATCTTGATCAGGGAGTGATCGCCATTGCCTACGACGCCGATGCTGGCTCTGCAGTTCAGGCGAACCATTCTCATTTCGCCGGAGGGAAGACGAAGGGTCGCGTAGCCGTTCTCCTTGGCCATCAGCTGCGCCGCATTGCCTGCAGACCGAACCAGCTGCCCGCCCTTGCCGGGATAGAGCTCAATATTGTGAATCATGGTACCTACAGGGATCTTCTCGATGGGGAGACAGTTGCCCACACGGATCTCTGCGTTCTCGCCGTTCATGACCGTCATGCCGTCGGTAAGACCGGCAGGCGCCAGGATATATGCCTTCTGGCCGTCTGCGTAGACAATCAGGGCAATGTTCGCGGTGCGGTTGGGATCATACTCGATGCCGACCACCTTCGCGGGCACATCGTCCTTGAGTCTCTTGAAGTCGATCAATCTGTACTTGCGTCTGTTTCCGCCGCCCTGGTGGCGAACGGTGATCTTACCCTGGTTATTTCTTCCTGCATGCTTCTTCAGAGAGGTCGTCAGACTCTTCTCCGGGGTGCTCTTGGTGATCTCGGCGAAATCAGAGCCGGTCATGTTTCTTCTGGAAGGTGTATATGGGTTATATGCCTTAATTCCCACGTTAAACTCCTTTCACATTGCTGTGTTTATTCTCGTGCTTCACTGCACATACTCTCGGGACAGGGTCCCTGTTTCTGCCTTACAGGCCGGCGAATACCTCGATATCCTTGCTGTCCTCCGTAAGCTTGACAATGGCCTTCTTGGTCCTGGCCGTCTTGCCCAGAGGGCCTCTGCCCTGCCGCTTGGCCTTGCCCTCGCAGTTGATGGTGTTGACTCTTGCGACCTTGACGCCATCGAACATCTTCTCAACCGCTTCCTTGATC
This sequence comes from Shuttleworthella satelles DSM 14600, assembly GCF_000160115.1. GTDB lineage: Bacteria > Bacillota > Clostridia > Lachnospirales > Lachnospiraceae > Shuttleworthia > Shuttleworthia satelles. The sequence goes on from NZ_GG665866.1 coordinate 1,398,053, forward strand.
ATGGTCTTGTTGGCCTCGGGATGTACAAGGAAGGTGTACTCCTTATTTGCCATGCCGCTCATAGACTTCTCCGTTACGAGAGGCTTGAGGATTACGTCGTAAAACTGTACGTTAGCCATTATGCATATACCTCCTCGATCGACTTAACAGCCTCCTTGGTGACAACAAGGGTGTTGTACTTGAGGATGTCATAAACGTTAATGCTGTTGGTCTGCGCCGTCTTGACGTCAGGGATATTCCTGGCGGAGATGATTGCCTTCTCGTCATCCTGGCCCAGAACCACCAGAGCCTTCTCTACCTTCAGGTTCTTGAGAACCTCTGCGAACTTCTTGGTCTTGATCTCATCAAAGGCGAGCTGGTCGACAACGATCAGCTTATTCTCCTGCACGCGGCTGCTGAGCGCGGACAAGAGAGCCGCCCTCTTCTCCTTCCTGTTGAGCTTGAAGGAATAGTCGCGGGGAGTGGGGGCAAATACGACGACGCCGCCGGTCCACTGGGGAGATCTGGTTGATCCCTGTCTCGCGTGACCGGTCCCCTTCTGTCTCCAGGGCTTGCGGCCTCCGCCGCGAACCTCTGAGCGGGTCTTGGCCTTCTGGGTTCCCTGGCGCTTATTGGCCAGCTGCTGCAGAACAGCCATGTGTACCAAATGATCATTTACTTCTACACCGAATACGGAATCGGCAAGCTCCATCTGCTCGACTTCCTTGCCCTCCATATTGAATACGGATACTTTAGCCATCGTTAAAGTTCCTCCTTTCCTCTCTTACTTACCTGCCAGCCTTGACGCTTTCCTTAATCGTCACTAAGGACCGCTTGGGTCCCGGAACAGCGCCCTTGATTAAGAGCAGGTTGTTCTCGGCGTCAACCTTGACAACCTCAAGGTTCTGGATGGTTACCTTAACGCTGCCCATGTGTCCGGGCATTCCCTTGCCTTTGAATACCTTGGAGGGATCGGATGCGGCGCCGTTAGAGCCCTGATGACGGTGGAACTTGGAGCCGTGAGCCATGGGGCCTCTGTGCTGGCCCAGTCTCTTGATGGCGCCCTGGAAGCCCTTCCCCTTGGAGATCGCGGTCGCGTCGACCTTATCGCCCTCCGCGAAGATATCGGCCTTGATCTCGTCACCGAGCTTATACTCGGAAGCATTCTCAAAGCGGAACTCGCGGACATATTTCTTGCCCTCGACACCGGCCTTGGCGAAATGTCCCTTGAGGGGCTTGTTCACGCCATGTCTGTGATGCACCTCTTTCCTGCCTGCCGCGTCCTTGGTGTTGATCTTGTCCTTCTTGTCCACAAAGCCAACCTGTACGGCCTCATAGCCGTCGTTTTCCAGAGTCTTAACCTGCGTAACCGCGCAGGGACCTGCCTGAAGTACAGTGACCGGAATCAGGACGCCGTCTTCATTGAAGATCTGGGTCATTCCGACTTTGGTAGCTAAGATCGCTTTATTCATTATTAACCTCCTGTGATCTACAGCGGAATACGGCAAATGCCGTATTCATCCTAGAACAGTCGTCTGTTCTCATTACTTGTTCTTCATCTTGATGTCGATGTAAACGCCCGCCGGCATCTCAAGACGTGACAGAGAATCTACTGTCTTCTGGGTCGGGGTCAGGATGTCGATGAGCCTCTTGTGCGTTCTCTGCTCGAACTGCTCTCTGGAATCCTTGTACTTGTGTACGGCGCGCAGAATCGTAACTACTTCCTTCTTGGTCGGAAGAGGTACGGGGCCGCTCACCTCCGCTCCGTTCTTCTTTACGGTATCGATGATCTTCTTGGCCGATGCGTCAACCAGCTCATGATCATACGCCTTTAAAGTGATTCTCATTACCTGTGCTGCCATAAAAAAAGTCGCCTCCTTCGCACTTTCTCAGTACGACAAGCGGTGACTGTACACATTTCCGTGTGTGTCCTATCGAAAGCACACGTGGTATCTGCTCAAAGGCAGACCTTTGTTTGTGATACAGTGACTTGTCGCCAGTTTCCTAACTTGACATTCGCTCCACGGAAAACCTGCCACAAGGGCAGCAACCTCACGCTTCAACGCTATCAATGTCACAGCAAGAGTTACTATACACGAATTTTCAGGACCTGACAAGCACAGAAGGACATCTTTTGTATTTTTTCAGGAACATTTTTTACCTCATCTAAATCTGCTCTCTCTCCTCGCCATTCTTCCTATATCTAGTGTCCCTATGCTATACTCTTACCGTCTTGTATGGGCGCATACATTCGGCTGACTCAGCAACCGGAATAAGAACTGGATCAGAGATCTTATCAGACAAACAGATTGCCCCCGCCGCCGCAATCATATTTGGAGTGGCAGCAATCGTATTTCATATTTAATGGAAAGAACAACGGAGGAAAATGCCTATGTGGCTGGCAGATCGCTGGAAAGACTACGAAGTATACGACTGCTCCGGGGGGGAGAAGCTGGAGCGCTGGGGCAGCTACACCCTGCTTCGCCCGGATCCTCAGGTTATCTGGGACACAGCCCGCAGGGATCCTCACTGGAACAGGCTCAACGCCCACTATCACCGCTCCAGACGGGGCGGCGGCGAATGGGAGTTCTTTGACCTGCCGCAGGAATGGCAGATCTCCTATGAGCTCCCCACTGCCGGGCAGCTGACCTTTCGCGTCAAGCCCTTCTCCTTTAAACACACCGGCCTCTTCCCGGAGCAGGCGGCCAACTGGGACTGGTTCTCTGAGCTCATCCGAAAGCGCAAGGCCGCCAGTCCCCAGTCCCAGATCAAGGTTCTCAACCTCTTCGCTTACACCGGCGGCGCCACTTTAGCCGCGGCCAGGGCCGGGGCAGCTGTCACTCATGTAGACGCCTCTAAGGGCATGGTGACCTGGGCCAGAGAGAATGCCGCCGCCTCCGGTCTTGCCGACGCCCCCATCCGCTGGCTGGTAGATGACTGCGGCAAGTTCGTCGAGCGGGAAATCCGCCGGGGCAGACGCTATGATGCCATTATCATGGATCCTCCTTCTTATGGAAGAGGCCCCAAGGGGGAGATCTGGAAAATCGAAGAGCAGGTCTATCCTCTGATCTGCCTTGCGGCCAGGATCTTAAAGGATGATCCGCTCTTCTTCCTGATTAATTCCTATACGACAGGCCTGCAGCCCGCGGTTTTAAGCTATATGCTCTCTTCGGCTCTGTCCTCCTTTGACGGCAGGGTTGAGGCTCAGGAGATCGGCCTTCCCGTCTCCTCCAATGGTCTGATTCTCCCTTGCGGCGCAAGCGGTCGCTTTACAGCATCTTCTTGCGGTGCAGGAGCCAGGCTATCAGGACAGAAATAACCAGGGTGATCAGTATGATGATTCCAAAGCCGTGAGGCACATGGGCAAGAGGCATCCACTGATCGTCCACGTTCATGCCATAGACTCCGGAGACGATCGTTGGGATGGCCAGAATCAGGGTGACGGAGGTCAGAATCTTCATGACGTCGTTCAGGCGATTGTTGATCACCGTGGAGAGAAGCTCTCTGGTCCCGTTGATAATATCCCGGTAGATCCCCGTCATCTCGATCGCCTGACGGTTCTCAATGATGACATCCTCCAGCAGATCTCGGTCTTCCGGGAACTGCTGGAGCCTTCCGTAACGGGTCAGTCGGTCCAGAACCATGGAATTGGCTCGGAGTGAGGTGGCGAAATAGACCAGGTTGGACTCCAGCTCGTGCAGATCAAAGAGGTCAGAGTCCCCCGTCGAACCATTGATCCTCTCCTCTATCTCTTTGCGCTTTCGGTCAATGGTGCGCAGAAGCGACTGATAGACAATATTGGAATTATAGAGAATCTGATAGACAAAGCGCATCCGCTTCTTGGTGGAGAACTCCTTCATGCTCTGATCCACAAATGTCTGAAGAACCGCTGTCTCCTCCGTGCAGACCGTGATAACCACATCCTCTCTCAGCAGGATCCCCAGGGGAATCGTCTGATAAGAGTTGCGATTATTGCGGATCTCCGCAGTCGGGATATCCACCAGAATAAGCGTATATCCCTCCTCCAAACTAATTCTGGAGGACTCCTCATCATCCAGAGCCGCCCGAACATCAGCAACATCCATCTGAAAGCGGTCGGCTATTTCAACGCACTCCTCCGGACTGGGATTGGTCAGCTGCACCCAGGCTCCCTCGTCATAATCCTTTAATTTCTGAATAACTCCCTCGTCTGTCCTGTAATAATTGATCATCCCTGACCTCTCATCCCCTGTGGTCCTCTCTGCGCCTCTTTTCTCTTCCCCGGTCTCACTATCCCCGTGCAAAGACCGTGGAGTCAGTTTTCACCAGCTCTGATCAGGCGGCTTGCCCTGCCGCCCGCTATCCCCGCGCAAAGGGCTGCGGACTCAATCGTAATCTACCCTGATCAGGCACAACCCTCTGGCCGGGGCGGTCGGTCCCGCAGCCTTGCGGTCCCTGGCCTCGAGAATCTTCTCGACATCCTGTGGTCTCATGCGATGCCATCCCACCTCCATAAGCGTTCCCACCAGGATGCGAACCATATTCTGTAAAAAACCGGTCCCGTGAAAACTGAAGTAAACGTATCCCTTGCTCCTGCGGATTTCAATCCGGTCTACCCTGCGGACCGTGGATTTCTTCATTTTGGGATTGCCGCAGAAAGATCTGAAATCATGCTCGCCCAGCAAACAGTTCGCCGCCTCCTGCATGGCGCTGACATCCAGTTCCTCTTCCAGGGGCGTGTAGTACCTGCGGTTGAAAACCGGCTTGACCCTGCCGTCAAAGGCCGTGTACTGATAGGTCTTACCGACCGCCTTATATCTGGCGTGAAAGCGGGCTGCCGCCTCCTTGAACGCGACCACGGAGATATCGTCCGGCAGGTAGTGATTGAGATAATCCTGCATTTCCTGACAGGTCATACTTCTGGGCTGATTTCTTCGCGTCAGCTGCGCGCTGGGCTCCGCCTGCCAGGTCATATTCCCCGGCTGATTTCCTCTGTCCCGTCCTTTACTCTCCCTGCGCTCCCAGGGGCCCGGCCGGTAGGCAGGGGCTTCAAACGCAATAGAAGCCACCATCCCCCTGGCATGGACTCCGGCATCTGTCCGCCCGGCTCCAATCAGCTTGACAGGGGTGTCCGGCCTCATGAAATCTCTCTCATCCATCGCGAGGCCGCACATACGAGCCAGGGCCTGCTCCAGCTTTCCCTGAATGGTCTCCTGACCTGGCTGGTGTTCCCAGCCTGCGTAGCGGGTTCCATCATATGCAATTTTCAGCCGATAATTCTGCATCTGACCTCTCATTTCCGCCGCGCTTATCGTTCTCAGCCGATGAATCTGTGTGCCCCAATGAGCCTGCGTTCTCCGCATCAATATAGCACAAAAAAGGAGCCCCCGCAGGAAATGATTCCCGGAGGGCTCCCAAAGAAACTCAAAAAAGGCGTTCCGCTTCTGTCATGAAGTGGAACATCACCCCGCGTTCTCGACCTTCTCGCGATCTTCCACTTTTTTCTGGCGGCAGGACTCGCAGATCCCCTGGAGAATGACGTTCTCCACCTTAAAGGAATCCCCTGCCAGAAGCTGAAGCTCCTCCGGGACCACCAGGCGTTCCACAATGCTCCCGCACCGGCTGCAACAGAGGTGGATATGAGGCGTATTTCGGCCGTCAAAATGCTCCTTGCCGTCGACCATAAAGCTAATTGCCTCCCCGCAGGCCGTCATATCCTTCAAATTGCGATATACCGTTCCCAGTGAAATGTGGGGCATCTGTTCGCGCACGGACGCGTACACCATATCGGCGGAGGGATGGTCGCTGCGGTTTTTTAAATTTCTGGCGATAAGCTCACGCTGCCTGGAATATCTCAGTGCCATATTTCACCTCAAATCCGCCGATCACGGACGCTTGCAATAACAATACTTATTCTTATCTATGCCTCCATCCTATCCTTTTCGCTGTCAAATTGCAAGTTTCATCGCCTGAGTTCCGAAGTTTGATACAGCTTTCATCTCCCGCAAACCCTTGTGGTATTCGGATATTTTGGGCATTAAAGCAGCACTTATTAAGCACACGAAAAGCACTTGAAAAGAACGTGCAATTAGGCTATAGTGAGGATGCAGGAGGTGATCTATATGGCAATAACAGCTGATATGACAAATTTTACATTCAAGGTGGATAAAAAGACCAGAGAAGAATACAGCTCATTATGTGATTCTCTTGGCCTTACAATGTCTTCTGCGACTCTTGCACTTGTGAGACAGGCAGTCAGAAATCAGGGAATGAGTTTTTCTCTTCGTGACGAGAATGGGTTTACTCCAGCTGAGGCTGCAGAACTTAAGCGCAGGATCAGCGATGTCAGGAAGGGAAATGCTGTTCATCATGATCTGACAGAGGACTGATTATGCGGAACTTGCTTTGGCAGTCCGATGCCTGGAAGGAATACGCGGAGATTCAATCTGATAAGGCCCTGCTGAAAAAGGTCAATAATCTGATTAAAGATGTAATGCGGAATGGCTATAATGCATCCTATGGCCAGGTGGAGATGCTGAAAGGCGATTTTGCAGGTTTTGCCAGCGTCAGAATTGACAAGAAGAACCGCATTATTTTTGAGGCTGATGAATATCAGATTACCATCATTCAGTGCGGAGAGCACTATAAGGACCATTAACAGAATATCGAAAATATGAGATTGACCGTTATATTCGCTGGTACTGCACAGATCAAATCAACACTCGGAGGGCTCAGTCCTCTTCAGTATGGAAAGGAGTTGGGTGTGGCTGTCTAAAAAATGTCCACACCCCCTTTTTTCCGTGCCCAAATTGCAAGTTTCACCAGCGCAGGCAGGTCCCCGTTGCCAGGTTCCTCATAAAGCAATTGCAGGGTAAGCAATGCGTCATTCACCTCACGAAGGATACCCCTGTGCCGAGAGATATGTCAGAGTACAGCATTGCCTTCCGCAAGCTTAATCTCCGTATTCGCATCCCACATGAGCCGCTTCAATCTCATCGACCAGCTCCCACTTCCAATCCTTCTTGAGGGACTTGCGGTAGAGCTTTATGCTGCCTGTCCCCGTGCCTCCGCACCAGAATTTGTCATGACGGATCTGACCGCCCGGGGTCTCATAGCTGAGCTGGACCATATCCTTCCTGGGACATTGAATATCCGTGTACATCTTGGACAGGGGGGTCTCCTGGATCAGGCGCCAGCGAATATAGTCCTTCCCCACCTTGACCTTGTAGCGGGTCTTGGTCAAAGTCCAGACATGAGAGAAGTTGAACTGATAGGCTTCTCCCTCATGCCAGATGGCGCCGAGCAGGCCATTTTCCACTTCCAGATTGCCAATCCTTGGCTTGCCCCCTCCAATGGCAAAGGCGGAATTACTCAGCTTGTCTCCGCTGATCTTCGAAGTCAGATCATTGGAGGCCAGCCAGATCCACGGCCTGGTAAAATCACTGCCCCAATTTTTATCCGCGTAGCCAAACGAGGTCTCCGGGCGGACCATGTAAATCTGCCCGTTATAAACGACTCGCCCCTCATAGGCAGTCTTCATCCCCTCCGCGTGCCAGAGCATCTGCAGAGCCTCCTGGTCGCGCATGGCTTTCCCCGCGCCATAACCGATATTAAAGGCGATCTTCTTGTCGATGTGCAGATCCCAGATCAAATCACCGGCGTCGCTCATCCACTCCGGGTGTGCCTTGACCTCCTCCGGCCGCAGACAGACCCTCCCCAGACTTCTGGTCTCGCTGAGGAAACAGTTGTCCGCGCTGATTGAGAAGGGAGCCCCCTCATTCATGCTGACTTTCTTCCAGGGGAAGAAGCGGTTCAACTGCCTCGGGTCTTCTCCCCAGACCCCAGCCTTGACCATGAGATAGGAGGGCTTAATCCCCTTGCTCTGCGTCTCTTCGCTCTGTCCCAGAATGGCGGAATCTGTTCCCAGAGCCGGATTGATCGCGAAGAAGCAGAGGAAAAAGCTCTTCTCCTCGCCGGTAGCCGCATTGTGCCCGGTAAAGAACTGCCGCCAGCAATCGTAGCCCTGTTCCGCCAGCTTGCCGCGAAGCATAAAACGGTCGCGCTCCAGATCGGACTTGTTGAAGCCGCTCTCCATAATGTCGCTGCTCACCTCGCCGGCGACATCCATGGCGCTCCTTCCGAGCTCCACGGCTCTGCCTGCCAGAGGATACTTCTTTGATACCTCTTCCACCATCTGTCCCACGGATTTGGCCGCAGACGCCGCCGCCTCATCCAGCTTGTACTTTTTGGCGATCTCTCCCGCCTTGCTGACAGCTCCGTCCGTGACATGAATCGCCCCGGTGGCCGCCTTCTTGGCCACTTCAATGGCCGCATCCGCGTTGTCCGTCGCAGAGTCAATCGCCTTGGATATATTGGTCTCAATCTCTTCTAACACGCCCATATTCGTCCCTCCTTTTGGAAGTTACCTAAACCTTATTTTGGTCCATCCCAGCCGATTTGTAAACCGACCCTAGAGCATAGGGGCAAGCAGCTTGAACACCGCCCCCAGGGCCCGGTCAAAGCGGTTGCGGAAGCCTCCGGCCCGGGTATCCTCCAGGGATATCTGCTGACATTTGTCCAGGGTCTTTTGAAAATCCTCAAGAATATCCCCGATCACCCGGTTTCCATCCACATAGAGTCCCACCTCGAAGTGGTGATAGAGGGACCGGTAATCCAGATTAATGGACCCGACCGTCGCCCTTCTGTCATCGCTGACGAAGACCTTGGCGTGTACAAATCCCGGCGTATACTCATAAATTTTGACGCCGGCTTCAAGAAGCTCCCGATAATGGGTCTTGGCCAGAGCAAAGGCGTAGCGCTTGTCCGGAATATGGGGCAGAATAATCCTGACGTCGATCCCTCGCTTGGTCGCGTAAGTCAGGGCATTGACCATTGTTTCATCCAGAATCAGATAGGGGGTCATGATATAGACGTAGTCAGAGGCGGTCTGAAGGATATCCAGGTAGACCTGTTCTCCCATCCGCTCTCCGTCCAGAGGGTTATCCGCATAGGGGATGACAAAGCCATCCTCAACAATCCGATCTACCGCTGTCCTGACCTGGTTTGCCCGGTCGGCCTGATTCGCCATATTTCCCAGGTCTGCCCAGTGCCCCTGATTTCCCTGGCCTGCCCGATCTCCCTGATCCGCCCGGTCTGTCCGATTCGCCTGAAGTAGCTCCCGGGCCTCCTCGACCCGCTGTCCTCCCCCTGTCCTCAGAAGACCGTAGAGGGTTGAGGCCTCAATATAGCGGTTCTCCTCCGGCATAGGCTTATTTGCCTGATAATTCCAGGACTCCAAAAAGAGGCGGGTAAAGGTGGCGACCCCGTCTCCATAGCTGCGAATAGCCACATCCTTCCAGTGCCCGTAGGGGTGGGTCACATTGATATACTCATCCGCCAGATTGAGCCCTCCCGTATAGGCCGTTTTCCCGTCGATGACCGCGATCTTGCGATGGTCACGGTAATTGTACTCCGTGGAGACGAAGGGCCTCACCGGATCAAAGATGCGGCAGGCGATGCCCAGCTTCTCCAGCATGGCCGGATAATTATGGGGAAGGTTGGTGAATTCATTGGTCCCGTCATACATGAGACGGACCTCCACTCCCTCCTTGACCTTTTGCGAGAGAATGTAGAGGATCTTGCCCCACATCTGCCCCTCAGAGACAATGAAATACTCCAGGAAGATAAAATGCCTGGCAGAGGACAGGTCCTCCAGGAAATCCGGGAGGAAGTCATCACCCAGAGGATAGTACTTGAGGTTCGTGACCGGATAGGGATGATAGCCGCAGGTGTCGTTCATATAATGGGCAAAGGCCGATCTCTCGGGTCGGCAGTCTTCAATCGCCTTCATGGTCAGGGACATGTCAGGCTGTGCCTGACTCGTGTATTTCAAAATTCTGGAAATTTGCTTCTTCAGTCTCCGGTGGCCGACATCACTTCTCACATATACATAGAAGAGAGCCCCGAAGGGGCTTCCGACCGCGACAAAAAGCAGCCAGGAGAGTTTGACGCTCGGATCGCTGTCGCTGTTGAAAATATGCAGAACCGATATGACGGTGACGGCCATGGAGAACATATACATATAAGGGCCGTAGCGATTTAAGGTGTCCACAAGGGCAACCACAAAGAGGATCTGCAGGATGATCAGCGCAGACATAATGAAGGTTCTGCCGTAAACCAGCTTGATCAGACGCTTTTTCCCTCTCTTCAAGAGACGCATCTCCCGGATATCACTCAGTGAATTGATTTTCCGCATCCCTCACCTCAGTTCAGCCCTTCTTTTGCAAAAGCCTGTCTACTGCCTATGTGCTCGTCTAATTGATGCAATCATATCGCAAAGATCCTCTTGATTTCAAACTTTGCTCTGGGCCAGGATTGTCCCTGCGCAGACCAGGATTAAAGAGAGCAGAATGACAGGCCAACCCGCCCCTTGCTTCTCCTGGAGAAAAATCGTGGAGAAGATCACGCCAAAGACAGGCGTCATAAAACCAAAGACCGCCACTTTGGAGACGGGATTGTACTTGAGCAGCTGACCCCAGAGCGAATAAGCCACCGCGGAGATGCCCGCCAGGAGCAGGAGAATCCCCAGTCCTGCCCCCTCCATTTGTCCCAGGAGAACTGTCGGGCTGCCTCCCATCAGGCGCCCCGTCAGGCAGAGCAGGATTCCTCCCAGAAAAAACTGATAGCCGCTTAGTGTAAAGGGCAGTTCCTCCCTGGAATACTCCTTGAGAAAAACAGATGAGAAAGCGTACATGACCGTCGACGCGAATACGGCGAGCTGGCCCGGCAGAGAAGATCCGGAGCCGACCACTGCCTGTGCGCCCCCTCCTCCCAGCAGGGCAATCAGCAGTCCGGCCAGATTCAGCAGAAGAACTCCGGAGAAGCCGAGAGCGCTGCCAAGCAGCTTGCGCCGGGTCATTCGCTCCTGGTGAAAGAGTGCGCTTGCCACAAAAAGGGCGACAAAGACACTACTCGCCTGAATGATAGAGGCCGAGACCCCGCTGCTGTGCGCCAGCCCCAGGTAGAAGAAAAAATACTGTCCCACCGTCTGCAAAAGACAGAGCTTGAGGATCTTGCCCCACATTCCTCTTCCGGGAAAGAGAAGCCTCCGGTAGAGCAGGCTCCCGATCGCAATGGCAAAAATTCCCGCCAGAATAAAGCGAAAGCCTGCGAACAAGATCTGGTCTCCTGTCGCCGACGCCTTGATTCCATAGAGTCCATAGCCGATTTTAATGGCGGGGAAAGCCCCTCCCCACAGGGCGCAGGAAATCAGGGCTCCCATCCACACAATAGGAGTCCGACTCAATATATTCTGCTCGGGTCTCTGTTCAGGTATCTTCCCCGACAACCGGCTAATCTTCTGTTCGGATATCTGGTCCTCACACATTATTTTCCCTGAAGCCTGCGATTTTCCAAAAAACTCAGAGGTCAATCTCAACCCTCCTGCCCGAGGGCAGATAGCGCCTGCAGCTGATCCCCGCCGCCTTGAGCATGCGCTTGGAGGCAATGACCGACGGTGTATCCGCGTACTTGTCGGTCTTGAAGATGATCTCCTTGATCCCCGCCTGGATAATGGCCTTGGCGCACTCATTGCAGGGAAAGAGGGTGACATACATCTTGGTCCCCTCCAGGCTTCCTCCCCGGTAATTTAAAATGGCATTGAGCTCGCTGTGAGTCGTGTAGAAATATTTGTTCTCCAGGGGATTTCCCTCCCGGTTCCAGGGAAACTCGTCATCGGAGCAGCCGATGGGAAGGCCGTTGTAACCAATGGAGAGAATCTTATTCTGCGAGCTCACAATGCAGGCCCCCACCTGGGTATTGGGGTCCTTGGACCGCATGCCGGCCAGGGCAGCCACTCCCATAAAATACTCATCCCAACTGATGTAATCCTCACGTTTACTGCTCATATTCTTTCCTCTGTCGTCTGCCGCCTGACCTATTGCATCCGATCGTCCGCCTGACCCATTGTACCCGATCGGCCGCCTGACCCATTGCATCCGATCGGATCGGCCGCTTGATCCATGACACATGGGTTTCCCGCGTGTCCCTGTCCCCTCATCATAAATCCGCTCGTCGTGAACCGCGGCCTCACTCTCCTGCTCGCTCTCTTCTTTCTTATTTTATGCTTCTTCTTTCTATGCTTCTTTGCTCTCGGGCAGACTTACCGCCAGCTCATTGAGCTTGGCCGCCAGCTTCCCGATCGTCTGATTCAGGACTTCAAAGCAAAGCCCATACTGCTGCAGGTTCCCCCCATAGGGATTGAGGATATCCAATTCATCTCCCACATAGGCGGAGAGGACATAGGTATTGTCCTCATCGGCATTCGCGAAACGCCTGATAATCTCCGTTCTCTGCCCGGCGTCCATGGTAAAGACCAGGGTCGAATCTGTGATCTCCTCATTCTTCAGGGGCTCGGACTCATAGTCCGCCAATTCGATTCCCTTGCCCTGCAGAACTGCCTGGACCTTCTGATTGACCGGTTCCGGAAAGAGGGCCACCCTCCCCCGGGCGAAAATCTCAATCGGCCGAGTCAGATCCTGCCTGCGCAGCAGTTCCGCCGCCATGGGAGCCCGGCACACGCCGCGGCCGGAGACGAAAATCACCCTCGTCACCCTCCTCGCCGCCAGAATCAGCTGGTGGGCCGCCGCCTTGATCAGGCGGTTCATAATGGCCGTTCCCATCTGTGGGGTGTCAAAGGCCTCCGAGTAGATGATCTCTATGCCCTGGTCATCAAAATGCCGGAGGACTCCAAAGAGATGGCGGGCAATCTCCTCCTCGTCGCTGCGCGGTCCGATCTCAACAATATCCCCATAGAGATAACGGCTTCTGGTCTCAGCGCTCGCGATAACGCCGACCTTACTCCCCGTCGCGATTGCCTCCGCGCTCAGGCGGTTGATGGTCTCAACCACATCGTCAGCCGCCCCCTCAACAATTTTCAGATCTCCTCTGGGCGCATAGTGCTTATAGCGCATTCCGGGCGCTTTGGGTCTGGCGCTGACATTCTCTTCCATCAGTCCGGGATCCATTCGGACATGATCCTGTCCCAGAACCTCCTCCAGCATCCGCAGGTTGATATAGCCGGGACGGAGCACGGTCGGGATCCCCTCAGACAGGTCCACAATCGTGGACTCCAGGCCGATTTCCACCGGGCCCCCGTCGATAATCGCATCGATCTTGCCTGACAGATCGTCTGCCACATGCTCCGCTCGTGTGGGCGAGGGACGGCCGGAGCTGTTCGCGCTCGGCGCCGCGATCATGCAGCCGCTGGAGAGAATCAGCTGGCGCGCGACTGGGTGAGAGGGCATGCGCACCGCCACGGTGTCAAGCCCGCCCGTAGTCTCCAGGGGGATCCGGTCATTTTTTCTGACAATCATGGTCAGCGGACCCGGCCAGAAAGCGTCCGCCAGGATCCTCACTTGAGGGGCAAGCTCCTGGGCAATGGCCTCCATCTGGGAGAAATCCGCGATATGCACGATCAGAGGATTGTCCGAGGGCCGCCCCTTGGCCGCATAGATCTTCCTGGAGGATTCGGCATTCTCCGCGTCTCCTCCCAGGCCATATACGGTCTCTGTGGGAAAGGCCACCAGGCCTCCCTCGCGCAGAATCTCCCCCGGCTCTCTCAGAATCTCCTTCAAATCATCTCCGGGCATGGCCCGAAACTGTCTTGTCTCCAAACGGGATCCTCACTCTCTTCGCTTTCATTCACTTCATTTGCCGTCTCCCCCGGCATCCTATTTCCTCCGTCGTCCCGACATCCTATTTACCGGCGCTGACCGTCTGCCAGATGGAAGACGGCTCCATCCCCAGCTTCCAGAAGGCGACACCCCCCAGCTGATTGTTCCGATAGACCTCCATCTTCTTTGCGATCGAGTCGGCGTTCTCCAGCCAGATCTCCACCTTGTTGCCATCAGCGTCCTTCCAGGAGGCTGTGCTCTGCCCCAGCTCCTCATTCCAGCTGGCCACAACCTTATTCTGGGCCAAAAGGGCGTCCTGGTCCTTCATGGCGACAGCCTGACTGGACACGCTTCCGTCGCTCTTCGTCGTCCAGGCCCTGGTGTAGAGCGGGAGAGCCAGGATCACCTGCCGGGCAGGCGTCGTCTCTAACGTGGCGGAAACTGCCTTTTTGACATAGTCGATCGAAGAATTGCTGCCCGCGGTCTTGTCCGTGGCCCAGTGCTCATCATAGGCCATAATCACGTTATAGTCCGCGTAGTTTGCCTGCTCCGCCCGGTTGTAGTGAAGACTGGAGGCGCTCGGCGTGTAATTGTCGACGGAGACGACCAGATTATTGGCGTGCGCCTTGAGGGATAACTCTCTGATGAATTGAATGTAGCCATCCGCCGCCTCTGTCGGCAGAGACTCGATATCTACATTGATCCCGTCCAGATTGTAGCGGATCGCGGCCGCGATCAGACCGTTGACCAGATTGTCCCTGGCGGACGTCGTATTCAAGACGGTCTTGGTGTCGACCCCCTTGGAAGCCAGATTGCTGACCAGACCCCAGACGGCGACATTTTCGCTGTGCGCCTTGGTCACATAGTCGCTGCTGCCATAGTCGTTTAAGTTGCCCCCATTGTCCTTGAGGGAGAACCAGGTGGGGGAGATCACATTGATTCCGCTGGTGTTGGCCAGGAGATTGGACATGTTGGCATTGCCCGCAGTCGAGGTTACCTGATGCCAGGCCAGCTGGATCTTCTGATCTAAAATCCTGTGGCTGTACTGGCGCTCCGGCAGATTTGCCTCGATTTTGGAGTCCTTGACCCCGCTGACCTTACTCTTGCGGACACAGCCGATGACATTGTCCGCAGTGACCACCTGATACCAGCCGTCCAGTTCCTGCACAATAGTAAGGGAATCTCCGCTCTTTCCGTCCTCCAGAATCTGACTCTTAATTCCCGCCTTGCGACGAATCCCCTCCGCCCCGTTTAAGCTGCCGGTCTTCACTGCCGTCCCGGCTGTCCAGATCGCCAGCCGGTTGGGCTGATTGGCGACGGTGTAGGTCAGGTCCGTGAACTGCTTGACAAAATCCAGGGCCACATAGGTCTTATTGTCGGAGACGATGACGATGGGGGCGGACCAGCTCTTGGAATTCTTATCTTCCATATAATTGGAGTCAGAGAGATTAACGCTGATCAGATTCTTATCCGTGGCATAGCGGAGAATCCCCTCACTTGCGTCATAGACCCAGCCGTCGTCAAGATGGTCGTGAAGCAGGCTCCAGCGGACATAGGTCGTTCCGTTGACCAGCTTGGCGGCAGGTGCCTTGTCGTCTGTACTGATCAGATTGCCGTTGGCAATCACCGCGCCGTCTTCCTCCCCGTCCACTCCAAAAAAGGTATTCAGGCTCAAATGCTCTTTGCCCGGCCGATAGCGCACGACCAGAAAAATGACGATCCCGAGCAGGACAATCACAAGCAGTAAAATCAGCGCCAGGGGTATTCTCTTCTTTTTCTTCTTCATCTCACACCTCAGAGCCGAAAATCACACAACAAATCGAATTCATTATATCATAAGAGAGACACCCCGTAGATGATCCGGGGTATCTCTCAGAATGCCTTTCGTGACAGATATGTATTCTTTCGCGCCGATCGGCTCTCCGTAGCCGCCGGCTCCTTGTCACAGGTGTCGCAAGATGATGCACCGGGCACCTGTATCATTTACAGTTACAATATATTTCCCTTTTATTTCCCCGATAGCCCCCTCTCTCCGAACTGCCTTCGGCGCCTTGACGCCCCATCTGTCCGCTCCCGGATCTCCCTTGACCGCGGATTCTCACCTGCCTGTCCACTTTGTTCGCTGCATGGATCTGTGTGAGAGCGATTCCCTCCGCAGCTCTTAATCTGTGGTATATGCGTAAATCGAGCGCAGAGGAATCAGACGCGCGAGAAAAAGGATCAAGGCTTGTTTTCACCGACTGCCCCCGCCTTCTTGTGTCAGAGGACAGCCATCCATGATTTTGGCTTCGCTGATGATTCGGGAAATGCCGGAAAAAGCAGTGTGCTCTGCTGTCGGCCGAGGAATCCCTCTTCCCTATCCCCGAAGGGGAAAGATAAGTCCTTCTTCTCGCCTGGGCTTCTTTCTATCCTATAGATAGCATTTCCGCTCTGCTATGGCAAGCGCTCAAAAGGCATCTCCCCTTATCATGACAAAATTAACTCTATCCTGCTAAGCGTTTGACGGGAATCCTGCATCATTGCGAATTCTTAAAATTCTTACTATAATAAATCGCACGAACTAACGGCAGGAGGTTTTATGAAGATCGAGAAGCTCAGTGACAGACAGGTTCGCTTCCATATTTCCCGCTCCGACCTGGAGCGCAGAGGGATCAAACTGTCTGAATTCGCTTACGGAAGCGAACGGGCCAAGGCTCTCTTTCGTGAGCTCCTGCTCTGGGCCGAGTACAAGTTCAACTTCGTCGCCCATGATGTCCCTATTATGATTGAGGCTGTTCCTTTCAGCGCGGATGAAATCATCCTCATCGTCAGCAAATTAAACCCTCAGGAGCTCGAAGCCTATCAGCAAAATCAAAAGACCTCCCTCTCCCCCGATCACAAGGCCGGGCAGGATACCGACCCGCAGAAGGCCGTCCGCCATCTGATTCCTCCCCGCGTCCCAAATGAGAAGACTGTCCTCTTCGCCATCGACCGCCTGGAAGATCTTCTATCCCTGGCCCAGAAAATTCCCCAGCCAAATCAGGTCAGCTCTTCTCTCTACCGCGATCTCAACAGCGGGATCTATTACCTTCTTCTCAGCTCCCCTTCGGACCAGCAGGAAACCTTTTCCCTCGTTCAGGCGATCACAAGCGAATACGGCAATCTGCTCGACGTCCCTAAATTCGGAGAGGCCTATATCGCTGAGCGCTTTGAATGCATTTTAGCGGAGAACGCCCTGTCCCAATTACAATCTCTCCGCTCCGGACGCTAAAATACGCATCCCCCTTCAAGTCCCTTTTCCCAGGAGATCGAAGGGGTCTTCGTCTGCACGTTTTGTCCACCCCAAAAGTTCCCTAGAAAAAGATTGACCCCCCTCAATCCCTTGTAAATAAAGGGATTGAGGGGGGTTCTATCAACACATTTTGTCCTATAACTCTAAATAAAGAGATTGAGGAGGCTTCTATCAACTATTTTGTCCTATAACTCTATAACTCCCCAATTGCTCTGTCCCTTGCGCAAAAAAGGCCGCCTCCCCGAGGGGAAGCGGTCTTTTTTGCTTTTCCTGTTGGATGAGGGAATTAAGCCTCAGCGGGCGCGCCTACCGGGCAAACTGCCGCGCAGGAACCGCAAGAGATGCAAGCCTCCTCATCTATGACGTACTTGGAATCACCGGCGCTGATTGCGGATACAGGGCACTCGGGCTCGCAGGATCCACAGCTGATACAATCATCAGAAATAACGTATGCCATTTGAAAACCTCCTGTAACTAAGCTCTTACATCTAAAACCTACCATCCTGTTGGTATGCTCATTATATGGTTGAAAAATGTCCTTGACAAGTACTAATTTGTGTACACAATTGTTAGCTATTCCTAGCAAAAATCCCTGTATATTGTAGATATGTCGGGAATCTCCTAATCTCCTGATGCTCTACTTAACCCTCTTTGATTGTCATATCACCTATGCCAGACTGATATATCCTGTTTTTAGAAAGTAGACTTTTCTGTACTTATAAGGATACAATAAATTTATATTCTATTCTCAGACACTGCGACTATTTTTTTGTTGTCTCTATTTGTATGGCTTTTATGGAGGAAGTGGTTTGTGAAGAAACGATTAAAATGGCTTTTGGGAATCTTGCTCGCACTTATCGTGATCGTAATAATTGACATGATGATCTGTATTCACCAATATGGAAAGGGGAAAGTCACCCCTTGGCAGGTGCTGGAGGTCAATTTATTCCATAAGATGGTCGCACTTGAAGAACATGATCAGGGAATGCTATTTTTGACGGATCATGACTGGACTGGTGATGAGCTTTTAAAGCGCGGCTACAGAGAGACAGACCGCATGGGGAGTGTGGGCTATTATACCGCGCCGGACGGAACAACATTCCGTGTCATTGACAGGAGCGAATGGTGCCTTTTCTTTCGATTACATGATATAAAAGGCATTACACTGGAACAATTGGACCAGCATACATAAGGGCACACACTGATAAAATGGCAGCCCCCGCTTCCAATCCACAGCAATTTCACCCTGCATGGTTTGGAACGCGCGCTCCTCGGCGTAAACCGTTCGCACCACAAGGCCATCTGTTTCCATAGAGCGCAAGCTATACAAGCGAGTCGTCCAGCAGAAAGTCAATGACACTGATATTGAGGATGCCCTTATCGTCATACCAACGCTTGCGGATGTCATGGCGGACAATAATTTTCGGGAAGGAATCACCGGTCAAGGAAAACGGCTTGTTCTCGATGACTGCTTTTTCCTCTGTTTCCAAAGCGTAGGCGGACTGAATGTAGGTCTTTTTACCACCGGAAGTTGCAATAAAGTCGATTTCTCGCGCAACCGGCGTGACCTTTCCGTTGGCGTTTTTCTCATTGCCGTAGACGATACCGATGTCAACGGAACATTCACGGATTATCAACTCATTGAAAATAATATTTTCCATTCAATGAATATTATACTCCAAGGCGAGAGCAAATTAACGGAGTTATTGAAAAGTTAGCATATAAACCAGGCAACATTTCAATGAAAGGAGCGAGAAGGTGCTCCACCATATCGGAATTGGAAATGATGTGTGGATTGGTTATGAAGCTGTCATCTTCTCCGACGTAAGCAATGTATTGGAAATGAAAAATGCTAAAAGTTGCAAAAATCCTTTCCGGTGCAGCGAAAGAAAGCATAATGGCTTGTCTCTGATTGACGAAAGCCTGATTCAGATTTCAATTCACCCACATCACGTTTCCGTCTCTTTTTGTTGTATATACAACGATTTTGCTGGTAAAATCATGTAAGATAGTCTCATAGCTTGTCCTGACAGAGGACAGATGTTATGATTCAGAACAGTCTGGCTGTCGCTTCAGCCGTACACGTACAGTATTTCCAGGAGGTAGAACAATGGCAGAGAACAATGCACCCGTTGTAAACAAGGACACCATGATCGGAGAGCTCTTGCAGATCGATACCGAGCTGGCTCCCATTCTGATGAGCATCGGCATGCACTGCCTGGGCTGCCCCTCTTCCCAGATGGAGACCATCGCGGAGGCCGCTATGGTTCACGGCTATGACGCCGACGACCTGGTCGATGAAATCAATTCCTATCTGTCCGCCAAGGCTGCTTCCCAGCCCGCCCAGGCCTGAGTCGATACACGAGATATAACATAGTACAGGCGCAGCATAGGACAGGTACAACATAATACATGCGCTGCCTGATACATGTGCGACATCGCACAGGCTCAACATAGTGCAAGCGCACATATATACAAGTATGGCTAGTAGTGGCGCAACATAAGTACAGGTACAATTAGTACAGGCGAAGTACAAGTACAGCTGGTACAGATGCTGCATAGTACAAGTACAAATAAGGCAGGTACAACATCGTGCAAGTACAGCATGATACATGCACAACATCGTAAGCGATATAATAGAAATCCGGCCTCATGTGACGAAAAGAGACAGTCACACGAGGCCGGATCCTTTTTCATGACAATGGAGTAGCTTTTGTTTTATCTCCCCTTCACGTAGATGAGCCCCTGTCGTGTTCCTTGTTGGCAAATTTCGTATACTCAGGCAGCCAGACCAGCTCGACCGTCCCGATCGGGCCGTTTCTCTGCTTGGCAATGATAACCTCTGAGATCCCCTTGAGCTCCGTATCCCGATGGTAGTAATCATCGCGATAGAGGAACATGACGACATCCGCGTCCTGCTCAATCGCCCCGGACTCTCGCAGATCCGACAGCATGGGCCGGTGGTCCGGCCTCTGCTCCACCGCCCGCGAGAGCTGGGAGAGAGCAATGACCGGAACATTCAGCTCGCGGGCCACCGCCTTGAGCGAGCGGGATATCTCGGAGATCTCCTGCTGCCTGGACTCAGATCGGCTGCCCGAAGAGCCGCTCATCAGCTGCAGGTAGTCGATAATAATGACATCCAGTCCCTTCTCCAGCTTTAACTTGCGGCACTTAGAGCGAAGCTCTGAGACCGTAATCCCGGGCGTGTCGTCAATGATCATCCTGGAGTTGCCGACCACGCCGGCCCCCTCGATCAGCTGCTCCCACTCGAAGTCCTGGAGGCTTCCGGTGCGAAGCTTCTGCGCGTCTACCCTGGACTCCAGGGAAAAGAGACGGTTGACCAGCTGCTCCTTGCTCATCTCCAGGGAGAAGACCGCCGCCGCCTTGCCCTCATGAAAACAAATGTGTTGGGCCAGGTTCAGGGCAAATGCCGTCTTGCCCATCGAGGGCCGGGCCGCGATCAGGATCAGGTCCGAGGGCTGCAGGCCGGCCGTCTTATAATCCAGATCATAAAAACCGGTCGGGATTCCCGTGACCGTCCCCTTCTGCCTGGCGGCCGCTTCAATCCTGTCAAGAGCGCGCAGGACTACCTGGTCGATGGGGACATAGTCTGTGCCGCCCCGGTTCTGCAGCAGATGAAAAATATCCCTCTCTGTGCGGTCCATAATGACCGCCGCCTCTTCTTTACCCTCGTAGCAGGCGTTCGCGATATCCTGATTCACCCGAATGATATTGCGCAGCATGGCCTTGTCCTTAACAATCCTGGCGTAAGACGCCACATTGACAGAGACCGGGACAGCTGCCACCAGATCCGCCACATAGTCCAGACTTGACAGCTCCGGGGGCACTTCCTTTTGTCTGAGCTTGTCCTGGAGGGTGACGACATCGACCGGCTGCCCCGCATTGTAGAGCTCCGCAATGCACTCGAAGAGAACCCCGTACTGCTCATGATAGAAATCCTCCGGAGTCAGAATCTCCAGGGCAGAGGCAATGGCCTCTCTGTCCATAATCATGGAGCCAATGACAGACTGCTCCGCCTCCAAAGAGTTGGGCATGATCCGTTTCGTCAGTGTCTCATCCATAGCTTATGCTTCTCCGACGTGCACGCGCAGAATCGCCGTTACCTGGGGATGCAGCTTGACCTTGATCTCATGCATCCCGAGAGAACGGATGGGCTCCTCCAGAATAATTTTCTTTTTGTCGAGGTCCTGATCGTACTGTTTCTTAACTTCGTCAGCGATCTCCCTGGAGGAGACAGAGCCGAAGACTTTGCCGTTTTCCCCGGTCTTAATCGCGGTCTCCACCTTCCAGCTCTTCATGGCCTCCGCCATCTCCCGGGCGGCGGCCAGATGCTCCGCCGCCAGTTTAGCCTCATTTTTGGTCCGAAGCTTCAGGTCGTTCAAGTTCTTCGGAGTGGCTTCCAGACCCCACTTCTTGGCGATGAGCACGTTCCTGGCGTATCCGTCGCTGACATTGACGACGTCGCCCTTCTTTCCGTGCCCGGCCACATCCTGCAATAATACTACCTTCATCACAAATCTCCTTTATCTACATGCTCGTCAATCAGCCCGATCAGCTTTTGCTTGACTTCATCAATATCAGCTCCCGCAATCTGAGCTCCCGCAATGTTGAGATGGCCTCCGCCGCCCAGCTGCTCCATTAATTTCTGCACATCCACCTCATCGATGGATCTAGCGGATATATAGACCTTGCCTCTGTAATCGGTAATGACAAAGGAGGCCTTGATTCCGACAATGTTTAGAAGCTCATTGGCCGCCTGCGCCCCCACAATTGTCGGGGACTCCACCTCCGTCGTCTCACAGATCGCCACGGCATAGTGGTCATGATAGACCTCGGCGTCACGGACCACCTGGGCCCTGGCCTTATAGGTCGCCATATCCTCGCGAAGCATCTTGCGCACCCGGATCACGTCGGCGCCATTTCTCCGAAGGTAGGCCGCCGCCTCAAAGGTCCGAACCCCCACCTTGGCCGCGAAGTTATCCGTATCGATCAAAATGCCCGCATAAATACAATCCGCCTCTGTGGGCCGCAGCTGCACCTTCTCAGAAAAGTACTGCAGGACCTCGGCAATCATCTCACAGGCGGAGGAGGCATAGGGCTCAATGTAGCTCAGGACCGGATTCTGAACGACCTCTTCTCCCTGGCGGTGGTGATCGAAGACTACGATATGGCGGGTTCGGTTGAGCAGGTCCGGCGCAACGGTGTAGTTCGGCCGGTTGGTGTCTACGACCACAACCAGCGTGTGTTTATCGACGATCTGCAGAGCCTCCTCCGGGCTGATGATCATGTGCTCCGGATAGCCCCGGTCCCCTGTAAAGAGGGAGACCAAGGGGCGGAGAGAAGAGGTCACCGTATCGACGACGATTCTGGCCTCTTTCCCCAGCTCTCTGGCAGCCACGTAGACGCCGACCGCCGCTCCGAAGGCGTCAATATCTGTGATTTTATGCCCCATCACAAGAATGGTATCGCGGGAGGTCATAATCTCCCGCAGGGCCTGTGCCTTGACCCGGGCCTTGACTCGGGTATTCTTCTCTACTTCCCTGCCCCGGATGCCATAATAGCGGATCTCATCCCCGGATTTAATGGCGGCCTGCGAGCCCCCGCGGCCCAGGGCCAGATCCATGGCGGCTCTGGCATACTCTGTGTTCTGCGTGTAGCTCCTGCCGCCCAGGCCGATGCCGATCGAGAGGGTGATCTCGTTGTCATTACCGGCCTTGGTATTTTTGATCTCCTCCAGAATCGAAAACCGATCTTCTTCCATTTTGGCCAGATACTGGCGCTGGAAGAGAACGATGTACTTGTCCCGGTCATTTTTGCGGACAATGGCGTCAGAGCTTTGAAAATACTTGTTGACCTTGCGGTCAATCAGGGCAACCAGAAGGGCCCGGCGCACTGCCTCGACGGAATCGATGGTCTCCTCATAGTTATCGATGCTGACCTGAGCAACCGCGAGCTCCTGATCGATGTTCTTCTGACGCAGGGCCACCAGCCTGGTCTCGTCGAAGAGCATAAAGGCGATGACCCTGTCCATGCTGAGGTTGAGGGAGTCAGTCACCTCCTTCTTCTCCCTGAAATTATCGATCGTCAGCTGCTGCAGGGTGGCGCGGTAGGTATGATGATCGCTCTTTAAGCCAAAGACCAGAGGGTCTTCACCGATCGCCGCGATCCGGTCCTTGTTGATCTCTCCAAAGAGAGAGGTGACTGATTTCTGAAAATCAGAGTCCTCCCCGGCCAGCTGAAAAAAGGCCTCGTTGCGCCAGAGGAATCGTCCGTTGGTGTCAAGGAGGGCATAAGGGATTTCCAGCTTGCCCAACAGTTCCTTCTGCACCGTCCCGTAACGGGTGGCGAAATTAATGATCTCCCGGTTGAGCTGTTCTCTGTTCCAGCGGTAAAAGGCCCAGATCACCAGGGCATAGACCAGAATACAGGGTATCGCCAGAAGAGCCAGCTTGATGTTGAGAAAGAAGAGGGCGATGTCACCGAGCACAAAGAGGACGATGACATAGAGCGGGGCCTTCAGATAGTGGTCCAGCTTGCCCCTGTAAATCAAAGTGTTCACTGCCTAATCTCCTTTTATCCGGTTCTGCCCCCTCGATTGGTGCTCGATCACACCTATGGCGGAAACAGAAAGCCAATCACAGTATAACATTTGCCCCAGATCATGGCTATATCTGCCGATTTATGCATGCCTTCGATGACTCTGCGAAATCCTCCTTGGGCAAGCTGCCGAAATCCTCCCCACATTTTCGACGGTCTGCCCATAGGAGGCCGGGGGGACATTTCCTATAATAGAAGACAGATATGAAAATCGGGCGGGCAGAGTCCGCTCACATAGAGAAGGAGAACACTATGTCAGAAGTAACACTGAAAAATGTCTGCAAGGTCTACCCCAACGGGTTCCAGGCCGTTAAAGACTTCAACCTTGAGATTCAGGACAAGGAGTTCATTATCTTCGTCGGTCCCTCCGGATGCGGTAAGTCAACGACCCTCCGCATGGTTGCAGGTCTGGAGGAGATTTCCTCCGGTGACCTCATGATCGACGGCAAGCGCATGAATGACGTCGAGCCCAAGGATCGTGATATCGCCATGGTCTTTCAGAACTACGCTCTCTATCCCCACATGACCGTATATGACAATATGGCTTTCGGTCTCAAGCTCCGCAAGGTTCCCAAGGACGAGATTGACAAGAAGGTCCGTGAGGCCGCAAAGATTCTCGACCTGGAAGCCCTCCTGGAGCGCAAGCCCGCCGCTCTCTCCGGCGGCCAGAGACAGCGTGTCGCCATGGGACGTGCCATCGTGCGTAACCCCAAGGTCTTCCTCATGGATGAGCCCCTGTCCAACCTGGACGCCAAGCTCCGTGTCCAGATGCGAATTGAGATCGCCAAGCTCCATGCGAGACTGGGTGCCACCATCATCTATGTAACCCATGATCAGACCGAGGCCATGACCCTCGGTACCAGAATTGTCGTTATGAGCGCCGGTGTCGTTCAGCAGACAGATACTCCCGAGAACCTCTACAATCATCCCGCCAACCTCTTCGTCGCAACCTTCATCGGTTCTCCCCAGATGAACATCATGGATGTCAAGCTGGAAGATAAGGACGGCAAGCTGGTTGCCAAGACCGTTGTCGGTGATCACGAGCTGACCATCCCTGAGAACAAGCAGGCGCAGCTGAAGTCTTACGCCGGCAAGCAGGTCAAGATGGGCATCCGTCCCGAGGACATCTACGATGCCAACTACGCTGAGGGAGTCAACCAGAACGACGTCATCAAGGCAAGCATCCGTGTATATGAGCTTCTTGGCGCTGAGGTCTTCCTCTACTTTGATTTCGGCGGCGTTCAGATGACCGCCCGCGTCAACCCCAACACCAGCATCCGCCAGGGACAGGAAGCCACCTTCGCTCTGGATATGGAGAAGGCTCACTTCTTCGATCTGGAGACCGAAAAGACCATCTGCGACTAAAAAACAGCTGCATTTGAAGGTCGAAAATAACTATAAATATGATATGAACCCGGCAGGCAGAATGCCTGCCGGGTATTTTTATGGATTTCATTTTTGCTTTATGTGGCACCTGGTTACAAATCCATACTGTCAGGATTTAACAGGAAGTCAAAAACACTCATCACCAACACACCTTCTTCATTATAAAGCGGTGCAATGGCGTCTTTCGTGATTATTATTTTCTTGAACCCATCGCCAGTATTGATCAGAGGCCTTTGTTCCTGCTGCATTTTCTTTTCATCCTGCATGGCAAATGCCGACTGAATATAGTAACGTTTGGAACCTTTATTGCAAACAAAATCGATCTCCAGTTGTTTTCTTATCTTTTTACCTGCTTGATCTATTTCATTCATCACAACGACGCCTACATCGACGTTATATCCTCTGACTTTCAGTTCATTGAAAATGATATTTTCCATCGCGTGCGTTTCTTCGACCTGTCGGAAATTTAATCTGGCATTTCGAAGACCCAGATCCGTGAAATAATACTTGGATGGTGTATCGATATATTTCTTACCTTTTATATCGTATCGAATCGCACTGTCAATCAGGAAAGCATCTTCAAGATAATCGATATAGCGCTTGATCGTCATCTTGCTGATGGTCGTATGTTTTACGCTTTTAAAAGTCGCAGACAGCTTGCTTGGATTGGTCAGGGAGCCTATGGAGGAAGACAGAATATTCAGCAACTCTTCCAGCTCAGCTTTATTTCTGACATGATTTCTTCCGATAATATCGGAGATATACGTTTCCTCGAACAAGGATTTCAGGAAATCGCCCTTCTGATCCGTCGTGGTAAATGTAAGTACCAGTGGGATCCCGCCGTAAAGCACATAATCTCGCCATCCATCTGCCTTTTCCCCCTCATAAACAGACATAAATTCCGCAAATGTCAGCGGATACATATGGACTTCATCACCCCGCCCGCGAAACTCTGTAATAATATCTTTGGAAAGGAATTTTGCATTGCTGCCTGTTACATAGACATCAACGTTCTTCCTTCGCACCAGACTGTTCAGAATGGACGCAAAATCTCCGAGAAGCTGCACCTCGTCCAACAGCACATAGTGTTGATCCTGGTCGTTGATCCGTTCGGTTAGATAGGGAAAGAATATATCCGGATCCCGATACTTTTTATTCTCATAGGCATCAAAAGCCATCTCTATAATATGATCGTCCGGAACCTGGCTCTTCCTGAGATATTCCCTGAATAGCTCAAAAAGCAGATACGATTTTCCGCATCTGCGAACCCCGGTAATGACCTTGATCAGCCCATTATGACGCTTGGAAATCAGCTTGTTCAGATAGGTATCCCTACGAATTTCCATTTTTATCGTCCTTGTCTATTAATGATACAAATATGCGGATTCCGCATTTTTGTCCATTTGGATTATAACGTGCATCTTTCTGATGGTCAATACCTCACGTGATATTCTTGCAGATTCCGCATTTTTGTCCATTTAATTCATTAATTTCGGATGGCCGATTGTAAAATGAAGTTGGACCCTTAAATAGCTTCCGGACGCTGCTTCGGATCCGCCCTCGCCGGGAGGCAGGAAAGGAACTCTGTTCCTTTCTCTGAAAAAGGGGACTCCATGTCATTCCGTCAAGGGCTGCCCGGACGCTCTGCGTCCAGCGCACTGTCCGTTGATTCCATTCCCGCTCCCTTGTATCGAGAATGGATAGAAAAGTCCATAGCGGCTTTCTCTGGTAGAATGTGCAAGTTCCTCCCACAAGGCAATCTCCTTGATTGATCATAAAAGCTAATGCCATATATGCATCCGATCTGAACCCAAAGAGACACCCCTGCTCATATTCATTCTGAGAATCACCGCCTCCTACTCGATTGTTCATACTTAAAGAAGGGACACCCTTGCCTTCGGCTATATCCTTCCCACTCCCGGGCGGATTCCGGACTTGCACCGGTTAGAAACGTGCGCCGTCGGGCGCACCACCAAAACAAAGGAGCTTGGCATTTAGCCAAGCTCCTTTGTCGCATCCGTCCTTATAGACCTCTGCATGCTAGCAACTACTGTTGCTTTTTCCTCTTGCTGACAACCGTACCTGCAAGTAATCCGCTTGATGCAAGAAGTAAGAACATCATAAGAGGAATATTGCCGTTGTCACTTGTCTTCGGCTTCTCCAACCCCGGCTTATCGGGATTGTGAGGCGTCGGATTCTCTGGCTCCTCAGGCTTGTGCGGGGTCGGGTTATGGGTCTTATTGGTATCAGACTCATTCACGCCATCCTTAACGTGTCCCTGGTTGTCTACAGGATTTCCGTTGACGTCGTCATTGACCTTAACCTTAAAGCTTACGGTTACGGTAGCTCCGTTCTCCACTTCCTTGGTCCAGGTGATGGTTCCGTTGTCGTTGACGCCATCGTTGTCTGCTGAGACAAAGCTGGTGTACTGCGGAATCTTATCCGTGAAGGTTACGGTCTGCTTGCTTCCCGTCGTGTTGGTGTAGGTCAGCTCGTAGCGCAGCTCCTGACCCGGCGCAACAACCTTTCCATCAATGCTGGTGGTGTCTGTTCCGGTGAAGACATCCTTCTTGGGTTCTGTCGGGGTCGGGTTATGGGTCTTATTGGTATCAGACTCATTCACGCCGTCCTTGACATGTCCCTGGTTGTCCACAGGATTTCCGTTGACGTCGTCATTGACCTTGACCTTAAAGCTTACGGTTACAGTCTGGCCGTTCTCAACCTCCTTAGTCCAGGTGATGGTTCCTCCGGCTTCCTGTCCGCCATCTTCCGCGGATACGAAAGTCGTGTACTGCGGAATCTTATCCGTGAAGGTTACGGTCTGCTTGCTTCCCGTTGTGTTGGTGTAGGTCAGCTCGTAACGAAGCTCCTGACCGGGTTGTACCACCTTGCCGTCGATGCTGGTGGTGTCTGTTCCGGTGAAGACATCCTTCTTGGGCTCCGTCGGGGTCGGGTTATGGGTCTTATTGGTATCAGACTCATTTACGCCGTCCTTGACATGTCCCTGGTTGTCCACAGGATTTCCGTTGACGTCGTCGTTGACCTTGACCTTAAAGCTTACGGTTACGGTAGCTCCGTTCTCCACTTCCTTGGTCCAGGTGATGGTTCCGTTGTCGTTGACGCCATCGTTGTCTGCTGAGACAAAGCTGGTGTACTGCGGAATCTTATCCGTGAAGGTTACGGTCTGCTTGCTTCCCGTCGTGTTGGTGTAGGTCAGCTCGTAGCGCAGCTCCTGACCCGACGCAACAACCTTTCCATCAATGCTGGTGGTGTCTGTTCCGGTGAAGACATCCTTCTTGGGCTCCGTCGGGGTCGGGTTATGGGTCTTATTGGTATCAGACTCATTCACGCCGTCCTTGACATGGCCCTGGTTGTCCACAGGATTACCGTTGACATCGTCGTTGACCTTAACCTTAAAGCTTACGGTAACGGTTGCTCCGTTCTCCACTTCCTTGGTCCAGGTAATGGTTCCTCCAGACTCCTGTCCGCCATCTTCCGCGGATACGAAGGTCGTGTACTGCGGAATCTTATCCGTGAAGGTTACCGTCTGCTTGGTCCCCGTCGTGTTGGTGTAGGTCAGCTCGTAGCGAAGCTCCTGACCGGGTTGTACTACCTTTCCGTCGATGCTGGTGGTGTCTGTTCCGGTGAAGACATCCTTCTTGGGCTCCGTCGGGGTCGGGTTATGGGTCTTATTGGTATCAGACTCATTTACGCCGTCCTTAACGTGACCCTGGTTGTCTACAGGATTTCCGTTGACATCGTCGTTGACCTTAACCTTAAAGCTTACGGTAACAGTAGCTCCGTTCTCCACTTCCTTAGTCCAGGTAATGGTTCCTCCAGACTCCTGTCCGCCATCTTCCGCGGATACGAAGGTCGTGTACTGCGGAATCTTATCCGTGAAGGTTACAGTCTGCTTGCTTCCCGTCGTGTTGGTGTAGGTCAGCTCGTAACGCAGCTCCTGACCGGGTTGTACCACCTTGCCGTCGATACTGGTGGTGTCTGTTCCGGTGAAGACATCCTTCTTGGGCTCCGTCGGGGTCGGGTTATGGGTCTTATTGGTATCAGACTCATTCACGCCGTCCTTAACGTGACCCTGGTTGTCCACAGGATTACCGTTGACGTCGTCGTTGACCTTGACCTTAAAGCTTACGGTAACGGTAGCTCCGTTCTCCACTTCCTTGGTCCAGGTAATGGTTCCTCCAGACTCCTGTCCGCCATCTTCCGCGGATACGAAAGTCGTGTACTGCGGAATCTTATCCGTGAAGGTTACAGTCTGCTTGCTTCCCGTTGTGTTGGTGTAGGTCAGCTCGTAGCGAAGCTCCTGACCGGGTTGTACTACCTTGCCATCAATGCTGGTGGTGTCTGTTCCGGTGAAGACATCCTTCTTGGGCTCCGTCGGGGTCGGGTTATGGGTCTTATTGGTATCAGACTCATTCACGCCGTCCTTGACATGGCCCTGGTTGTCTACAGGATTTCCGTTGACATCGTCATTGACCTTGACCTTAAAGCTTACGGTTACGGTAGCTCCGTTCTCCACTTCCTTGGTCCAGGTAATCGTTCCGTTGTCGTTAACGCCATCGTTGTCTGCTGAGACAAAGCTGGTGTACTGCGGAATCTTATCCGTGAAGGTTACAGTCTGCTTGCTTCCCGTTGTGTTGGTGTAGGTCAGCTCGTAGCGAAGCTCCTGACCGGGTTGTACTACCTTTCCATCAATGCTGGTGGTGTCTGTTCCGGTGAAGACATCCTTCTTGGGCTCTGTCGGGGTCGGGTTATGGGTCTTATTGGTATCAGACTCATTCACGCCGTCCTTGACATGTCCCTGGTTGTCCACAGGATTTCCGTTGACATCGTCGTTGACCTTGACCTTAAAGCTTACGGTTACGGTAGCTCCGTTCTCCACTTCCTTGGTCCAGGTGATGACCTTGCTCTGTGCATCATAGCTGCCGCTATTTTCAGCAGATACGAAGGTCGTGTACTCAGGAATCTTATCCGTGAAGGTCACGGTCTGCTTGCTTCCCGTCGTGTTGGTATAGGTCAGCTCGTAGCGCAGCTCCTGACCGGGTGCAACAACCTTTCCATCAATGCTGGTGGTGTCTGTTCCGGTGAAGACATCCTTCTTGGGCTCCGTCGGGGTCGGGTTATGGGTCTTATTGGTATCCGACTCATTCACGCCGTCCTTGACATGTCCCTGGTTGTCCACAGGATTTCCGTTGACGTCGTCGTTGACCTTGACCTTAAAGCTTACGGTAACGGTAGCTCCGTTCTCCACTTCCTTGGTCCAGGTGATGGTTCCTCCAGACTCCTGTCCGCCATCTTCCGCGGATACGAAGGTCGTGTACTGAGGAATCTTATCCGTGAAGGTCACGGTCTGCTTGGTCCCCGTCGTGTTGGTGTAGGTCAGCTCGTAGCGAAGCTCCTGACCGGGTTGTACTACCTTGCCATCAATGCTGGTGGTGTCTGTTCCGGTGAAGACATCCTTCTTGGGCTCCGTCGGGGTCGGGTTATGAGTCTTATTGGTATCAGACTCATTCACGCCGTCCTTGACATGACCCTGGTTGTCCACAGGATTTCCGTTGACATCGTCATTGACCTTAACCTTAAAGCTTACGGTAACGGTTGCTCCGTTCTCCACTTCCTTGGTCCAGGTAATGGTTCCGTTGTCGTTGACGCCATCGTTGTCTGCTGAGACAAAGCTGGTGTACTGCGGAATCTTATCCGTGAAGGTTACAGTCTGCTTGCTTCCCGTTGTGTTGGTGTAGGTCAGCTCGTAGCGAAGCTCCTGACCGGGTTGTACTACCTTTCCATCAATGCTGGTGGTGTCTGTTCCGGTGAAGACATCCTTCTTGGGCTCCGTCGGGGTCGGGTTATGGGTCTTATTGGTATCAGACTCATTCACGCCGTCCTTGACATGACCCTGGTTGTCCACAGGATTTCCGTTGACGTCGTCGTTGACCTTAACCTTAAAGCTTACGGTTACAGTCTGGCCGTTCTCAACCTCCTTGGTCCAGGTGATGGTTCCGTTGTCGTTGACGCCATCGTTGTCTGCTGAGACAAAGCTGGTGTACTGCGGAATCTTATCCGTGAAGGTCACGGTCTGCTTCTCGCCGGTCGTGTTGGTGTAGGTCAGCTCGTAGCGAAGCTCCTGACCGGGTTGTACTACCTTTCCATCGATGCTGGTGGTGTCTGTTCCGGTGAAGACATCCTTCTTGGGCTCCGTCGGGGTCGGGTTATGGGTCTTATTGGTATCAGACTCGTTCACTCCGTCCTTGACATGACCCTGGTTGTCTACAGGATTTCCGTTGACATCGTCGTTGACCTTGACCTTAAAGCTTACGGTGGCTGTCTTGCCTGCCTCTACTTCCTGGGTCCAGGTGATGACCTTGCTCTGTGCGTCATAGCTGCCGTTATTTTCAGCAGATACGAAGGTCGTGTACTCAGGGATCTTATCCGTAAAGGTTACCGTCTGCTTGCTTCCCGTCGTGTTGGTGTAGGTCAGCTCGTAGCGAAGCTCCTGACCGGGTTGTACTACCTTTCCATCAATGCTGGTGGTGTCTGTTCCGGTGAAGACATCCTTCTTGGGCTCCGTCGGGGTCGGGTTATGGGTCTTATTGGTATCAGACTCATTCACGCCGTCCTTGACATGACCCTGGTTGTCCACGGGATTTCCGTTGACGTCGTCGTTGACCTTAACCTTAAAGCTTACGGTAACGGTAGCTCCGTTCTCAACCTCTCTGGTCCAGGTAACAACACCGTTGTCGTTGACGCCATCGTTATCTGCTGAGACAAAGCTGGTGTACTGCGGAATCTTATCCGTGAAGGTTACGGTCTGCTTGGTCCCCGTCGTGTTGGTGTAGGTCAGCTCGTAGCGAAGCTCCTGACCCGGCGCAACAACCTTTCCATCAATGCTGGTGGTGTCTGTTCCGGTGAAGACATCCTTCTTGGGCTCCGTTGGGGTCGGGTTATGGGTCTTATTGGTATCAGACTCATTCACGCCGTCCTTGACATGACCCTGGTTGTCTACAGGATTTCCGTTGACATCGTCGTTGACCTTGACCTTAAAGCTTACGGTTACAGTCTGGCCGTTCTCAACCTCCTTGGTCCAGGTGACAACACCGTTGTCATTGACGCCATCGTTGTCTGCTGAGACAAAGCTGGTGTACTGCGGAATCTTATCCGTGAAGGTTACGGTCTGCTTGCTTCCCGTTGTGTTGGTGTAAGTCAGCTCGTAGCGAAGCTCCTGACCGGGTTGTACTACCTTTCCATCAATGCTGGTGGTGTCTGTTCCGGTGAAGACATCCTTCTTGGGCTCCGTCGGGGTCGGGTTATGGGTCTTATTGGTATCCGACTCATTCACGCCGTCCTTAACGTGACCCTGGTTGTCCACAGGATTTCCGTTGACGTCGTCGTTGACCTTAACCTTAAAGCTTACGGTAACCGTAGCTCCATTCTCAACCTCTCTGGTCCAGGTAATCGTTCCGTTGTCGTTGACGCCATCGTTATCTGCTGAGACAAAGCTGGTGTACTGCGGAATCTTATCCGTGAAGGTTACGGTCTGCTTGCTTCCCGTCGTGTTGGTGTAGGTCAGCTCATAGCGCAGCTCCTGACCGGGTTGTACCACCTTGCCATCAATGCTGGTGGTGTCTGTTCCGGTGAAGACATCCTTCTTGGGCTCCGTCGGAGTCGGGTTATGGGTCTTATTGGTATCAGACTCATTTACGCCGTCCTTAACGTGACCCTGGTTGTCCACAGGATTTCCGTTGACGTCATCATTGACCTTGACCTTAAAGCTTACGGTGGCTGTCTTGCCTGCCTCTACTTCCTGGGTCCAGGTGATGACCTTGCTCTGTGCGTCATAGCTGCCGTTATTTTCAGCAGATACGAAGGTCGTGTACTCAGGGATCTTATCCGTAAAGGTTACCGTCTGCTTGCTTCCGGTCGTGTTGGTGTAGGTCAGCTCGTAGCGAAGCTCCTGACCGGGCTGTACTACCTTGCCGTCGATGCTAGTGGTGTCTGTTCCGGTGAAGACATCCTTTTTGGGCTCCGTCGGAGTCGGGTTATGGGTCTTATTGGTATCAGACTCATTTACGCCGTCCTTGACATGTCCCTGGTTGTCCACAGGATTTCCGTTGACGTCGTCATTGACCTTGACCTTAAAGCTTACGGTGGCTGTCTTGCCTGCCTCTACTTCCTGGGTCCAGGTGATGACCTTGCTCTGTGCGTCATAGCTGCCGTTATTTTCAGCAGATACGAAGGTCGTGTACTCAGGGATCTTATCCGTAAAGGTTACCGTCTGCTTCTCGCCGGTCGTGTTGGTGTAGGTCAGCTCATAGCGAAGCTCCTGACCGGGCTGTACTACCTTGCCGTCGATGCTGGTGGTGTCTGTTCCGGTGAAGACATCCTTCTTGGGCTCCGTCGGAGTCGGGTTATGGGTCTTATTGGTATCCGACTCATTTACGCCGTCCTTAACATGTCCCTGGTTGTCCACAGGATTTCCGTTGACGTCGTCATTGACCTTGACCTTAAAGCTTACGGTGGCTGTCTTGCCTGCCTCTACTTCCTGGGTCCAGGTGATAACCTTGCTCTGTGCGTCATAGCTGCCGTTATTTTCAGCAGCTACGAAGGTCGTGTACTCAGGGATCTTATCCGTGAAGGTCACGGTCTGCTTGCTTCCCGTCGTGTTGGTGTAGGTCAGCTCGTAGCGAAGCTCCTGACCCGGCGCAACAACCTTGCCATCAATGCTGGTGGTGTCTGTTCCGGTGAAGACATCCTTCTTGGGCTCCGTCGGGGTCGGGTTATGGGTCTTATTGGTATCCGACTCATTCACGCCGTCCTTGACATGACCCTGGTTGTCTACAGGATTTCCGTTGACATCGTCATTGACCTTGACCTTAAAGCTTACAGTTACAGTCTGGCCGTCCTCAACCTCCTTGGTCCAGGTGATGGTTCCGTTGTCGTTGACGCCATCGTTGTCTGCTGAGACAAAGCTGGTGTACTGCGGAATCTTATCCGTGAAGGTCACGGTCTGCTTGGTCCCCGTCATGTTGGTGTAGGTCAGCTCGTAGCGAAGCTCCTGGCCGGGTTGTACTACCTTGCCATCGATGCTGGTGGTGTCTGTTCCGGTGAAGACATCCTTCCTGGGCTTTGACGGAGTATGTACCTTTACCGGCTTTGACTTAACTGTGTAGGTATTGTTAATGGTCAGATCAAAATCATTGACATAAGTCGTTTCTTCCTTAGTCACCGTTCCGGTGATGATCGGCGCCGGAACCTTGGAATCCTTGCCCAGATCACTGTTGATCTGTGCCAACAGATCCGCCTTCGCAGTGAACACCATCCGCCTTGTTGTCGGATCATAGCTGATATCATAATTCGGGCTTGCCTGCCTAGTTCCCGCCAGGTCAACCGCATATCCCTCTGGTAAAGTATCGTTGAATACCAGAGATTCGGCTTTTTCACGGCCGGCGGGGAAATCAGCAACATTCAGGGTGAACTTTACAACAGAGTTTTTCGGAACGGTCTTGTTGTTTATGTCTGCATTATTCTGATCTGTCACCGTCTTCTCAACAGGCGGCTGATAGTAAAGCAGATCATAGTGATAGCTTACATCAAGGGGAGGGCACTGAGGTTCCTTGGGCGGCGTTGGTTTCACTGGTTCTACCGGCTTATTCGGGACAGCGAGTGCTCGAATCATGGAATTAAAAGCGAACCAAACAACGCCTCTTTTACTTGCGCCGATATCCAGTCTGACGTCCGGGCCATTTGCTTTCCCGACAATAGCTCCATACCATGTCGGCTTGCCTCCCTCGACTTTGGTATCGTCCCATTGTGATACCGAGAATTTTGAGCCGTTGCTCTTGTGCTCATTGTCGCTGCTGGCATATGCTCCTCCGTCCAGCTGCGGCACAATAGAGGAACCGGTGATATAGATATACTCGCCATTGAAGCTTAGAACCTTTTCCACCATGGATTTCCCAACAGCTGATGGCGCATTATAGATTGTCCCCAGTCCATTATTCAATGATGAAAAGCTGAGCAAGGCACCGGTCATATCCATTTTCTGACCGTTTTCATCATAGAAATTTGCCACCATATTGATATCTCCTTCTCCATAGAAGTTAAGATACCAAATGGTAACCGTCGGATCCTTCTCAATCAGAACCGGCATCACGTCAAGACCGGGAATCCCGGTGTCAATCAGGGTGTATGTATACTCTACCTTAGAGATCTTCTTCCCATTATAATAGGAATTCTGCAAGTTCGTATACTCCACCTTCAGCGGCTTATTCTTTTGTAAAATAGTTCTTGTCTCTACAGCAGTTGTCACACGATTTATATAGCTGAAATCATTGTAACACTGCGTTTCATCTCTCCCGAGCTTACTCTTGATATTGGCATGATAATATGACTGCCACTCATACTGCGAGAATTTTTTCCCATTCAGGAAACGCATGTTAGCATTTGGTTCACTCTTGAAGGTAAGAAGCTGAGCTGCCGGTTCGCTTAAATATCCGTCCTCTTGTCTCCTTTTCTCCAGTTCTTCCATTGCCTTGTTATATATGACCATATCCTCATCATATTTCTGCTTGGCAATATTGTACTTGGCTAATTCTTCATCATACTTTTTCTTGGCAGCATCATAAGCCTTCTGCTCTTCATCGCATTTGGCAATAGCCTTCTTCGCTTCCTCCAGCTTCTGGATCTGCTGCTGATAATCGGCTTTGATTTCAGCGATTTTGGCATCGACCTCAGACTTGGAATGCGCCACGCCCATATCCTGATCCTGGCCCTTTGTGACAGGCACTCCGGCATTTCGCGCATCGGCAACAGCCTTGTCCAGCGCAGTCCGATCCACATTCGTTTCCAGTCCCTTGACGGAATCTGCTGCAGAAGTCTGCATCATCGGTGCCACTGTCGTAAACAGCATCAGGCACGATAAGGCGATCGCGGACAACTTTTTGCTCGCAATTCTGAGCCTTCCCTTCATACTCTTCCTCCTCTCGTCGTTCACTGACTTCCTTCACAAAAAAATAGGCAAAAAAACGCACCTAAGCTCTAAGTGCGCTTTTTCGCCTGTCAAATAATCTTATTTCAGAACCCAAAAAGGGCAGTATCCTACCCTGTCTGTCTGTCTGTCTGTCTGTCTGTCTGTCTGTCTGTCTGTCTGTCTGTCTGTCTGTCTGTCTGTCTGTCTGTCTGTCTGTCTGTCTGTCTGTCTGTCTGTCTGTCTGTCTGTCTGTCTGTCTGTCTGTCTGTCTGTCTGTAAAGATTGTGTTTTGGTTTTTCATATCTGTCAATCCTTTTCGCCAAAGACACGAAATGTTTCTTTCTTCATCCCACTGTTTAGTAGGAATTATAGTGTAACATAGATTGTTCACAAAATCTATCAATTTTAGGAATACTCTGTTTTCAGATTTTTTTCAAAGTTTTCTCTGTTTTTTCATAGTCTCCCTTTTCTCAACAATTGTCCCGTTTTGTCCAATATTCAAGGTCATTCCAGTCATCATCTTTCCATGCTGTAGTCATCAAGATTTACCCCATGCACAGTGCCGCCTGTTGCTTCCATTTCAGCAATGGATTTTCTCAACCTGGCTATATTAGCCAGACTATAAAACGGATCGCTTTCTGCAGAGATTTCAAATGGGATTCTGCGCTCTCTGACCACTGTTTTAGCAAATGCACAAACTACTGTTGTCATAGTCATTCCGACATCAGAGCATAACGCTTCAAACTGTTTTTTTAGTCCTCGTCCATATGGATATTTATACTTGTCTGCTCCATAAAGTCATCTCTTTTCCTAATCAAATCATATCTATATAAAGCAGGAGGCCCGACTTTCGCCGGGTCTCCTGTTCAAATCCGATCCTCAGGATCCCTGTACGTTCACCTCAAAATCTTCATATATTTATATTCCTACGCCTGCTTTTTCCTCTTTACCACAAGCGTGCCCGCAAGCACTCCGCCTGAAGCAAGGAGCAAGAGAATCATAATAGGAAGATTCCCCAGATCACCTGTCTTCGGTCTCTGCAGCTCAGGCTTGTTGGGATGATTCGGCACCTTCGGAGTCGGGGTGTGTACCTTTACGACATTGGACTTGACAGAGTATACATTGTTGATCGTCAGATCAAAATCATTCACATATGTCGTATTCTCTTTTGTCACCTTTCCCGTAACAATCGGCGCGGGAACCTTCGCAGTCTTGGTCAGATCGCTGTTGATCTGGGTCAGCAGGGCTGCGTTTGCGGTAAAGACCATACGCCTTGTCGACGCGTCATAGCTGATATCATAGTCGGCGCTTGCCTGCCTTGTCGCCTCGACATCCACTTCATAGCCGCTCGGCAAAACGTCACTGAACACCAGAGAATTTATTTTCTCATGTCCGGCGGGAATATTTGTCGTATGCAGGGCAAACTTTACAACCGAGCCGATCTGAACGGTGCCATTGTTGATGTCTTGATTATTTCCATCCAGGACATTCTTCTCTACCTGTGACTGTACATAGAGAATGTCATAGTGATAGGACACCTGCTCCGGTTTCTGCGGTTCTTCAGGCTCTGTCGGTGGTACTGGCGCCACTGGCTTAACGGGCGCAGGAATCGCCTTGATATCTGAATTAAAAGCAAACCAGACAACGCCCCGTTTACTTGCTCCAATATCCACGCTCACCGATGTTCCCTTGGCTTTTCCGACAATGGCTCCATACCACGTGGGCTTCCCGCTTCCGCTTGTAGAATCATCCCACTCACTGGTTGAGAATCTTGACCCCTTCGCCTTGCTGTCATTATCATTGCTTGCGTAAGCGCCTCCATCCGCCTGCTTCGTCACCGACGAACCGGATATGTAGATATAATCGCCATTAAAACCCAGCACTTTTTCTATCATTGGTTTTCCGACCGCTGATGGTGCGCTGCTGCTTGTCCCTGTACCGTGATTCAGAGATGAGAAGTTAAACAGAGCCCCGGTCATATCAATTTTGTGTCCTGCCCCATCATAGAAATCCGCCGTCAGGTTAATATCAGCCTGTCCATAGGAATTGAGATACCAGATGGTAACCGTCGGATCCTTCTCAATCAGAGCGGGCAGATCATTTACTCCGGAGATCCCGGTGTCTCTCAGGGTATAAGTGTATTCTACCCTGGCGATCTTCTTGCCATTGACATACGAATTCTGAAGATTCGTGTATGCCACCTTCAAGGGCTGCCCCTTATGCAGCATCACTCTTGTTTCTGCGGCATTAGCCACACTATTGATATAGTTGAAATCGTTCGTGGCCTGTGTCTGGTCAATCCCCAGCTTGCTTCCTATATTACTGTCAAAGAAGGTCTTCCATTCCGTCTGGGAGTATGCCTTTCCTCCATTCAGGAACTGCATGCTGGCACTGGGCTCACTCTTGAATTGCAGAGTCTGGGAGGATGGCACGCTCATATAGCCATCCTCGTTCTTCTTTTTCTCCAACTCTTCCATCGCCTTGTTGTAGGCGGTCAGCTCATCATCATATTTTTTCTTGGCGATATTGTACTTGGCCAATTCTGCATCGTACTTCTTCTTGGCCTCATCGTACTTCTTCTTGTCCTGACTATATTTTTGCGCAGCCTTCTTTGCG
This sequence comes from Shuttleworthella satelles DSM 14600, assembly GCF_000160115.1. Lineage (GTDB taxonomy): Bacteria > Bacillota > Clostridia > Lachnospirales > Lachnospiraceae > Shuttleworthia > Shuttleworthia satelles. The sequence goes on from NZ_GG665866.1 coordinate 1,436,559, forward strand.
TCCTTTAATTGCTGCACCTGCTGCTTATAGTCCGCCTCGATTTCCGACCTCTTGCTGTCGGCTTCCGCCTCGGATTTCACCACGCCCTTGTCAACGTCAGCATCCTGCACGATCTCAGCACCGGCATTTTTGGCATCGGAAACACTTTGATCCAATTCCGTTCGGTCTGCTTTGATCTCAATTCCCTTGACGGGGTCTGCCGCATAGGTCGGCAACACCGCTCCAACCGTACCAAACATTACCAGGCATGACAAAGTAATCGCTGACAGCTTTTTGCTGATCGCTCTGCTCTTTCCTTTCATACTTCCTCCTTGTCTTTGTCCTTCTGCCAATTTTGAGTTTCTATCATATTAAAGAGGATAAAGAAAACACCGATCCGTGTATTCTTTTGCCCCTTAGATATCTTAATTCCAGACGGGACCATCTTATTGGTGCGCCTGTACAGATTATATCTTGCTCTTCATGCCTGTCAATCCCTCTAAACTATCAGCACCAAAGCTCTTTCACGGAGTCTTTCCATGGCACTGGCCAACAGGAACTATAGAATAACATAAATTGTTCACAATTTTCCACAAATTTATGAAAAAGTTGCTTTCCTGTTCATGTTTCTCCGGTTTCTGCACGAGCCATGGAAAACGGCAGCGGTCAGCGATGGAAATTCCCTCCGCGCAAACCAGCTGCATAAGCCATGGGAAGCCGCCTGCATGAGTTGCCTGCGCAAGCTATGGGAAACTTGCCGAAAAGGTTATACTGGTATTTAACCTGCAGGCCTCCCGATCTTAAAAGAAAGGGACATCTGCAACAGGACGGCTGTGGCCTGTCTCCTCTGGCAGGATCCCTCTCGCAAAATAAAGGATGACAAATGATGATGAATGATTCTGGCGAAATTTCAAATCTTCTGGACCAATTGCAGGAGAGCACAGGTCTCTCCCTCTGTCTGGATCCCCAGGCCCCCGCTGATCCCCAGGTCACAGCCGGTAAGCTGCGGGATCTCCTGCGCCTGACCAAATCCAGCCGGGACAAGCACTACTTCCTCCGCCGCTATCTGTCCAGCCAGCTGGACGAAGACGAGATTCGATCCGGCTTTGCCCGCCACCACATGCAGGCCTCCGCCAGGCGGGCCCTTCTTCTTGTGACCTTCCCCGAAGATCTCAACGAGGAGACGAGGAGTATTCTCTCCTCTATCTTCCCGCGCAGCCAGGTCTCCCCCCTTTCCATGGGAAGAGATCGGATGCTCCTGATCGTCAAAGACAAGCCGTCCTCCCTTTCTCCCATGGTCTCCGCCCTGCTTGACACCATGGCTTCCGAGGCCATGATCCCGGTCAAGGTGGTCTACGACAACCAGACAGTGACCCTGGCGGATCTGCCCGCCGCCTACCAGGATCTTGTGACCAGTCTTGCCATCGGCAAGACCTTCTACCCTGCCGAGCAGGTCTATGAATCCGCTTCTCTGGGCCTGGCCCGTCTCATCTTCCGCCTTCCGGAGGATGTCTGCCAGCGCTACCTGCAAGAGCATTTTCTGGACTATGATTTCGGTCGGATGGACGCGGACACCCTTCGGGCCATCCACACCCTCTTTCACAATAACCTGAGCCTCTCTGAGACGGCGCGACAGCTTTTCATCCACCGCAACACCCTGGCCTACCGTCTGGACAAGTTTCAGAAGGCCTCCGGCCTGGATGTCCGCAATTTCGACGAGGCCATCACCTGCCGGATCGGCATGATGATCTGGCAGAAACTGCATCAGAAGTCACGGTGAACTTACACCGCCACCAAAACACTTAAATATTGGGATTCATGTCAAATCCTGTAACCGGGCATATCAGCCCAATAAAATTAGCTATTCCATTCTCTTTTGGGGGTGCAGAATTTACTTTTTCATTTTTGGTTTATGTAGGTTTTCCCCTTAATTATTGATTTATACCTTAAAATAAGGCATATTTTAAGGTATAAAAGAAATGTAAGGGAGAAAGCCAATGAGAAATTTTAATTACTCTAAAATTAAAGATAAAAAATGGGACTCTGAAGTGCTTGGTTTAGTCGCTTCAATTTATAAATATCAGGGTAAACAGGAACTTTATTTGAAACAAAAACCGGAAGAATTAAATAAACTGATAGAAATAGCAAAGATTCAAAGTACCGAAGCTTCAAATGAAATCGAAGGAATTGTAACAACAAGCGTGAGACTTAGACAATTAGTGGAAGAAAAGACAACTCCAAGAAATAGAAATGAACAGGAGATTGCAGGATATAGAGATGTACTAAATATTATTCATGACAATTTTGATGCTATTCCAATTTCAAAGAATTATATTCTACAAATGCACAAGATTATGTTTAGCCATATGAATAACCCGATGGCAGGACAAACAAAAAATGTACAAAATTACATCAGTGCAACTTATCCGGATGGGCATACAGAAGTTTTATTCACACCACTTTCACCTTTTGAAACTCCTGAGGCGTTAGATAAGATATGTAATGAATATAATAAGGTTATTGGTAACTTGGAATTAGAACCTCTTATTACTATACCTATTTTCATTCATGATTTTTTATGTATTCATCCATTTAATGACGGTAATGGTAGAATGAGCAGATTACTAACAACGCTTTTATTATACAGGAGTGGATTTTATGTAGGTAAATATATCTCACTTGAGGCACTAATTGCTAAAAATAAATCTGCTTATTATGATGCATTGGGACAGGCTGGAGGCTATTGGCATGAAGAAAACGAGGATATATTACCATTTTTGAAGTATATATTAGGAACAATTCTTGCTGCATATAAAGAGTTTGAAGATAGATTTTCTATTGTAGAAGAAAAACTTCCGGCCGTTGAACTAGTAAGGAAAGCAACTTTACAGAAACTTGGAAGGTTTACTAAACAAGATATTAGAGAACTTTGTCCATCACTGAGTGTAAGCTCAATTGAAGGATCATTAAGAAAACTAATATCTGAAGGTGAACTTAAAAAAGAAGGCGTAGGAAGAGCCACAAAATATATTCGACTAAAATGAAAATCTCTTAAAAGTGGTGAGGATTGATAGTGTCAAGTAATGTTCGCAAAAGCCTTCGGACTCACGTCAGAATCCGGTAAATATCAGCCTGCGACATGAAAGTTTGTCGCAGCTTAGCAAAATGAGGCTCTATGTCAGATGTTGGGGCGGGATCCTTCGGGAGCCCGCCCTAATACTGTGTTTGGGCGGATTTAGGTGTTCCATGGTATGTCAGCATCTTTTATGGCTCTAAGACAAATATTGGGGCGAAGATATCAGCCGGATATCTTCGCCCCAACTTTATTCTAGGACATAGTCCATCTCATTGATTTACTGCACTTCAAGTAGCTTCTTGCTGACTCTCGCCTGTACATCAATATAGTACACAGTCTCGACGTCATTCAGACAATGTTACCCTTCCCGCTCCGTCGCCGATCTCTACCGCATAGAACTCGGCTTCGATCCCGGTCTTCTCCCTGTAGGCGCTTCCGACCCAGTCGATAAACGGGTCAATGGCGTCGTTCTTCACCAGGCTGACCGTGCAGCCGCCAAAGCCCCCGCCGGTGATCCGGCTTCCGATGACGCCGGGGATCTTCCAGGCCTCATCCACGAGGATGTCGACCTCCCGACAGGAGACCTCGTAGTCATCTCGAAGCGAAATATGAGAGGCATTCATCAGCTGCCCGAACATCTCGATCTGTCCTGACTTGAGAGCCTCAACCGCCCGGATGGTCCTCTGGTTCTCATAGACCGCATGCTTCGCTCTTCTGCGGCAGACAGGATCCCAAATCAGGTCTGCATGCTCTTCAAACTCCTCCTGGCTCAGCTCGCCCAAGGCTTCAATATCCAGCTCCACCTGCAGCATGCTCAGCGCCCTGGCGCACTCTTCTCTTCGGTCATTGTAGGCCGAATCCACCAGGGAATGCTTAACCTTGGAATTCGTAATCAAGATCTTTGCATCCGGCAGAGCAATCGGAGCGTATTCGTAGGACAGGTCGGAGCAGTCCAGGAAAATGGCTGCGTCCTTCTTTCCCATAGCGACGGCGAACTGATCCATAATGCCACAGTTGCAGCCGTTGAAATTGTTCTCAGAGTACTGGCCGACCAGGGCCAGATCGATATTGGTCAAAGAATCAAATCCGAAGAGATCTCTGACGATCACCCCGGTCAAAACCTCCAGCGAGGCGGAGGAAGAGAGACCTGACCCATTGGGGATATTCCCGTAAACGGCCATATCAAATCCGGTTCCCGGCGTCAGCCCCTTGACCTTTTTCATGGCCCAGACCACGCCCAGGGGATAGTTGGCCCAGCCGTATTCCTCCCGATAGGACAAATCGGATAAGTCCGCCTCCATCGGCGGGCGGTCTTCCATATTCAAGGAGTAGAAGCGGATCTTGGAATCCTCTCTCTTTCTGGCGATTCCATAGGTCCCGATGGTCAGAGCGCAGGGGAAGACATGTCCGCCATTATAATCCGTGTGCTCTCCGATCAGGTTGACGCGGCCGGGGGAGAAATATCCCCGGATATCGCCGCCTGCCCCAAAGAGACCCTCAAACTTTTCCTGTAACTTTTTCTGCTCCATTCCCCGCTTCCCTCTTTCTGCTTCCGCTGACATCAAGTAAATTCTACACATCCCTCTGAAAATTGGCAATGAAAAAGAGCCTCCCGGCCGGGCCGAAGAGACTCTCTTTTTTGCAAAATCGCTTACAATCAGTCCTCAACGTAGGGCATGATTGCAAGATGACGCGCACGCTTGATCGCTGAAGTCAGCGCTCTCTGATGTCTTGCGCAGGTGCCGGTAATACGACGGGGAAGGATCTTCCCTCTCTCTGAGACATACTTGCGCAGCTGATTGGCGTCCTTGTAATCGATGGCAACCTCACTGCCGCAGAATACGCAGACCTTTCTTCTTCTATGTGCGGGTCTTCTATTAAAAGCCATGACTTAACCTCCTCTAGTTAAATGGAAGCTCCTCTTCAATGCCATCAGGGATGTTCATAAATCCGTCCCCTGCATCTGTGGTCGGAGCCTGCTGCGGCGTTCCCAGATCGGCGCCGGCATAAGAACCGTTCTGCTGGGCTGCGGCCTTGGACTCCGCGAATTCAATGTTGTTCGCGATGACCTGGAAGCCGTAGACCATCTGACCTTCCTTATTCTGGTAATTGTCGTTCTGAATCTCGCCGTCTAATACGATCTTTGTTCCCTTGCGGAGATACTTCTCAACGAACTCTCCGAGCTTGCCGAAGGCCGTGCAATTGAAGAAATCCGCGGTGGGCTGACCATCGCGCTTAAATCTTCTGTCTACGGCGATGGAAAATCTGGCAATCGCATTGTTATTGGCGCCGCCGTAACGAACCTCGGGATCTCTTGTCAAGCGTCCCATAAGAATGAGTTTATTCATCTGATCTCCTATCTGCAACGAAAAACTTCGCTGCGCTAATTACTGCTCGTCCTTGCGAACAAATAAGAAGCGAAGAACATAATCCATGATGCGGATATCGCCTTCCAGCTGAGCGGGAACACTGGTCTCCGCCTCAAACTGAATGTAGTAGTAGAAGGCCTCACCCATATTCTGGATCTCGTAAGCAAGCTTCTGCTTACCCTTCTCCTCTACGTCTGTCACAGTGCCGCCGGCGCGGGTGATATAACCCTTCGCCTTCTCGACGACAGCTGCCCTGGCATCATCTTCGATCTTAGCATTAACAACGAGTGCTAATTCATACTTTGCCATTGCGTCTAACCTCCTTCTGGTCTTGTGGCCCCGGCGCTCATGCCCCGGAGCAAGGAATATTTACATATACCACGAATTGATATTTTAGCATGGTAGTCAACAGGTCGCAAGAGCCAGTTTATGCGCCGCGGCACCACGTGGCCGCCACAGCCGCGTATAAGCCAGTTTTTGCGACGCGCACTGAGACGTATCACCCGAGTGACACTGTATATCAGCGTCACTCGATTCCGTCCTGAATAATGTGTTCAACATCCCGGCCGCCATAGAAAATACGCACAATCGTAACGGACTTCGATTCGTTGTCTACTCTATAATAAACGACGTAATTATCAACCGACATTTTCCGCGTGCCCATAGACACCCACGGTTCCCAATCAACCTGCTCGTGTTTCTCAGGAAATAGATCCAACTTTCGGATCTCCTTGCGGATATGGACAATTTGATTCTGCGCGGCCTGACCTGCCAAAAGTACATGCGCGATGTAATTGAAGATGTGGCGAAGATCGTCTAGTGCGGCCGGGGAATAGATCACCTGATATTCCCCCCTCATATGCCAAACTCTTTCGCAAGCACTGCGTCTACTTCATCAACCGTATATGCTTTGCCACTTTTCAGGGATTCAATTCCCTTAGTTAACTCGGCATTCAACTCTGCGCGAGACATCCCGCCAATCGCTACCGGCTTTGCTACAGGCAGGCAAAGATCAAATGGCATGCCATTGTGAAGAACGATCTGACTATATAACATTTGGATTGCGCTCGAAGGAGAAATACCCAGCTGGGAAAGGATACCCTCAGCATTATCCTTCAGTCCTGTATCAATACGAGCATAAACAGCAGATGTCTTTGCCATGTGTCTCACCATCCTTTCGCTTATGGTTATAGTATTGGCCATCTTCTCTGCAAACGCAAGCATTTGCAAGCGATTATGTCTCTCAGATCAAGCTTACACTAAGATCAGAAACGGCAACAGCCGAAATCTTTCCCTTAACTTGGGGAAAGCTTTCATCCCGCCAGCAATTCATTGCCAATATTCTGTGAGAGATTTTTGCGTTTTGACGCATTTTTATCCATTAGAGTTCATTTTTCATGTCTGCTCACACTTCGAAGACGTATCTCTTATAGGACGGATGCGGGACTTTTTCCTTCAAAAATGTCAAAGACAGCTATCTCTTTTATTTTACACCCATCGAATCATAAATTTAGGGCTGTTCTTTTGCGTTAAATTCAAATATTCTTTGTCTATGAGATCAGAGCCGCTTGCACACGCTTATGGTATGCGATGGCTGGGATACCGGAAACGTTAGATATGTAAATCTAGATTATGCATATTTTACTGATTATACGGGAACATTATTCCATGAATAAAAAAACTCTCTTTGTGCTAACTGCGATTGGTTTTCTTGCCATCGTCTCTATTATTTTCATTCATTTAGGAAGCCCAAAAACCTCTGCCCCTCAATATCATAGGAACGGTGGCAATGACGATTTTCTATGCAACAGAACCGCCGCCGTTCTTTCTGTGGATTTAAAGCAAAGACAACTGCATGTCCGCTTGGATGAAAGCGAAGCAGATGAAATCCTCTCCCCCGATCAGCATAATTGCACTCTTGCCTGCACACAGCCGGGATCTGTCCTGGAAAAGCTTCAACCTGGGGATCGTATTCAATTTTCCTTTTTTTATAATGCAAGGGGCGAGAGTCCTATCCCTCTTCATTCCGTCCAGAAGCTTTTACATGACAGCGGACGAGTGATTCGTATCTCCAACAATAAAACGCTGATCGAAATACAGACTTCAGAAAAAACTATCACTCTTCTATCCTCAAAAGACAATCAAGCTCTGGCAACCATTGAAGCAGGAGACGATGTCAGCTTTGAATACTGGTATTCATTTCATGGAGATGCTGTAGAATCTCTTCTGGCCGTCAAAAAGACCTCTTAAACTTCCGCCCTTCCCCGATCGGCAACAAGGGGCTTTCTCTGTTCCTTCACCTTCCGTATGTTTTTCTCCACCTTGTTTCTGGGCAGCATGAGCAAATGCCCGCAGCCCAGACACTCCATGCGAATATCCGCCCCCACCCGCAGAAGCTTCCAGTCCTTGCTCCCGCAGGGATGGGGCTTTTTCATGGTGACAATGTCACCGACACGCAAATCCATGGGCATACATGCTCTCCTCATCTGTTTTTGTCAGAGCCATTGCTCGTCAAACTCGCGGCTATCTCCATCCCGCGAATCCGCTCAAAGCGCGCGGACCTCGGACGCTTTCGATACCCTGATCTTTCCCAGAATCTCCCCGATGGAGCCGTGGATCACCAGGTCCGCCAGCTCGTCCTGTCCGGTGGCGTCCCGGTTGATCAGCACCAGATGATTCCCTCGATAATAGCGGATGAAACCAGCTGCCGGATATACCGTCAAAGAGGTTCCCCCGATGATGAGAAGGTCCGCCTCCCCGATTGCCTCCAGCGCGCCATTGATCACCGATTGATCCAGGCCCTCCTCGTAGAGGACCACATCCGGCTTGATGATTCCCCCGCAGACAGGGCAGTGAGGGACAGGCTTCTCAGCGTCCCTGTGCGCCAGCAGATATTCTCCGTCGAAGAAATGCCCACAGGACATACAGTGATTCCGGTGAATCGACCCGTGCAGTTCGAATACCTTCCTGCTGCCAGCCCGCTGATGCAGTCCGTCAATGTTCTGAGTGATGACAGCGGACAGCTTGCCAGCAGTCTCCAGCTCCGCCAGCTTTTTGTGGGCGGCGTTTGGCTCGATGACCCCAGACGACCGCTCTCCCCTGGCAGGTGTTCCGATCCGTCCGGACGATTTCGGAACCGCAAGGCCGTCCACAAGCAGCTTATCAAAGTAGAAACGATAGAAGTCCTCCGGCTGACGCATGAAAAAGGAATGACTTAAGATCCTTTCCGGCGGATACTTGTAGTGCTCGTGATAGAGACCGTCCTGACTGCGGAAATCCTTGAGCCCGCTCTCTGTGCTGACTCCTGCCCCCCCGAAAAAGACGATCTTAGAGGCGCCGTCGATCAGCGCCTGCAAGCTCCTGATCTTCTCGTCCAGATTTTGCTCGCTCATACCGCACTCCTTCCCGAGGCTTCCTGATATTTGCTTCTTCAGCCTCCGCTCCGTTCAAGTCTCCTTCAGCAGGGCCGCGTAGACCTCTCTCTTGGAAATCCCCCGATCCCTGGCCACGGCCTTCATGGCCTCCTTCCTGTCCAGTCCCTGATCCAGGTAGATCTGCATATGGCTGTCCAGATCCATCTCCTCCCAGCGAGCCCGGTCCTCAGAATCCGTCTCCTCCCAGGATTTGCCCTCGATGACCAGAACATACTCGCCGCGGGGCTCCCTCTGGCGGTAATAGTCCAGGCTCTGCCCCAGGGTCATCCGCGCTTTCTCCTCGTGCTTCTTGGTCAGCTCCCTGGCAACGGTCAGCTTTCTCTCCGGGCCCAGGGCCTCTGCCAGGTCCGCCAGGGTCTGCCTGAGACGATGCGGAGCCTCATAAATAACCATGGTTCTGGACTCGCTCTTAAGCTCCTCCAGGATTCTCTTCTTTTCCTTCTTATCTCTGGGAAGAAATGCCTCAAAGGCGAAGCGCCTGCAGGGCAGGCCGGAAGAAGTTACTGCCGTGATAACTGCCGCGGGACCGGGGATGGCATAGACCGAAATCCCCGCCTCATAGCACATGCGGGTCAGTTCCTCCCCCGGATCAGAGATCCCGGGCGTCCCCGCGTCCGTGATACAGGCGATGGTCGCGCCCGCGCGCATTTTCCCGATCAGGGCCCTGGCCTTGTCGATCTTGTTGAACTCGTGATAGGCCGTCATGGGAGTGTGGATCTCGAAATGCCGCAAGAGCTTCATGGAATCGCGCGTATCCTCCGCCGCGATCAGGTCCGCCTCTTGTAAGACACGGACCGCCCGGTAGGTCATATCCTCAAGATTTCCGATGGGCGTTGCTACCAGATAGAGACATCCTGCCATTGCTCACTCCTCTGTATCCCCGTCAAAATAGAGCTTCTTCACCTCATCCGTGTATATGCCCTGCCCCCGATAAATCACCAGGGGAGGCTCCGTCTTAAGCCAGCTTCGTCCCCCTCTGACCCCCTCCAGCAGAACCATATTGGGTTCCCGGTCCGCGTAGGGATAAACCAGGCGCATGCGCTTTGGCTCCAGTCCGTAGTCGTGCATCCGTGTCATGATCTCCACCAGGCGAAAGGGCCTGTGGACAAAATAAGAATGGCCGCCGGGCCTCAATAGCCTGGCCGTCTCCCGAACCACATCCTCCAGGGAACAGAGCAGCTCATGCCTGGCAATGGCCATGGGACCCGATGGATTGGTCAGACCATGCTTATTTGTCATATAGGGAGGATTGCAGGTGACCACATCAAAGGAGGCCGGGCCGAAGATCTCGTGAGCCCGCGTCAAATCTCCCTCCACAATCTCAATGCGGTCTTCCAGGCCGTTGAGACGGGCGCTTCGCCGGGCCATATCACAGGAATCCGCCTGAATCTCAAGCGCCTTGTATTCCGCCCCTCCATACCTGGCTTCCATCAGAATCGGAATGACACCGGTGCCGGTTCCAAGGTCCAGAACCCTGTCGCCCTCCTTATTATTGGCAAATGCCGCCAGAAGGACAGCATCCATCCCAAAGCAAAAACGACTGGGGCTCTGAATGATCTGATAGCCCTTTCGATCCAGACTGTCCGCCCGCTCGCCCTCACGCACAAGCTCCTGCTGCCAACGCTCCATCTTACTTCCTGTCTCTATTCTCTCCCCCGCGGCTTCGACTACACTATAGCAAATCCCTCAGCGGCCGCTTTTATCTTACTCTTCGTCTCCGCTCTCCTGCCTGCGCCTGTAGGCGCTCCTGGAATAGCCTCCGTTCGCGCTCGGTCTGTTCGTCCCTCCCGGATCGCGTGACCCCCGCGCGGATTCGTCATATCTCTTTGGACCCGCTCCGCCGGCCCGCTCTCTTTTCTGGCCTCCCCTGTCCGGATAGGCCTTTTCCTGTCCGCCGCGCCGGTCACCGCGGGAATATCCCCCATCGGGATTCTGGTTTCTCCGTCTGCCTGTCCCGGCGCCTTCCCGCATGCGATTGCTCCCCTCGGGGCGATTCCCCCTGCCCCGTCGGCCCTCTTTGGCATGGTTTTCCCGTCTGTCCTGGTCAGAAAAGCTCCTCTGCTCTCTGCTGTCGGATTCCTGCTTCTCCGAGCTCTCCTGCAAAGTTCTTTTTGCCTGTCTGTCTTCTGCCGAACCTCTTCCTGCCTGACCGCGGTTTCCCCTTTGCTCTCGATTCTCCCGTCCCTCTATCCTGTCCCTATCAGCCCGGCTGCCCGGCTTCCTGCGCCCCCTGTGCGCCACAAAGGTCAGCTCCTCCGCCGGATACTCCGCGATGTCTTTCTCATCGGCATTTTCAACGACGACCCTGGCGGTCTGGCGGAGGACATTGATATTCTGAACATAGCCCTCCTGCCCGTCCGGAATCGTGACAATATCGCCGACACGGGGCATCTTGGCATTGAGATACTCGTAGGTATCCTCCTCGTTTTTCAGACAGCACATAAGCCTGCCGCAGAGACCGGAGATCTTGCCGGGATTCAAGGACAGACTCTGCTCCTTGGCCATCTTAATGGAGACCGGAACGAAGTCCGTCAGCCAGGATTTGCAGCAGAGTTCTCTGCCGCAGGGTCCGATCCCTCCCATAATGCGGGTCTCATCGCGGACGCCAATCTGGCGCAGCTCAATTCTGGTGTGAAAGACAGAGGCCAGGTCCCGAACCAGGCTGCGGAAATCCACTCTCTCTTCCGCCGTGAAATAGAAGAGCAGTTTGCTGTTTTCGAAGGTGTATTCCGCGTCTACCAGCTTCATTTCCAGCCCATGCTCACGGATTTTCTTCTTGCAGATAACAAAAGCCTCTTTCTCCTTCTCCCGGTTCTGCTCCTGCCGTGCCAGGTCATCCTCCGTCGCCTTGCGGATGATCTCTCTGACCGGATGCCGGATCTTGTCGTCAGGAATTTGCCGGGGATTCATGCGAATCTCCCCCAGCTCCCTGCCTCTGGCTGTCTCCACTAAGACCTGATCACCGATCTTTAAATCCCGATCACCCGGGGAAAAATAATAGATCTTACCGGTGCCTCGAAAGCGCACACCTGTAATGCTTGCCATATTCTATCTCCGTTCTCCCCGCATGCGCTCCATGAGCTGCTGCAGAATTAAGTCTGTATTCACGTTCGCGGCATCCTTCCTTCGGCAGGATTCGACCCCCTCGAAGATCTCTTCCAAATGCCGGTAAGAAAGCCCGTCTGCCAGGCGTTTGACCTGATAGACCTGATCGGCGAAGATCAGTCTGTCGGCCTGTCCTGTCGCCTTATATAATAGCACATCGCGGTAGAAGACCATGAGCAGGTCCAGATAATCCGTCAGGGGCTCCTTCTTCGCTTCCATCTCACGAATCCAGGCGATCCGGTCCGCATAGGTCATCTCGGAAATGTGCCGGATCAGAGAGAGGACCATCTCCTTGCGATCGGCAAATTCCTGGGACTGGGCCAGAGCAATGGCCTTTCCCATATTTCCCTGGGCGAAGGCCACACTCATATCCGCCTGATAGTCCGGTATCTCGTAGCGCTTCATGAGCTCCCCGCGCACGAGAGCATCCGGCACCGGCTTTGTCTCCAGCAGGATACAGCGGGAGCGAATGGTCGGAAGGAAGGCCTGGGCATTTGTCGTCAGCAGGAGAATAACCGCATAGGAAGGCGGCTCCTCGATCGTCTTCAAGAGAGCATTCTGCGCCTGCTCATTCATCTTCTCCGCCTCATCGACGATATAGACCTTGTAATCGCTGTTGTAGGGCCGGATGACGATGTCGCTGTTGATCTGGCTGCGAATATCATCCACGGAGATGGTAGCCGGCTTCTCATGGGTCAGGTAGATAATATCCGGCTGATTGTGACTCATGGTCTGCCGACAGTGATGGCAGTGTCCGCAGGCGTCCGCCCCCTTCTCCTCGCAGAGCAGGGTCTGCGCGAAGGCCTCCGCCAGCATCCGCTTCCCGGATCCCTCCTCTCCGCTGATGATATAGGCATGAGAGACCTTCTGATTTTGCAGGGCATTCTGTAAATGCCCTTTCAGCTCTTCCTGTCCGATGATGTCCGCAAACCGCATAACTTCCTTCTCTCACTCCCCGCCGCCTGTCCCCGAATAAAAGCGGCGATCTGCCTTTTTGTCTCCTCCAGGTCAAGATTTTCAAAGCGATGACTGATCCCGGCCCGGCGCAATCTCTCCTCCGAGAAATCCTCCTGGTCCGCCAGAAATCGACGGCAGAGCTCCGCGTACCTGGGTTCTTCCTGCTGCCTCTCCCTGGCCAGAGCTCTGGCCAGCCGCTCCCCGTCGTCCAGCCAGACATAGATATCACTGACCGCTTTCTCTCCAAAGTAAGATCGTATCTTATGATAGGCCTCCGGCGTCGTAATCAGAAGATAATCATGGCTGATCAAGTCTATGCTGCCGTCATCTGCGGTGAAATAGCTCCACTCCCCGCACATGGTCTGATAACTGCGCCGCTCAATAACCCTGCCGGCATCGATCAGGTCCTGCATTCCTCTCTGATCAACGAAATGATAGTCGACGCCTTCTCTCTCCCCCTCCCGCATCGGACGCGTGGTGTAGGGAATGACCGGCGTCAAATCAAGCGTCGGATCCTCCAGCAGCTTCTTATAAATACTGTCCTTACCTGAGGCGGACTTGCCCAGAATACAGAAAATCTCAGCCATAATTTCCTTCTACTCTCTCCCTTCGTCTTTCTTCCGCTTCCCCTTAGCCTCCTGCTACGGCTCCATGGCACTTCCTTCCGCAGATCCTCAGCCTCCCTGCCGCGGCTCCATGGCACTCCCTTCCGCAGATCCTCAGCCTCCCTGCTGCGGCTCCGTGGCACTTCCTTCCGCAGAGCCTTAGCCTCCCTGCCGCGGCTCCATGGCACTTCCTCCCGCAAATCCTCAGCCTCCCTGCCGCTTCCTCCTGGCCCTCCTGCTGCTACACTCTAAGGGTGACCGCCTCCTCGGCAGGATTGTAGAAGAATCTCTCATCTCAGGGCTTAGGTTTCCCATCTCTCAAAACCCAAGCTCTTCTCATCTCAAAGCCTAAGCTTTTTCACCTCAGTTCCAAACTTTTTTCTCTCAGGATCCCGGATTTTTCATTTCAGTTCCGAGCTCTCATCTCAGAACCCGGGCTTTTCCCTCTCTCAGGCCCTGCACCTTCAGCCCATCCTTCAGCGCTCTCTTGAGATAGAGGATGACACACTCTGTGATCTCTTCTCCGCTGTGAACCAGTGGGATCCCGGGCGGATAGAGGAGAATGGAGTCCCTGCTGACGCGGCCGGCGCACGCCTTCAGTTCCAGATCCTCCCACTTCTCCTCCAGGGCCTGCCAGGGCTCCAGAAGCTTCCTGCGCGAGCCATAGACAATCCCGTAGTCTATAGCGCCGTCAACTCTGCCAACACTGTCATTTTTCCCGGCGCCATCAACTCCGTCAACACTGTCACTTTTCCCGGCGCCATCAATTCCGTCGGCACTGTCATTTTCCCCGGCGCTGTCATCTTTGCCGGCGCCGTCAACTCTGCCAGCACTGTCACTTTTCCCGGCGCTGTCATCTTTGCCAGCGCCATCAATTCCGTCGGCACTGTCATTTTCCCCGGCGCTGTTATCTTTCCCGCCGCTGTCGACTCTGTCACCTCCTGACTGTTCCCCCCATGTCTTATCCTGCAAATTCTCCGGCATCGCGCCAGTCTCCCTCAAAATTCCATCGATCTCAAGCAGAGCCCTCTGCAGCCGCTGCAGCCCCTCGCTGGTATCCATAAGGGAGGTCATGGCCAGAACATAATCGAAGGATGCCATTTCCAATTCCAGCTGATAGTCCTTCCGCAGCCATTCCATCAGATCCTGCCCCGTGAGATCGGTTCGCGCGCAGGAGATGACGATCTTGCCCGGATCATCCGTCCGCAGAATCTCAAGCGCCCGCAAGCTCTCACAGGCCCTGTAAAAGTCCTTCAGATCGCGGGCATTTGCCTGAAAATAAGCCTCCCCTTCCCGGCGCAGAAAGCGCAGGGCCGCCGCCGCCTGCCCCATGAGAATATAGGAGGGAGACGAGGTCTCCAAATAGTCGATCATATCCGACACCCGCTCCCGGTCAGCCCCTGAGCCGTGCGGCAGGAGCAGGGCCGCCGTCATCGTATAAAAGGGCAGGGTCTTGTGGAGACTGGTCACCAAAAGATCCGCCCCCTGATCCGCCATGGAGGGCGGAAAATAGGGGTGGAAACCGAAATGGGCTCCATGGGCGGCGTCCACCAGAAGCAGGGCTCCGTGGGCGTGCGCGACCCGCGCGATAGCGAACAGGTCTGACACCACCCCCTCATAGCTGGGCGAAGTGATCGCCACAAGCTTGACCTTCCGTCCCACCTCCTCCGCGGCGCGCAAGGCCTCCTGAACGGACGCGGCCTCTATCGGCCCCTGAAGGCCATTCGACAGGGCCCGGGGATAGACATATTCCACGGACAAGCGACCCAGAATCGCCCCGTGGTAGATGCTCTTGTGACAATTTCTCGCCATGAGCAGGCTATCGCCCGGCTTCAAATGGGCCAGAAGGCTGACCAGATTCCCCAGAGTGGATCCCCCCAGCAAAAGGCGGGCTTCCTCCACTCCGTAGAGCTCCGCCAGGTCTCGCTCAATATCCGCGATCATCCCGCTGGCATCGTGAAGATCATCGAAGCCCTCGATCTCTGTGATATCCATCAGATTCGGATCAAGGCTCCGGGGGAAACGGCGTTTGTGGCCCGGCATATGAAAAGGGTAGGCCTGACTCTTTCCATAGGCAAGCAGGGCCTGATCCAGGGCTCTCATCGGCGCCCCCGATACCTGTGCACCCGGTTTTTACGCGCCCTTCTCCTTGCCCTTCTGCGCCTGTTCAGAATCAGGAGGGCAAGCGCCAGGAGGACCAGAATCAGAAGCACTGCCAGAAGGATTGGCGCAATTACGGTTCGAAAGCCCTTGCCGATCCCGTCAGAGAGGCCGCCAAAGAAATTCCCGATTGCCCTTCCAATCCCGGAGGCTCCAGACGCCTTGTCCTTCTGGTCAGGAGTATTTTGAGCCTTTAAGGACTGACTTAGCAGGGATCGGCCTCCCAGGGACAGGGTCAGCTGATAAACCTCCTCTCCCCCCTTGTCCGAATTTCCCGCGTTTCCCGCGCCTGTACCCGCCTGTCCGCTGCTCTGATTCCCAGCGTTCCCCGCGTCTGCGCCCGCCTGTCCGCTGCCCGCATTTGCCGAATCGGTACCCTGTCCGTTTTTCTTCGGCTCAAGCTTAACGGCCAGATCCCGGACAGCGGCATCCTTTGGCAGAAGAAGGGTTCCCTTTGCCTGCCAGGACAGCCCCTGCCTGCCGGACGCTTTGATCGCCTCATCCACCTTGGACTGCAGGGTCTCATCCTCAAGAGAGACCTTGTGGAAATTCGCCAGCCCCCAGTCCATCAGGGCAATCGTGTCCTTGTAGCTGTCATTTCCTTCCGCGCACATGCTCACACAGACCAGCTTCCGGCCATCCCTCTCCACATAGGTGACCAGGGAATGCCTGGCCTCATCGGTATAGCCTGTCTTCCCTCCCTGACAGCCATCATAGAGGAACTTGCTTGTCTTGTTGGCGGAGAGCATGGCATGGGTATTGTTGAGGGGCGTTGGCTCCGCGTGTTTGTTGGTTGGCGGGATCTCATAGCGCCTGGTCCCGACCATCTTGCGAAGGGTCTCGTTCTGATAGGCTTCTCTGGCAATCAGGGCCAGGTCATAGGCGCAGGTATAGTGCTGATCATCGTGCAGGCCGCTGGAATTGACAAAATGCGTATTGACGCAGCCCAGCTCCTTCGCCCGGTCGTTCATGGCCTGAATAAACGTGTTGTAGTCTCCCCCCATATCAGCGCCCACATGCTCCGCGATCGCGTAGGCGCACTCATTGGCAGAGGCAAGCAGCACCCCGTAGAGAGTCTGCTCCATGCTCATCTGTTCCCCCACATCTCTGGCAATGTGGGAGCTGTTGGTCTCGTTCTTGAAAACCGCGTCCGAGGAAAAGGTGACGGTCTCGTCGAGCTTGCTGTGCTCCAGGGCCAGAAGAGCCGTCATCAGCTTGGTCGTCGAGGCCGGATAGCGGGCCGTCTGATCCTCCTTGCCATAAAGGATCTCTCCGCTGTCCAGATCCATGAGGACGGCGGACGCCGACTGAACCTCCGGCTCCTGGGGCCAGGCCGCAGATGCCGCCTTTTCCTCCGCATAAACGCCCTTTGGCAGGGCGAACTGTCCCGCGGCCAAAAGAAGAGCTGCCGTCAAAATCAATATTTTCCTGCTGTATGTCGTCAGTCGATGTAGATTCACTGTCATCCTCCGCATCCCTGCAATGTTACTCCCTGAATCCCTGCGAAATCCATTGCTCCCTGAACCTCCGCAAAATTCATTTTCAGTATAGCGGTCTGCCCTTCGAACTGCCATTCGTCTCTTCGTCTGAACACGCTTTGTTCACAATTTGCCCGATATTTGGTCTTGCATTCCAAATATCTCTCCCATATAATATTCTTTGTCGCTGAGACAGATGGATTCTTATATCCGTTTGCTATGGGTCATTAGCTCAGCTGGCAGAGCACCTGACTCTTAATCAGGGTGTCCAGGGTTCGAACCCCTGATGACCCACTGAAAAGTCCTTATCTTGCAGAGATGGCTGCGGGATGGGGGCTTTCTTTTTATCTCAGTCCCGGCGTCTGTGCAGAAGCATCTTGCAGATCGGGTTCCCTTTAGAGGAAAACTTCTCCTCATACTCCGTCATCACATTGCCAGCACTCATCTTCTCATCCCGGTGCAGGTCGTAGGTCTTCTCCTCGATTTGAAAGGCAGGCGAGACCGCCGCCGTCTCCAGAGAATAATCAAAGAGCTCCCGGTTATCGGTCTTGAATTCAATGCGGCCCTCTTCTGCCAAAATCTGATCATAGCGGACAAGAAAGCCCTCTGATGTCAAACGCCGATTCGCATGTCTGGCCTTGGGCCAGGGATCTGAGAAATTCAGGTAAATGCACTCGACTTCCCCCGGGGCAAAGATATCCGGCAGCTCCCGGGCGTCGATACAGAGAAAACGCAGATTCAAGGGCATTTGTCCCTCCCGCTCCAGGGCCTCCATCTTCTGCAGGGCCCGATAGAGAACGGAGGGATAGCGCTCGATCCCGACATAGTTGATCTCCGGGTGCAGGCGGGCCATATCTATGATAAAGCGGCCCTTTCCCATGCCGATTTCCAGCTCTATGGCCTGTCCGCGCTCAAAGAGCTCCTGCCAATGTCCCTTCTGTTTCTCCGGCTCATGCACCACAAGCTGGCTATGCGCGACGGCCTCATCCGCCGCCGCGATTCTGCGCAATCTCATCTCTTTCCCTCGATCTCTTTTGGCCGCTTATGCCTCTTTCTTACGGCCCGACCTTCCTCTGTCGATTCCGGCTGCCAAAGCGCCAACCGCAAGCGTCAGGATTCCCTCGAAAGCAGATGAATGGCAAAACCGTTGATCTCCTCTGTCAGGTAGATCAGACGCAGAGACCCGTCTTCATCATACTGGGCGGAATCCTGGTCAAAGGAATAGCCCTGTGCCTTTAGCTCCCGGATCGCCTGGTCCATATTTGGTGTATAAAAGCCCAGGTGCCCCTTGGTCCCCCGCCCCTTCTCCTTCATGAATTCTATTCTGTTGCCTGCGCCAAACCATGAGATCGGGGTCTCCTGCCCCTCCTTCATACCGAGTACATCACGGATGAAGCCGCGCATGGCGTCCATCTCCTCCGCGGTCTCCGGATTGATTCCAACATGTACCAATGACAGCGCGATTGTCTTCATTTTCCGCCCCTCCTGGTAAGGCAAATTTTGTGTTCCACGATAAAATCAATTCTGTCCATAGGAATCTGCTCTTTTCTATATCGGAAAGCTCCGGACACAACTCGAGCAGGTTTCACTTGTCCCTTGATCCAATGAAGTAGGGGGCAGCGACAAAGAGGATGCCGCCTATCATATTTCCCAGCGTGACGACCAGGAGGTTGTAGCACCAGCCTCCCAGGCTGACGGCCTGACCGGCCGGATTCAAGAGAGCAGAGGTCAGCAGGGTCATGTTGGCCACACTGTGCTCAAAACCGGTCGTGATAAAGGCGAAGAGGCACCAGAAGCACATGAGGATCCTGGCGCTGTCACTCTTGACCCGAAAGCCGCACCATACCGCCAGACAAACCAGGATATTACAGAGGATTCCGCGGCTTAAGAGGGGAATGAATCCGGCGGACATTTTAGCCAAAGCTCCCTTGACGATAAATGCCGCCACCGCTTCCGTCTGCAGGCCGCTGGCGAAAAAGAGCAGAGCTAAGAGCATCGATCCCGCCAGATTGCCAAGCCAGCATACGACCCAGAGCTTGATTGTATCCGCCAGACTGACCTTACCTTCCATCACGCCCGAGGACATCACCATGGTATTCCCGGTAAAGAGCTCTCCGCCCGCTATTACTACCAGGCTCAAGGCAACTCCGAAGGAAAGTCCCATCACAAGCTTCGTGGCCGGGTTCCCGTTTAAAAGACCTCCGATGGTAAAGATGAGCAGGATTCCAAAGCCGATATAAGCGCCTGCCAGCATGGACAAGAGAAAGTAACCCAGAGGATTCTTCTTTAATAAACTCAGCTTAACTGTCGCGGCATTGGCCATCGCCGCAAATTCTTCCTTATACATATGCGTTCCTCTTTCCTCAGGCTAATTTCAATCAGACTATTTTTTTCAGGCTAGTTTTCATCAGGCTAATGTGCACCCTGTGCATCTTTCCCTGATTACGGGCACCGTCTTCTCCTCCAAATAAGCGATCAGTCGCGCTTGTGTCTTTTTATCGTAGGCGGACCGGTTTGCCACAACTTCCCTTCCCTTTTCATTATACAGGAATCCCGGATATCCGTCCTCTGTCGCCAAAATCGGACCAGATTTAGCATACCCACAAAACCTAGATTTATCGCAGGTGAGTTCCTCCTTATTGCCCCTCTTGTTTTACCTCGTTCCGTCAGTATTTACACTCTCCGTGAAATATCCCACTGGCTGAAGCAGCTGGAATGATTTTACCAGATAAGCATATGCCAATAGATCCACATTGCGGATATACCCAATCTTTTTAGCCCCTTTCATTGTCAGCCTGTCCTGACTGTATTGTCCCGGATCAGTAACCCTTGTGTATTCCTCTTGTCCTGTCAGAATGCATGCTGCCAGATACATCACCTCACAGGCCATCATCCCTGCATTTTCTCCATTGATCCTTCCCCGGAAAATATGCCCTTGTATAGAGTTGATGCCGTCAATGAAACCCTGATAATCATCCGATCGAATTCCACCACGCCCCATAATACATAGACAGCTATCAATCGTGTCCAGCAAAACCTCCTCAACAGAGCTACTCAATCTGCGGTATCCCATTTCGACCTGCGCGACATGGCGATACACATCGGCGACCGTTTGGAAGTCATCCGTTTCTCCGCTGAGTGTCCAACAATCAAACATCTGCTTGATGATCTCAAGTTCCTTATCTTTCCCAAAAGGTATTCCTATCGTATGTAGTGCAAATGCCGTCAACTTATCGCCAAGGATACCGTTTTTGTCTGGCACCGTTACAATCATGTCCCTTCCCTCACTCAACAGCAAGTGGTTACGAATTGGCCTTTCTATCGTCCTCTTGTAAGGATTATGCTCAAACAGCACATCCAGCAGAATATGGATCTCCTTACCTGTCCGTGGTGATTGAAACAGAAAACGAAAATGACGTTTCTCAATGTTATTGCTTCCCTTTCGGACATGCTCCTCCACACTCAAGAAAGGAAATATCTTAGCTGCTTTCGCAATATAGTTATCTATATCTGTGCCAGGTTCAACGATGATATCAATATCTGTGCTTAATCTCCGAGGCTCATCTAAAAGAATAAGAAGAGCTGTGCCTCCCTTAAAAACAAAAGGCAGATTAACTGTCCGAATCGCCTCCAGAAGACCAAATGCAAATATTGTCCGTTCCCTCTCTCATTCAAGCTCCGCCATAATCTGTTTAATCTCCGCAGCCCTGTTCCTTCTTCTTGCGTAACGGAGTATCTTTGGTCTTTCAACTCTATAGGTCTTCATTGCCTGTTCCACAACAGACGCATATTCTGCCACACTGTATGTACTGCGAATCAACTTATCGCAGTATATATCTACCAGCATTTTTTCCATCGTGATGATATGAGGGTGATTCGCAGACCGCGGTGCCTCTGATACAATGTCTGTTACAATGATGCAATTTGAAGCCCAATACAGATTAAAATTTTTCTTCGAAGGCTTATACATGACATTCATGTATCCGGCTTCCTGCAGAAGCCGAAACACAAAGACACTTGTATCCTTTTCAAGCTGAATAAATATTGTATTCTGGGCGACCAAATGATTTAGGAACTCATTTAAAAGAACTGTTTCAAAAATCGTAAATTTTATATATGGGAACTTCACAGTCACTTTATTCAGAAGCTCATTCGAAAGATCCGAATAGACAGGCTGATATTCCGGTAACACATCCCCTTCCTTAACCATATATTCGCCAAAGCCAGTTCGGGTGATTCCGCCAGATTTCAACATGCCGCCAACCGCCCACTGATAAGAACCGTTATTTAACGACGGCTTAGCTTCCCTGAGCATAGAGACCAGTTGCTGTCGACTATACTTCACTTTCGGCTCCATATTTTGCGTTGTCTTGTCATACCAGGGCATTGATCTCACCTCCTGTCAGTAAATACTTCGACAGATTTTACGCTGAGATCTATTATAAAGTGGAATACATCCTCAATCAACATATCCTGGCACTTTTTTCATTTTTTGCCAAAATATATTCCAAGAACGTGTCGTCGGCCTTTTGGCTTTTATCATCTTCAAGGCGGCGGTGATACAGGCAAATCCGGGTATGGCTTCCCCCTGGATGATGGCAATCACAAGCGATCCCAGTCCGGAGAAAATACCCTTGAGCACGACGATCTCACAGGTGCTTTTTGAGGAGATCCTGCTTTGTCAAAGGAAGGGTGCTCTCCCGCTCCTTCCTGTGAAACAGAGACAAAATGCCTGTGCCGATCCCGGCTCCAAGGTACAAGAGCGCAGCTATCTCTGGTCCTCCAAAAATTCGATTGGCTCCGCAGTCTTTCGCCCACATTGTAGCATGGACATGGACCGAAGCTGGGATAAAAAGAGGTATTGCTTTCGCAGCTTTTCTGTCGGCTTGTCGTCTGAAATTATCTGTTGACAATGATGTTAGGTTGTACTAATATTGTTATCGAGGATATCCTCGATAAAAGAGGAGGAAAATTTGTCTGGGAAAAGACTATCAAAAGACGCGAGGGAAAAACAAATTCAAAACGCGGCAAAAGAAATTTTTTTGAAAAAGGGTTTTTTCAATACAACAATGGATGATGTCATTCTGTGCTCAGGCATGTCGGTCGGAGGGGTTTATCACTATTATAAAAATATATATGAGATTTTTTATGACATCATGTCCCGGGGGCTTGACTATGGCGAGGAGAGAAGCCTTTTAAAGACAGGAGGAAAGCATACTTTAGAGACCTTTGTGGTCTATATGCTGGATAAAATTTTTGACAACAACGAGTACAAAGATTTATTCACCATCCTTCTGGAGGGAATCGCAAGAGATCAAAAGCTGTTGGAAATATACAAAAAACTCAACATTAAGTATATTGACATACTGCATCGGGCCTTTAAAGACAGCGACATCCCGAATGATGTATTAGAGGATCCGTTTTTAATATTCTTCACGCACTCCTTGTTGATGGGCTACACCTCGTTTGGACCTTTAGGGGGAAAAGAAGCCTTTCAAAAGAACAGAGCTATCGTAAAAAGTATGATTTTACTCTATTTAAATGAATCTCAAGGGAGGAAAGACAAATGAAATTAAAAGACGTTATTATTGTCAGCTTACTTGGAGTTGTGGGTTTTGTAATTAGTATGATCTCAGGAGTGATCACGCAGGCCTTTGGAACATATGGCGTTTTTGTACATGTCTCCATCGGAAGCTTGTTATGCGCTCCCGTCTATTTTGTCATGTGCCATAAAATTCCCAGAAGAGGAACGGTTTTTATTTACTATCTGTTAGCGGGGATTATCTATTCCATTATGGGATTCATTCCCATGCTTCCAATTATGGCTGCAGCCGGCCTTTTTGGAGAATTATGCATCGGCAGCAGGAACAACTATACAAGCGATGGCAGGATCAGTCTCTCCTATGTAATCTCTCAGGTGATTTACGCTCTTCACGGTTTTTTCTTCATTCTCTTCTTAGGCGTAGAGGGATTGGCAAAAACCTTCCCGAATTTATTTACGGCGGAAAAGGCCCAGATGGTAAAGGATACCTTCTTCAACGCAAAGAATATGGCAATCATATTGGCTGTGGAAATCATTGCGGCTGTTTTGGGAACACTGCTCGGCAAATATATTTACAATAAATTTTTTAACCGGGATATCAAAAAAGAAGGAATTCTGTCTTGAGCTTTACAGATCACACCAAAGAAAACCCAGGCATCAAACCACTTTCAATCGGCATTCTCATGATGATTTATACAGGCATTGTGTTCTTCAGCACAATGCCTGTATATTGGATGATGCTGATTTTCAGTTTTGGATTGCTCATTCTCTTGAAAAGGAAAAAAGCAATCTCCCTGTTCTTATTTTATATTGCTCTCTTCGGACTGATTTTACTCATTTCAGGCCAACCCGCGATTTCAGGATGGATCGGATCGATCTATACCATGGGCCTTATTATTCTTAAGCTATTCCCTCTATGGATTTTAGCGGCTATCCTATCCGGCTTTCGCACATCGACAATCATATATTCCTTAAGGCGCCTTCATCTGCCGTATTCATTATGCATTGGGGTGGCTGTTTTTTTCCGTTTTATCCCAGAATACCGAGCCTATTTATCAGAAATAAAGGAGGGCTTAAAGGTCAGAAACATGGGCTTACATCTTTTAAGACCCATTCACAGTGTGGAAATTTATTTGGTTCCCCTGATTTACAAGGCCTTTGAAACAGGGGAGCTTCTATCCTGCGCTCTGATTACAAAGGGAATTGAATATGATTGTAAAAAAACCTCTTATGAAGATCTTTCTTTCGGCTGGATAGACTACGGCATTATCTTCGTCGGATTTGTGTTTTTGGGGATTACGATATGGCAAAAAGTATAAAAGTTGATATCGAGAAATTTTCATACGGCGAAAAGACGATTTTACAGGATATCCATTTTTCTGTAGAAAAAGGAGAATTCATCGTTATTACTGGCCTGTCAGGCTGTGGGAAAACCAGCTTACTGCGATTGTTAAACGGCCTGATTCCAAACCTGTACGACGGAGAGGTCAGCGGAACAATAAAGATATTGGATAGGTCGCTTTCTGACTATAAGAAAGGAGAAATCGCGAAATATGTCGGCAATGTCTTTCAAAATCCCAACGATCAATTTTTTTCGAGGGAAGTGGAAAATGAAGTGGCCCTTATTGGCGAGAATATGGGAATGGCGCGCCCGCTGCTGCGCGAAAGGGTGCGAGATGCCTTACAGGAGCTCAATATTACCGATTTAAAAGACAAAAATGTGAGGGAGCTCTCCGGAGGGCAAAAGCAAAAAGTAGCGATTGCTTCAACCCTTGTATTTGACAGTGAGATTATTTTTTTCGATGAGCCCTCGGCAAATCTTGACTATAAAGCAACAAATGACCTCGAAAAAATCTTAAAGCATTTGAAAGAGCAAGGTAAAACTGTAATTATCGCAGAACATAGATTGTCCTATTTGAGCCGCCTGTTGGACCGCCTGATCCTTTTGAAGGATGGCAAGCTCCGGGCGATTTTTACAGTTGAAGAGCTGACAGCTGATGTTGAACGAGAAAATAATCTGCGTTCTTTTCATCAACAGGATTTAAAAGCGACGATGGAGGCCCCTAATAATGATCCGATGATTCACATTGAAGACGTTTCTGTCTCTAATCACGAATACTGTTTGAAGGAGCCTGTTAATTTCACCTTAAACCAGGGGGAATGCATGGCGTTAATCGGTGAAAACGGGATCGGTAAGACAAGTCTTGCAAAAGAGCTGACAGGGCTGATTCCAATGCGAAAGGGGAATACATCCTATGGACAATCTGCTAGAAGCAGGTTATCTCATGTGGCAATCAGCCTGCAAAATTGCAGCAACATGTTTTTTTGCGAAACGGTTGAAAAGGAATTAATTCCGAGGGATAAAAGCAGAGATCAAAGGTATTTGGCAGAGGTCAAAAAATATCTGATTGAAATGGAACTATGGGATAAAAGGCTCTTGAACCCCCATGACTTATCAGGCGGCGAAAAACAGAGATTGGCTCTTCTTATCGCTCTGCTTAAAGATTCTGAATTTGTTATTTTGGACGAGCCCACGACCGGACTGGATTATCGCAGGATGACGCTTGTCGCAAACGCTATCAAAGAAAAAATCAAGAGCACCCCTGTCATGCTCATAACTCACGATATTGAACTTATGTTTCAGACCTGCAACACTGCCTATCTGCTTTCTAAAAATGGAAACAAAAAGATAGATGTCCCGGGGAATGAACGTATAATATTAGATTTCCTGGAGCAAAATACATTTTGAGACTTCCCAGAAGTCATTCCCTCGCATATAGTCGTATGAAGCATCCGTCATAAAACGTATGCTATTTTCTCTTGCCTTTTGATAAAAGTCCGGTTCCGATGTTTTGAACGTCTTCAAGCCTATTGTCTTCCTCCTCAGAATCTGACAACAGTCCATGCAGCAAAATGATACTCCAGGAATCGAAATCCGACAGAATAACCTCTGCTTCTGGTATATCAATCTCCATACAGGCAAACCGTTCGCCTTTCCAGCCGTTTCCCCATCGTTCCCTGCGAAGATCAGGTTTCTTACGCTCTCCCTCCCACATATACCAAGCCCAGACAGGATAGGAAACGCCTTCCGGCGGATTTCCGATCCGTGTTTTCATCTCCTGTGCCAACCAGTCATATTGCTCCTGACAATCATTCAGCATGGACTTTGTAAAATTGCAGTGATATACCCCCGTCTCCTGTATGAGTTCATATACTTCTACCGGCTGAATTGTCCACAAAACCACTGCCATACCTCCGGCATCATTATTCCAGTGCCTTCCTCGCCATCTCTTTATATTCCTTCACCACCAGATCAAGCCATCACTTTAACTTTTATCCAAACTTAGTCATCCTTATTTTTCTTTGTTTCTGATTTCTCCTACAAGTTCATACACCGTCGTACAGGGACACATCTTCGACGGAAGCCCATATCCATCCTTAAGATACTGATCAAATTTTCTCTGTGCCATAAGTAACGCCTTCTCCTCATCCCCATTTTCAGTAAGCCGACGGTATATATCGTTAGCCGTCTTGGAATACTTCTGCCCGACTCGCTTCTCATAAATATCGTCTTTTCCGTCAGACGCTTCGGAAGGTACTTTCTCTACACGAAAATCCTTGATCGTTTCGTTGAATGACGAGAAATATTTCACAACATTCGCACGAACTTCCGGATCATCAACAAAGCCTCCGCAAATATTCCATTATTATAAATAAAAGCGGAAGTCCATGAATTATCTTCAATGACTTCCGCATGATTTTCTGGCGTCCACGATGTGATTCGAACACACGACCTACCGCTTAGGAGGCGGTCGCTCTATCCAGCTGAGCTACGCGGACTTATGAAATTAGAACTTATCTTTACTTCATCAGATAAGAACTAGTCGATTATACCACAATTTTCTCTTCATAGGACAATATCTTTTTCAAAACAAGACAGGAACATCGTCCAAAACATCGTGGACGCTCAAGCAAGGCTCACGGCCAAGAATCATTTCCTGCTCTTGCGAAACTGAAGCTTCCAGCCCACAATCCATCCCAGGACAAGCAGATAATTTTCAATCGCACCGACTCCATTAACCAAACTTCTCTGATCAAGAAAGTGAACAAGGTGATTTGTTCCTATCCCAATTCCACCGACAATAAGAGCCAGAAGAACCGTTTTTAAAAAGTAAGCGTCATATTTAAGATTTACAGCGATCAGGATAATCATCACTGCGATATCCCAAACGGCTATTTCTCTCTGCCATCCGTAAGAGACACGATAAGCTGAATGACTTGCCATATCATCAGGAAAAAACAGTTGCAGTACAACCGCCCCCGACATTGCAGCTATGGCAAAGACAAACATGACTCTCAAAAACTTATTCATGCGCTTTTTTCACCTTCTTTGCCCAGCGCCTTATGAAGCGCCTCTGCCTCCTCTTTCCCCAAAGTTGTAATGGATCGGCCGTCAATGATCTCCTTAATATAGGAATAGCAGCCTTCGTGGCTGTGCACCACATTTATGATAAACCCGTTGTCCTCTCTAGTCAGCATTGCCAGGGAGAAACTGAGCTTGCCTCCCATCTGATCCAGGGCATTGTACTTGATCAGGCCGTATTTCTGGAATGTGACGGCAGCCTTGTCCGAGAGATTCTTGATATTGCGCTCATTGGCGGCATTAGCCTCGACCAGCTCATCCGCCTGGTCCATGCGAAAGACAAGGCTTTCTTCCAGGGATTTTGCATTCTTTCCCCTCATAAAAACATCATACTTCTTCTGTAGCTTATGGATCTTAACCAGACTGACCAGAACCAGAATTAAAAGAACCAGAGCCAAAAAAATTAGGCCCATCACAACAAAGGGATTGACGAAATACTCTAACATATATAACCTCAGCATTCTCACTGGAAATCCCCTCTGCATACCATGCGAGGGGACAATACTTATAGAAACAGAAATTCGAAAAACATGGAGCTGCTGTTGATGCCTGTCACTGCTTCCGGAGTTGGATCAAATCCATAATTCTCTGCAGTTCATCCTGAGAGTAATATTCTATCTCCAGCTTGCCCTTCTGATGATCCCTGGGGCAAATCCGTACCTTAGTTCCCAGAGCGCTTTTCAGATTTTCCTCCATCGTCTGATAGACCGCCATCATTTGTTCCGTCAGCGCTTTCTGCGTCTCAGACTTTCTTGAAACCGGCTTCTGCAGACGGCGAACCTCTCTCTCTACATCGCGGACAGACATCTTCTGATCGAATGCCTTTTGTGCCAGATCAAATTGCAGATCCTTATTGCCCAGTCCCAGAATCGCTCTTGCATGCCCGGTCGAGATCATCTCATCAATGACCATTTGCTGTACCCTGGGATCCAGTTTGAGCAGGCGCATGGAATTGGTGACTGCTGTTCTGCTCTTGGAGACTCGCTCAGCCACCTGATCTTGTTTCAGATGAAACTCATCCAACAATCTCTTGTATGCCTCTGCTTCCTCAATCGGGTTCAGATCTTCACGCTGAATGTTCTCGATGAGCGCGATTTCTACAATTTCCTGTTCTGAAAGATTCCGAATAATAACCGGAACTTCCTTCAGGCCGGCAATCTTGGCAGCTCTCCAGCGCCTCTCTCCGGCAATGATTTCATAGTAATCGTCTCTCTCCTGGACGAGCAGAGGGGAAAGCACGCCGAACTGACGGATGGACTCCGCCAGCTCTTCTAATGAATCCTCATTAAACCGTTTCCTCGGTTGTTCTCGGTTCGGCTCCACCTTTTGAATATTGACAAGCTCTACTCCTTCTCCCGCCTGATTCTCTTTAGCCTTTCTGTTTGCGGCAGTTTTCGTCAGCTTCTCACTCTCAAGGTCGCTCTCTTGCTTTCGACCGCTGCGCTTTTTGACTGCACTGGGTTTGTTTGCCGCCTTACCGCCTGTCCGACTTGTCAGCTTTCCCTCAGCAACTGTCTTATTTGGGATTAAAGAGTCCAGGCCTCTTCCAAGACCACTTTTTTTTGCAGCCATCTAGATGTCCCTCCTCTCAATGACCTCCCTGGCCAGATTCCGGTATGATTCTGCTCCGGATGAACGACTGTCGTAGAGATGAATCGGCAGGCCGTGTGACGGCGCCTCCGCCAGGCGAACATTCCTGGGAATAATCGTGTTATATACTTTTGTATTGAGATTTTCGCGAACAGAGGCCACTACATCTGCTGACAGATTTGTTCTGGCGTCGTACATAGTGAACACCACCCCATCGATGGTCAGATCCGGGTTCAGCCGTTCCTGCACCAATTCAACCGTATGAATCAGCTGACTGATTCCCTCCAGGGCATAATATTCACACTGAATGGGAACGAGTACGCTGTCCGCCGTAGTCATGGCATTTACGGTCAGTATATTGAGGGAAGGCGGACAATCAATCAAGATATAGTCATAATCGTCCCTGATGTAATCTACCGTATTGCTGAGTATGTATTCCTTATCCTCGACTTCGAGCAGTTCAACTTCGGCTCCTGCCAGATTTACATTTGAAGGAAGTACGGTGAGATTTTCCACTCCATCCACAGCCTGCATTGCCTGTCGAATTCCGCACTCATCAAGCAGTACTTCATAAATCGAATTCTCCAGATGATCCTTGTCAATTCCAAGTCCGCTTGTCGCATTCCCCTGTGGGTCGCAATCAATCAGAAGAATTTTCTTCCCTGCTTCCGCCAGGCAAGCCGCCAGATTAATCGCGGTTGTCGTTTTTCCGACGCCTCCCTTTTGGTTGGCAATCGCAATAATTCTGCCCATACAATCCCCTCGTCTTTCTCTGTATGTTTCACGTGAAACATATGTCTATTCTACAGCGAAGTTCTTTCCTACGAAAGTACAATATAATAATCGCCATCTACTAAATATAGTCGGCCTCTCAAAATTGAACTTTAACACGATGTTTCACGTGAAACATCGTGTTAAAGTCTCCTTATTCGAAAGAAATCTCGCAAATCTATCTGTGTCCCAGAATGAGAGCACATCCTTTTATCGTTGTCACAATATCCTTTTGATTAGCATGCACTAATTATCTACTATCAACATCGCTCTTCCTAATCAATTTGATTTACTATATCAAGCACCATGTCCTGTCATTCTTCTATGCTAATATCATACTTCTTGGATAAGCGTTTATGCGTCTATCCAATATCATACTTCTGCATGGGCATCATACTCTCCATCCATATATCATTCTTCTGTATGGATCTTATACTTTCATCCCTATATTATGCTTCTGTACGGATCTTATACTTTCATCCCCATATCATGCTTCTGTACGGATCTTATACTTTCATCCCTATATTATGCTTCTATACGGATGTTATGCTTTCGTCCCTATACCCTTCCTCTGTATGGATTCACACTTCGCCCTTAGATCCACAGTGTCAATCCCTATTTCCGCATGATGCTTCTGTAAATTTTCAGCAAGCAACGGCCTTAGATATCACCGGTAGTTGGGCTAACAGGCACGCCGCCAGCGCTTGTGTTAATCCGAGCCTCGGGCATATGTTTCACGTGAAACATCTAAGGAATATTGATTCCATTGTTTATACTTTCTCTATTTCTCCTTGAGTGGGTTTTTCGATGGTGTCCCGGCTTTTCTCGGATATGTTTTTGGCGTTTTTTTCGTTTTGCGAATCATAACCAGAGATCTGGAAAAATCAGAGTTGGGAAGGGTAAACTGTTCTACCCGCTCGATTTTTCCTCCCAGCAAGCGAATTCCAAACTTTCCCTCATTGAGTTCCTCCTCAATTTGTCCGGACTTATAGGCGATGAAATCACCCCCCTCCCTCACAAAAGGAAGGCAATACTCAGAGAGAGTAGAAATATTCGCGACGGCGCGAGAGACGACATGATCATAGGATTCCCGATATTTCTTTTGCCTGCTCATTTCTTCGGCGCGCCCATGAATTGCTTCAATATTCTTGAATTCTAATCGATCTATGACCTCCTGTAGAAAACGAATTCTCTTGTTCAGCGAATCCATCAGAGTTATCTTCAGATCAGGGTATACAATCTTAAGCGGGATCCCCGGAAATCCGGCGCCGGTTCCCAAATCGAGAAGTTTTCCTTCTAGGCCAGAACATATGTTTGATATTGAAAGGGAATCCAGAAAATGCTTACTGACAACCTCCTGGTACTCTGTGATTGTTGTCAGATTCATCCGCTTGTTCCACTCAATCAGCATGTCATAGTAGGTCAGAAAGGACTGATATTGATGCTCACTCAGCTGATAACCCAGGCAATTCAGCCCTTCCGTAAATTTACTGATATCGTATTCCATATATTCCCCGCTTTACATAATGACATGACTTCTGCCGACTTAGATTTGGATTAATCTAGCAATTCAAACTTTTATTCTCATGCCGTTTTTAAATCTATATCCGATCGGGTCTATCCTCCAGCCAAGTGATATCAGCTCTCTCGATATTTCCCCTGCTTGATATAGACCATTAATACAGAAATATCTGCCGGCGAGACCCCGGATATCCGGGAAGCCTGGCCGATATTTTTAGGTCGGATTCTGGATAACTTCTGCCTGGCCTCGATTCGAAGGTTATCGACTTTCTCATAATCGAGTTCGCCCGGAATCAACTTCTCCTCTAATTTCTTAAAACGCTTTACCTGTTTGATCTGTCGGTCAATATAGCCCTGATACTTAACTCCAATATTGATCTGTTGGCAGACATCCTCCGCAAGCGGAGGACGGTCCGGGTCCAGATCTGCCAGCTTCTGATAGGAGAGCTCCGGTCTGCGAATCAACTCCTCCAGGGAAGCAGATCCATCCTCCGGGATAGGAGAGGAGTCCCACGATCGAAGAAGGTCATTGTTCTGTCGGCTTCCTCCCAGGCGGATTCCCTTGATCCGCTCCCTCTCCCTGTCAATCGCCAGCTTCTTGGCCCGTACCCTTTGATAGCGGTCCTCTGAGATCAATCCGACCTGATAGCCGAGCGGCGTCAGGCGAAGGTCTGCATTGTCCTGACGGAGCAAAAGACGATACTCCGCGCGAGACGTCATCATCCGATAGGGTTCGAAGGATTCCTTAGTCACCAGATCATCAATCAAAACACCGATATAGGAAGAAGACCGATCCAGGATCAGCGCTTCTTTTCCCTGAATCTTCATCGCCGCGTTGATTCCAGCAATCAATCCCTGAGCGGCCGCCTCCTCATAACCGGAGGAACCGTTGAACTGCCCGCCCGCAAACAGACCCGGGACTTCCTTACATTCCAGAGAGGCATCCAGCTGATTGGCATCGATGCAGTCGTATTCAATGGCATAGGCATTTCTTGTAATCTTCGCGTGTTCCAGCCCCGGGATCGTGTGATAAAAGTCGTACTGCACATCCTCCGGCATGGAGGAAGAGGCCCCGGAAATGTACATTTCACTGGTATCCAACCCCTCGGGCTCTACAAAGAGCTGATGGCGCGATTTATCCGGAAACTTGACTACCTTGTCTTCAATGGAGGGACAGTAACGGGGGCCGATACCTTCGATCAGACCGGAATAGATGGGAGACCTGTCAATGTTCTCCCGCAGGATCCGGTGTCCCTTTTCATTGGTATATGTCAGATAGCAGGTGACCTGTTCCTTCTGCACGCTTGCCGGATCGGTCGTGAAAGAGAAGGGCTCCACCGGACTGTCTCCATACTGGGGCTGCATCCGGCTGAAATCAATGGAGGACCGCTCAATACGGGCCGGTGTTCCTGTCTTGAAGCGCCGCAGCCTAATGCCGAGCTTCTCCAGAGAAGCCGTCAGATGATTGGCGGATCGGAGCCCACCGGGACCGGTATACTCAATAACATCTCCATAGAGACAGCGAGCCTTAAGATAGGTCCCGGTTGCCAGAATTACCGCCTTGGACCGGTAGCTTGCGCCGGAAAAAGTTCTGCAGCCTGCCGCGCGTCCATTTTCTGTCAGAATCTCAGTGACCTCAGCCTGTCGCAGGGTTAAATGGTCTGTGGCCTGCAGGGTCTTCCTCATCTCAACAGAGTAACGGTATTTGTCTGCCTGACAACGCAGGGAGTGAACGGCAGGTCCCTTGGAAGCATTGAGCATTTTGGACTGAAGGAAGGTCTTGTCAATATTGATCCCCATCTGACCTCCCAGGGCATCAATTTCACGAACCAGATGTCCCTTGGATGACCCTCCAATATGGGGATTACAGGGCATCATAGCCACAGAGTCCATACTGACTGTGAAAATGATGGTCTCCAATCCCAGTCTGGCACAGGCTAAAGCGGCCTCACAGCCGGCATGACCGGCCCCAACCACTATGACATCATAATTTTCTGAAACGTGACTCATGCGAATTTCCTTCTCGCTTATTTCTTTCTCGCTTGTTTCGCGCATTTCTCTACTGATTTTCTCGTTTATTTTTTCATGTATTCCTCGTATCCTCAGAGAAAAACCATGAATACAGCTATTCAAACCGAATCTGAATCAGTTATTATATCCACAGGACAAACCAAGGGATGCCTTCATCAAAACCAAATCCGAATCAATTCTTATATCCACAGGACAAACCAAGGGGATATATTCATTCGACTTGGATTCGAACAACTTCTTATCTACACGGAAAAGACCTGTAAAATATACCCTCTGAAACCGGATTTAATCCAAAGTCCAATTGTAAAATCAGGTTGAACATTAATATAAAAAGCCCACAAGATACCTCTTTGATAGAATGTAAGTGACAATACTTCATTCACAAGGGGAACTCCCTACGGACCACTTATATTCTACTACAACAGGACATCGGAGGGGCACAGCATCTTATATTGTGTACCGGATTTTGATCGGTCAATTTTCCAGAAAAACTTCGTTGATTTCCGAAAAGGATAAGAACAGCGAAATCAGGCACCAGCTGTTGCATTTTGTTTTCCCAGGGAGTGTTGCGCTTAACCTGAAAATCCTGCTTTCTCAAAAATACGCTTTTAACAACATTAGATTTAACCATATGAACGGTATTGGTTTTGATTTTATTAACAACACTAATTTTAACTCGATTGTTGTATTATAACATATAAAAAGTTATAATACATAAAATTGGTTATAAAATGGAGATGACGAATGGATTACATTAATAAGGTTCTGGGAATAAAAG
This sequence comes from Shuttleworthella satelles DSM 14600, assembly GCF_000160115.1. Lineage (GTDB taxonomy): Bacteria > Bacillota > Clostridia > Lachnospirales > Lachnospiraceae > Shuttleworthia > Shuttleworthia satelles. Next base: position 1,470,378 of record NZ_GG665866.1, read on the forward strand.
TCCTTTATAAAAATGCTGATCTGGGGCATTATCCGAATTTTATCAGCACAAGATATCGCTTACAACTGGCATCTTTGGACGGTCAAAAAGTAATCCTTCTCTATCCTAAAACAGAATTAGAGCAGATTGAAACATTAAAAAAGCATCTTGATCGTATACGAACCAATGAAAACCTGCCGATTGTGTTAATTCTAAATGAACTTACTTTTCGCCAGAAGGAATATTTGATTCGAGAAAAAATACCATTTGTTGTGGAGGGAAAACAGATTTATTTACCCTTTATGGCATTGTATTTACAAGAGCGCTGTGACGCTGAAAAGCAATCTCGTGAAAAAATTTTGCCCTCTGCACAGCTGCTTTTCCTCCATTTTCTTTATCTTGGTGGACAAGAATTGCCTATGAGTCAAGCTGCAAAAAATCTGAACCTGACACCGATGTCGATCTCCAGAGCGTCGAAGCAGCTTGTGGAGATGAAGCTTTTAAACGTCAGAAAATCAGGGATTCAGAAGATTTTGTTCTCTAACGAGACTCCGAAATTGCTGTTTCAAAAATCAAAAGGATACCTGTTGAATCCTGTAAAACGAACCGTTTACGTCCCAAATGAATTGGTTGGCGCAGAACTTTTGAAGAGCGGGTATTCGGCACTGGCGGAATACTCCATGTTAAATATGCCAAATGTCCCGTACTTTGCTTCAGATACAATTTCTAAATGGCAGAAAAACGCAGCGAACACTCTTCAAGATTCGAAAACCCAGGTTGCAGTAGAACTGTGGAGATATGATCCGAAGAAATTGTCAAATAACAAAACAGTTGATGTCCTTTCGCTGGCATTATCTTTGGAGGATAATCCGAACGAGCGTGTGGAAGAGGCGGTGGAAGAAATACTAAATAATTTTTGGAGGGAAATAGATGGTCACAGGGCTTGAGATCTTCAAAGAATGGTTCAGAGGAAATGAAGAACAGTATGTCATAATCGGCGGAACTGCGTGCGATATCCTGATGACGGAAGAGGGCCTGGATTTCAGAGCAACAAAAGATATTGATCTGGTTTTGATCATAGAGGCAGTTGATGCGGAATTTGGAAGAAAGTTTTGGGACTTTGTAAAGCAGGCTGGATATGAACATTGCAATAGAAGTTCTGGAACACCAGAATTTTATCGCTTTCGCCACCCAACCTCCAGCCAATATCCGACAATGATTGAACTATTCACGCGAAAACTGGACGCGATTCCGCTTTCGGAGGATGCAGTATTGACTCCGCTGCCAATGGATGAAGATATATCCAGTCTTTCAGCCATCCTTTTGGATGATAACTACTATAATTTCCTGAAAATGGGAAAAATCACTGTTGACGGAATTACTGTTTTGGACTCTGCCTATCTGATCCCGTTCAAGGCGAAGGCTTGGATGGACTTGACGGACCGCAAGACAGCTGGGAATCATATTGACAAAAAGAATATCCGAAAACACAAAAATGATGTGTTCCGGCTGACAGAATTGCTTGATCCAACAGCGCAAATTGTGACACCGCACGGCGTCTATGCGGATATACAGGAATTTGTCCGCAGGATGAAGGGAGAGAACATTGATGTGAAACAGTTAGGATTGGCAGGAAGAACAAAAGAAAAAATTCTGGATGAAATCAAAGCTATGTATGTGGAAAAATAATCAGCGCTTGCTGAAGACACTGGCAAAGTCGCTATTCTCATCGACCTTTTCGTATTACTTCCCCATGCAGAATTTAGAGAATATCTCGTCCGCCAGGTCATCCTCCAGCGTCTCCCCCGTGATCAGGCCCAGCTGTTCATAGCAATTCATCAGGTCCACAGTCAGAAAATCTTCCGTTATCCCCTGATCAATTCCCTCAAGCACAAGATCCAAAGCCTTTCTGGCCTCCTGCAGAGCATATGTATGGCGGGCATTTGTGATGAGGATCTCCTGATTTTCCCGGACCTGACCTGTGAAAAACATTCTCTCAATGGCAGAAGCCAGGAGATCCAGCCCCTCCTCTCTGCGGGCCGAGACAGACAGGATGCGATCAGGATTCAGCTGTGGCAGGACCTGCTGAATCTGCTCCGCCGACAGAATCGAAGTCAGATCCATCTTATTGAGCAAGATAATGCTGTGTTCCAGATAACCGTGAGAGGAGAGCTGATTCAGCATTTTGCAGTCCTCATTCTCCAGGGGCAGAGAAGCGTCCATGACGAAGATAATTAAATCCGCCTCCTCCATGGATTTTCTGGCCTTCTCTACACCGATCTGCTCAATCCGATCCTCCGATTCGCGAATCCCCGCTGTGTCAATCAGACGCAAAGCCAGGTTGCCCAGGCGGACTCTCTCCTCCAGCGTATCTCTGGTCGTCCCCGGAATGTCTGTGACAATAGCCCGATCCCGGCCGGCAAGCGCATTGAGAAGAGAAGACTTACCTGCGTTCGGTCTTCCGACAATCGCGGTTAAAATCCCATCTCTGAGATAGGATCCCTCCTTGCTGGAAGCCAGAAGTCTCTCCAGGGCCGCAGATAAATTCTCTACCTGATTCCTGAGCTTATCGCTGTACCCATCCAGATCATAGTGTTCCGGATCATCCAGAGCCGACTCAATAAAAGCGATCTCATAGAGAAGCTTTTCCCTCATGTCCCTGATGCGGCAGGAGAGAGCGCCGGACAGCTGCTCCATGGAATTGCGAATGGCAAGCTCGCTTTGCGCGTGGATTAAGTCCATGACAGACTCCGCCTGTGCCATATCGATGCGTCCGTTGAGAAATGCCCGTTTGGTAAATTCCCCAGGCTCCGCAGGCCTGGCGCCGCAAGAGAAGAGGAGCCGCAGAATCTTCTGGAGGATCAGGATCCCCCCATGGCAGTTGATTTCCACCAGATCTTCCCTGGTATAGGTCCTGGGAGCGCGAAAAACGGAGACAAGAACCTCATCAATAAGGCAGACCTGTCCGGTATCCTTCGTCCCTTCTCCCTCAGAAATCCCCCCTGTTTTCCCCTTGTCCTCAACAATATGCCCATAGGAGATCGTGTGACTCTCCATTTCTGCCAGCGCTTTCTTTCCCCGAAAGACAGAATCCGCAATGGCAATCGCGTCCGGACCGGAAATTCTTATAATGCCAATACCGGCGTTGGACATCGCTGTCGCGACCGCAGCAATGGTATCCCCTTGAAACATATTCTCTCCTTGGAAAAATTTGTACCATTATAGCATGAAAAAGGCATCGGTCTCCATGGAAGCGCCCTGCCCCAGGATCCGATACCCTTCTCTTAACTTTTGAAATCCTGGAGTTGGCACTCCATTCATCCTCTGCTGACATGAATGAAAAGAGGATGACATATTTTCCTAAACCAGGACGATTCTCACAGAGATGATTCAGTGTGCCCGTCCTTTGGACTGATAACCACATGGCGATAGGGTTCCTCTCCCTCGCTGTGCGTATCCACCCCTTGAATCCCCTGCAGAGCCGAGTGAATGATCCGTCTCTCATAGGGATTCATTGCCTCAAGCTCCTCCGCCCTGCCGGACCGCTTCACGCGAAAGGCCACATTTTTGGCCAGGTTTTCAAGTGTTGCCATACGGCGGGCCCGGTAGTCCTCCGTATCGATCTTCACCCTGCTGTAGACGGAGGACTTGCGGTTTACGGCCAGGTTGGTCAGATACTGGAGAGAATCCAGCGTCTGCCCCCTCTTACCGATGATCACACCCATCTCAGGGCCCGACAGATTAATATTCAGAGTGTTCTCGCTGATGTCAAAGTGATATTCCGCCTTGACATCCATTTTCATTGCCGCAAAAAGATCTGTCAAAAAAGCAGACGCGATTGCCTGGATCTCTTGCGGATCTGCTGTCTTTCTGCTGTAGTCCGCCTTCTTTGCGCTGCCGCGATCAGAAGCTGGAGTCACAATTTTCTCATCCTCCTTCTCCTTCTCAGCCTGGTCCCCGCTATACTCGTCGACCTGAGAAGAAGTCGTCTCCTCTGCGTCCGGCTGATCCTTTTCCTTGAGAATTGAGAACTCCGCCTCAGCCTCTTTCGCGACCTCCCTGGTCACCTCTTCCTGGTCCTGGTTGATTTTGGCCCGGATGACAGCATTCTTACTGCCCAGACCAAAAAGTCCTGTGGACCCTTTTTCAACAACGGTGTAAGAAATCTTTTCACTGGTCACACCCAATTTAACAGATGCCGCAGTCAGCGCATCACTAATGGTTTTGCCGGTAAATGTCATATACTCCATATGGCGCCTCCATTATTCGGACTCTTTATCCTTCTGATTATTATTAAACTTCTGAACTCGATTGGCCTTGGCCGCCAGGGAATTTTTACCGGCCCTGGCCCGATTCTCAGCCGCCTGATTTAAAGCGTTTTGCTTCTCGGAGGAAATGCCTGCCTTGGAAGAGAGGCTTCTTCTCGCGTTGGTCGTAGCCGCATTTCTGATCTGATCCCTGCGGGCCCCGCGCTTGGCTGCCTTGGCCTCGGCCTTCTCCTTATTCTTTTCAATGATCTGCTGCAGATCCATCTTCTCAAAGTGCTTATTGAGGAAGTACTGCTGAATGACACGGACAACGGAACCGATGATCCAGTAGAGGACAAAGCCGACCGGAAGAGTAAATCCGAAAACCAGTGATACCAGCGGCATCATGGTATTCATCATCTTCATCTGCTGTTCCATCTGATCGCTGCCGGCTCCCGCGGCAGTAGGCATCAATTTCATCGAGAGAAACTGGAAGAAATAAGAGGCGATCGGAATCAGAAGGGCTACAATCACCAGTCCCCAGTCCTTCTGATCGGCGAAGAATCCCTGCTTGATCAGATTCCAGGAAGTCTCTGAGATATTCAGATTAAAAAAGTAGTTGACCCCCATCATCGCACTGTGTGTGGAATCAATGGCGGAAGTCAGAGTCGGGAAGGAAGTGTGCAGAGCGGACCAGCCGGAATCGCCCAGCTTGTAGAGAACATCGATGATATAATTACTCATCGCTGTCGGATCTGTCGTCTGAAAGTTGACCTGTACCGTATTGATCTTTGCGTTCTTATAAATGGTCTGCATGACATCCGCATACCCGTCTACGCTCATGATCTGACCTGCCAGACCGGAGAATACGCCCTTGACATTGTCAATGTAGGCCGGAATATTGTAGATGACGCGGTAGAGACCAAAGAGGATGGGGAGCTGAATAATCATCTGCAGGCAGGAGCCCATAGGACTGATCCCGTATTTATCATAGAGAGCCTGCTGCTCCTCCTGCTGGGCCATCATGCTGGCCTGATCTCTTTTGCCCTTGTATTTCTTCTGAATCGCCTTGGTCTCAGGCGCGATTTTCTGCTGTAGGATGGAGAACTTTTGCTGACGCACGGTCAGAGGCAGAAGCGCCATATATATGATGATTGTGAAAACAACAATCGTCACCCAGATGTCCTTGATTCCAAAGACATTGCTCAAACCGATATAGACCCCGTTCATGATCCATCCCAGAACCCTGGCAATTGGTCCAAGAATCTGGCCCTGATAGGCGGTCAAATACATTGAAGCCATAAACCCTCCAATTCAATGTTTCATCCTGTATGATCCGATGTTTTCTCATATCGCACTCAGCATGTGCGTTGCTTTATGATTCAACTCCAGGCTTATTTTCTCATATCAAACTTATTTTCTCATATCAAATATGAAAAATGAGCGATACGCCTGCCGAAAGTCTTTATTATCCTTTATTATTCTTCTTCGGAAAGGAAATCAGCTTATAACGCCGTCTGATCTCTTCCCTGTCCCGTGGTACCGGATCAATTCCTCCGTGAGAGAAGGGATTGCATCGCAAAACACGATAGGCTGCCAGGAGCCCCCCGACCAGGGCCCCGTGCCGTGAAATTGCCTCATAGCCATAAGCAGAACAAGTCGGACTATATGGACAGCGGCTTCTCTTCATCGGTGATATGTACTTCTGATAAATTCGAATCAATCGAAGCAGAAGTTCTCTCATACCTGATCTGCCTCCGTAATCAGCTTCTGAAGGCGCGCGATATGTAAGAACGCGGATTCCATCTGATGAAAGTCAGCATCCCCGGCCTGCTTACGCGCGACAACTACCATGTCCCAGCCGATCTGAAAGGAAGCTTCATGCAGTCGATAGGCTTCTCTGATCAATCTCGTCAAATGATGTCGAACCACACTGTTTCCGACCTTTCTGGAAACAGAGATTCCCAGGCGATTTCGCCCCAGGTCATTGGCCCTCACATACAAAACAAGGAGACGGTTCGCCCTGGAATTGTGCTCTTTATAGACCTTCTGAAAATCAGCGTTCTTCTTCAGCGATTCGCTAAAAATCATAAAAGCTCCCATAAAGTAGAAAAGACCACATGAAGATGTGGTCCTGCATTCATAACATATATTGATCTATGATCAAGCTGAAAGCGACTTTCTACCCTTAGCTCTTCTTGCTGCGAGAACCTTACGTCCGCCTGCAGTGCTCATTCTCTGACGGAAACCATGAACTTTCGCTCTCTGTCTGGTCTTCGGCTGGAATGTCATCTTACCCTTATGCATTCAGACACCTCCTTCACTCAAAATATGATAAAACATCATTACAAATATAAGGGCCTTTCCTCAAAATGTCAAGAAAAAGTGGATTTCCTGTTGTTTCCACAGTGGATCAACAGAGCTTCATCGCTAAAGACCCGCAAAACCCCACAGGAAGATGAAGAAACTTCTGTTGATAAGTGCATATCCTTCGGAATCAATACTGTGGATAAGTTTAACGTTATTTCCATTCTTTTTTTCTTCTTCTGACGGGCCAAATAAGCTCATATGGCCTGTTTTTTCCTTTTCTTCTATTTTTTACCCAAAACTGTCATTTCATTGAAAAATGAGCCGTTTTAGAGTAGAATAACTAGGTAGTATGCCCTGGATCAACCAGGATCTTTGATAAGGATCTGCCAGACCTTTTATGAGGATCCGTTACAGGGAAAAATAAAGAATTGAATCAGTTTCTTCCTATTATAATAGGTTATATCGGATGAATTCTATCCATCCTCTGTAAGGATATATGATTCTCTGATGGAATCGAAGAAGTGGGGTAAGACCAAATGGATCTGTTGACCAAGAAATGGGCACACATTCTTAAAACAGTAAAACAAGAATACAATATCACAGACATTTCTTTCAAAACCTGGCTGGCCCCCCTGGAGATTTTCTCTGTTCAGAAGGATACTCTGGTCATTCTCTTTCCAACAGACGAATCCAACCAGATGAGTCTGAACTACATCAGCAAGAAATATGAGCTTCCCCTCAAGGTCACAATTGCGGAGATCACCGGAAAGGAATATCACTTACAGTTTATTCTTCCGGGGCAGGCAACGAACTTAAAGCCCAGTGACGTTGTCAGCCAGGGACACCGTCTGGCGGATCGTGAGAATTTTCTCTCCTCACACCTCAACCCCCGCTATACCTTCGATACCTTCGTTGTCGGGGCCAATAACCGCTTTGCGCAGACAGCTTCTCTGGCCGTTGCGGAATCTCCGGGACAGGCCTACAACCCCCTCTTTATTTACGGAGGTCCCGGGCTTGGCAAGACCCATCTCATGCATGCCATCGGCAATTTTATTCTACAGGACAGTCCTTCCAAGAAGGTTCTCTATGTCACTTCCGAGGATTTTCTGAATGAAGTCATCGAGTCCATCCGCAATAACTCCTCCGGTTCAATGTCCCGTTTCCGTGACAAGTACCGGACGGTGGATATTCTCCTGATCGACGATATTCAGTTCATCATAGGCAAGGAGTCCACGCAGGAGGAATTCTTCCACACCTTCAACGCCCTGCATTCCGCCGGCAAGCAGATCGTTCTGACCTCGGATCGACCTCCCAAGGAAATGGAGACCTTGGATACCCGGATTCGCTCCCGCTTTGAATGGGGCCTGATGGCTGATGTCGGCTCTCCCGACTATGAGACCCGTATGGCCATTCTGCGAAGACGCTGCGAGATGGATCGTTTTTCCCTGCCCGATGAGATTCTGGATTACATTGCTTCCAATATCAAATCAAACATCCGTGAGCTGGAGGGAGCCCTCAACAAGCTGATCGCCTACTCCAACCTGGAGAAAACGACAATTACAATGGAGATTGCCAGTCGGGAGCTGCAGAATATCATCTCCCCGGATACCCCCCGGGAGATCACTCCTCAGCTGATTATCGAAATGGTCTCTGAACACTATCAGATCTCTGTTGACCAGATGATCTCCAAGAACCGGTCTTCGGCTGTGGCCAAGCCCAGACAGATTGCCATGTACCTCTGTAAGGACATGACTTCCTCTCCTCTGGAGGCGATCGGTTCTCTTCTGGGAGGACGAGACCACTCTACCATTATCCACGGCGCCAACAAGATCGCTGATGAATATAATTCCGATGAGGAGCTCCACAAGCAGATTGACGCCATCCGTAAGAAGCTGAATCCCAGTTGATTCTCTCACTGCGCGAAGATTCGATCGCCGTAAACAGGCAACCTGTCCACAGAAATTGTGTGTAAAACACAAACACTTCTGTGGAAGGAAATGGACTAAACCTATTTTCTTCTGGTCCATCCACAGAAACTTCGATTTATTCCGATTTGGATCCCCGGTCTGTCCACAGGAGCAGATCCTCTCCATTGCCTTTAAAATAGGGAATGCGCGACATAGTCACATATCCACAGCCCCTATTATGAATACTTAATTTTTTAATTATATATATAAAAGCGACAATTCAGAAAAAAGACTTATTCACTGTATTCATCGTCGCCAGGAAAGGAGTTTTTTATGAAGATCACATGTTCCCAAGCAGAGCTGGTCAAGGGAGTCAATATCGTCACGAAGGCGGTTCCCACCAGAACAACGATGCCGATTCTCCAGTGCATCCTAATTGATGCCTCTGCAAATCAGATCAAGCTAATGGCCAATGACATGGAAATTGGAATCGAGACAATCATTGATGGAAGGATCGAGGAGAGGGGGATTATCGCTCTCGACGCCTCCATTTTTTCCAATATTGTAAAGAAGCTGCCGGACAGTCAGGTAGTGATTACAACGGGCGAATCCTTTCAGGCCAATATTTCATGCGAGAAGGCTAACTTTAATATCAATGGGATGGATGGTGAGAACTTTGCCTACCTTCCTGTCATTCCCAGAAATGAGCCGGTGGTGATCTCTGAGTTTACGCTGAAGGAGGTTATCCGTCAGACCATCTTCTCGATTGCCGACAATGAAAACAACAAGCTTATGGCCGGAGAGCTCTTTGAAATTCACGGCAGCCGCATGAGAGTCGTATCTCTGGACGGACACCGTATTTCCATCCGCAATATTGAACTTAAATCCGAGTGTCCGGATTATAAGGTGGTTGTTCCCGGCAAGACGTTAAACGAGATATCCAAGATCATTCCGGGATCCTATGAGGAGAATGTGATGATATACATCACAGAGAATCACATCATCTTCGAGTTCGGTCAGACAACTGTGGTATCGCGTCTGATTGACGGAGAGTACTTCAAAATCGAGCAGATGCTCTCCTCTGATTATGAGACGAAAATCCGTATTTCCAAGAGAGAACTGCTCGAGTGTATCGACCGCGCTACCCTGCTGGTCAATCCGGGAGATAAGAAGCCGATCATTATGAATGTGACGGATGGAAATATGGAGCTTAACATCCAGTCCTTCATCGGTTCCATGAATGAGAATATAGCCATTGACAAAGAGGGCAGAGATATTCTGATCGGATTTAACCCCAAATTTTTCATAGACGCCCTGCGAAATATCGACGACGAGGAGATCACGATTTATATGGTAAATCCAAAGGCTCCCTGTTTTATCAAGGATGATGATAATAAGTTCCTCTATTTGATTCTGCCCGTGAACTTTAACGCGGCCTGAGTATGTATTGGTGACAGGAAAAATGATGGCGATGGCGGAACAGGAGAGTAAGGAGTAAAAATGCAGGAAGTTGCTCTTCGCGAGGGTGAAGACTTTATCAAATTAGGTCAGATGATGAAGAAGGCCGGCATTGTCAGTTCAGGACTGGACGCCAAGTTTCTCATTCAGGACGGTCAGGTTCAAGTGAACGGTCAGGTCGACAGCAGGCGTGGCCGCAAGCTTTATGAGGGAGATCAGGTAACCTTTGAGGGCCGGACCTTTGTGGTTGTCAAGTGATGTATATCCAGTCAATTGAACTGTCCAATTACAGGAATTACAGGTCGCTTGAGATGGAGTTTGACAGGGGGACAAACATCCTCTTTGGAGATAACGCCCAGGGAAAGACAAATATCTTAGAGTCCATCTATCTCAGCGGAACCAGCAGATCCCATCGAACCGCCAGGGATCGGGAGTTGATTCGTTTTGGACAAGAGGAAGCGCATATCCGCACAAATGTGCGCAAGAATGATCTGTCCTACTGCATCGATATTCATATCCGCCAGGCCAAGAGCAAGGGAATTGCCATCAACGGCGTGCCGGTCAAAAAGGCGAGCGACCTCTTCGGGCTTCTGGGGATCATTTTCTTTTCGCCGGAGGACTTGAACATCGTAAAAAACGGTCCGGTGGAGCGCAGGCATTTTATCAACGCGGAGCTGTCTCAAATTGACCGAATCTATCTGTCGGATTTGAGCAATTACAACAAAGCGCTCAATCAGCGCAACAGTCTTCTCAAGGGAATTCTTGATCATCCTGAACTGAGAGAAACTCTGGATGTCTGGGATGGGCAATTGGTCAGCTATGGCAAGAGGCTAATCGCCCGCAGGCGGGAATTTATTGCAGATTTGATTCCGATTGTCCGGGAAATCCACCGAAAACTCTCAGGGGGGATCGAAGACCTGCTGCTTGCCTATGAGCCGAATATCGACGATACCTTCTTTGAGGATGAGCTCTTTCGCGCTAGGGACAGGGATATGCGGATGGGAACGACGACGGTCGGTCCTCACCGGGATGATCTGAAACTCTCGATTGCTTCCGTCGATATCCGCAGGTTTGGGTCTCAAGGGCAGCAGAGGACCTGCGCCCTCTCTCTGAAGCTGGCCGAGATTCAAATGATGGAGGCCAAAAGAGGGGAAAAGCCCATCCTGCTCTTAGACGATGTTCTCTCCGAGTTGGATTCAAATCGGCAGAATTATCTTCTGGAGTCGATCAATGATATACAGACCATCATCAGCTGTACCGGCTTGGATGAGTTTGTGAAAAATAAATTCTCTGTCCACCGGGTCTATGAGATTTCGAACGGGCAGGCATTTCTTCGAGAGAAGATTGCGAATTGAATGGAGGAAGAAATGGCACAGCAGGAATACGGAGCAGATCAGATCCAGATTCTGGAAGGGCTTGAGGCAGTTCGAAAGAGACCCGGTATGTATATCGGCTCCACTTCGGCCCAGGGTCTTCATCATCTGGTCTATGAAATTGTGGATAACTCTGTGGATGAGGCCCTGGCAGGCTACTGTCATCACATCCGCGTCACGATTAACAGGGGAAACTCGGTGACTGTGGTCGATGATGGGCGGGGCATACCCACCGGAATTAATCACAAGGCCGGTATTCCGGCAGTGGAAGTCGTATTTACCATTCTTCATGCGGGCGGCAAATTCGGCGGCGGCGGATATAAGGTTTCCGGCGGCTTGCACGGGGTGGGAGCCTCTGTGGTCAACGCGCTTTCTCTCTGGCTGGAGGTCGAGATTCGCCGCGACGGAAAAATCTGGCGGCAGCGCTATGAGAGAGGGAAGACGATGGGTTCTCTCAAGGTGGTCGGATCCTGTGATCCCTCGGAGACGGGAACCAAGGTCACCTTTCTTCCGGATGACAGGATTTTTGAGACGACCGAATTCGATTACGGCGTCTTGCGGAGGAGATTGAGAGAGACTGCCTTCTTGACCAAGGGCCTGCGGATTTCTCTGCGAGATGAGAGAGAAGAAGAGGTCCGCGAGGACTCCTTTTACTACGAGGGCGGGATCAAGGAGTTCGTCAGCTATCTGAACCGCGGGGACAAGCCCCTTTATCGGGACGTCATTTACTGTGAGGGAACCAGCAACGGGGTCTACGTCGAGGTTGCCATGCAGCACAACGACGCCTATAAGGAGGCCTGCTATTCCTTCGTCAACAATATTATTACGCCGGAGGGAGGCACCCAGGTCACCGGCTTTAAGGCGGCGGTGACCAATGTATTCAACTCCTATGCCCACGAGAACAAACTGATCAAGGATACGGAGAAGCTTGACAGCGATGATATCCGCGAGGGGCTGACATCGGTGATCAGTATCAAGATTGAGGATCCCCAGTTTGAGGGACAGACCAAGCAAAAGCTGGGCAATTCTGAGGCTAGGGGCGCGGTACAGGCTGTCGTGACCGAGCAGTTGACCTATTTTCTGGAGCAGAATCCACAGGCGGCCCGTCTGATTGTGGAGAAGTCCCAGCTGGCGCAGAGGGCCAGGGAAGCCGCGAGAAAGGCCCGCGATTTGACCAGGCGCAAATCTCCTCTGGACGGGGCGGCTCTGCCCGGTAAGCTGGCCGACTGCTCTTCTAAGGATCCTGCCGAGTGCGAGATTTTTATTGTCGAGGGAGATTCTGCGGGAGGCTCCGCCAAGGAGGCCAGAAACCGCAGAACCCAGGCGATCCTTCCCTTGAGGGGTAAGATTTTGAATGTCGAGAAGGCCAGGGAAGACCGGATCTACGGCAACGCGGAGATCAAGGCCATGATTACGGCATTCGGGACAGGAATTCACGATGAATTCGACATTGAAAAGCTCCGCTATCACAAGATCATTATTATGACCGATGCGGATGTGGACGGAGCTCATATTGCGACGCTGATGCTGACCTTCCTCTACCGCTTTATGCCGGAGTTGATCCGCCAGGGTAATGTCTATCTGGCAACCCCTCCCCTCTACAAGATTGAGAAGAATCGCAAGGAGTGGTATGCCTATTCCGATGAAGAGCAGAACAATATTCTGAATCGGATCGGCAGGGACAATTCGATTAAGATTCAGCGCTATAAGGGATTGGGAGAGATGGACGCACAGCAGCTCTGGGAGACGACCATGGATCCGGATACCCGTATTTTAAAGAGGGTGCAGGTGATTGACGATGATGAGGCGGAGATTAATCTGACCTTCTCTACCCTCATGGGTGAGGAAGTCGAGCCCCGCCGTGAGTTCATTGAGGAGAACGCGAAGTACGCGACCCTGGATATTCAGTAAGGAGGAATACAATGGCAGAAATGGGAGATGATATCTTCGACCAGACCGTCCGATCTGATACGATTCAGGAGGTCGACCTGAAATCAACGATGGAGACCTCTTACATCGACTACGCCATGTCCGTCATTGCGGCCAGAGCGCTTCCCGATGTCAGGGACGGGTTAAAACCGGTGCAGAGGCGTGTTCTCTACTCCATGATCGAGCTGAATAACACACCTGATAAGCCGCATCGAAAATGCGCCCGTATTGTCGGCGATACCATGGGTAAATATCACCCGCACGGGGATTCCTCCATTTACGGAGCCCTGGTCAATATGGCCCAGCCCTGGTCCATGCGCAATATCTTAGTGGACGGACATGGTAACTTCGGATCGATTGACGGCGACGGGGCCGCGGCCATGCGGTACACAGAGGCCCGTCTGTCCAAGATATCCATGGCCATGATGGCGGATATCAACAAGGACACCGTGGACTTTATTCCCAACTTTGATGAGACGGAGAAGGAGCCGGTCGTACTGCCTGCCCGCCTTCCGAATCTCCTGGTCAACGGGACAACCGGCATCGCGGTCGGTATGGCGACCAATATTCCCCCCCACAATTTGAGGGAAGTCATTGCCGCCTGCGTCAAGATCATTGACAATCGGGTGGAAGAGGACCGGAGCACGGACATTTCCGAGATCCTGGGAATCGTCAAGGGACCGGATTTTCCCACCGGGGGCATCATCCTCGGCAGGGCCGGCATTGAGGAGGCCTATCGGACCGGCAGGGGAAAGATCAAGGTTCGCGCGGTAGCCGATATTGAGCCGATGGACAACGGCAAACACCGGATCATTGTGTCTGAGATCCCCTATGGGGTCAACAAGGCCCGCATGATCGAGAAGATCGCCGACATGGTCAAGGACAAGCGCCTGGACGGGATCACCGCCCTTCGGGACGAGACATCCCGCGAGGGAATGCGGGTTGTGATCGAGCTTCGCAAGGATATCAATCCCAATGTCATGCTCAATAAGCTCTATAAGCAGACCCAGCTGCAGGATTCCTACGGGGTTATCATGCTGGCTCTGGTCGGCAATCAGCCCAGGATTATGTCCTTAAAGGAGGTTTTGGATCACTACATTCTCCACCAGGAGGATGTAGTTACCCGTCGGACCAGGTTTGATTTAAACAAGGCCCAGGAGAGAGACCATATCTTACAGGGTCTGCTGACGGCCCTGGACAATATCGACGAGGTCATCAAAATCATCCGGTCCTCGAAATCCGTCGCTATTGCAAAAGAACAGCTGATGGGGCGGTTTGCCCTGTCCGAGGCCCAGGCCCAGGCTATCGTTGATATGCGTCTTCGCGCCCTGACAGGTTTGGAACGGGAGAAGCTGGAGGCGGAGCACAGGGAACTGATGGAGAAAATAGCCTATTTTAAGGGAATTCTGGCCGACCATAAGAAGCTTCTGACCGTGGTGAAGGAGGAAATGCAGGAGATCGCCGACAAGTACGGTGATGACCGCCGCACACAGATCGGTTTTGACGATGATGATATCAGCGCTGAGGACCTGATTCCGGTTACGCATCCCATCATCACCTTCACCAAGTTTGGCTATATCAAGCGCATGTCCGCTGACAATTTCCGGGCCCAGCACCGCGGGGGCAAGGGAATCAAGGGAATGGAGACCATCAAGGATGACTACATAGTGGAGTTGATTCAGACCAGGTCTCACAATTTCCTGTATTTCTTTACCAACAAGGGAAGAGTCTATCGTCTCAAGGCCTACGAGATACCGGAGGCCTCCAGGACTGCCCGGGGAACGGCGATTGTCAACCTCCTGCAGCTGATGCCGGATGAGACCATTACATCTATGATTCCCGTTGTTCCGGGGGAGGACGAGGATAAGTATCTCTTCATGGCGACCCAGAGGGGAATCGTCAAAAAGACCAGACTCAGGGAATATGAGAATATCCGCAAGTCCGGTCTGGCCGCTATCAACCTGCGCGATGAGGACCGTCTGATTGAGGTCAAGCTGACCGACGACACAGACGAAGTCATGCTTTTCACCCGCTTCGGCCAGTGCGTCCGCTTCCATGAGTCGGATGTCAGAGGCACGGGAAGAAGTACCATGGGTGTGATCGGAATCAATCTGTCCGACCAGGACTGCGTTATCGCCATGCAGTTGGCCAGCCAGGGAGAATCCCTGGTACTGGTATCTCAGCGGGGTCTTGGAAAATGTACGCTGACAGAGGAGTTCCCCTCGCATCACAGGGGTGGCAAAGGCGTGAAGTGCTATAAGATCACCGAGAAGACCGGAGATCTGGTCGGCGTTAAGTCAGTCGATAAGGACAACCAGCTCATGCTGATTAATCGGGCCGGCACCATCATCCGGATTAATATCGCGGATACAGCCCTCTTAGGCCGGATTACGTCCGGGGTCAAGCTGATTGATCTCAAGGGAGACGACGAGGTGGCAAGCATTTCCGTTGTACAGAGGGAGGATCTCCCCTTAGAGGATGAGGATACCTCTGAGAGTATGGGAGATGGCTTGCCAGTCGACAGCGATCAGGCGAGAGAAAATCAGGAATCGGCGGATGCGGATCATTCCCTGGAGGATCTTCTGGTCAGAGCAGAAGAAGATCAGAGCGCGCGGGAAGATGATTCTGAAGAGGAAGAATAAAGAAGGCGAAGGAGAGCAGAAGCAGGTCTTTTGCTCTCCCTTTTGTTTAGAGAATGCTCGAAGATGTAAATTTCATAGTTTATGATAATAGAATGATGGATGAGAGAGCCTTCTACAGGAAAAGACATTTGATAGAATCGTTGTAAAATAGGCCTGTGAAGGTCGATGTTGTCGCAGCAGCTATGGAGTGCTTATGATCAGGGAAATACCAGTTCATCAGATCAGCCGGAATATTTGTCAAATGTGCATAGAAGCCAATATCAGTCTCAGTTCGGATATGCAGAAGGGACTTGCCTGGGCAGGGAAAGAGGAGATCTCCCCTCTGGGCAAAAAGGTCCTGGAACAGATGGAGGAGAATCTTGAAATTGCGGGTCAGGAGCAAATTCCCATCTGCCAGGATACCGGCATGGCGGTGGTCTTTCTGGAGGTCGGACAGGATGTACATCTGATCGACGGGGATTTAAGAGAGGCAGTCAACGAAGGTGTTCGGAGGGGATATAGGGAAGGATACCTGCGCAAGTCGGTTGTGAGAGATCCCATTTTAAGGGATAATACACCGGCGGTCCTCTATGTAAAGCTGGTCCCGGGAGATCAGGTTAAAATTACGCTTGCCCCAAAGGGTTTCGGGTCTGAGAACATGAGC